>CAZKAZ010000027.1:0-57120 GCA_964550765.1 uncultured bacterium | reverse complement strand
CTTATTACAGTGTCCTCCTCGCGGACTGAGACCGAGAGCTTGATAGCGTTCTCGTCCAGGACCATGGCCAATTCAGATGGTGAGTATTTTTCGGTGCCGCCGGGGATGAGTGATCCATTGATCAAACCTGGCAAACCAATTTTGTCATCGTCAATATCAACAGCCACCACTCGAGCACCGAGTGCCCGCCCAATCATGATGGCCGATAACCCCACCCCACCACAACCATGTACCGCCAACCACTGCCCTGCTGATACCTTCCCTTGGTCAACCACAGCCCGAAACGCGGTCACAAAACGGCAACCGAGGCTGGCTGCGGTCACAAAATCAAGGCTGTCTGGCAAACGCACGAGGTTAACGTCGGCGTAGTCAACGGCTACATATTCTGCAAACGCTCCCCAATGGGTAATCCCGGGTTGAATCTGATAATCACACACCTGATGATTGCCAGAAGCACACTGGGTACAGCTTCCGCAACCGCACACAAACGGCAGGGTGACACGCGCCCCCGGTTGCCACTTACTGACGTCTTTACCGACCGCCTCAATGACGCCCGCAAACTCATGACCGGGGACATGCGGCGGCTGCACATCGGGGTCATGTCCCATCCAGCCGTGCCAGTCGCTGCGGCACAGGCCTGTGGCCATAACGCGAATGACCACACCTTTAGGGGGCGGCGTGGGGTCAGGCAACTGCTCGAGGGAGAGCGGCTTAGCAAATTCTTGGAACATGACACCTTTCATCGTTTTCTCCTCACAGGGGTAATTGGCTCGAGCAACCCCAGCACTTCTCAACAAAAGCACGACCTACTTAAACCAACAGTTGAACAGCAACATGACCCATCAGACGCAACAACGTGAACCGTCAGACAGACGTCACGGATTACAAAAATATCTTATACATCCCAAAAATGTGGTTTTACTCGAGCTTCAAAAGCCGCTTAGCGTTCCCACCGAAAAACAGCGCAATGTCGCTTTCGGGAAAGTTGCGCTGGTAGCAGATGCGCAGTTGGTCTTGTAAGTAGCGCACCGCAAAGCCACGCGGAAAAGCGTTGGAGTCCGTACCAAACAACATCCGCTCGGGGCCAAAGGTTTCGTAGGCTTTGGCGAAGAGTTGCTCGAGCGTCAACTCATAAGGCATCCAGCGCACCCACTGGTTTGAGCCGGACGAATCCACGTAGATATTGGGCAAACTCCAGCACAGCGCCAGCAAATCTTGCCAGTAGCCTGCCCCAAAGTGCGGAATGATAAAAGGAATTTCGGGAAAATCTCGAGCCACTTCAAACAGCGACAACGGGCTCATGCGCGGATGACTGACCACGCCACCACCACGCCCCAAGTAACCAAAGTGAATCAGCACAGGCAATTCGCGTTCAGCGCAAAATTCCCACACACCCCGCACGCTGGGGTCTTCAAATGGGATTTCAGTACGCGGCCCAAAGAGTTTATAACCGCGCAACCCCAATTCATTCACGGCGTGTTTGAGTTTGACATCAGCACCGGGTTCTAAGGCGTGATGGGCAAAGCCAGTAAATTGCTCGGGATATTTGGCGACGATTTCTGCTAAGCGTTCGTTGCTGTTGGCGGTCAAAAAGTTAATCCTGCTGATGCCCTTATCGCGCAAGTCCTGCGCCCAGCGTTCGGCGTAGGCCCAGATGGTGTCTTCGTCGCCGACTTTGGCAGGGGCTTCATAGGCAGCATTACCCCATTCTTTGCGCATGCGGCCACCCCGCGTTGCCCCGTAATCTTTGAGTTTGGGATGGCGTTCCATCACCGGCAAACCGGTGGTGTTTTCAATGGGAAAATGCGCGTGAATGTCGATGATTTCAAAAGGATAATTGGCGCGCATCATGTCGATGATGGGGTTGCTGAAAGCGGCATTGTCGGTGACGTTGTCTGTCGTGTTGTCCATACCTTGATTGCTACTGTTGTCCATACGCTAGCCTATCAGGTAGCACGCAACAGACAGAAACCCGCTAACCCAGCCACACCTGAAACAAAGTCATCGCGGCTACGGCTAAAGTCGTGGTGATGGCGGCACTGTTAGCAGGGGCGTTCTCGAGCGCATCCGGAAAAAGTTCTGAGGCTGCCATCCAAATCATCGCCCCAGCAGCCAAACCCAAACCCACAGGCAAAAAGGGTTCAAAAACGCGCACGAACAAATACGCAGGTACAGCCATGAGGGGTTGGGGGACGGATGAAATCACACTCCACATGGCCGCTTTCCACACCGGACTACCACGCGGTACCAACACCAGCGAAATCGCTAGACCTTCTGGTACGTTGTGCAGGGCAATGGCGGCCGTAATGAACACCCCAAAGTCGTTACCACCCCCAAACGCCACTCCCACACCGACACCTTCAGCAAACGAGTGCGCCGTCATCACCCCGATAATCAACAGGGCTTTAACGGCGTTGGCGCTTTGCAGTTCGGCAATGTCCGGTTCCCCCCGTTGGGCGATAAGCTTACGGCTAATGACAATGGCCACTAACCCAATCAGCATCCCCATCACGGTACGTAAGGCGCTGTAATTAAGCCCTTCATAGATGAGTTGAAACGACGCCGATAACATCAAACCCGCCGCCGCAGCATTCGCCAAACCCAGCGTACGCTTTGAGACATTGTGAAAGACAAAAAACGGCAGTGCCCCCAAGCCAGTAGCTATGGCGGTGAGTGAAGCATACAAAAAGACTGTCCAAACCGAAGTTTCCATGGCGGTGAGAGTAACACGTGGCTCGAGCAGGCTTACACAAGCCACATAGCAAGGCACGACATAGCAATAGCGCCCCTCTATACCTGCCATACCTTTTTGCTATGCCTTTAGTAACTATGCCTTTAGTAACTATGCCTTTAGTAACTATGCCACTAGTTGCTATGCCGCTAGTAGCTGCCTTTGCTAGATGTTGCAGTGTCTTTGGTAGATAAGGCCAAGTGCGATACAATCTGCCCACACAGCACACACGAACGTACAACCACAATTTTGTGACCGAAAATCACATTGCAACCCTGGAGGTCTTATGGCATATTTCATCGGTGTCGATGGCGGCACGGAGAGTTTGCGGGTCGGTATTTTTGATGAAGCAGGTACGCCTTTGGTGTATGGCTCGAGCCACTACCCCACCCATTTTCCTGCGCCAAGTTGGGCAGAACAACACCCTAGCGACTGGTGGCGGGCGCTTTGTGAAGCCACCGCGCAAGTGCTAGCCGACGCCCAAAAACACGGTATTCGCCCAGAAGACATTGCCGGCATGGCGCTCGACACGACGTGTTGCAGTGTGGTGTTACTCGATGAACAGGGTCAGGCCCTGAGACCCGCCTTGATTTGGATGGACGTGCGCTCGAGCCAAGAAGCCGCCGACATTCTCGCTACAAATGATCCTGCGCTCATTATCAACAGCCAAGGCGAAGGCCCCGTTTCGGCTGAGTGGTTACTGCCCAAAGCCTTGTGGCTCAAACGCCACGACAGCGACAACTATCAACGCGCCCGCTGGCTTTGCGAGTTTCAGGATTATCTCAATTTTCACTTAACAGGCAAAATGACAGCCAGTTTAAATAACGCTTCGATTCGTTGGCACTATCAAAACGGGCAATATGCAGTGAACCTCATGCAGGCTGCCGGACTCGATGAGCTAGCAAGTAAACTTCCCGCTGAGGTTGTGGCCATGGGCGAAGTGATTGGTGAGTTGACTACGGACGCTGCCGCCGCTTTGGGCTTGCCTGCTGGCTTGCCTGTGGTGCAAGGGGGCGCGGATGCGTTTGTGGCGATGGTGGGGTTGGGCGTCGTGTCCCCGGGGGCGCTTGCGATGATTACGGGTTCATCGCACTTGCACTTAGGACTCAGCGACCACGCGTTTCACGGGTCTGGCGTGTGGGGTACGTATGCTGATGCTGTGGTGCGCGGATTGCACGTGATTGAAGGCGGGCAGACGTCTACGGGGTCGGTTATCAACTGGTTTCGGGAACTAGTTGGGCTGGATAAAAGCGATTACGCTGAACTGAACGACCTTGCTGCCGCCTTGCCACCCGGCGCAGAAGGTTTGATTGTGCAAGAACATTTTCAGGGTAACCGCACACCACACACCGACCCGCGCTCGAGGGGTGTCATCTCCGGCTTAACCCTCAAACACCGCCGCGAACACATCTTCCGCGCAGTCATCGAAGGCGTGGCGTATGGCACCGAACTGATTTTCCAAACTATGCGCCAAGCAGGCTATAGCCCCGAGCAAATTATCGTCTGTGGTGGCGCGACTAACTCGCCCCTGTGGTTGCAAATTCACGCGGACGTGTCGGGGTTGCCACTCACCCTCACCAAAGTGGCAGACGCCCCCGCCCTTGGCAGTGCCATTTTGGCGAGCGTCGGCAGCGGACACTACGCCGACATGGCGCAAGCGTGTGCGCAGATGGTACACGTCGAACGCACCATCGAACCCGACATGGCCAACCATCAGGCTTACCAAGACCTTTTTGACCTTTACCAACAAACCTATCCCGCCATGAAACCCATCGTGCACCGGCAAGCGGATTTGGCCTGAGCAGCAAACTGTCACAGCAGAATAGACGGGCAAAACAGGCAGGCGAAACAGGGTGATAACAGGCGATAGAGCATCATGAACAATCGCTCAAGATAAGCCTGCCAGCGTGACTGAAAAGGTTCACGCGCCTTTATGGGTGCAGTCAGTACAATGCCATTGGCTGCATCCCGTTTACGTTGACGCTTTAGGTGACCAATTTAAATTGCTTAGCAAAACACCTGATAGCGTACCCGTTGCTGGACACATTTCACGACCTAGACACATTTCACAACTAGGCAGCCCTAAGGAGACAAGATGTTGACGTTTTCGCGCTTCGTGCGTTTGATGTTTGCTGGTTTGGTGACGTTTGTTTGTTTAATTTTGGTAGGTACAGGACAAGCGCAGAGTTTGATACGGCAATTTGGCTCGAGCCAAACCGACCTCGCTAACGACATCGTCATCGACAGTGAAGGCAATTTGTTGATCGTTGGCTTCAGCCAGAGCGCTCTACCTCGCAACGAACACCAAGGCGGTAACGATGCGTTCGTTACCAAATTAACCCCCCAAGGTGACACCATCTTCACGGTGCAAGTCGGTACGCCCAGCGGCGACATCGCCAGTGCGGTAGCCGTAGATAGCGCCAACAACAGCTTCGTCGTAGGCGGCACTGAAGGCAGCCTCGCAAGCGATAACTTGGGGATTAATGACGCCTTTTTGCTATCGTTTGATACCAACGGTACGGAACGCTTCCGCAGGCAGTTTGGCAGCAACCTAGACGACGGTGCGACTGCTGTGGCCGTAGACGCCGCTGATAATGTGTATGTGGCCGGCTTTACGCGTTTGGCATTACCCGGACAAGAAAGTTCTGGCGGCAGTGATATTTACGTTAAGTCGTTTGACAACCAAGGCAATGAACGGTGGACGGTGCAATTTGGGTCATCTCGAGATGACATTGCTAGTTCCCTTACGCTACTTGATGACGGCAGTATTTTCGTGGGCGGCAGCGCTGAAGGTGCCATGCCCGGCAACCAACACAGCGGCAACCGCGATGGTTTTGTCGCCAAAATTACTCCCGCAGGGGGGGTGGATTTCGTCTTTCAGTTTGGTACGCAGCGCAATGACGCTATTACCGGGCTCGCTTCCGATGGCGGGGAAAACGTCTACGCACTCGGGGTGACGCAAGGGCTTTTTGGAATGAACAGCGCTGGAAGTGACGACATTTTCGTCATTCACTTCAATGCCAACGGGGTAACGCAAGTGCTCGAGCAACTCGGTACCGACCGCTTCGACGCCGCTGAAGGTTTCACCCTAGGTAGTGACGGGCAACTTTACCTCACCGGATTCACCCAAGGCAGTTTCACCATGGACGGCAACGCGGGCGGCAACGACGTGTTTTTATTAGTGCTTAATAGCAACTTGCAGCAGGTACGCAGCGAGCAACTTGGCACGTTAGAAAACGAAAGTGCGCGCTCAGTAGCGGTAAGTGCCAATGGCACTATCTACATTGTAGGCGGCACTGAAGGCGTTTTGCCAGATAACGTTGGCATCGGCAATAGGGATGCGTTTTTGCTGGTTTACTAACTTGTTGGCGCACTGATTGACTGGCTTACTGATAGGCTTCAGCGACCGCGCTACTGTCTCCTGCTGGCAAGCTGGGTAACGCTGCCTG
The DNA here is from genome assembly GCA_964550765.1 of uncultured bacterium. Classification (GTDB taxonomy): domain Bacteria; phylum Deinococcota; class Deinococci; order Deinococcales; family Trueperaceae; genus JBCCBI01. The sequence goes on along the minus strand of CAZKAZ010000027.1, from coordinate 50,940 downwards.
TCAGCACGGTTTATTGCTGGCCAAAATCCCCGTAGCGCCCTCGGTAATACAGCAACGGTTCAGCGTCTTCACGCCATTCTAGATGGGTAACGCGCCCGACAAACAGGGTGTGGTCGCCAGTGTCGTGGGTGGCATCGACTGTGCAAATGATGGTAGCAAGTGCATCAGCGATAACAGGCATGTCTTGCACGGTGGTGAAAGGGTCATCCTCGAGGCTAGGCATGCCCGCAAAGTGGTTGCTGATGCTGGTTTGATCACTCGCCAAGACGCTCACACCGTAACGTTTTGCATGCAAGAGTGGGAGGTGCGCTTGGGCGTTTTTGTCGATGCAGATGGCTACCAAAGGTGGCTCGAGCGACAGCGACATAAACGCACTCACGGTGATACCGCGAATGTGGCCTTCGTGTTCTACGGTGACGATGGTGACGCCAGTGGCAAAACGCCCTAGGGCTTGGCGGAAGTCTTTTGCGTCAATCATAGTTACTCCTTGCGCGATAGACAGCGTATTGATATGCACGTTACTGACAACAGCGTACTGAAAGCAGCGTTACTGACGACGCCTACTCACCGCGCCGCTCGAGGGTTACATCTCGAGCATCACATTGTGACCCTGTTTAGGAGATGTGTCTGTCTCGAGCACTGCCTTCATGCCCAGCCTGCTTGTACCAGCCTGCTTGTAAAAGACACCATGCAACGAAGAACCATGCAACGAAGAAACGACAAAACCATCTCGAGCACCCATACAATCACAAAAAGCGCACACGTGCATCATCATTGGTCACCCCCTCTCAGCGCCTTTGCTGCTAGCATGACGAAAGTATTGCTTGAAACTGCCATGCGCCTGACTAAGATTGTTGACTAAAATTTTGCTAGCACTGCATGTAAATAAAAGAAACTTTTTCTCCGTTTAGATGAGCTAATATGTTTGATGGTTGTAGCAGTGTAATCTTGAGAAACGTGATGGAAACCTGACTTATGGAAACAAATCCAACCAGTGATGCGACCTTGCTGGCTCGAGTTGCCCAAGCAGATGAAGGGGCGTTACTCGAGCTGTACGACCGCTATGCCCCGTTTGTGGCGGCCATGGCGCGGCGCATGTTGCAAGACCCCGACGACATTCACGAGAGCGTACAAAACATCTTTGTGGCTGTCTGGCAGCGTGCCCCACAAATTGACACCCGCCGCGTACCCGTGAGCACTTGGTTGATTATGCTCGCTCAGCGGCATTTGCTCACGCAGGTTATCGGGCGGCCTGTGGAGATGTTTGCTTTTAACAACTGGGACGTACCCAACCGCGAGGTCTTTGACTTAGCCGACGAAGCGCAACACAAGCACCTCAAACACGCCGTGGCCACACTCAGCAGCGAAGAACGGGAGTTGCTCGAGCTTGCCCTTTTTCAGGGGTGCAGTTACCGCGAACTGGCCCAGGCGACCAGCAAACCCTTGCGCACCATCACCACTACCTTGCGCACTAGCCTCGCCCGCTTGCACAGCTACTTGCGGGGAAAGTCTTAACGCTATGAACGAAGATGTTTTAATCGCCTATTGTTTTGGCTTATTGCCTGCAGAAGAACGGGCGGCTATTGCTAAAGACCTCGAGCGACACCCGCAAGCGGCCACCTTCATGCGCCACACCCTCGACAGCCTGTCGGCGCTGGTTTTGGACTTGCCGCCTGTGCGCGTACCGGACTATGCCAAAGATGAACTCCTCGGGCGCATCCGCGAGCAACTTCAGGCCGCCCCTGCTCAAGCCAGTGAACCTGTTACCAGTAACCCCATTGCTCGTGCCCCTATCAGCAACGAACCTACATCGACCACCTCTATATCTGGTGGTACGTCTGGCAGTACGTCTCGTGAAAGGCAAGATACGCAAGCAGCATCCGCGCCACCCGTACCTATACCCCAAACAGCCACCGACCCAGCTGCGGAGGTTGACGCCACTTTTGAAGTCTATGATGTCACCCCGCGCCACCGGACGCGGCATCCACTTACCTTTGTGGGGCAAAGTATCGTCATTGCAGGCTTGGTACTCGTCGGGGTGTGGTGGGGCTTTTTGCGGCCTTTGCAGCAGGATTTTGCCATTGGGCAGTTGCTCGAGCAAACTAGCAGCCAAGCGGGCACGACCAGTTATCCACTACTCACGCCCGCAGGAGATTCCTTGGGCGTCATGGTGCGTACGCAAGCGGGTGAGTTGCTCTTCGTCTTGCGCGACCCACCCCCAGATGGGCAGGTGTATCACGTCTGGCAACGCCGCACTGGAGACACCCAATCGCTCGGCACCGCCGCAGCACGGGCGTTTTTCGTGCGCCAAGCAACCGAAACAGGCAGCACGATACTGGTGACGCTCGAGCCAGCCAACAGCCCTACCCAACCCAGCAATCCTATCGCGTCAGTCACCTTGTGACCCTGACAGCGCAAGAATTAAGACGCGCACATTGGTCTGTGGCTATCATGTTTAGGGCGGCACTTGGCGTGCGGCAATAACATCGACGCCACCCCACTGAGCTATAATTAGCAACTATAAAATAGCCCTGCTAGCCAGTCTTGTTAGCGCTGCTATGACACAATCTACTCGCCGTCAACTCACAGCAATCGCTTACACCCAAGCTAACCCTCAAACGCTAACCGTGAAATCACTCTTCAATTCCCATGTACTAGACCATGTGTTAAACTACATACACTACAGGGAACAACTTGACGACGCGCCCCACGGCGCGCCTTTTCTATACCTTACATTACACTCATCAATGAACAATGAGACAATAAGGCATGTAATGTCTTTATCATAAGGAGGCTGTGTGACAACATCAAACATCGTAGTGAGTAACGAAAAGCTCAAACGCAACTTGGGGCTTTTTGATGTGTACGCCGTGAGTACAGGAGCAATGTTTAGTTCGGGGTTTTTCTTGCTACCCGGCGTGGCCATGGCTGAAACCGGGCCTTCGGTGGTGCTGGCGTATTTGGTCTCGAGCTTCATCATTGCCCCTGCTATGTTCAGCATGGCAGAACTGACTACCGCTATGCCTAGAGCCGGCGGTGATTACTACTGTATCGACCGCAGTCTTGGCCCTCTAGCAGGCACAATTGGCGGCTTAGGAACGTGGTTGGCACTTGTTCTTAAGAGTTCGTTTGCCTTGGTTGGTATGGGGGCATATATCGCTATTTTTGTCGATATTCCCATTCGGCCAGTAGCAGCTGTACTGACGGTCGTATTTGCCGTGCTTAATGTCATCGGTGCCAAAGAGAGCACCCGTTTGCAACGCATCTTGGTGGGTTCGCTCGTAGGCATCATGACGTTTTATTGTGTGCAAGGTGTCTTTGCTGTCATTAATTTGGGCTTCGGCAGCGTCATGGCAGATCGCTTTACACCCTTTACCACAGCAGGATTAGGGGGCTTTTTTGCCACCGTAGGGTTAGTGTTTGTGTCCTATGCAGGGCTTACTAAAGTAGCCAGTATCGCTGAAGAAGTACGCAACCCAGACCGCAACATCCCCTTAGGGATGATACTAGCGCTTATCACCACCATGCTTATCTATGTCATAGGGGTGTTCGTTATGGTGGCACTTTTGCCGCAAGGTGATTTGCAAAATAGCCTCACACCCGTATCAGATGCTGGTGATGTTTTTCTAAGTTGGCTAGCACAACCTATCGGCCTCGTCCTAGTGACCATCGCTGCCGTAGCGGCGTTTGCTTCAACGGCGAACGCGGGCATTTTATCAGCGTCGCGTTATCCGCTAGCTATGTCTCGAGACCACCTCATCCCGGTGCAATTTAGCAAAACTGGGCGTTATGGCACTCCAACGTTTGCCATTGTCGTTACCAGTAGCATCATGCTGTTTGCGGTGATTTTTCTTGATGTGGCCAGTATCGCCAAACTGGCAAGCGCGTTTCAATTGATGATTTTTGCCTTGCTTAGTTTGTCGGTCATTGTCATGCGCGAAAGCCGCATCAGCAGTTACGTGCCCGGTTTTGAATCGCCTTTGTACCCGTGGATGCAAATTTTTGGGATTATTGCTGCCGTTTTGCTTATCTTTGAAATTGGCCAAGCGTCTACCCTTTTTACCGTGGCACTCGTTATCAGTGGCATCGCATGGTATTACGCTTATGCTCGCAAAAACGTCGAACGCGAAGGGGCTATTTATCATATCTACGCCCGCTTGGGTAAACGCCGTTTTGAGGGTTTGGATCACGAGCTACGTGATATTCTCAAAGAGCGTGAACTAGAAGAAGGCGACCCCTATGAACGTATCGTTTCGCAAGCCCATGTGCTTGATTTTGATGACATAAACAGTTACGAAGAAGTGGTCAAACAGGTAGCCAGTTTGCTCTCGAGCGACCTACCCTACAGCACCGACGACCTTAGCGAAAAGTTTTTGCAAGGGCAACACATCGGTTCTACTGCTGTTTCTCACGGTGCTGCCCTGCCCGAACTGCGCTTGGCGGGCATCAAACAAAGCCGCATCATCTTGGTACGCGTCCGCTCAGGTATCAAACTCAATTTTGCTGACCTTGCTGTCTACGAAGGCGAACGCATTGCCGCCAAACAAACTATTCACGCGGTAATCTTTTTGCTCAGTCCGCAAGAAAGAACCGGCCAGCACCTGAGGATTTTGGCAGAGTTGGTCTCTCGAGTAGACGAAGCAGGCTTTTTGCGCGAATGGCACGACGCCGCTGATGAACACGCCCTGAGGGAAGTGTTTTTGCGGCACGAACGATTTGTACAAATTTATCTTGACCACGAACCCGCGCTGAGCACCTTTGCAGGCAAGCACCCCAGTGACATTCATCTGCCCAAAGGCACGCTGCTTGCGCTCATTCAACGCGATGGCGAAACGCTGGTACCGCAAGACGATACCCTGCTTGAGGCAGGCGATTGCCTCACCATTATTGGCGACCCGCGCCATGTCAACGAGCTTTACGAGTCCTTTCACTGATTTGGTATGGTGATTTTATGATTGCTCACGCTTCTAGCCCGGCGGTCGGCGACGCATCGCGCCCGTATCGCCTTGGTATTTTGGGTGCTGGCACGGTAGCGTCAGCGTTTGCTGAAATGCTCCTCAGCCGTTCTTTGCCCGTCGTCTTGGGGGGCATTTTGGTGCGCGATGTCAACAAACCACGCAGTTCCGCCCTGACCGTTGACAACATTACCAACAATGGTGAACAGGTCGTCGATGATGCGGACATTGTCATTGAACTGATGGGCGGCGTTGACCGGGCTAGTGGTTTAATGCTGCGGGCGCTAGAAGCAGGCAAACCGGTGATTACTGCCAACAAAGCCGCCCTAGCCGAACGCTGGCACGATTTTCTGCCTTATTTGCACAAAGGGCAAGTGTACTTTGAAGCCGCTGTTATGGCAGGTACGCCCATTGTCGCGGCACTTACAGGGGGCTTGCGCGGGTCTAACCCCATCGAACTGCACGCCATTTTGAACGGCACGTGTAACTACATCCTGCGGCAACTAGAAGAAGGCATCCCCTTTGATGACGCTTTGGCTGAAGCGCAAGCGTTGGGCTACGCCGAAGCCGACCCCAGTTTGGATATTGACGGCTTTGATGCTGCTCATAAACTCACCCTACTTGCTCGTTTGGCATTTACGCCAGAGTTGGCGTGGGAAACAGTCAAAGCCCGCACAGAAGGCATTCGCGCTTTAACCCCTGCGGTAGTGCAAGAAGCCATGGAAGACGGCGGGCGGGTGCGGCTCGTAGGCAGTATTTTTCCTGAAGACGATCAGTGGCAAGTCGCCGTGCGTCCGGTGTATTTGCCAGCCAGTCACCCTTTGGCGGGGTCTGCCAGTGAACGTAACGGCATGGTTTATCGTGGGGACGCCCTAGGCAACGTGAGCATGATTGGCCCGGGTGCAGGCGGCAAAGAAACCGCTAGTGGTGTGCTTGCTGATTTATATGCAGTGCTCGGTGGGCAACGGGGGCCCAATCCCCTCGAGCAAGCCGCTCCAGTACCTACAGGCGTGCGGGTGCGTAAACTCGGTGAAGTCCTGCCATGAACACACTTAACACCCCGCGTTACGTCAGTACTCGAGCCACCCATACCCACGACACCCTCTCCTTTCAAGAGGCGCTACTCGCTGGCCTCGCACCCGACGGTGGTCTTTACATCCCGACGCACATCCCGCTCGTCAGCCCAGAAAGTTGGCAAGACGCCGACAGTTTTGCTTCTCTGGGACAACAAATATTGTGGGCATGGTTAGCAAGCGACGTAGACAAAACCGCGTTTGATGCCCTCATCAGTGACGCCCTCAACTTTCCTGTCCCGGTGCAACCCTTGGCTGATGATGTGTTCGTATTAGAGCTTTTTCACGGCCCCACGCTATCTTTTAAAGACTTCGGCGCGCGCACTATGGCGCGGCTCATGAACTACTTTTTGCAGCAACAAGGTCGCAACCTTACTATTTTGGTGGCAACATCGGGCGATACAGGCAGCGCCGTCGCAGATGGGTTTGCAGGACTTGAAAACATCAACGTGGTCTTGCTCTACCCCAAAGGCAAAGTCAGTAACATCCAAGAACGGCAACTCATTACAGCGCGTCCGGGCGTGCAAGCACTCGCGGTTGAGGGCAGTTTTGATGACTGTCAGCGCCTCGTAAAAGCGGCATTCGTTGATGAAGACTTGGCACACTTGCCTTTATCTTCGGCTAATTCCATCAATATTGGTAGGCTCTTGCCGCAATCACTCTATTACTTTTGGGCGATTAGGACGCTACAAGAACAAGGGCTCGATACTGCCAATGTCTGCGTGCCAAGTGGCAACTTAGGTAACTTGACAGCTGGCATTTTGGCGCACGCGATGGGGTTGCCTGTGCGGCACTTTTTGGCTGCCCACAACGCCAATGACTTTTTTCCTGAGTATTTGCACGCCAAAACGGAAGCTTATGCGTTTAAAGCGACGGTAGCGACGGCTTCCAATGCGATGGATGTGGGGGCACCGAGTAACTTTGAGCGGCTCGAGCACCTCTTGGGCGAACCCATGCGCGAACGCATTTGGGGCATAAGTGTCGATGACAGCACCACCAAGACCACCTTGCAACACCACGCCGAGACGGGCTATTTGGCTTGTCCGCACACTGCTGTTGGTTTACACGCTGTAAAGCAATATCGTCAGCAAACGGGCGATACTACCCCTGCTGTGGTGCTAGCCACCGCGCACCCGGCAAAATTTCCTGATGTGCTGCGCGAAACGGGTCTGACACCACCTCGCGAGGACGCTTTGGACGTGCTCTTTGAGCGCGATACTAACGTCTTGCCCTTAGAGGCTAATCCACTAGCCTTAAAAGACTATTTACTGGGGCAAGCGGTGGCCTCTTAGCGGTGATTACGGGCTATGTGAAGGGTGTTTGCAGGAAGCGTGTTGGGTGGCTCGAGCGTAAAAAATTTCACATCTTTGTGCAAAATTACACAAACACAACAACCTCATATGTGTCGTGCTAAACTCAACTGATGTTTGAAAACACCACCGATGCGTTCACGTGGGCTGACTTGAGCCAGTTGTTGCTCTGGGGTCTAGCAGGCTTTTTGATTGGCGTTGCCGTCAAACGCTACGGTAAAAATATTCTGTTAGTTTTTGGCGGATTTTTCTTGTTTTTGAGCATCTTGGACTATTACAACGCCACTGCTGTCAGTTGGGGTACGGTACAAGAAAGCTTTTTACCGCTGTTTGAATCCATCAATGACGGCCTTGTCTACCTTGCCCAAAACCTGCTCGCCGCCGCTGTCTTCATCACTGGTTTCACCATGGCCGTGCGCAACGGCAACTTTGGCAAAAAAGGCTAATCTGCTAGCAACCAAGCACCACTCTGCTAGCAACCAAGCACCACCAGCCCAGTGCTTGACATGTTCACACACTATCTGCAAGCAGCCATGAACTCGGTTGGTAGCACAGGTCAAGCATGAATATCTGACAAAGTAATACCCATTCCAATTGATTCCTGCAGGAATCAATTCGCGCAGAGCGCGTAGGAACAGCTACGGATGCAGGCGGAAACGGAAGAAAGTCTATAGGACTTTTTGAAGTGTTTAGTTGGAATCCGTATAACAGGCTAAAGCAAAGGGCTATCGTGATACCTGTCTGACCTGCTAGCTTGCACTGTTTTGCTTGCACTGTTTTGTTTGTATAACGCTTTGTGCAGCTCTAACGAATTAGGTGCTGGGTCATACGTAACATTCCCACGCGACAAAGACGCAAAATCGCGTTATGGTTGGCAAGTTGCTTGGGCAAATGCTCGAGCCACACTCACCACAGCAGCGCCAGCTTGCGCACTTGTCATATTGCTCGGCTAGAACGCGACAAATCACTCTTCTAACCAACCCAATAACAAAACATTAGCCTGCTCACGGAGCGTTTCTTGAGTCGTATGCACTCAAGGAGCTTGACATTTCGGCAGACTTATGGTCATAATTTGAGGCAGTTAGCACTCGAACATCGAGACTGCTAAGACTTAACTAGACACGAACCATTTTTAGGAGGAAACATATGGCAACAAGCACCATGACCTTAAAACCCCTTGGTGACAAAGTCGTCGTTGAAGTTATCGACGAACCACAAACAACCGCAAGCGGTATTGTACTGCCTGACACGGCAAAAGAAAAGAGCCAACGCGGCAAAGTCATCGCGGTTGGTAGCGGCAAACTGCTCGATAATGGCGAGCGCGCTGCTTTGGAAGTCAACGAGGGTGACACCATTGTGTTCGCCAAGTACGGCGGCACCGAAATCAGCCTCGACGGCAAAGAACTCATGATTCTCAGCGAGCGTGACATTCACGCTGTTATTGCGTAAGGAGACCAACCCATGGCAAAAGAGCTAATTTTCCAAGAAGAAGCCCGCCGCGCCCTCGAGCGTGGTGTCAATGCAGTCGCTAACGCTGTTAAAGTAACCTTGGGGCCAAAAGGCCGCAACGTGGTGCTCGAGAAAAAATTTGGCAGCCCCACCATCACCAAAGACGGTGTCACGGTTGCTAAAGATGTTGACCTCGAAAACCACATGGAAAACATCGGCGCTAAACTGCTCATCGAAATCGCTAGCAAAACCAACGACATTACCGGTGACGGCACCACCACCGCTACCGTGTTGGGTCAAGCAATCGTCAAAGAAGGCCTGCGCAACGTCGCTGCTGGTGCCAACCCACTGGCGCTCAAACGCGGTATCGACAAAGGCGTCGAAGCAGCCGTTGCAGCCATTCGCGACATGTCCAAACCCATCGAAGACAGCCGCGCAGTCGCAGAAGTAGCTTCGATTAGCGCCAACGAAAAAGCTGTTGGTGAGTTAATTGCCGAAGCTATGGACAAAGTCGGTCGCGACGGTGTGATTACGGTTGAAGAATCGCGCTCATTAGATACCGAACTTGATGTCGTAGAAGGCATGCAGTTCGACAAAGGCTACTTGAGCCCTTACTTCGTGACTGATAGTGATGCGATGGAAGCCGTGCTCGAGGATCCTTACATTCTCATTCACGAGAAAAAAATCTCAGCACTCAAAGACTTGCTGCCCGTCTTAGAGCAAGTTGCCCAAACTGGCAAACCGCTCATGATCATCTCCGAAGACGTCGAAGGCGAAGCCCTAGCGACCTTGGTGGTTAACAAACTGCGCGGTACGCTCAACATCTGTGCTGTGAAAGCACCTGGTTTTGGTGACCGCCGCAAAGAGATGCTCCGCGACATTGCTGCTGTTACCGGCGGCGAAGTGATCAGCGAAGACATGGGTCACAAGCTCGAGAACACCCGCATCGCCCAACTCGGTCGCGCTGCTCGCATCCGCGTCAGCAAAGACGAAACCACGGTCATTGAAGGCAAAGGCAGCGAAGAGACCATTCAAGCGCGTGTCAAAGCCATCAAAGGTGAAATCGAAAACACCGACAGCGACTACAGCCGCGAAAAACTGCAAGAACGCCTTGCTAAACTCGCCGGTGGTGTGGCTGTTATCCGCGTGGGTGCAGCTACCGAAACCGAACTCAAAGAGAAAAAGCACCGCTTTGAAGACGCCCTTTCGACTGCCCGCAGTGCCGTTGAAGAAGGTATCGTCGCAGGTGGTGGCGTTACGCTGATTCACGCGATTTCTGCTGTGCAAAAAGTGGCAGAAGAGCTCGAGGGTGATGAGCGCACCGGTGCTCGCATCTTGATGCGCGCCCTTGAAGAACCAGCCCGCCAAATCTCGGCCAATGCTGGTGCTGAAGGTAGCGTCATCGTCAACGCCATCAAACTCAAAGGCGACGGTCGCTACGGCTATGATGCCGCCAATGACGTATTCGTTGACGACATGATTAAAGCTGGCATCGTTGACCCAGCCAAAGTGACCCGCACGGCACTGCAAAACGCCGCTAGCATCGGGGCACTCTTGCTCACCACCGAAGCAGTCATCGCCGACATTCCCGAAAAAGAACCTGCTATGCCAATGGGCGGCGGCGACCCCGGCATGGGCATGATGTAAACCAAATACACTTCGCTTTTAGCGAGAGAGGACGGCTTCGGTCGTCCTTTTTTATTGTGCGGTGATGCGCTACACTAGGGCTATGAACCGAGCCGAAATGATAGGGCGCATTGTGCAGCAATTGCAGACGCTCGAGAATGAAGACTTGAAGCAGTTGCTCGAGCAGCTTGAAGACACGATTAACGACGACACCATGCAGGTCATCACCTATGGCGCAAACGATACTGAACACATCCAAAGCAGCGCCAAAAATGCCCGTCAGCTCGAGCAAGCCTTAGAAGAAATCCGTAAAAATCACATCATCATCACACCGGAGCATGCTTCTTAGTTTTCACAAGCAAGCCTGGCAAGATTATCTTTACTGGTTTCGCAACGACCGCAAAGTGTGTAAACGCATTCACGAGCTTATCCGCGATACGCAGCGTAATCCCTTTGATGGTATAGGCAAACCTGAAGCCCTCAAAAATAACTACCGAGGAGCCTGGTCGAGACGCATCGACAAAGAACACCGTATGGTCTACGTTGTGACCAAGCAAGCACTCACTATCATTCAACTGCGACATCACTATGAATAGCTTGACTGTGCTGTGAAACCGTCGCCCTTGAAACTACACCACCCGAAGAAACGCTTCCGCCTGCTGCCGCGCCCAAGCATCAAACTTAGTGATATTCTCCCACGAGAGCGGTTCATCAGGAACGGTTTCCACCACGTGTGAAAGCACCGCCGGAATATCCATAAAGCCGATTTTGCCCGCCAAAAACGCCTCAACCGCCACTTCATCCGCCGCGTTAAGGGCAACAGGCGCTACCCCACCGCGTTTACCTGCTTCGTAGGCCAGCTTCAAACTGGGAAAACGCTCGGTGTCGGGGGGTTCTAATTGCCACGTGCCGTGCAAGGGCAAAGGGTCTAACGGTACTTGCGGACGGTGGGGGTATTCGATGCCGTACTGAATCGGTAAGCGCATGTCATGGGGGCCAATTTGCGCTTTGATGTTGCCGTCTTTGAAACGCACTAACCCATGAATAAGCGATTGCGGGTGCACGACGACGTCGATTTGACTGAGGGGCAGTTCAAACAAAAAATGGGCTTCTAAAACTTCGAGGCCTTTGTTAAAAAGCGTCGCCGAGTCGATGGTGACTTTTTTGCCCATCGCCCAATTGGGATGCTTGAGGGCTTGGTCTGGGGTGACCTTAGATAAATCAATATTGGCATCACGAAAAGGGCCACCAGACGCCGTAAGTACTAACGTGTCAATGGCGTCAGCGGGTTCACCTACTAAGGCCTGAAAGAGCGCGGAGTGTTCACTATCAACCGGGGTAATGGTTGCGCCGTGCTGTCTGGCTACTTCCCACACCAAAGGCCCAGCTACCACCATGGCTTCTTTGTTGGCAAGTGCTACGTGCGTGCCTGTTTCTAAAGCGGCCACTGTGGGGGTTAAACCAGCAATCCCCGAAATAGCCGCCATGACCACGTCAGCGTCTGCTCGAGCCACCTGCTTCGCGCCTTCTACCCCTGTTTCCAACGTGATGCCAGCAGGTAAATCACGGGCAACCTCAGCGGCAATGTCTGGGTGACAACTAACCAGCTTGGGGTGGAATTCATGAGCTTGCTCGAGCAACACCTGAGCGTTTTTTCCGGCAGCTAGCGCCACAACCTTGTAGCCTTGCCAGCGTGCTACATCCAGCGTTTGCGTGCCGATTGAACCAGTCGAACCTAAAATGCTAATCCGTTTTACCACCTGTTCATTGTGACCCAAAACGCTGCCCTTGGCTAGTCAAAGCCGGCACAAAAAGGCGCGTTAACATGCACTTTCATATTGGCAAACTTGGTAGGCTTACGTGTGGCAAAGTATCCGCTCTTTCCCCTACCCGAAACGGTCGTCTTTCCTGGGATGACGCTGCCGCTGTTTATCTTTGAAGAACGTTATAAACAGATGATCAAAGATTGCGTGGACAATAACCAACGGCGTATTGCTATCGTCTTGGCCAAACCCCAAGCTGATATCAGCGACGTTGCGGCGAGCACGCATGTTGTGGGGAGCTTTACGGATATTCTATCGGTTTCTGAAAATCCTGACGGGACGTTTTATATCTTGGTGCACGGGCAAGAACGTTGCCGTGTGGGGCAAGTTGACGATCGCAGTCAGCCGTATTTCACCATAGAACACCGCCCGTACAAGCTCGAGCGCGGCGACCCTAACGTGGAACAGGTGACCGCGTGGGACGCCCTTGAAACCTTCCGCGATTATGCCAAGGTGTTTTTTGCGTTTGATGCCCTTAAGCAAATCGAAGACTCTTTGCCCGAAGAGTTAATTTATCAAGCGTCGTTTATCTGCGCCAACATTCGCATTCCTGCCGAAGAACGGCAGATTTTGCTAGAAGCACCCAGCCTCGTTGACCGCTTCAGATATGCCCAAAAACTCATGCGCGAACGCATTGAATCGCACGAACCTACAGCGGACGACAGCAGTGACAGCCTACCTGACGACGACGCAGACAGTGCACCGCCCCTCAACTGAACCCCATCAATACACCTGACGCCCCAACAATGACAGCCAACAATGACAGGTAGACTGACGGCATGACCGATTCGGAAAACCTGCAGCACTTGCGTTTTCGTTGGGACGACCTGCCAAGCGTGTGTGAGCACACCACAGGCGGCATCATCCGCACACACCTTGAAGACTTTGTTGTCGATGAACTGCCTGCCTACGAACCGCAAGGTTCAGGGTCATTTGCTTATGCAAAAGTGGAAAAGCGCGGCCTCACCAGTAGCGATTTGGTGAAAACCCTCAAAGAAGCAGGCGTGCCTGAAAAGCGCATCGGCATGGCGGGTCTTAAAGATAAATACGCGGTGACGACGCAGTGGTTGAGCATTCCTAACGCCCAAGCGGATGCGTTTGACGCCCTTGAACAGCTCGAGGGCGTCCGCATTCTGGAAAAATCACGCCACAAAAACAAACTCGGCATCGGGCACTTGCACGGCAATCACTTTCAGGTGCGGGTGCGCGGGGTTGACCCTGACATGAGCGAGGTGGCTCGAGCTGCTTTGGTGCGTTTGTCCGAAATAGGCGCACCCAACTACTTTGGCCCGCAGCGTTTTGGGCGTTTTGGCAACAATGCAGTAGATGGATTTAAGGTAGCACGCGGGGAGAAAGTCCCGGGGGGGAAAAGGCTCGAGCGCTTTTTCGTAGCCGCCTTGCAGTCATTCGTGTTCAATCACTTGCTAGCAGAACGTTTCAAACGAGGCTTGTACGACGCGGTGTTAACCGGAGATTGGGCAAAAAAACACGACACAGGCGGAATGTTTTTGGTGGAAGATGGCGACAAAGAAACCCCCCGCGCCCAGCGACTAGAAATTAGCAGTGCCCTGCCACTTTTCGGTAAGAAAGTGCGTTTGAGTGAAGGACAAGCAGGGGAACTCGAGCAAGAGGTATTGGAGCGTTTCGGCTTGCGCTGGACGGACGGCACCAGTTTGCGGGGTGACCGCCGCATCAGCCGTTTGGTCTTAACCAACAGCGACGTCACCCCCACCGAAGACGGCTATATTCTCAGTTTCACTCTGCCCAAAGGCGCATTTGCCACCAGCGTGTTGCGTGAAGTGATGGGGGTTGATGTGGATGCGCCCAGTGAAAGTTCACATAGTGACACTCCCGAAGACGATGAAGGCGTGTATGACGAATAGCAATGACGTATAACGTCACCCTACAAGCAGTATGACGCGACTAAGCAGGAAAGCGGTTATGCTGCTTCACTTAGCGATTCCATCTGTCGTTGCCACAGTGACCGATTTTCACCAATATCACGCTGACATTCACTCGAGTGAACTGTGTAGCTGTTAACCATGGAAATGCTAACTGTCCGCAAGCAAACGCAACATGGCCGCGCCGGTTTTGATGCCCTTGATAAAGCGAACTAGCTCGAGGTTTTCGTTGGGGGCGTGGTTGGCTTCGTCGGCGTTGGCATAGGGCACCACAAACGCCGGGATACCCAAAATTTTGGTAAAGACATAGTTGGGCAAACTGCCAGCCGCTGAGGGAATGAGTAACGGCGTTTCGCCCTGAGCGGTCTCAATAGCGCGGCTAATCACGGCGGTATAGGGTGACTCGAGCGGCGTCTTAGACGGTTCCATTGCCCCTTGGCGAATAAGCGCTACACTCGGTGCGTGCTTGGCTACGTGGGCTGCCAACTTCTGAAAAATATCCTCGACGTTCATGGCTTCTACTAGGCGAATATCGCACTTGGCCACCGCTTCACAAGGTAATACCGTTTTGCTGCCGTCACCGCCGTAGCCACCGTGAAGCCCATTAATGGTGAGCGTGGGGTAGAACATGAGCCGTTCGTAGTAGCCGCGTTCTTGCGGTGCGTCTAGCGTGTCTAAGGCTAAGTTTTGTTTTACCGCTTCAATATCGAGCGGTAAGTTGGCAAGGGCTTGCTGCTCGAGCGGCGTCGGTGCCAACACGTCATCATAAAAACCCTCGATGGTTATCTGTCCTTGGGGGTTTTTCATGCTGGCTAGCAAGTGGGTGAGTGTCCAGATGGGATTAGGAGCAACACCGCCAAAATTGCCCGAGTGCAGGTCGCGCTTTGCGCCGCTAGCACGCAGTTCAAACGACATCATGCCGCGTGCGCCAAGTTTGATGGCAGGGCGGCCACTGTCATGCACAGGCCCATCACAGGTAATGACCAAGTCGGCATTGAGGTTGTCTTTGTGGGTGCGGATAAACTCGGCTAGATGCGGGCTGCCCACTTCTTCTTCACCCTCGAGCATCACAATCACATTGCAAGGTAGTTCGCGATTGACAGCAATAAGCGACTCGAGCGCCAGAAGTTGCGCAAAGTGTTGCCCTTTGTTATCGCCAGCCCCCCGGGCGTACACGCGCCCATCGCGAATGGTCGGTTCAAACGGGGGTGAATGCCACAGCTCGAGGGGTTCTGGTGGTTGCACGTCGTAGTGACCGTAAAGTAGCACCGTAAGGGCGTCATCACTTACCTGACGTTTGGCCAGCACCACGGGATAGCCCGCCGTTGGCGCAAGCTCACACTCGAAGCCTAGGCTAGTGAGCATGTCGTTCAAATAATTGGCAACATCTTCCACCCCGATACCCTGCGCACTGATACTGGGCATCTTGAGGTAGTCAACAAAACGGTCGATAAACTGGTTTTCGTGTTGGTCAATGTGGCTAAATACCGCGTTTAAGTCAGACATGTACCAGTGTACCGAATTGCTGGCTTACAACAGAGCAAGGGGTGTCGTAAAAGCTATGTCGGGGTGCGCCTGTGTTGGGTTGACCTTGCTCGTGTATAGGGTTGTCTGACTGCGTTTATATGCGGTTTATCTGTGATGTGTGTTTGCTTTACCAAGTGGAAACAGGGTGGCTCGAGCACACCATCAGCTCGAGCCACTCACCTCGCGGCGTTGCCACAAAAACGCAAAACGGCGGGCGGTAAGTTCTAGCAAAAACACGAGTAAGCCTGCGCCAGCAAACCACATCCAGATGTCTACAGCAGCATCGGGGGTGTCCGGGTCGTAGCGGCCAGGTTCAGGCAAGAAAATGCCGCCACTGCGGCTGGCTATCTGTTGCAAACGAGCCGCGCCACCGGTGGCAAACTCGGCAGTAGGGGCGTTCACTCGCGCCCTAGCGACGATTTCCGAACCGCGCACAATCAACACCGTGCCCCCTTCTGGCGGGCTAGCAAGCAAGGCTTCGTAGCGCCCGGGCGCCACTTGGTTGAGGCTCTGGGTGCTACCTTGATAACGGGCTTCTAACACTTCATTGTTGATGTATTGACCGTCTTCTACGGCGTCCACGACGACTTTGAGGCGGTTACCTTCGGGTGTTACCGTGGCCGAATATTCCGCCGGACGGGCTTGCAACCAACGCGTCACCGTGCCAATGACCGCAGGCAGTTCCGACCAGCTGCCAAGCGCCCCCGCCCAAGCATTCAAGTCAGTCGTGAACGCGGCACTGCGCCCTAAACCTTGCCGGCTTACCGCTAAAATGGGTTCGCCACTATCGCCCTCGAGAATCACTTCACCTTCCGGTTTGAGGCTACTGGCCACATAAGCATCGACCATCGGCGGGGCACTGGTAATGTCTGGTGCCAGCGGGTGACGGCGAGCAGTAGGCACAAAACCACCATCACGCAACAGCGCCCGGGTGGCGGTCAAAGCTTCATTGGTAAAAATGCGCGGCAAGGTGCTCACGTCAAGGGCAGAGTAGTACCGACCGTCACCGGAACGGGCAATACTCTCGAGCCGCTCAAAATCTGCTCCCTCGCCTAAAGCAATCGTCGAGGTGGTGATGCCATCTTCCAAACCTAACGTAGCAAGTTCAGCAAAGTCAGTGGCTGGCCCAGAACTAAACGGCCCTCGTCCGTCGTAAAGTTGCCCGTCAGAGAGGATAATCACGTGTTTGACTGAAGCGTCACTGTCGCGGAGGGTCTCGAGCGCTAGTTCATACGCCGGACGAAGAATTGTCCCACCTTGGGTATCAATATTGAGAATAGCGTTGAGCATCTCCAACTTGCCCCGATCAGTGGCTGGCCGCAGTTCAAACACCCAATTGCTTTGGTCACTAAAAGTAATCAGTCCCAGACGGTCTTCTTGATAGGCAAGCTCAACCACGCTAATGGCACCTTCTTTGGCAAGGCTGATTTTGCTCGGACGCCCGGCGCTCATCGACTGCGAGCGGTCCATGACGATAATCATGGCAACTAAGGGCAGTTGTACGTCGGTACGAAGGTCAGTAGATACAGGCAATACTTCTTCTACGGGCGTGCGGTACCACGCGCCCAACCCAAAACTCTCCGGACCGCCCGTCATCATCAGCCCGCCGCCGTTATCGACGTAGCTACCCAACAGTTCAAGCTGCCCCGGCGTAAACGCCCGCACCCCTTCACGCACGACGATGGCACTGTAGGGTAAAGGACTGGTGACACTCGAGGCATCCCCAGCTACCACGTCGAACCCTTGGGTGGTGAGCAGTTGCGCCATGGCTGGGTCGTTAATCACCAAAATGGGGTCTTCTTGGCTGACGGCAATGTCAATAGCAGCCGCATCATCAGACGTCGGTTGATCGGCGGCCACGTCCACTCTGGCTGTAACACTCACCGTGCCTTCTTCACGCACAGGCAGCTGAAAACGCACCGGATTGCGCCCGGGTTCTAAGCGGGTGCGGATGGGCTCGAGCGCCCCTGCTCCCCTTGCACCTTCCACCGTAGGACGCAGCACCACATCAACGGCTTGGTCACTTTCTAGTACAGCCGTTACTTCCACCGTCTCGCCGGGGCTGGCTTGTTCAGGGGCAAGGAGCGAAGCCAGACGCACGTTGCTGCGACTGGGTACGGCGTAGGTATCTACTGGCGTTGCTGGCAAAGCAAGTAAGGCATCACCCACAGACTCCACGCCGTCACTGATGACTAAGACTCGAGCTGTTCCTGAGGCGGCTGCTACCTGCAGGGCGCGGGCTAGGTCGGTGCGCTCAGGGGCAAGTTGGGCGGTGTCGCCCTCGAGGTCACTCGCCCTAGCCGTCTCCCCTGCAAACTCAAACACGTCCGGTGGACGCGTCAAACTGTCAAAATCAAACTGGGCTAAGGCTTGCTGCGCCCCGTCGCCCACGCTTTCAGAAACGTCAACCAACACCGCTACTGCCCCACTGGGGCGAAACAACGTCGGCTGCGAAAGGGCAACGATAAATAGTGCCAACGCCAAGGCTCGCCAGCGCCAATAGCGGGCTTTGGGCAAAAGCAGCAGTAGCGGCAACAGGGCAAGCAACCACGGGTTAGCGAGTTGCATGAAAACTCCTTGGCTCGAGATAAACGGCAATGACCATAAAGTATGCTAGCAACTTGCGCCCCCATGTTCGGGGTTGAAGGGCACATGCACAGCGTCAACCAATAGACCTCCAGCGAAAGTAGCAGAAGCTGTGACAATATGTTGGGATGCAAAAGCAAACAAAACCACGTCTGAGCTTGCTTGCAGAGACGTTTAAGCGCTAACTTTGGCTAGTAGGTCAGTCAAGTCACGTTGAGGTGTCTTTTGGCTCAAACCCGTAGTCGACTCGAGCACCTTCCAAACTGACGTAACCCAAGCGTATATCCCGCAAAATGGCGTCTTTGTCCCTTTGCTTAACATCGCCAAAGCCACCACCGCCAGCAATGTGCAACGCAACTTTATCGCCCGGCAAAAGCTCAATAGCGGGAAACAAAAAGGTCTTTTGCCCGTTGATGTACACCTCGCCAATTTTTCCAGGACGCCCGCCTGCCAACCCTAGCGGCAACGTGGTAATGCGGTCAGGGGTTAAGCTAAACGTCATAGGGGCATGACCTACATGGGTAAACGTGATGATTTGCCCAAGGCCGCCACGGTACTGACCTGCACCCGCACTGTCTACGCGAAGTTCTTTGCGCTCAAACAAAATAGGCGCTTTGCTCTCGAGTATTTCGCAGGGGGTGATGGTGCTGTTGTTGGGGTAGGCAACGGGCAACATGCCATCCATGCTGGGTTGCCCGCCGCGTCCGCCGTGCGGAAGCATGTCCACTAAATAGTTGCCATAGTCTTTTTCAACACCCCTGAGAACCCACGGCCAAATGCCACCGTTACAGGCTTGTACATGCTCGCCAAAAATAGGCCACAAGGCCCCAAAGAGCACTTGGTTGAGGTTGTTGGTGGTTTTTGCCCTGGCTTTTACGGCAATGGGAAACTTGGCGTTGAGAATTGAACCCTCAGGAATTGCTACATGGATAGGGCGAAAGAGTGCTTCGTTGTTGGGTATCTCTGGTACGAGCGCACATTTGAAAGGGTACATGGTCGAAGCAAGTGTGCTGTTGTAAGACGAGTTAATAGCACCCTTGCACGACTCGGGCGACGTGCCGCTGTAGTCCACAAAAATTGCCTCATCACGCACCTCTACACGCACGTGTAAGTGAACGGTGTCGATGTAGCCATCAATATCAAGCCCGTACTCGTATACACCATTAGGTAATGCTTCGATGCGTTGCCGCATGATGCCTTCAGAACGTTGGGTAATCTCCGCTGCTAAGTCAGAGATGTCAGCAACGTTGTAGTCTTCCAAAAAAGCACAAAGCCTTTCAGCACCAATCTTGGCAGCACCGGCCATCGCCCGCAAATCACCTAGTAACAACTCAGGAACACGGCAGTTTGCCCCGATAATGTCAAACGCCATCTGGTTTTCTTGGCCTGCTTCGTAGAGTTTAAAAGGTGGCATTCTGAGGCCTTCACTAAAAACGTCTTCGCCTTCGATTTCTCCTGGGTGACCGCCGACGTCTGACATATGGGACACCGTGCCAAGGCAGGCAACGATGTTTCCTTGGTAAAAAATCGGTGTGAGCAAGATGTAATCAGGTAAATGCCCCGTGCCATACCAAGGGTCATTGGTAGCAAGAACGTCACCCGGTTGGAGGGTATCGTGCGGGAAATGCTCGAGCAAAACCCTGGCCGTTAGCGGATACACCGCCGAAAAGTTGGCCGTGCTAAGTTGCGACTGGCACAAAGAGCGCCCGTCTTTATCGGTCAAGATGCAGGCAAAGTCACGGCTTTCTCGCAAGATGGTCGAAAAGGTGGTCTTGACGATGATGGTGTCAACCTCGTCCATGATGGCGATGAGGCGTTGCCAGAGGATCTCGAGCTCTACAGGGTCAATAGCTGCCATGGTTTGACATACCACATATCGCGCGCAGTGGCTTCAACATCTGACGGACATCACACGAATATCACACAGACGTCAGTAAAAAAAGATGAAGGGCAATGCCCTCCACCTTGATGTACACGGATATACACAACGTCGAATCTTGAACGTGATTTAACCAAGTTGCGCCAAGCTGGCTTCTACCCCGGCTTTGACATTTTGTGCTTCTTCTAACCGCCGCCGTTCTTCAGCGACGACCTCAGCGGGGGCGTTTTCAACGAACTTGGCGTTGGCGAGTTTTTTGCTGCTTTTGTCGATGTCTTTTTGCAAGTCTGTGAGGCGTTTTTGTTGGCGCGCTTTCCATTCGTCAACATCAACAAGACCCTCGAGCGGCAACTTGAGTTCTAGCCCCGGGACAATTTGCGACAGGGCTGCCCCCTGCAAAGTGTCTTGCAGACGCACTCGAGCCAAACTCTCCACAATCACCGCACTATCTGCAATCACCTTGGCAGCATCACCAGACACCACCAACGGCATCTCTTGCGAGGGTGACAAGTTGGCTTCAGCACGCAAATTGCGCGAGGCACTGACGGCGTCTTGTAAGTGCTTAAACTGACGTTCGGCGTCTTCGTCAACCAAGGCAGGCGTTAGTTCAGGGTAACTCGCCCAGCCAAGTTGCTTATCGAACTCGAGCGCCTCATAAAGTTCACTGGTAATAAACGGGATAAGCGGGTGCAAGAGCTTGAGAATGGCCACAAACCCATGGGCGAGGGTGGCTTTGGTGCTGCTGCGGCCTTCGCGCAAATACGGTTTGGCGGCTTCTAAATACCAATCACAAAATTCCGACCACACAAAGTCGTAGAGCCTGCGGTTGGCTGCACCGATGTCGTACGCGTCTAGCAGGGCGGTAACGTCTTGCACAGCGTGTTGCAAACGGCTCAGAATCCAACGATCAGGGAGGGTATCAGGCGTCACCTCAGCAGTGAGGTCGGCGGGTTCAAGGTACATCATGGCAAAACGAGCGGCGTTCCAGAGTTTGTTGTTGAAGTTGCGCCCCATCTCCACGCGCCGTCCGTCCCAGCGGATGTCTTGGCCGCCAGTGCTGGCGTACGTCATGGCAAAACGCAACGCGTCGGCACCGTATTCGTCAATGACCTCGAGCGGATCAATACCGTTGCCTTTGGACTTACTCATCTTTTGCCCGTCAGCATCGAGCAAAAGACCATGCAAAAGCACGTCGCTAAAGGGTTTTTCACCCGTAAACTGATAACCCGCCATCTCCATGCGTGCCACCCAGAAAAACAAGATGTCATAGCCCGTTACCAGCACCGACGTGGGGTAGAACTTTTGAAAATACGGGTCACTGGTATTCGGCCAGCCCAAGGTGGAAAACGGCCACAAGTTAGAACTGAACCACGTGTCGAACACGTCCGGGTCTTGGGTCAAGTTCAGGTGTTCGTAGCGCGGGTCATCGGGGCAGTCTAGGTCAGGGGTTTCTGGGTCAGGGACATAGATGTTGCCTTCTTCATCGTACCAAGCAGGCACTTGATGCCCCCACCACAATTGCCTCGAGACATTCCAGTGGCGCAAGTTCTCGAGCCAGTCGCGGTTCACTTTGGTGTAACGCTCAGGGTGAATGCGAATGTCGCCGCTGTCCAAACCTGCTAGCACCCGCTGGGCAATGGCGTCAGTATCAACAAACCACTGCAAGCTCAAAATGGGTTCGACGGGTTCTTTGGTGCGTTGTGATAAGCCTAAGGGAACAGTGTAGTCTTGGGCGTCTACCAGTGTGCCTTCGTCCTCGAGCGCTTTGGCAATGACGTCCCGCGCTTCAAAGCGGTCAAGTCCGCGAAATTCTGCGGGTACCAAGTCACTGGTCAGTTTGGCGTTTAGATCGATGACGCTGGGGTGCTCGAGGTTATGGCGCTCTCCGATTTCAAAGTCGGTTGGGTCGTGCGCTGGGGTAATTTTTAGCGCCCCCGTACCAAAGTCCATCTCCACGGCTTCGTCGGTGATGATGGGAATATAACGGTCGGTTAAAGGAATGCGCACGTCCTTACCGACAAAATCACGAAAACGTTCGTCTTCCGGGTGCACAGCTACCGCTTGGTCAGCAAAAATCGTTTCCGGGCGCACGGTGGCAATGCGAATTTCGGTGCTGCCGTCTTTAAGTGGATAGCGCAAGGTGTAAAGCTTACCGAGGCGTTCTTCACGGTCAACTTCAAGTTCAGACAGGGTCGTCTGGCTGATGGGATCCCAATTAACGATGCGTTCGCCCTTATACGCCAACCCCTCGTGATAGAGCTTGACGAATTGGTGGCGCACTGCTTTGGACAAGCCTTCATCCATAGTGAACCGCGTCCGCGACCAGTCGGCGGATGCCCCTAAGCGTTGCAATTGTTTAAGAATGATGCCACCATAGCGTTCTTTCCAGTCCCAGACACGCTCTAAAAACGCCTCTCTACCAAGGTCATACTTGGTTTTACCCTCAGTAGCTAACGCCCTTTCCACTTGCACCTGGGTAGAAATCCCCGCGTGGTCTGTGCCTGGTTGAAACAGGGCTTCAAACCCCTTCATGCGCTTGTAACGCACCAGTGTGTCGATAATGGTGTTATCAAACGCGTGCCCCAGGTGAAGATTACCCGTCACGTTGGGCGGTGGAATCACCACACAAAAAGGGGGTTTGTCTGAATGCGGATCAGCCCCAAAAGGATGTTGTGCCCAGCGCGTCACCCAGCGGTCTTCTACCGCAAACGGGTCATACTGCTTGGGCAACTCGCGCCAGCTATTTTGAGAAGGATTTTTTGTCGTACCAGTGTCCATGCGTGCCTCCGTCATTACAGTTATTGTCTACAATTCAAATAATCGCAAAAACTGTTTCATACGGACGAGGCATGCCCCGCGGTACCACCGTACTTCCAAGCATTAAGAACTTGGCACTTCATTGCGTCACGCTGACGGGGTGACGAACCGAGAGGTCTAATAAGTGCGCATCTTTCGTCTCTTTGTGACACGTCATCTAACCAGACATGGCCACGCGACACTAATAACGCACCGTTCTTCTCTAACCCTGTTACTTACAAAAATTAGAGGGCAAACAACACAGGCGACGTTCACCGCTGGACGACTTGCGGACGCTTTCAGCCACGACGTCCACTCTCTGTAAGCCCCCGAAACGGCTACTCTTCCTGCTAGCCACAGAGTATAGCAAAGCCACTCGCCAAAGTGTGTATGAACCTGTATACGCTAGGCTGGTGCAAGCTGCAACCGCCGCGTGCAGCCCACCATCGCCCCTGTCGCTAAGAGCGACACTGCCATAAGTGTCATCACCACGGGGTCGTAACTACCTGCGGCATCGAACATGAGGCCAGCAACTAATGGCGAAATCGTCTGCAACATCGCCACGACGGTAGCCACCGTGCCGTTGATGCTGCCATAGTGTTTTGCACCATAAATATCGGCAATTAAAGCCGCCCGCGCCAAGGTGCTCGCGCCGTTGGCCACGCCAAACAGCCCTGCAAACAACCACCAGCCCAAACCGGGCACAAACAGTAGCAACAGTGCCAACGCCCGCACGCCGTATACGCCAACTGTGAGCGAGGTGAGGGGTAGTAAGCGCAACATCGGCACGAACACCACCCGACCCGCTACTTGAAAAAGCCCGATAGTACCCGCAATAAACGCCGCTTGCGCAGGGCTTGCGCCTTTGTCCATGAGTAAGGGCACGCTGTGGGCGGCGATGGCCACTAGCACCAACCTATCGAGCGACACCGCCGCTGTGAGCCACCAAAACGAGGGCTGCTGCATGGCGTCTTTCAAGGTGCTATCGCTAACGGTGGTTGTGATTTGCGAAGACGCGTCATTCGCGTGACCGTCTGCTGTTAAACCGAGTTGCTCTGGGCGTCTGCGCAAGACGAACCCGTGCAAAGGGACGTTAACGACTGCCAAGATGATGGCTAACACCCGCAGGGCTTCACGCCACTCGAGCACCCCCAGCAAAAACGTCGTTAAGGGAATAAAAATAGTACTCGCTAGCCCCGCCACAAAGGTGATAATGAGCATGGCTTTGGGTCGCTCGACACGAAACCACACCGCCACCACCGTAAACGCAATGTCATACAGCGTCGCCGCCATCACCACGCCAATGGCCGCTTGAATCAGGTAAAACACCGCCAAGTTTTCTACCAATGACCACGCTACGACCAGCAATGCCCCGACTAGCGACCCCACGGTCATCAGCAAACGCGCCCCCTTGCTATCAACATAGCGCCCGATGGGTAGCGCCACCAACCCCGAGGTGAGCAGCGCCAACGAAAACGCCCCCGACACCTGCCCCCGCGACCAACCAAGGGACAGTTCCATCGGCGCGACAAACACACTAAACGCGTAGTACAAAATGCCAAAACCAACCGTCTGGGTGATGGCGAGGGCGTAGACGATGCGCCAACCGTAGTAAGGAGATGCTGAAGAAGTCATTGAGGTATTGTGACTCGAGCCAACCTACAACGCACCAAATACCGCTTCTCCCAACAAAAAACGAGACCCCAGCCAATGCCAGAGCCTCGAAAGCAGTACTTTAGAAACGCTTACGCCGCGTTAATCAAATCATCGGCAATCTTGGAGCTCGACAAAACCCCAGGTAGTCCTGCGCCCGGATGCGTGCCTGCCCCTACAAAGTACAAGTTATGAAAGTCCTCCGAGCGGTTGTGCGGACGGAACCACGCAGATTGGGTCAATATCGGCTCTACCGAAAACGCCGAACCCTTAAACGAGTTGAGTTCTTGTTCAAAGTGCAAAGGATCAATCATGTGCTCAGCGATGATGTTTTCTTGCAAGCCTGGCAGGTAATTGTCTTCTAAGAACTGCATAATGGCGTCGCGGTAGGGCTTGGCTTGCGTGCGCCAGTCAGTACCAGAATCTAGGTGTGGTACAGGTGAAAGCACGTAAAACCCTTCGCAGCCTTCTGGGGCAATGCTCGAGTCAGTGATGGTAGGCATGTGCAGATAGAGTGAAAAGTCATCAGCAAGTTTTTTGCCCGTAAAGATGTCATCAAGCAGACCCTTGTAGCGTGGCCCAAGGATGATGTTGTGGTGTTTTAGCTCGGTGTCGAGGTAGCGTTTTTTGGTGCCGAAGTAGATAACGAACAGCGACATGGAATAGCGCATTTTCTCGAGCTTGCGGTTGCTATACTTTTTGCGGTAACGCTCAGCAATCATGTTGCGATACGTAAAGGCCACATCCGCATTAGAAACAACCGAATCCGCTTCAAACACCGTGCCGTCTTTTAGCTTGACGCCGCTGACGATGTTGCGGGTGCCTTGTTCTTTAATCATGATTTCGTCAACTTCGGCGTTTTTGTGAATCACGCCGCCGAGTTCGGTGATGAGTTGCTCAAAAGCATTCACTAGCGCCCCGGTGCCGCCCATGGCGTACCACACGCCCCATTCGCGCTCGAGGTAGTGAATCATGGCATAAATCGAACTAGCGTCGTACGGGTTGCCGCCAATCAACAGCGGGTGAAACGAAAAACACTGCCGCAAAAAAGGGTCTTCAACAAACCCCGACACATACTTATACACGTCTTTGTAAGCCTGCAAGCGCATCAAATCCGGTGCCACTTTGAGCATGTCCCACACCGTCAAAAAGGGCTTGTCTGCCAGTTCGGTAAAGCCTTTGTTGAAAATGGCTTTGGTGCTGTTGATGAAGTTGAGATAGCCGCGCTTGTCGCTGGGGTTGCGTTTGTCAATTTCTTGCAACGTGAACATTTCGTCGTCGTTGTAGTCGAAGAAGTTTTTGTGTTCTGCGTTGCTGGTGTGTTCAAAGATGCGATAAAAGGGGTCGCACTTGACGAATTCCACGTAGTCTTCGCGTTTTTTGCCCGCTTTTTCGAAGATATCGTCGAACATAAACGGTGCCGTGATGATGGTGGGTCCGCCGTCGAACTTAAAGCCATTTTGTTCGTAGACATACGCCCGCCCACCAAGTTTGTCGCGTTTTTCTAACATGGTGACGTGGTGCCCTGAGGCTAGCAAACGAGCAGCCGCCCCCAGTGCGCCGAAACCGCTGCCGATAACGATGATGTTTTGTTTAGTTTGACTCACGCCCTGCATTGTACGCAGCTTAATGGCCTGTTCATGCGCCTCTCGCCACAGTTTTTTGGCTTGCCTGATGCCGCGCCCCCTGCTTCATGCCTGTGCTGCATAGAAGTAATAGAGGTGTTTTGTTAATTCCAACAACATGCCAGCCATCAGCTACACTGACCTCATGCCGTCCTCAGCGCCACGCTACTTTCTTGACACCGAAGGAAAAATGCACCTCACCGAAGTGTCGGTAGTCGATGAACATGGTAAGTGCGTGTATGAAGCTTTTGCCAAAGATAGCAGCAAACATCAGTACAAACCGCTGCGCACTATTTGCTGTGAACTGGCCGAGCGTCTTAACGGCAGCACAGTGGTGTGTCACTATGCTGAGCATGACCGTGAGATACTGAGGCGCAGTTTCCGGCGGGCAGGGGTGAGTTTTCCTGACGTCCGGTTTGTTTGCACCATGCAACTTGCCAAGCGTCTTTTTCCAGCAGGTGTGGGTAGCACCAGCAAGTGGCAACACTCGAGCAGCGCCCAGTTCAGCTACAGTTTGCAGCACCTCAGTCACGCTTTTAAGCTACAAGTAGACGGCAAGCGCTTTAATGACGCCTACGCCCACAGCGCCCGCTACGACGCTATGTTTACGCGTGTGCTGCACAATCATCTCATTCATCACGAAGGAGAACAACGCTTCATGGACAACCTCAAGACGATTCCCAACCCATTTAGCAGCAGCCGCGTTGATGACCCTTTTCAGCAACACCCCGACCTACGTGAAATTTACGGGGAGCAATTTCAGGGTTTGCTAAGCGCCCTCGATGAACTTGCCCACGACCCCAACCAACAAAGCCGGGGGGCAGTGGTGATTGGCGAACCTGGGTCAGGCAAAACCCACTTGATGATGCGCCTTGCTAGTGCCAAACTACAAAGCAATCCCCTTTTTTATGTGCGCCAACCCAACAACCCCGAAAATGTTTTGTACCACACCTATGCACGGGTCATTGAGTCGCTGTTTGAACCTATTCCGAACACGCCTTACACGCAGTTGCAGCGGTTTTTTGGCAACTGTTTTTTGCAGATACTGCGCAACCGTCCCGAAGCCGCCGACACCGAACGCGGCAGCAAAATCATCAGCACGCTCGAGCAAAACAGCCTCAGTCTCTTTCAAAGGCAAGCTGGCAAAGACAGCAAACAGTATTACGACGAGTGGAAGTTTATTCTCAATCACGTCAGCCGCTATTGGGGTGAACGCTACAGCAGTGCGGGGCACGCGGTCAATGTGCTCAAAGCGTTTGTTAGATACTGCGGTTATTTGGACAATGAACGGCGCGGACTGACGAGGCGCTATTTCACAGCGCATCAACTAGACAAGGACGAACTCGCCAAAGTAGGCCTCGAGGACTGGTCAGAAGACATTGACCGCGAAGGATTTGCCCTTGAAGCCATGACAGTGCTGGGTAGGTTGTCAATTTTGGACGAACCGCTCATTTTAGTGTTTGACCAGCTCGAGGGACTCAGCAACAAACCGGGGATTCTCGAGCGTTTTGCCGATGCCGTCAAAGATATTCTCAGTTATGTCCCCAACAGTTTGGTGATTTTTAATCTTTTCCCTGACCGTTGGCAGCAGTTTCAAAGCCTTTTTGACGAGTCGGTGTTGGGTCGCATCGCCCAAGTGCACGTGCAACTGCATCACCCTGACCGCGAGCACCTAGCGGCCATTTTGGACTACAAAGCGCAACAGGCAGACTTGTCGTTTGCAGAGATTTTCAACCGTAGTGAACAAAACGACATCTTGCAGCAAACCTCGATTCGTGCCGCTTTGAACCGCGCTGCTGCGTACTACCGTCACAAAACGCAGGGCGCACCACTAACCTTTGCGGATACACCTAAGACGACCGCCGTCACGCCAGCAGTTAACCAGCAGACGGGTAATCAAGAAACGGGCAATCTCGAGCAACGCGTCGCTAGACTCGAGCACACCCTAGCTGCCCTCGCCCAGGCCCTCACGGGGAATATCACCACCTTCACCAATGCAGCATCTGCCCAAACTCCAACGAACGACACCGATGCCGAACTTGAAATTGACCTTACGGACTTCGACCCGGTCATGCAAATGCTCGAGGATGAAATTCACACCCGCCGCAAACATTGGGAAAAGCGTTACGACCAAGCCCAAATCATCGACGATGAAGACGACCTCGGCAAGTTGATGACCTTGGCGGATGCTTATGCTCAATATCGCCCCATAATCATCGACAACGTGCGCCTTGGCAAGAGCAAAGTGCCAGCCAATTTATCTATTCAAGTGAATGACGCCCCTGCTCGAGTCATCGGGTTTCTTTATGCGGATTCTGGTGCGTTTACAGCACGTATGAAAAATTTCAACAAACTCGTCATCCATCACCCCGACATGCACTTTACACTCCTGCGAGACCAACGCGAAAAAGCCATCACTGGCAAAGTCGGTGTGCAAGAAATCGACAAACTCAACAACGCAGACAACGGCAGCTTTCGGGTATTTGATAAGACGGATCGGGTGAATTTTGAATTAGCATACGGGTTACTCGTGGACGTGCAAAACCGCGATCTAGACGCATCAAGTGAAGATGTCTTGAAGGCACTAGAACAGCACATGGGAGATTGGTGGTTGCTCGAGTGCTTTCGCTGATTCAGCTACATGCTAGGTTAGAACCGTGACGGAAAACTTTTACACCCGCAAACTTGCCACTCGCCGCGCCATCCTCGCCCCTATGGCAGGCTACACCGACGCCCCTTTTCGCAAACTGTGCCGCGAATTTGGTAGCGCGTGGGCAGTAACGGAAATGGTCAGCGCCAAAGCGTTGGTCGTGGGCGACTTGCAGGGTATCGAAATTGGCGAACCGTACAAAAACGAACCTGACTTGGTGATTCAGGTGTTTGGCGGCGAAGCGGATATTACGGCGGCAGGTGGGCGCATTTTGTATGAACAGTATGCCCCGCAAGCGTTGGATCTCAACATGGGGTGTCCGGTCAAAAAGGTTACGGGCAAAAGTTGCGGGTCTAAGTTGATGCTTGACCCCGAACGTGCCGCTGAGATAGTGAATGCGTTAACCAAAGCTGTGCCCGTACCTGTCAGTGCCAAAATGCGACTGGGGTATGACCAGGTGAACGTGCTGGAAGTGGCGAAAGCGCTCGAGCAAGCCGGAGCCGCCCTCATCGCCGTTCACGGGCGCACGGCTGCCCAAAAATACAGCGGCAGCGCCAACTGGGAGATGATTGCCGAAGTCGCCAGTGCGGTGAACATTCCCGTGGTGGGTTCTGGTGACGTGCAAAACAAAGCCCAGTTTGACGCGTATGCCGAACTTGGGCTGGGCGTGATGGTGGCAAGGGGTGCAGTGGGGCGTCCGTGGATTTTTGCCGAGCTTCAGGGTGAAGACGCACCAAGTGTGCAGCAGCGGGCGGAGATTTTTTTACGACACGCGGTGATGAACGCAGCATGGTACGGGGAACACAAAGGCATGTTGCCGATGCGCTCACAGGGTTTGCAGTATTTTAAGGACATGGCACAGTTTGCAGAGATGCGCAAAGACATTGTGAAAATGACGGCCTTGGAAGATGCTCAGGCGTTAGTGAAGACGTGGCTCGAGCTAGACCTGCCCCTACCCGAAGCTGAGGTGGCAAGGGACTTACCCTCAAAACTGACGAAACGAGCTGCTTAATGCTTGCCCGTCGTTTCGCTACCTTCTCGCCTGCTACCCAAGGCTCTCTGTTGGTGCTGTTTGCCATTTTTTGCCTCAGCACCGCGCCAACTATCATTCGCTTGGGGCTTAATACCGACCTTGACCCGTTATTACTACTCACCGTGCGGGTGTGGTTGGCAACGGGTTTAATGTGGCTTGTCGTGTGGCGCAGACCCAGCATCTCCCGTATTGATCGTCAGGGACTAATCCACAGCACCATTGCGGGCGTGTTCAATGGCTCGAGCATGGTGACGTTCTACACAGCACTCACCTATTTGGACGTGTCCATTTTGACGATGCTGATTTCGCTGTATCCGCTGTTTGCCTTAGGACTTTTGGCGCTACGTGGTGAACCGTTCACCCGCCAAAACACCATCCGCTTAGTCGTTGCCCTAGCAGGCGTGTACCTGCTGATTGGCCCTGGCGGTGATGTCAGCCTTGTGGGTGTCGGCTTAATGATGTTGACCACCTGTCTGTTTGCGTTTAATGCCAACTGGATTCAATGGCACTTACGCGACTATCCACCTGTCACCGTGACCCTCTACACCCTCAGTGTGGCGGCGTTTGTCATCACCCTTATTTTTACAGGACTAACACTGATACAAGGGCAAACCTTCCCGCCCCTATCCCCACTAGGCTGGGGAGTCATTGCGTACACGGCAGTCGTAGCCACAATTATCGCCCGTTTTGCGCTTTTTTCTGGCATTCAACTGATAGGCAGCGGGCAAGCGTCGTTACTTTCACCCGTCGAGACGCTCCTTTCGGTCACCTGGGCATCGTTGTTTTTGGGTGAGCGGCTTTCGTGGGTGCAAGCTTTGGGCGGGTTGCTGATTATTGGCAGCGCCCTGCTGGCGGCTGTTTGGCAACAAAAACTACGCCGCAAACGCCGTTTGGCAGCACAAAGTACGGATTAACCAGCAACGTGCAGGTTAGTTAGCGATGATTAGCTAAAGATTGAAATTCTGGCGCAAACCTAACTTGAAAAGGTCATACGGCAAAATGCGCTTGAAGACCTCCAAAATCCACGTACTGCCCACCCGTTTGCGCAAAGGTGGCTTGTCCGCGTTGACGACGCTCACGACAGCTCGAGCCACCTTTTCTGGTTCAATCCCGTTAGCAAGTAATTTTTTCGAGGCTTCTACCAACTTGTTGCGCGGTTCGTCGTAGGCGGTGAGGGGCGCTTCTGGCAAGGTGGTGCTGTCGGCAAAAGGCGTGTTGACATAGCCAAACTCGAGAATCGTAGCGAAGACGTTGAAGGGCTCGAGCTCAATTCGCAGTGCTTCTGTGAATCCCTCGAGGGCAAACTTACTAGCAGAATAATACGCGTGATAAGGCACAGCGACTAACCCTGCTAGCGACCCGATATTGATGACCCGTCCAGCACGCTGTTCCCGCATGATTGGTAGCACCGCTTTGGTCATCCGCACCACCCCAAAAAAGTTAGTTTCAAGTTGGGCTTTGGCTTCTTCAATACTGGTTTCTTCGACAGCACCATAAATCCCGTAACCCGCGTTGTTCACCAGCACATCAATGCGCTCTGTGCGGTCTTTGACGTGCTTGACGCAAGCTGCTACTGATGCATCGTCATGAACGTCAAGTTGCACCATCTCAAAGGGCACGTCGTGCTTATCCGGATTGCGCGAGGTGCCAAACACGGTAAACCCCGCTTGCCTAAGCGCCAACGCGGTGGCCTCGCCGATACCTGATGATGCCCCTGTGACGAGTGCTGTTTTGGTCATCGTTCCCCCTCAATATGTCGCATATAACTACATATCTCGATAATCACGTCTTGTTTACAGAGCCTATGCAGATGACGTATCAATGAGGTTATAACACTCAAGTTCGAAAGATGACAGCTTCGCGGTTGAAGTTAGCATTGGCAATGGTCAGCATGATGGCGCAGTAGACGAGGCTCGAGCCCCATGTAATTGCCCCCGCCACAACTTCCGCTTGCCCTTGCACCACATCAGTCATAAACAACATGGCGTTCAGGAGCGGCACGGCATAAAAACTCACGCCCAAATCCAAAAAGTCTGCCACTTGCAAACCGATAACGGGCAAAATCATCACCAAACTAAGAGGGGCGATGTAACTTTGGGCTTCTTTGTAGGAACGGGCGAACATGGCCACGGCGATGAGCAAGCTGGCTACTAGCATTGCTACCAATGCACTGGTAACGATGAGTAGTCCCAAGGCGCTAAGGGTGAAGGTAATCTGTCCACCGAATACTTCAGTGATTTCTTCGTTGCCTGCTAAAAAGCGGGAGAATACACCACCGAATAGTAAGCGGCTCGAGAAGGCATAACTCACTATCGCCATCAGCGCCGAACTGAGACCAAAAAGCGCCGTCGCCAAAAACTTGGCCAGTACCAAATGAGATCTACGCACGGGGGCAACCAAAATGCTCTCGAGGCTACCCCGTTCCTTTTCGCCAGCAGTCGCATCAATGGCCGTCATCTGCCCACCGGAAAGCGTCCACACGACCAGCAAAAAGGGAATAATCCACGCCACGCTGCCCCCGGCTGCTGTGTCGCTGCTGACGTTTTCTTCGGCTAATGTCACGGCTTCAAGCACTGCTACATCTACCCCGGCTTCTCGCATGGCGTCTTGCACCCGCGCTTCACGAAACTGACTGACGGCACTGCGCACTTTGCCCGCGGTTAAGTCACTGCGCAAATTGCCGCCTTTGCGGTACAAGGTCAAACTGGCTTGATTATTAGCTAGGGCATCTTGAAAATCCTCGGGCACGCTTAGCCCTAACACAAATGCGTCATCTTGCACTTGCTCGCTTGGGTTGTCGCTAGCGATGAGCTCGAGGGCTTGGTCTTCTAAACCATCGCGCAAGCCTTGCGGCAAACCCTCTACCCCACTAACCGCCACTTCAGTGACGTTACTGACTTCTCGAGCAAACAAACCCCCAAGCAGTAGCGGCATTCCCAGCATCACTAGCGGCAAAACGATTAACGGAATCAGCAAATTGGCAAGCACCGCTCGAGTGTCGCGCAAGGTTGACAAAATTTCTTTGCGTGCCAAGTGCCAAATCATGATGCCACCTCCGTGTGACTGGCCGCCTGTTGTGCTTCTGGCAGGAGGTCTTGATGTTCTTTGACGAATGCGAAAAAAGCGTCTTCGATGCTGGTTGTGCTGCTTTGTTCTTTTAGTTCAGCGAGCGTACCCGCGGCAATCGCCTGACCGCCCAAGAGCATCACCACCCGGTCACACAGTTCTTCGATTTCGCTCATGGTGTGCGCTGAATAGAGGATGGCGCGGCCTTCGCTTTGGTAGCTTTTGACGGCGTCTAGAACTGCTCGTCTGGCAATCACGTCGAGGCTCGAGGTCACTTCATCGAGCAGTAACACAGGGGGGTCATGCAAAATGCCCCGGGCAATAGACAGTTTTTGCTTCATGCCGCTCGAGCCTTCGCCTGCTAGCCTTGTAAGCGCACTGCCGAGACCGAGTTGGGCGTCTAGTTCGTCAATGCGAGCATCCGCTTGGCGCTTAGAAAACCCGTAGAGCCTAGCAAAATAACGCAACGTTTCCCGACCTGTCAAACGGTCATATAGACCTGTGTCACCACTGACATAACCAAGGTTGGCCCTTGCCTGTTGCGGCTTTTTTAGCACGTCGATGCCGTTGAGGAAGATGGTCCCAGCATTCGGCTTGAGTAGTGTTGCTAACATACGCAACGTCGTGGTCTTACCAGCGCCATTAGGACCTAGTAAACCAACGACTTCGCCCGCTTGCACCTGAAAACTCAGCGCGTGTACAGCACGAACACTGTCAAAGGTCTTGCTGATATTGGTAACGTCAATCACGGGTTTGATTGTAATGGCTCGAGCCATCCTCCTGTCACCCGCACAGACAACATCCACGCAGGTGAACCCGTCAATTCACAACGCAAGTCTCCCCATGGCACACCCGCGACACACATCTTTTAGTGCCACACAGTAGGCTGACATCATGAGCATTCGCGTTACCTTGAGCATGTTACTTCTCACTATCTTTTGGGGTTCGGCGTTTCCGGCCATCAAAGTTGCTTTAACCGGCATGACGCCCGGCCATTTGACGTTAATTCGTTTTTTGGTGGCGTCCGCTTGTTTTATCATTTACAGCCGCGTCGCCCACACCCGCTTACTGCCTGACAAACGTGATTTAGCGTATGTGATGCTACTGGCGTTTTTGGGGATTAGTTTTTATCACAGCGCCCTCAATTTTGGGCAGCAACACGTCGGCGCAGGCGCAGGCAGTTTGATTATTGCCACCGCACCCGCCCTCAGTGCAGCCCTTGCCAGTTGGCTACTCGGTGAACGTTTACCAGTAGCCGCGTGGTTTGGGTTGTTACTGTCGCTTGCTGGCGTGGCGCTTATTAGTTCAGGCAGCAGTGATGATTTGGCACGAGGTTTCAACCCCTATGCGCTGTTGATTTTGGCAGCAGCCTTGGCCACATCGCTCTATGCTGTTTTGCAAAAGCGCATGTTTAGCCGTTACACCGGTTTCGAGTTAGCCACGTTCGTGACGCTCTTGGGCACGATTCCCCTGCTGATATTCGCCCCCGGATTCGTCGCCGACATCCGTGATGCCAACATGTCGGCGCTCATTGCAGCAGTGTACACAGGTATTTTTCCGGCAGCACTCTGTTATGCCATTTTTGCCTATGCCCTGTCACAAGCGCCCGTCGTTCGAGTGACGACTATGTTGTACTTGGTACCCGTTAACAGCACCTTGTTTGCGTGGTTACTGATTGCCGAAGTGCCTGCACCGCTTACGTTGCTCGGTGGGGTGGTGGCATTGGCTGGGGTGATTGTGGTGCAGTGGTCAAAAAGAAGCGCAGCGAAAAGGGGTGCTCGAGCACTCTTGCAGCAATAACGACCAAACAACAAACCCTACGCTTGGAATGTTTGGCTAGGCAGTGGCTTTGTTGCATGAATACGAAAATCGAAAGTGGATTTCTGGTCAGGGGCTAGATGATGCCTAAAAAAGCCCATTACCATCTCAGAGCAAAAAATGCTCGCGAATACTCCGAAAGAAAAATTGGGAAACCACTTACGAAGCCCAATTTGTGCAACAACGCCCTAGGCAGTAGCAAAAAATGACGAACCGAGGGAGGTGGCTCGAGCAACACCTTCTACCTCGGTTCGCTTTTGATAATCTGAACGCATTTGTACGTTACTGCTAATTGACGTCTGTATTCTCCACGGTCCCGTCAGTGTCATCATGATTCGCGTCATCGCCGTCAGCAGCGTCAGTATCTGACGTCTCAATCGCAGGTGCTACCGACGTTGCAACACCAGTGACCCGTTCGCCAATGCGCCGTTCGACCCCTTGAGCCAGCCGCACCAAATTGCTGCGATGCCGCCACATACTCAGTAGCAACAACGTCACACTCAGTACCATTTTGGGGCCAGTAAATTCAGGGCGGTGCAGCGCCAAAAACAGCGGCGTTGTTGACATGCCTATCATCGACCCCATCGACACATAGCGGCATAACACAATGGTAAATACCCCCATGATGATGCCTAACGTAGTGCTTAAGGGCGCAAGCACGATGAACACACCGATGCTCGTGGCAATACCCTTGCCACCTTTGAAACCCAAAAAGATGTTGTAGTTGTTGCCTAACACCGCCGCCAAGCCACACAGCAAAATGCCCCACTCGCTTAAACCTGCGAGCATGGCAAGCCACACGGCCACCATGCCTTTAAGGGGGTCGGTGATGATGACGATGGCTGCCGCTCCCCGACCAACGGAACGCAGCACGTTGGTCGCGCCGATATTGCCAGAGCCAATTTGCTGAATATCCACACCGTTGGCTTTGGCGATGATATAACCCGTGGGAATGCTGCCGAGAAAGTATGCTAGCACGATGCCTAAGACTGTCAGCATGCTCATCCTCTTTTCTTGGTGTTGCGTCGTGACCGCGTGATGCTGGTCGATGTATGTTCGTTAGCTGTTTGTTTCGCGATGTGATGCGTCTTGTGTTCGTCTTGTGTTCGTCAAATGTATACCCAATTATCTTGCCGTTATCTGCCTGTGAGCAGGAAGCCTTGTTGTAATGCATAGCGCGGCGGTTGTAAACGTGGGTTTTGCTAGCTTAGCAAAGCTGTCACACTGCGCAATGCCCATTCAGGTTGACGTTTTATTACGACGTTTTATTACTATGTCATCATGTTGTGATATCACGATTCGCCTCACGTATTGCTCTACACGTTCTGCTCTACAGGTAATTGCCTTGCACGTTCTGCTTTGCATGTATTGCCTTGCACGTTGCCTCACAATGAAATACCACTGCACAATATGTCACTGCAACACATGTTGTCGCAACACATGTCGTCGCAACATAGTGTGACTGAATGGCGCTGCACTTAAATACCTCGAGCAGGTTTCATGGCTGTTCATTCGTGGGTGTTCATTCGCAGGTGTTACTGCGTGGCTGTTCATTCGCGGGTGTTAAAGGATAGCAAAGCCACCCTTAGCCCCCTCATGATGGCACATTCACACCTTTCACGTGATGTCCTACCTTGTCGATATTAGTGTTAGTGTCAGTTTACAACCACTTTCAATAATCACCATTGCTTTTGCACACCATGACGCACAACGTACAAAAACTACGTACACACACAACGCACACACAACGCGCACACAGGACAACCCATCTAAGGTGATACCCGTAAGAGACTCGCTTAGCGCACCACAGACATACATCGCGTCTAATGCCTAGCGCACAACTAATTCCTAGCGCACAACTAATGCCTAGTGCACAACGCAACCTCACGTGCAGACAAGCCGCGTGTGAACAGCTAAGCTAAGATAATGAATCAACTTAGTTTACTGGCGCTCATCTTGACCATCAGCGGTGTCTACACCGGGCGGTTGATGGGGCGCATTGCACCACTTAACAGCGAAGTCCCGCTCAAAACTTGGGCGGCTACCGTGTTCGCTGGTGGCTTGGGGGCGTGGTTGGTGGTGGCCAACCCAGCACGCCCTTGGCAGTGGCTCAGTGGCGTGTTGCTGCTCATCGCCGCCGCATATATCTTCAGTCCTTATTTGCTGACTGCCCTCACTCGAGGACGACGCGACACCATCAGTGATCGTATTGTCGATACCCTTTATTGGGGGGAAGACGGACGGCGCAGCATCAAACGCTTGCTCGCCCAAGCGGCATTGCGGCAAGGGGACGCGAGTAGGGCGCTCGAGCTCATCACCTTCGACCCCGAACAAGCCATCAATCGACAATACGCTGCTGACCCTAACAGCCGCCTCATTGCTATTCAAGCGTTTGAATTGCAAGAACGTTGGCATGAGCTTGTGGCCATCGACCCACCCCCCGGCGGTGACAATGCCCTACTAGCATCAGCAGCGCGGGTACATGCGTTTGCGCAAATGCATGATTTTAGCTTGGCAGACGCCGAACTGAACACTTTAGAAACACGCTGGCAAGCTAGCGGCGAAGGAGCGATTGGCTACCGCAGTTTGGCGCTAGCAAGGGCGTATGTCTTTGCTGCCCAAGGCAACGTGGGGGCTACTAAAGACAGTTTACCAAGTGATAACATCGGCGTGCGCGAACTCACCGTCTTGGCTGAAGCTGCTGAACGCAACGCCCAACCCAACGTAGCAGCACAGTTTTACAGCCAAGCTTACCAGCGGGCTTCAGCGGCACACAGAACCGTGTTAGCAAGTCACCTCGAGCGGCTCGAGCACCCTTTACCCACCCTTCCCAAAGCGCAGCGCCCCGCAGCCACCTTGGCACTGATTGGTTTTTTGCTGGCCTGCTACGGCGTACAAGTGCTCGTTGGCCGTGTCGTTCGCCCTGATGCTGCGCAGCGTATGGCCGGATTTATCCTCAACGTGCCCATTCCTGATGCCGACGCTTGGTGGCGTTATTTGTCATATGGTTTTGTACACGGCAACTTGTTGCACATTGGCCTTAATTGTTGGGTGCTGTGGGACATCGGTAAACTCTACGAAATGCGTCGTTTTTGGCCAAATATCTTCACTGCGTTTGCCTTAGGGACATTTTTTGGGGCTTACTTGACGGTGATTGCCCAAGCTGGCGATCAATTGGTGCTGGTAGGGGCGTCTGGTGGCGTGTTAGGAATCGCGGCTGCGCTACTTGCAGACACCCTGCGCAGCCGCAGTCCGCACGATCAGGTGCTCACTCGAGCACTGGTACAGTGGATGCTGCTTATCGTGGTGTTTTCAGTAGCCATTCCTAACGTCTCTTTGTGGGGACACCTAGGAGGCATCGTAGGCGGTTTTTTGTGGGGTTTCATGCGCCAAGGTTTACCCAAAGACAAACGCATCGATCAAGTGGCGGCTGGCATTGCCATTGGCCTCATGGGTTACGCTTTATTTGAAGCAGGCAGGTGGCTCGCGCAACACGCCAGCATGTTGTAAAAACAATCACGACTTCGGGCGCTCGCTCGGTCACCGTCATCTGCGATATAGGCTTGTGTGACCTCGAGCGCTTTTTGCTGTCTTTTTGCTGTCTGCGAGCAGCCTTTTGTAGCCCCATACTGCTAGAGCACGCTAAACATCAAACAAACGTCGCTAGTTTGATGGTATACGTGTAAGGACATTGAAACGCATCATTCATTGACAAATCAGTCTGGTGATGCAAAACGGATTCCAACGAAACACTGCAAAACGTCCTACAGACTTTCTTCCGTTTCTACCTGCATCCCTCGTTCCCACGCACTCTGCACGCATTGATTGCGCGAGTCAATTGGAATGGGTATCACCTAACACCAGCTGGTGTCGAAACTCCATATAGCAATTACACATGTCGTTTCTACAGTTACTTATTTTTACCAATATTGTATTGACACCAATCGTGTTCAATTATGTGGGCGTTAATCGTGGAAATACTAATAGTAAACAAGAACATGAACCTAACATGAAGGAAATTAGGATGCTCGAGCGCAGTATCAATCGTCAGCATCACATAGATTATGAGGCGTACTGATGTCTTAATTTTTTTCTCATAAAAGCAACCAACACAGCCTACAGAAATTGTTTTTCATAAAACCATCTACCCCGTCACAGGCGCGCAAAATGACGATACACCACGCGGTGATTAAGGCGCTGTAAGAGTTCTGTAAGAACTCATGAGGCATACTTTGGACATACGCAACGCACCCCAAAGGAGGACTTCATGAATACCCACAAACGCATTGCCCGCCGTCTTGATAGCACCCGCCTCGACAGCACCCACCACGATGACAATGGCCGTGGGTGTCGCGACGCCCAACGCATTCAACCTCTTGCTTGAACAACCTCTTGCTTGAACATGGTGGTGTTCATTCACAGTTGCCTCGAGCTATCACACCACATCACAAGCTAAAACAGCACATTAACGCATTGCCTCACCGCAGACGTGTGCCAAACGTATCCTCGAGTTAACCAATTATCGTAAAAAAGTATGTTAAACTTTTTTTAATTTATCTAATATACCTATTTTCGCTGAGCACCTTCTCATTTTCTTGACATAACATTCTACATTTCTTTCGGCTTAAAATCCTTGGTCTAAAATATTGTACGTGCTCTTACTGATGCAACTGTTAGCAAAATCTTTACAACTAAAATACTAAACTGACTTTACTGAAACTGCTTTTCAAAGCGTTTTTCGCGCTTTTGCCTGTACTTTGACTTTATAACCGTCTTAATAACCGTCGTAATCGTCTCACGTCTCACAGCCTAACGGCACGAGACACTGACAGGTTTGCTATTCTTACAACAATGACAACATCACCGCAAAAATCACCGCAAAGTCAGTGCATTCGTGCGGATATCGCATTGTTTGACCCCAGTTTGCACGCGGCTGGCGTGGTGCAAGATGCCGTGCTAGTCGTTGAAAATGGCAAGGTTGTAGATTGTGGAATGTGGCAGGTGTTGGCATCACAATACGCTCACTTGCCCACGTTGCAGCTACCTGCTGGCAGTCTGTTACTGCCGGGCTTGGTTAACGCTCACCATCACGGACGGGCACTCGACACCCGACAGGCGGGCATGGCGGATGCTCCTTTGGAGTTGTGGTTGCCGCGCTTTTTGGGCTATCCCACAAGTGACACCTACGCCGAAACGCAATTTTGTGCCGCTCGGATGCTGCTAGCAGGCATCACCACGTCCTTGCACGCCCACTCTCACCCAGGACCAGTTGACGCGTTTGCCACTAACGTACGAACAAGTTTGCAAGCCTACCGTGACCTTGGTGTGCGCATCGCCTTGGCAGTGGGGCATTATGACCAGCAACTTGTGAGTTATTTGCCCGATGCAGACTTGTTAGCACTATTGCCTGAAGACGTTCGACGGGCACTTTTGTACTACTTTGACCCAGCGGTGGTCTACTTAGATAGTGATGCTTACTTTGAGCTATTCGCTGAGTTAATCACCGACTGGCAGGATGATGCGTTGGTGCGGTTGTTACTCGCACCCGTGGGGTTACACTGGGCGTCAGATAATGTGCTGGCTCGAGTCCAACACGAACGCGAACGCCTCGCAGTCGGTGTGCACATGCATGTGCTCGAGACACCCTACCAAGCTGCTTACGCCCGCAAACGCTTTGGCAGCTCGGCGGGAACGGCTTTGCACACATTCGGTCTGCTTGACGAAACTACCTCACTGGCACACGGGGTGTGGGCAGACGACCAAGACATTGACCTTTTTGCTAGAACGAGAACGACAGTCGTGACCAATGCCAGTTCTAATTTGCGGCTCGGCAGCGGTGTATTGCCGCTTATGACCCTAGCCGCACAGGGTGTTCCTTTGGCAATGGGCAGCGATAGCATGAGCCTTTTTGGCACCGATGACCTGCTAGCAGAAATGACCCTATTACAAGGTTTACACCGTCCTAGCGGGCACAGTGCGGCGTGGTTATCGGCATACCAAGTGTTAGAAATGGCCACCGTTGGCGGGGCAAAAGCAAGTACGTTTGCAGGCATTGGCAAGCTCCTACCTGGTTATTACGCCGATGCACTGGTGCTTGATATGAACGCCGTGTTGCCACCTTGGGTTGCCGCAGGAGCCGATAAAGTGGCGTTGACCCTGGCGAAGGCTCGAGCCAATCACCTTACTCATGTCTTCATCGCAGGTGAACAGCGGGTACGTGACGGCACCCTCGTAGGACACGACATCACCACCCTCGAAAGGGCGTTTGTGGACTCTTTGCAAGAAGCAGAATCAAAAGTGTGGGACTTTTTGCGGCAGCTCGAGCCACACTTGCGCGACATCTACCGTGATTGGTTATGACCGCAACATCAAACAAGCCGTCATACAACTCGAGTCATCTCGAGTCGTCATTAGGATGGAACTATGGACACAACGCGTATTGACGTGCACGCACCCGCTCGGCAGGTTGCAGCGACCCTGGCACTCGCGCAACTCGAGCACAGCCTCTCGGCTGCTTCCCGCTTAGGTGATGGTGACCCCGAAAGCCTTCATGACATGCGGGTGAGCATCAAACGCTTGCGCACGCTGCTTAAAGCCTATGGTGATGACTTGGGTAAAAGCGTCAACAAACCCCGCCAAGCCCTCGGCAAACTGATGGACGCCAGCAACCCCGGACGCGACGCTGAGGTGCAACGGGACTGGCTACGCGCCCAAGATGAGGGTGTGTTGGATCTATCAGCTCGAGCAGGGCGGGAATATGTCCTTAGACGCCTTACTGCCCAACTCAGCGGTGACAGCGTTTTGGATATTGACTATCAACGGCGGGAGCTAACTAAGCTTGCCAAGAAGCTCGAGCCAAAATTGCGCAAAAAACAGCAAAAAACACTCAAACATCCGACCCCGTTTGCTGCCATCACCCGTCACTATTTGCATGATACCTACGCCCAATTGCAAGCGGATTTGCAGGTGCTCGAGCACCCCGATGCCGCGCGACAACAAGACGCTTTGCACCACGCTCGCCTCAGCGGTAAGCGCTTGCGCTATCTTATCGAACCCCTCACAGACCTTGACGGCAGTGATGACCTGCTCAAACGGCTCAAGGGTTTGCAGGATGCTTTGGGGCATATTCACGATATGTATGTGCTCGAGCAGTCTCTGAAGCAGCACCTCGAACAAGTCGCCCTCGAGTGGTCAAAAACTCTACTCGTGAGTAGCAAAGACCCACGTCCGGTGCTCTGTTACGACCTCGCAGCACTCACCCGCTACGTTACCGGGCGGTTGCACGCTGCCGTAAGGGACTTACAAAAGATATGGCACAACGAAAAAGCTGCCTTGGAGACAGGGTTTGCACGGCTCGAGCAACACCTTGACGCCATCAGTAAAAAGAATACGCTCACTATGTAATCGCAAACCGTCATCCGAAGCGAATACGTCTATGCTCGTTCGCGCAAACGAGGATCGACCACGACGTACAACAAATCAACCAACAAGTTCATGAGCACATAGCAAAACGCCACCACGATAACTGCTCCTTGCACCACCGCGTAGTCGCGTTTCAAGATGCCATCGAGCAAAAGCCTGCCCATACCCGGATAGGTAAAGACGATTTCGGTG
Source organism: uncultured bacterium (assembly GCA_964550765.1). Classification (GTDB taxonomy): domain Bacteria; phylum Deinococcota; class Deinococci; order Deinococcales; family Trueperaceae; genus JBCCBI01. Next base: position 8,556 of record CAZKAZ010000027.1, on the reverse strand, counting down.
ATAACCGCGCCGCCTAGCAGAGTGCCAAACTGCAACCCTTGCAAGGTGATGAGCGGCAGTAGGGCGTTGCGCAAAGCATGCTTGAGAATGACGAAACGTTCAAATAAGCCTTTGGCCCTCGCGGTGCGGGTGTAATCCGCCGTCATGGCCTCGAGCATGGTCGCTCTGGTGATGCGAGCGGCAAACCCAGCTGAGGTTAAGCCGATAGATAGCGCAGGCAAGGTCAGGTGTTGTAAGTAGCTTACGAGCGCCGCCCAGTTGCGGGTAATGACAAAATCAATCAACATAAAATTGGTAATCGTTTCATAATCAAGGCTGCTGTCGATGCGCCCCCCGACAGGGAGCACGTTCAAACGCACCCCAAACACCACAATCAACATCATCGCCACCCAAAAAAGCGGTAGCGACAACCCCAACACCGCTAGCGTGCGCACGCCACCATCCAACCAACGGCGACGGGTGGTGCTCGAGACAATCCCCGCCGCTGCGCCAATCAACGTACTCAGCACCAGTGCCACGAGTGCTAGTTCAATCGTCGGTGGCAAACGTTCAAACAGTAAGCGCGACAAGGGCACACCCGAACTCATCGACACGCCCAAATCGCCCCGCACGAGGTTACCCATAAAGGTGAGATACTGCCGCCACAGGGGTTGATCTAGTCCCCACAGGGCTTGGGTTTGCGCCAGTTGTGCTGGGTCAAGCACCTGATTGGCCAATGTTTCCACCGGATCACCCGGGACAATGCGCAGCACCAAAAACGTCAAACTAGCCACCCCCCACAACACCCCCGGCAACCACAGCAGACGCCGCCACAGTAACGTCATGGGTGTCTCAACCTCGCTAGCCTCAACGTCAGCATCTTGTCATCGGTGATTTTGCTGTGTCGTGATGGGTGGGGTATGACATTTACTGCAAAGACATTTACTACAAAGACACGTACTGCAAAGACACGGAACTGTGGTGCAGGCATTGGTATGGGTAGCTTTTGTGCAAACCACATGACAAGTGGCATAAGTGCAATATTTTGGTATGTCGCTGTAGGGTGGTGCTCGAGCAACACCGCCATCACCCCTCGTAAGCACGCGTGAGGGTTAGTACGAAAACTCGCCACTAACGCTCAACACGCCTTTTCGGGTCGAGGGCATCCCGTAAGTCATCGCCTACAAAATTCACCGCTAGCACTGTCAGGGTAATGACGACACCCGGAAAAAACGGCACGTGGGGGGCGTCGAAAATGAGCCTTTGACCGCTGCTGACCATCAGCCCCCAATCGGGTGTAGGTGGTTCTACCCCCAGACCCAAAAAGTTGAGCGCGGTTGAGGTGCTAATCGCCACAGCCAACAGGGCGCTCGCTTGCACAATCAAAGGTGGCAAGATGTTGGGCGTGATGTGACGCCATAAGATGCCTGTGTGCTTGGCACCCAACGCACTCGCAGCCGCCACGTAGTCTTCTTGGACGACACTCACAACTAACGAACGCGACAAACGTGCAAACATCGGAATCATCGACACAGTGATGGCAATTAACGCGTTGCTCATGCCAGGACCGAGTGCCGCCACAATCAAAATCGCAAGTAGCACCGACGGAAAACTCAACACCACATCCATGAGCCGCATCAGACTTTCATCGAGCCAACCTTGGGCGTACCCTGCTAACACCCCGATGCTGCTGCCCACAAGTAGTGCCACTGCAACCGACACCACCCCGGTAATCAGGATGGTGCGACCGCCAAACAAGATGCGGCTGAAGATATCACGCCCAAAGTCGTCGGTGCCAAAGGGGTGCTCGAGGCTAGGCAGGGCAAAGCGGTTGACCACATTCATGGCGTTGGGTTCATAAGGAGCAAGGTACGGGGCGAACAGGCTGCTGATGATGACCACCACGCAAAACCCGCCCGCTAGAATGCCACTCGAGCTTACTCGAGCCACACGCCCGCTAAACTCACCCGACCGGCAGCAGCAGCAGCAACAGGTACGCCGCGCACGTTACCAGCCGTAAACACGGGCGGCGTCAGACACCCCAAGTAGCTGTAGGGCATGGCGTCAAGGGCAAGGGCTTGCACGTCGGCATAAATCCCACGCCGCACCTCGGGGTCTTGCTCAAGCAGGCCTTGATCAAGCAGGGCGTCCATCTCTTCTGCGACGGGTAGCAGTTGATGCCACGTTTGTCCGCCCGCTGACACCACCGAGTGCAAGATGACCGCCCGGTCGTTGGGATCAGGCAAAAAGATAGACCGTTGGTTCAAACTGAGTTGCAAGGTGCCGTCAGCGGCTTTACCCCAAAATGTACCCGCATCGAGGGGCTCGAGCGTCACATCAAAACCGACGGCTTCTAAGTCCACTTGAATCAACTCGGCGAGTTGCGGCCAAAAGCGGTTGTTTTCATAACTTAACGTCACGGGTAACGGCAGGTCATAGCCTGATTCAGCCAATAACGTTTGGGCGCGTTCAGGATCATAGCTGCTGATGGCTTGCCCGCTAGCGTCATAACCCAAGTCGGTTGAACACAAAATGGACGCGGGCGGTTCCACTAAACCATTAAGCCCCACCGCAGCAATCACCTCGCGGTTAATAGCGTAGTTAACGGCTTGGCGCACACTTAGGTTGTCCGTAGGTTCTTGGTTAGCACTCGCTCCCACAAAGGTATTGACCAACGCAGGCCCGACTTCCACGTTGATATTAGGGTCAGCTTGCAAGCGCGATACCGACAAAAAGGGCGCGTACATGGTCAAGTGGGCTTCTCCTGCTTGCAGGGCTGCCAAAATGGAGGCTTCGTCGGGATAACCACGAATAACGAGACGGTCAAGGTAGGGGCGTCCGTCCCAGTAGTCTTCAAAGGCTACCAACACGGCTTCTTGCCCAGGCACGAAACGCTCGAGCCGAAAAGGTCCTGCGCCCACCCAGTTGCTGCCAATATCTGTGCCGTATTCGTCTAGTGCTGCCGGGCTGATGATGTACGCCGACGGACGCGACAGTTTGTGCAGTTGGGTAGCATCTGGCTGATTCAGCATCAGTTCGACGGTCATATCACCGATGGCTTCAATCGACTGCCAGTTGGTACTGCCGTGACTGGGTTCCATGTACAACCCCGGCAAGTAGCTGGCATCTTCTTCGTTGGACATGCGCGTTAAGCTACGCACCACTGCCGCTGCGTCTACGGGCGTGCCGTCATGAAAGGTGACACCCTCGCGGATGGTGAAGGTATACGTCAAACCGTCTTCGGAAATGTCCCAACTTGACGCTAAGGCAGGTTCAGGTTCACCATCGACGAAGTTAGAACGCACCAAACCTTCACCGATATTGTCAGAGACGTGAATAGCACCAAAACCTGCCCACAAGCCTGTCTCGAGGGTATCCCCCATCGACTCAGCGGCAAACACTAACGTGCCCCCTTGTTGCTGGGCGAAACCGAAACCCCCCATGAACAACAACACACTAACCACCATGCCTACGCACTTTTTCATCCGCTACCTCCTCAGGTAATGCTGGGTCATTGCGACCTGTGATGATTTCCAAGCATAGCTAACAGTAGAGCAATCGTCAAATCATTATACGAATGTTTATGCGTAACCACGGCGAATTGCGTAAGCTTATTACCTAGCAGTTAGATGATGCTCGAGTTGTTAGACAGGCATGCCTTTGTCTTTGAGTACCTGTTCTACCCACGCCAAATGAACCGTCATGGCGTCTTTGGCGGCTTCGCCATCTTGCTGACTGATAGCACGCACAATAACGCGGTGTTGTTTGACGGTTTCGGTTTCGGTGGCTTTAGACCCTTGGTAGCCCTGTTCTTGCAAAAGCTGATACATCATGTCGAGGATGTTGGTCACCAGACTGTTACCAGCAATGTTGGCGATTTCGTGGTGAAACTGCAAGTCTTCTTTGGCCAGCTTGGAACCGTTGTGTGCTAACTGGTCTTGTTCATCAACTAACGCGTATAACCGCTCAGCATCGGTGGGGGTACACGCAAGGGCAGCCAAGCGGGCAATTTCCGGTTCCAACAAATGGCGCAATTGCAATAAGTCTCCCGCCAAATGCGGTTTGCTAGCAAGTAGCACTTGAAACGGCTGGGCAAGGTCGTGTTTGTCAGGATGGCGCACGAACGTACCCGCCCCTTGGCGCACTTCCAAAAAACCCAGTAGCGTCAATTCTTGAACAGCAGCACGCAACGTCCCCCTCGAGACCTGAAAGGCTTCAGCCAGTTCGGGTTCTGGGGGCAAGCGTTCGCCTGCGGCCAATTCCCCCCGCCGCATCATGGCCAAAAGCGCCCTGCTGACCTCGTCGTGCAAGCGCGGGCGACGCGAAGAACGCCCAAAGTGGGCGGACGTTTTTTTCATAAAGTACCTCGGAATACTTCCATGCTTATGCTAGCATTGTAACACGTATTCTTATTCATTGAATGATTTGACGTTTTGGGTTGCACGTGGTTTGATAAGCACACTTTCTCGAGCCTTCCCACGCCATTACACTGCGCCTAACGCAGCTAACACTTTACATATAAGCAAATAGATAGCCATGAATAAGGAGTCATCATGATTATCGACGCCTACAACAACATCTGGCAAGCCGCCCAAACCTCTGATTACCTGACGGCTGAAACCTACTCGGTAGAAATGATGCTAGCTGACATGGACGCAGCCGGCGTCGATATGGCGGTAGGTTGCTCGTTAGGACAGATGATTAATAACGACTATATCGCCCAGGTTGTCAAGCAATATCCTAAGCGCATCATTGGGTTTGGACAGGTGAATCCTCGAGAGCACAATGCCCCCGACGAAGTGCGCCGCTGCGTAGAAGACTACAGCCTTAAGGGTTTGAAACTACACCCGACCATGCACGGCTATCACTTCGTCGATCACGGCCTTATTGACCCGATTTTTGCCGTCTGCAGCGAGTACAAACTTCCCGTACTGGTTAATGCCTTAGATGACCCCTTTGTGACACCTTTGGGCATCGAAGAAATTGCCAAGGGTTTTCCGGAAGTGCCGGTGTTAATTGCCCACATGGGAACCGTCTGGAACGTCACTGAAGCCATTTTGGTCGCTGGGCGCACGCCCAATATCTACCTCGAGACATCCTCAACGCAGCTCATTGAAGTGCGCATGGCCTACCGCGACGTGGGTGCAGAGAAACTCATTATGGGCACCGACTGGCCGGGTAGTGACTTTGAGATGGAACGCTTGAAAATGCGAAAAGCCATCCCTGACGCGGCAGATAGGGCGCTGGTAGAAGGCGGTAACCTGACGCGTCTTTTGGGGCTGACGTGAGCGAACCGCATCAGCCTATGAATCAGGCTAGGTGGCATCATGTCGGGCTGGCGGTGCGAGATTTGGCAGCGTCAGTGGCGTTTTATGAAGCCATGTTTGGGTTTTCGGTGCGCTTTCAGGCAAAACTAGCAGATGATATTGCCAGTATTACGGGAGAAACGGGACTCACGTGCGAACTGGCGCAACTGGCGCGGGATGGGGGGATGGTACTGGAGTTGCTCGAGTTCCCCACATCTCCAACTAACAACAAACCCATCTACCCAGGGACGGCACACGTAAGTTTTGCGGTTGCTGACTTGGACGCAGCACTGGGCAAGCTCGAGCACCTTGGCGGCAAACGTTTGGGCAAGGTTGTGGTGTTTTCTGAAGGCAAAAGTGCTTACTGCACAGAACCAGGCGGCAGTTTTTTGGAGCTAGAGGAATTTTTTGAGGAGAAACATGGACAAAGCTAGCCAACGTAACTTGCTAGCCGACATGCTCACCATGCGGCATTTTGACGAAGCCTGTCTCGAGGGCGTCCCTACCGGCGAAATTCACGGCGAACTGCACACCGGCATCGGCCAAGAAGCCATTGGGGCGGCGCTCAAAGCCAATCTAAAAGCGGGTGATGCGGTCTCGAGCACCCACCGCAACCACTACCACGCCATCGCGGCAGGTGTTCCCCTTCGCCCTATGCTGGCAGAAATTTTTGAAAAAGAAACGGGATTGTGCCAGGGGCGTGGTGGACACATGCACTTGTTTGAGCTGGGGCACAACTTTTCTTGCACGGGTATCGTCGGCGCGGGTTTGCCAGTCGCACTGGGTTATGCCTACAAATTTTGGATGCACGAAGAAGATCACGTGGCTGTCGCGGTAACGGGGGATGGCGGCACCAACAACGGCACCTTTCACGAGTGTCTCAACATCGCGGGCGCGTGGAAGTTGCCCTTAGTTGTGCTGGTAGAAAACAACCTACTGGCTATTTCTGTGCCAATTGATGACGTCACCGCCACACCAACCATTGCCGAACGGGCAAAAGCCTATGACGCTTGGGGGGACAAGGTAGATGGTACTGATGTGGAAGCCACCACTAAAGCATTAGCGCAAGCAATGGAACATGCTAGAAGCGGTCAAGGCCCCGCCATCTTAGAAGCCACCTGCTACCGTTTCCAGGGGCATTTTGAAGGCGACCACGACAGTTACCGCCGCATGGATGACAAGAAAAAAATGCGCGAGACATATGACCCCATCACGTTGTATCGCCGCAAACTGGTGGGCGCTGGCGTGGTCACTGACGCTGACGTTGACGACATGACCGAAGCGTCCAAACGCGACATGGCGGCACTCCTTAGTGAAGTGCGTCAAGACGAACAACCTGATGCTAGTGGCGCTCGAGACTATGTTTTTGGAGCGTCCGCGTGACCCGCAATTTGAGCATCTCACAAACCGTCGCTGAGGCTATCGGCATCGAGATGGAACGCGACCCCAGCATCTTGGTGATGGGCGAAGACGTCGGCAAAATCGGCGGCGTGTTTGGAGCTACTCGCACCTTGCAAAAGCGTTTTGGCGACAAACGCGTGCGCGATATGCCCATCAGCGAGATGGCGTTTACAGGCATGGGCGTTGGTCTAGCGATGGCGGGAATGCGGCCACTAGTAGAAATTATGTTCGTGGATTTTATTGGTGTGTGTTTGGAGCAAGTCTACAACGCCATGGCCAAAATTCCCTATATGTCAGGTGGCTCGGTCAAAATGCCGATGGTAATTAAGACCGCAGGTGGTTGCATCGGTTCGGCGGCGCAACATTCGCAGTGTTTGTGGGGCATGTTTGCTCACTTGCCCGGCATAAAGGTAGTCGCTCCAGCCAATCCGTTTGACCACAAGGGTTTAATGGCGGCAGCCTTGCGCAGTGATGACCCGGTGGTGTTTATTGAACACAAAGCTTTGTTACTCAAAAAAGCTGAGACGTTTTTGAGTGGTCAGCACGTCCCTGAAGAGCGTTACAGCATTCCCTTGGGACGTGCCAAAGTGGTGCGAGAAGGTAGCGACCTGACCTTGGTAACGCTCAGTGCTAGCGTGGAATATGCTTTAGAAGCCGCGCAACTGTTAGAGCAAGACAACATCAACCTAGAAATCATCGACCTGCGTTCCGTGGTGCCGCTTGATATTGACACGGTACTCACGTCTGTTGCCAAAACCAAACGCTTGCTAGTCGTAGACGAAGATTACCTCAGTTTTGGTCTGTCTGCTGAGGTGATTACTCGAGTGTTAGAACGTGGCGGCACGCTCGAGCAACTCGCCCGTCACGCTGTACCTGACGTGCCCATTCCTGCTGCCAAAAGCCTCGAGCAAGCCGTTGTCCCTAGCGTCAGCTCAATTGCCCAAGCCGTGCGGGACATGGCGGCAAGGTCATAACTACCCATGCTCCCTGAAGGACATGTCACGGCGATTGTTGGCGCAGGCGGCGGCATTGGGCAGGCGCTGTGTCGGGTGTTTGCGGTGGCTGGCTCGAGCGTCCGCGCCCTCGATAAAGACGTAAACGCCGCAGCAGCTAATCTCACTGATTTGTCTGGCAACCATCAGGCCTTCGCTTTGGATGTGACGGATGCTGACGCCGTAGACGCTGCCGCCAAAAATATTGGACACGTAGATGCCGTCATCTACGCCCCTGGTGTGGTGTTCACCGCTAACGTCGCCGACCTTGACTGGCACACGTACCACAGCCTGATGAAGGTCAACCTCGACGGGGCATTTTTCGTAGCAAAAGCGTTCGTGCGGGGGATGCTGGCAAGGGGTTCGGGGAGTTTTGTGTTTTTGTCGTCAATGGCAGGTAAACGCGGCGAAGCGGGAGCGTCGGCCTACTGTGCGTCCAAATTCGCTATTATTGGTTTAGTGCAAAGTTTTGCAGCTGAAGTAGCGGCGGCTGGCATTCGGGTGAACGCAGTGTGTCCGGGCAATGTAGACACGCCCATGCTGCAACGCGTGGCGGCTGACATTGCCAAAAACACCGACAGCGACGTGACAGCCATCTGGCAAGAGATGAAAGACGTGGCCGCTGCCAAAAGGTTAGTAACGCCCGCAGAAGTCGCCCAAAGTTGTCTGTGGTTGTGTTCGCCACTCGCGTCTGGGGTGACGGGTGAAGCCATCAACGTGGACGCGGGGGCGCTCAGCGGGTAGATGCCTTTTAGAGAACAAGTAGAGGACGGGAATTATGGCCATCAAAACACTGGAAATTAATACCGAACAAGCCATTGCTGACACGACGGCGTTGGTCAAAATTGACTCGCAGAACCCAGGACCGCAAGAAGGGG
>CAZKAZ010000026.1:42504-57541 GCA_964550765.1 uncultured bacterium | reverse complement strand
GATATCCCCCCCAGTCGAAACGCTAAATTGCCTCGTAGAGGATTGAAACAGGGCAACAAACAAAGACGGGTCAACATCTCACATGGTCGAAACGCTAAATTGCCTCGTAGAGGATTGAAACACGCTATAAAGGCGTGACATAGTAAAGACATGTCACGTCGAAACGCTAAATTGCCTCGTAGAGGATTGAAACTAGCTCGAGCAACGTCCCGAAGTCTGCCAACGTCCGGTCGAAACGCTAAATTGCCTCGTAGAGGATTGAAACATTGAAGTCACTTAACAACACCCCCTCATTGCTCAGTCGAAACGCTAAATTGCCTCGTAGAGGATTGAAACCACCAGTCGAACCAGGGAACGGTGCCATATCCACGCGTCGAAACGCTAAATTGCCTCGTAGAGGATTGAAACTTTTGTAACCGGTCATAAGCTGGTCATAAGCCGGTCGTCGAAACGCTAAATTGCCTCGTAGAGGATTGAAACATTCTAGGCTATCTAATAGCGTGTCAAGCTGCTTTTCGTCGAAACGCTAAATTGCCTCGTAGAGGATTGAAACGGTGCTGCTGTTGGTTTCAAACACGAAAGAATTTCCGGTCGAAACGCTAAATTGCCTCGTAGAGGATTGAAACATATTTTTGCGTTATTCGTTTATTGGCATTGCTTGCGTCGAAACGCTAAATTGCCTCGTAGAGGATTGAAACGAATAGATTGCCTGCTTGCCCGCCGTCAACTCCGAATGCGTCGAAACGCTAAATTGCCTCGTAGAGGATTGAAACATATAGCCGCCGCCGGTATATGTGACGGTTGCGCCGTGTCGAAACGCTAAATTGCCTCGTAGAGGATTGAAACTAATATCAAATCGTCTTGTTGTACGGTTCGCCCCAGTCGAAACGCTAAATTGCCTCGTAGAGGATTGAAACTTGCACGATGTTTAGATAACGGCGGTTGTTTTGGTCGAAACGCTAAATTGCCTCGTAGAGGATTGAAACCTAACACGATGTTACAAAATAAAAAAGCACCCCAATTGTCGAAACGCTAAATTGCCTCGTAGAGGATTGAAACGTAACTTCGCTGCTGATTGTCCATATATCCCACAAGTCGAAACGCTAAATTGCCTCGTAGAGGATTGAAACTCACGACTTCACCCCCGCGCCAAAGCTTCGGCAACGTCGAAACGCTAAATTGCCTCGTAGAGGATTGAAACGCCATCCCCCGTAACGGTATTGCCTAAATCACGGGTCGAAACGCTAAATTGCCTCGTAGAGGATTGAAACATTACATCAACATACGAGACGTTTATGTCTTGGGCTGTCGAAACGCTAAATTGCCTCGTAGAGGATTGAAACAGCTCTGCAACTAGATAGTGCGCCAACTCTGAAGCTGGGTCGAAACGCTAAATTGCCTCGTAGAGGATTGAAACCCGTCCTTCCTTGTTATCTCTAGGAATAACTTTCAGTCGAAACGCTAAATTGCCTCGTAGAGGATTGAAACTACGCTTACCTTTGGCACGATTTAACAGGGCTTAGGTCGAAACGCTAAATTGCCTCGTAGAGGATTGAAACTTGCTCGAGATATTCCCTAACAGCTTGAATGTGTTCGTCGAAACGCTAAATTGCCTCGTAGAGGATTGAAACGCTGTTTCATGTTCACAGCGTAGTTTGTGCGGTGTGTGTCGAAACGCTAAATTGCCTCGTAGAGGATTGAAACATCGTCGGCATACTCAACTCTCGCCCAAAATAGGGTCGAAACGCTAAATTGCCTCGTAGAGGATTGAAACCTCAGGCAACGCGGTTTCAAAGTGATAGACGCTGACAGTCGAAACGCTAAATTGCCTCGTAGAGGATTGAAACGTCGCGGCTGTTGTGTTGGCTGTTATCGCGCTAGCCGTTGTCGAAACGCTAAATTGCCTCGTAGAGGATTGAAACCAGCAATCTATATATGGCAACGTGCCATTAATCCCCGTCGAAACGCTAAATTGCCTCGTAGAGGATTGAAACGATAACGTCGCCGTTGTGCCGGGTGAGTACATCACGTCGAAACGCTAAATTGCCTCGTAGAGGATTGAAACAGAGCCAAGCAAACAAGGCGCTAAACCTAACAAGTCGAAACGCTAAATTGCCTCGTAGAGGATTGAAACGTCGTTCACCAGCTGGTGTTTAACTGCGATCCACACCGGTCGAAACGCTAAATTGCCTCGTAGAGGATTGAAACTATACGTCGGCGATTGACAACACCGCCACCTACCAAGTCGAAACGCTAAATTGCCTCGTAGAGGATTGAAACATGAGACTGGGCGGCGTGGCGTGGCTGCGTTTGCGTCGAAACGCTAAATTGCCTCGTAGAGGATTGAAACTCATGCTGGCAACGTAATCCCCCGCGACGGACTCAGAGTCGAAACGCTAAATTGCCTCGTAGAGGATTGAAACAAAGTGATGCAGATTGACTTTGAAACAGAGCAGGGCAGTCGAAACGCTAAATTGCCTCGTAGAGGATTGAAACTATATATAGACTCAAGGGTAGGGGTGTGTGACAGCACTGTCGAAACGCTAAATTGCCTCGTAGAGGATTGAAACTTGCCTTTGCACAAGGTGAGATTTCTTCTGCCATGCAAAGTCGAAACGCTAAATTGCCTCGTAGAGGATTGAAACTCTCTAACACGAAAGACGCAGCAAGGAAGACGTAAGTCGAAACGCTAAATTGCCTCGTAGAGGATTGAAACCATATCTCACGGTCTTCATGTCTCAACCTCTAATCTGTCGAAACGCTAAATTGCCTCGTAGAGGATTGAAACATCCCACGACCACCATAACGCTCCCAGTTTGGCTGAGTCGAAACGCTAAATTGCCTCGTAGAGGATTGAAACACGGCGTGTCATGTAACTCGAGCACGCATTTTCACGCCATCATCCTAGGAAGGCTGCTCGCATATGTCCCTGACGTAAAAACACCACTTTTGGCAGTTGTTCTTGCCAAGTCAGCTCGAGGGATACACTTGGTGAGCACCTGTGAGGCGTATGGTGTACCTTGACGTAAGGGACAGTTAGGCAGCATGGGCATTTGATTGAAGGTCAAGCGAACATAGGTGACATGAAATCAATCCCACGCGTGTTGTTTCTGGTGCTCGTTGTCGCTTTGACGACAGTTGTGCCCTAGAACCAAGTGTCTTGGCATGCTTGTTTTCTCTGCCCAAACGGAGAAGTGCTAGTTTCAATGATGCTTTTCCTCACTGTAGCGGACGGGTTCATTGCAGAACCTACGGTCGCCTTTGTGGAAAAGCGTGGTGCAAAACTATGGCTGTAGACAGGAGAAAGACATGAACGATAAAGAACTGTATCAACAAAAGAAGCAGGCTCAGTTGGATGAATGGAAAGCAGAAGTAGATAAGCTTAAGGCGCAGGCCTCAGGTGCTAGTGCTGAGGCGCAGATGGAACTGAATGAGCAAATCGAAGCTCTCGAGGGCAAGATTGAGGAAGGCAAGACCAAGCTAAATGAGGTTGCGGATTCGAGTGATGATGCGTGGGAGTCGATTAAAGACGGTGTGGAGTCCGCGTGGGGTTCTCTGACGTCTGCTTTTAGTGAGGCTGCCGACAAGTTCAGGAAATAATCGTTTCAAGAAATAACTGCCTAACAATCGGTTGCAGTAAACGGCGCATTAGCGCCGTTGCCGAGCTACGGCGTCAAGTCGCCATTATCTTTTCTATTTTAAGCTAATTTGTAACGTAAATTGTTTTCTACTTATTTTTGTTCACGTTTAGTGTAAATTATGTTCTTAGTGTAATATATCGGATGACATTTTTGTCCTCGGTGGTTCTCCGGATAGTCCTCTTGAACGGTTCCCTCGGCTGTATTTGACGTTGCGGCACACGCTACCTAACAGACAGCGTGTCGGTGAGTTTTTGTTTGATCTGCTGGGCAGAACCGCAATATTACCTGTTAGAGGATTCTCAAAAACCTAGCTATAAACGCTCTCCTGCTGCAATTGCCACAGGTAACCGATTCTCTTCTGGCGCAAGCGGACACACATACGCCGGATTGTGCATACACGACGGGTGATAAGCAAAGTTGAAATCAAGCACCAAGCGTTCTTCTTGGCTGCCCGTTGTTTCATTGCCCAAGTCCGCGCCTTTGATGCTGTCGAGCAAATAGCGTCCGCCGCCGTAACTGCTTTGGCCGCTGGTGGCGTCTTGGAAAGGTAAAAAAAGCCCGCCGCCGTAGCCCTCGAGCCAATACACCGTCAGTTCCTTGCCACACACTGCGGCGAGTCCGTCGGTTTTGGCAATCGCTCGGCGTACTAGTGTGCCGTCATTGCCGACGTTGACAGTGCTAGCAGCTTGGTCGCTTAACGGGTGCAAAGTGACCAAAAAACGCCACGCGGGATTGTGATTGAAGACGGGGATGGGGTGGGTGATGGTTTGCTCCTTGGTGCTCGAGCCTAACACTAGCAGCCTGCACGGGTTTTGCATCGTACTGTGCCAATAATGTGCTGGTCAGCTTCGTGATGTCTGCGTGCTGCAGCCTGCGCCAATGCACTGGTGCACTGATGTTATGCTGTCGCTGTCAGGGTGTGCCTTTGTTAAAGTGATGTGTTTTGAACCGTGTTGCAAGCCAATACACAAAAGCGATACGGCAAGCGCGACATGTCAAGGCATCACGGTAGCAAGTTCCATAGTGCAAGTCCCATCGTGCAAGTCCCATAGTGAAGGAGACACCATGACTTTACCTTTGCGGGTGTTGCAAGTTGGTTGCGGTCACATCAGTAGTTTGTGGCTCGAGCCAGCCAAAAAGCACCCTGCGCTAGCTGTGGTTGGCCTGGTTGACATCAACCCAGCGGCTGCCCAAAAACAAGCCGACGCTTTCGGTTTCGACGCCTACGTCAGTAGTGACCTAGACGATGCTATTGCGCAAACCCAACCCGATGTGGTGTTTAACTGCACCATCCCCGCTGCTCACTTTGAAGTAACCAGCAAAGCGTTAAACGCAGGCGCCCACGTGCTGAGCGAAAAACCCTTAGCCGACACCATGCAACAAGCTAGGGATATGCTCACCCTCTGTGAGCAAACCGGACGCACCCTCGCTGTTATGCAAAACCGCCGCTTTAATCCCAACGTGCGCCTCATCCGCGAAGTGATCGCTAGTGGCATGCTGGGCGAACTTACCACCATCAACGCAGACTTTTTCTTGGCGGCCCACTTCGGGGGCTTCCGCTTGGAAATGCCCAATATCCTCATTAAAGACATGGCCATCCACACCTTCGACGCTGCCCGCTATTTCACCGGGGTCAACGCCCACGCCGTCTACTGCTACGAGTGGAATCCCAAAGCCTCCCCCTACAGCACCGGTGCTGCTGCCCAAGCTATCTTCGAAATGGACGACGGTATCGTGTTTAATTACCGTGGCAGTTGGGTATCCGAAGGCTGTCACACCCCCTGGGAAAGTGCGTGGCGCATCGTTGGTACGGAGGGCTCGCTCACGTGGGATGGGGCGCTCGAGCTTAAAAGTGAAGTCGTCGCCAAACGTGGGGGCTTCTTCTCAGAATTTCGCCAACCTGACTTACCGAGGCTCATTTACAGCGATATGATGGGTTGGCACGGCGTTACCATCGACGCCTTTTGCAAGGCACTGGCCGCTGGCGAAACACCAGAAACCCACGCCGCTGATAATATCCACAGTTTGGCGATGGTCTTTGGTGCTGTTGAAAGTGCTCGCAAACGTGAACGCGTCACCTTCGATTGGCAAACCCTGTGATTCTACACTCATTCGCTAGCTGTTTAGCTAGTATTATTCAATTTTTATAATTTGTTAACTAGTATTGTCGCTTGCGTGAGTGCTACGGTTTCAGTGCCAACACGCTCACCACGACTAACTCTCGAGCGCAGGTCTGTACTGCCTATCGCTTTGTGGGGGGCGCTTTATAGATATGGTTAAGTGTAAAAACACTAATTTAAGGTATAAACGCTTGGATGCCTTGTGTTTTCAGTGCTTTTTGTTGGTATAAGCAAGTTGTTGGTGTAAGCAAGGGTATAAGTTAAGCAAGGGTATAAGTAAGGACGCCGCTACGGCGGTGCAGGTAGGTCAAAGACACCCAAATAGGAACAACGAAGCTACGCGATGGGTGTGAACGCGATTCAAAGGAGATATGTTGTGAAAATACTAAAAATGCTACTTATGGGGCTGCTGACGCTGTCTGCGTTTGCCGCAGCACAAAGCAACACCGAGGAAAAAATCTTGCGGGTTGGTCTGCGCAAACTCACCACGATTGACCCGGCGCTTGGTGCCAATGACCCTGAAGTGATGTTTAACCGCCTTCAGTATGACTATTTGGTAGAAATTTTGGCAGATGGCACGCTAGAACCAAGTTTGGCAACCGACTGGCAAATAAGTGATGATGGACTTACCTACACGTTTAACCTCCGCCCGGATGTGTTGTTTGAAGACGGCACTTCTTTTGACGCTGAAGACGTGGTTTTTACCTTTGAACGTCTGGTCAGTGAGGGGTCTTCGATCGTGGGTCTTATGGGACAACGCGAAGACGGCAGTGCGACGTGGCAGGTAGAAGCACAAGATCCGCTAACAGCCGTGTTTACGTTGGAAGAACCCAATGCTGATTTTCTTTATGGCGTGGCGTCTCGGTTTGCCATGATTCTCTCGAGCGAAAGTGACGCTGTCAACGTGTTTGCCGAAGGAGAAGACACCTACGAATATTTTAACGGCACCGGGCCTTTTGTGCTTGAAGCTTACGCGGTCGACCAAAGTGCACGTTTCACAGCCAACGAAGACTACTGGGGTGGTGCTCCTGCGCTTGATGGCATCGAACTAATCTTTTTTGACGATGACCAATCTCAACTGGATGCTTTTAGAAGTGGGGCGCTCGATTTTATTATCAAAGTACCCGATGACTTGGTGCCTGCGCTCGAGCGCGTACCCGACGCTACTGTGTTGAGCCGACCTACCAACACCCACCCCGTTGTCCGCGTCCGCACCGATGAAGGTTCCATAGGCGAGGACGTGCGCATTCGCCAAGCGTTCAAACACGCCACCGACAGAGAGCTTATTAACCTCGATGCCCTTGATGGTGCGGGTACTGTTGCCAACAATGACCCCATTGGCCCTACATATGGTGACCTTTACAATCCCCAAGATAACCAAGGATACGACCCTGAGCGGGCTCGAGAACTGCTAGCAGAAGTGCTTGCCGACGGTACGGGCAATGGTTTTGTCACTGAAGTCGACGGTGAAGCGCGCCTCGAGGTGCCGTTTTACGTAGGAGACACCTTTGAGTACGGCTTAGTAGCAGAATTCTTGCAACAGCAGTGGCAAGACGCTAACATTTTTGTTGAGCTTAATATCGTGCCTGAAAATGTCTACTACGCTGAGGGCGATAACAACTGGCTCAACACCCAACTCGGGATGACTGCCTGGGGCGCACGACCAACACCTCAAGAATATTTAAGCGTTGCCTACACCGAAGGTGCTGCGTTTAACGAGCCTATCTTGATTCCGTATTTTCGCCCTGTCGTAGCGGCGCACGCTGACAATGTCGTCGGCTTGGTACTACATTCTTTTCCTGGTCGCACCGACTTTAGTGGGGTAGACCTCCAATAAATAGCTGGCAATAGATAGCTGGCATCGCGCAGATACGAAGCAAACAACTGATGGCGATAAGTAAGCCCCTGAGTAAGTAAGCCCTTGAGTCAGTAATCTGAGTGAGATGTTTCAGTGCCGACGAAAACACGTCTCTGACGCATCTCACAATATGGCTATCAAAATTGTTTGCGCTTCAACAAGCGTTGTTAAGGCCATTTTCAACTCGAGCGCGTGATTTTCTCTGCTAACACACAAGACGCCTCTGACGCAAATTAATTCCGAAATCAGGTTAAGTAAGTACCTAAGTAAGCACCGAAGCAAGTAAGTACCTAAGCAAGTATTGGAGTTACCATTGACCGTCGCTACACCTGCAGCGCGCAAAAGGTCAACCGGTTTTTGGCGCATCCTGCGAAACAATCCCCTGGCGTTCGTCGGGGGTGCGGGTGTGCTAATTTTCGTCTTTCTTACCTTTTTTGGTCCCCTTTTAGCGCCGTATCCTTATGACCAAATTATTCGCGGTACAGATGTCGGTAGGGAGAGTCGGCGGGCGTTAACTAGCGAACCACCTTCGGCACTGTTTCCTTTTGGTACCGACCAACGTGGTCGGGATATTCTCAGCCGGATGCTTTGGGGTGCCCGCGATACCCTGGGGTTGCCCCTCATTGCGACGTCTATTTCTGTGGTGTTAGGGGCGTTTTTGGGTTTGCTCATCGGCTATGTCGGTGGCATTTTAGATGACGTGGTGTCCCGCTTACTCGATAGTCTCATCTCCATTCCGGCGATGGTGTTAGCGCTAGTGATGATTTCGACGATTGTGCCACTACTCGATGCCTCAGAAAGCGCCTTGATTCAGGCGTTAGGCCCCAATAACATCAGCCTTGCGGCGGTCATTGTGCTCATTTACGTGCCGATTATCTCGAGAGTAGCCCGCAGTGCTACCTTGTCAGTGCGCAACCGTGGTTATATCGAAGAAGCGCGCTTGCGCGGCGAAAGTACGTTTCACATTTTGATTCGTCAAATCCTCCCGAGCGTCTTACCTGCTTTGGTCGTAGAAGCGGCTTTGCGCCTTTCGTACGCCATCATTTTGGTGACGTCACTGGGGTTTCTGGGTCTTGGCGTGCAACCGCCCTCACCGGAGTGGGGACGGATGGTGCTTGACGCCCGCACGCAAATCAGTGAAGCCCCTTGGGAGTTGTGGTATCCGGTTGCTGGTATTGCCATTCTCATCGTCAGTTTTAACCTCATGTCTGACGGTATCCGTCGGCTGCTTCGCAAAGAAACGTGATAGGCGTTGTGTGCTAAACGTTGCGACATGAAAATGCCCCATGCGTGCACCAGGAGCACTGTTACAAGCAGTTTTTGGGTATTGCGCGTAAAATACATCCTTCTTTTGAGTTTTCTACATGAGTTGATACAGCGCAGTAACTAATTTGTCTGATATTGTCTTAATGTTGATTGTTTTATTGTTAAATTACTCGTGGTGTTGATAGTAGCGTCGATGAGTCGTCCGGAAGTAGCAATTGGAAGAAGTAGCAATTGGAAAGGGTATGACCCGTGGCAGAACCCGTTATTAAAGTCGAAGACCTCACGGTCGAATACCGCATCGGGCATACTTGGCTCGAGGCCGTAAAAGATATCAACCTCGAGATTGAGCCACTACAAATTCATGGCTTGGTGGGAGAAAGTGGCAGTGGCAAATCGACCCTTGGGGTAGCGATGATTCGTTATCTTGCGGCGAACGCCCGCATCGCTAGGGGGCGTATCAGTCTTGGTGAGCGCGATCTGCGTCAGGTGTCTGCTCGAGACATGGCGCGTATCTGGGGCAATCAAATAGGCTTTGTCCCCCAAAACACCATGGATTCACTCAACCCTTCCCTGCGCATTCTCAAGCAGATGACAGAAGCCACCCAAAAACACTTGGGCATCAGCGCACAAGACGCCAAGCAACGTGCGAATGAGGCGTTGCGCAGTGTACAAATCGCTGATCCCGAAGGGGTGCTCACCCGCTATCCCCATCAACTTTCTGGCGGCATGTTGCAGCGGGTGATGATTGCCATGGCGCTTAGCACCCGCCCAAAACTGGTACTTTTAGATGAACCCACCACAGCCCTTGACGTCACCACGCAAGCGGTGATTCTTGATTTGCTCCGCGACTTGATTAAAGAAGAACAAGCGGCGGCTTTGTATGTGTCTCACGATTTAGGTACCGTAGCGCAACTTTGTGATTATGTCACCGTGCTGTACGCGGGTGAGGTGATGGAAAGTGCGCCAGTAGACACGCTTTTTGCGCAACCTCGCCACCCTTACACCATTGGCTTGTTAGCGTGCTTGCCTTCTTCGGTAGCAGGTAACGAGTCGCGCTTAACCACCATCGAAGGGGTAGCCCCGGCGCTAGGGGCGCGCAGTCACGCGTGTGTGTTTGCAGAGCGTTGTCCTTTGGTGATTGACCAGTGCCGTCAAGAAAAACCGCCCCTAGAAAACATCACTGCCTCGCAAATGGTGCGGTGTTGGCGTTGGCAAGAGATTGCTGACGGGTCGGTAAAGCCCTTTTCAGAACCTCGGGTGCAAACGTCCAACACGGCACCCAAGCGTTCGCGGGTACTCAGTGCTCGAGGCATGTCAAAACGTTTCGGCGACAGTAATTTACTCAATTTTTTGCGCCGCAAACCCCCCTCGTACGTACAAGCGTTGCGCGACGTTTCTATTAACGTGCAAAGCCGTTCGACCTTTGGCCTCGTAGGCGAAAGCGGTAGTGGCAAAACTACCTTAGCGCGTTCGATTCTTGCCCTACTCACCGCCGACGAAGGGCAAATTACCTTGCAAGGCCAACCGATTAGTCTGACGCTTCGCCAACGAGACCGGGCTGTACTGCGCAACCTGCGCATTGTCTTTCAAAACCCCGACGATTCCCTTAACCCCTACCGCAGTGTGGGCGAGACGATTGACCGCACCATCAAAAAACTAGCCGCTGAAAAACTGTCGCGGTCTGCCATTCGTGAGCAGACTATGGCACTTCTTAAAGCCGTGGGCCTGTCAGATGCGTATTATCACCGCCGCCCTACCCAACTCAGTGGTGGGGAAAAACAACGGGTGGTGATTGCTCGAGCGTTTGCGTCTCACCCGGCCTTGATTGTGGCTGATGAACCCACGTCGTCGCTCGATGTGTCGGTGCAAGCGGTCATCCTCAACCTGCTCAAGGACTTGCGTGCCAAAGAGGGCGCGTCTTACATTGTGATTTCTCACGACCTCGAGGTGGTAAGTTACTTAGCCGATCACATCGCGGTCATGTACCTTGGTGAAATCGTCGAACAAGGTTCAGGTGACGACATTATCAATTTTCCCTCTCACCCTTACACCGAAGCCCTGCTGTCAGCAGCACCGACACCAGACCCGGCGGTGCGTCACCAGCCGATTGCCCTGCGCGGCGAAATTCCTTCACCCCGTAACCGCCCTTCGGGATGTCCTTTTCATACCCGCTGCCCCCGAAAAATCGGCGCGATTTGCGAAGACGAACTGCCCCCTGTGCGCGTTGATGACACGGGTCATGAGATTCGCTGTCACTATTCTTTTGAAGAATTGCTCGAGCAACAAAACCACGCCCCCCCTGTACCCATGTTGAGTACGCAAGAAGAAAGCCAAACATGACCCGCTATATCATCAACATCACCCGGCGCATCCTGTTACTCGTAGCCACACTCATCCTCACGTCGTTTATTATCTTTGCCCTAACGAGTTTGTTACCGGGCGATATTGCCCGCTTGGTCTTGGGGCGCGACGCCTCAGCGACCGCCATTGCCAACTTCGAGCAGCAGTTTGGTCTCGACCAACCGCCGCTGCAGCAATATGTCAATTGGCTCAGTGGCTTTGTAACGGCAGACTGGGGGCGGTCTTTTACAGCAGGTAACCCCCCCGTTCGTGACTTGGTGCTCTCCCGCTTGGGCAACTCGCTTCGCTTAGCGGGGTTGACGTTACTGATTGTGATTCCCGTATCACTGACCCTTGGTGTGTTAGCGGCACTGCAAGAGGGGCGTTGGTTAGATAGCATCATCTCGATTCTCTCGTTATCGGTTGTGGGTTTGCCAGAGTTTGTCACGGGCATTGTGCTCATCAACATTTTTGCTTTGTCGCTCGGTTGGTTTCCGGCAACGGCTTATGTCGGTACCGAGATGAGTGTACTGGCTTGGTTGCGGGTGCTGTTTTTGCCAGCGCTTACAGCGAGTTTGGTGTTGGTTGGTTACATCACCCGGATGACTCGAGCAGGCATGCTCGAAGAACTCAAAAAACCCTACGTCCGCACGGCGACCCTAAAAGGTCTGTCTTGGACGCAGGTCGTTTTTGCTCACGCCCTTAGAAACGCCCTCTTGCCGACGATTGCTGTCATTGCCCTTTCCATCGGTTGGCTCATGGGCGGACTGGTCGTCATCGAAAATGTCTTTAACTATCCGGGTGTTGGCTCACTGCTAGTAACAGCGGTTACCCAAAAAAATCTGCCCGTACTGCAGGCGATTTCTGTGCTTATCGTCTTTTTTTACACTTTTGCCAACCTCATTGCAGATGTGTTGTTTGCCCTCCTTAACCCGCGCATACGCCTTGCCTAAAAAGCTCGAGCAGACGTTCAATAGCGACACACTTTATCCTCACCGCTGCGTCAAAAAGTGTCTCTAGGTACTGCTAACTCCGCATATACTCCTGCAAGTGTGCATAGACTTGACGAATCTCGCATACTGGGGTATACTTGAATTATATACGCGCTCGAGAAGCGCGCTTTTTTTTGTCCTCCCAATTTCAATCTGATGCCGTCTGAAGTTACTATGCGTTTTTTTATCGCGTAAAGACAGCTAAGCCATTGACCCCCGGGCGCGGGTCTGTAAGAATTAGCTTTGCGTTGATCCGCAGGAGTATCACAGCGAGCGCAGGAGCGAGTCGGGGACGGTGGAAGCCTGACGCGGCGGACTGTGAGAAGGGCAGCGGGGAGTAGTGGTATGTATACCCGCAGGTCACAGCGTGATGTGACGGTAAGTGCCTCGAGCCACCCACCTTTTGTGTGTTTGTGTGAAGTGTGTGGTGCTGAGGAACTAGGGTGGAACCGCGGATGAGGGCAAATTGGCTGCTCAATGTCCGTCCCTAGGCGTACTGCCGCTTGGGGTGTCACCTAGTAAAAAGCACCCAGGTGGCGTGGGAGGTACCATGCCTGCAACATCCATGGACGAACTGGTTTCATTTTGTAAACGTCGGGGGTTTATTTTCCCTGGCTCGAGCATCTACGGCGGTTTACAAGGCACCTACGATTACGGGCCTTTGGGCGTCGAGCTTAAGAACAACCTCAAAGCCGCCTGGTGGCGTGCCAACGTCTACGAACGCGATGACATGGAAGGCCTAGACGCGTCGATTTTGACGCACCGTACGGTGCTCCGTCAATCTGGTCACGAAGCCACTTTTACCGATCCGCTCGTTGACAACCGCGAAAGTCAGCGTCGCTACCGCTTAGATCACCTACTTGCTGACCAAAAACCCGACGTGATTGCCGCTGTGCGCAATGCCATGAACGTACCAGACGATATCAGCATCAACGCTATGTTGCCGCTGTTGATGGAAACGGGTGCCCAAGCGGGGGCAGCGTTAACTAGCGCCAAAGTTATTGACCCAGAAACGGGCAAACCCGGTAACTGGACGGCACCGCGGCCTTTTAACATGATGTTTCAAACTAACGTAGGGCCTGTTGCCGATGAAGATTCCTATGCCTACCTTCGGCCAGAAACCGCCCAAGGAATTTTTACCAACTTCAAGAATGTGCTTGATTCGACCTCGAGAAAACTCCCTTTTGGCATCGCCCAAATCGGTAAAGCCTTCCGCAATGAAATCACCCCCCGCAACTTCATCTTTCGGGTGCGCGAGTTTGAACAGATGGAAATTGAATTTTTTGTTAAACCCGGTGAAGACGACGCGTGGCACGCCCGTTGGGTTGAAGACAGATTGGCCTGGTGGCGCGCCCAAGGCTTACAAAGCGATAACCTGCGCCCCTACGACCAAGAAGCTAGTGAACTTGCCCACTACGCCAAAGCCACGGTAGACATCTTGTATAAGTTTCCGCATGGTTTTGAAGAACTCGAGGGCGTCGCCAACCGCACCGACTTTGACCTTGGCTCACACACCAAAAACCAAGACAAGTACGGTTTAACAGCACACGTAAACCCCAACAGCGACAGCATCGCTGCCCTAACCATTGCTGATCCTGACACCAACAAACCCATCGTGCCGTTTGTGATTGAACCTTCTGCTGGCGTAGATCGGGGGGTGTTGGCGGTACTCACTGAGGCTTACACCGAAGAGGTGCTTGACGACGGCAAAACCCGCACTGTCCTCAAGTTAAAACCTCACCTTTCTCCGATTAAAGTGGCGGTGATTCCGCTAGCGCGCAATAAACCCGACATTGTGGAAAAAGCCAAGCAATTACGCCAAGACTTACAAGCGACTGGCTTGGGGCGGGTGTTTTACGAAGGTACAGGCAACGTCGGCAAGAGCTACCGCCGCCACGATGAAGTGGGCACGCCCTATTGTGTGACAGTCGACTTTGACACCATCGGGCAAGGTGATGATGGTTCACTAACCGATACCGTGACAGTGCGCAACCGCGACACGATGGAACAAGAACGGGTGGCAGTGAGCGAACTGGAAAGCTACTTAAAAGAGCACTTGGTTGTTTAGCACGTGACGTTGTGACAAAACTGCGCTTGTTGGCTGTTGCTAGCAAGCGTTTTTATTTTTTTGCAGGACATATGTCTTTACCCGAAACGTCTACAATCTTGTTAAGAAAATGGTCAGCTACGTGCTATTGCCTTAGTAAAGAAAAAGAGGTATCTGTGATGTCGTTGTTGTCGGGTTTTACGGTTGCAAGGGCGATTCCCCTCGAGGTACTCGATGGTCTTGCCGTTGGGCGTTATGTGTTGAGTGGTGGGGTCATTCGTGGCGCACCCGGTACAGAAATCGGCGGTCAGATCGTGCGGCACTTGTTGCCTGCAAGTAGCAACGTGTTGGGCGCGGCACTGTCGCCAGTATTAGCGCCAATAAATGCTGCTTTGAACGTGTCACAAGTGGCTCAGTTGCGAGGTTTGTCGGGCAATTTAGCCAAGCTCAGCGCGTCACAGTCAGCCAACTTTGGCGCATTGACCATGCGTATGGCGCACCTTGGTAGAGATATGAGGGTACTCACTACCAACGTAGATGCACTCACGGGTGTTACCAAGCAAGTACTAGGGATTGCTACGACCACAATGGCGATGTCGGGGCTTAATTTAGCGCTCAGTGCGTCGGGGTTTGTCTTTTTGAATCACAAGCTCAACAAACTTAACAAAAAAGTCGACGAGATTGCCCTTAATGTTCGTGATATGAAGATGTTTTTAGAGTTAACTGAAAGGGCGCAACTCGAGAGCGCTTTACGTGACCTCTCTCACGCTATC
>CAZKAZ010000026.1:24645-42494 GCA_964550765.1 uncultured bacterium | reverse complement strand
ATCAGCACGCCTCATCACCACAACAAACGTGACTTGCTATTACATGCCCGTCGGACGTTGAGTCCTATTTATCTCAAATATGCCAGCCTCTACAAAGACTACAACCAAAACCCGCAACGCAGCATTGCCGAGGTGTTGGTGTGCGAAGAGTATTTTTCAGTAGCCCTACTAGCCAGTGTGCACAGTGCTGCTGAGCTTGATATGACAGACGTTGCCTACCGCGACCTCGAGGACGGCTACGGAACATGGAAAATGCAAACCCAAAAACTGGTGCGCGAGCGGCTTTTGGTAGACCAACCCGAACGCTATTTGTACAGTGAATACACCGACAGCGTCAGCAGTAACGATTTGGCCAGTTGGCTCAATTTTATTAACGCGCCGCGCCCTACCGAAGAATGGATTGATGTACTGCGGGGGCGTTTGCCGCAGTCGCGTTCTATGAAGTTGTTTGCTAGTCAGCGTCCGTTCAAAGAAAGCGTAGACGAAGAAAAAATTGTCCCGGCGCTACACAAGATGGTGCACCGCGATAGCGTGTTAAGTGGTTATCTGTCGCAGTACCAAGTGATGAAAGAACACCGAATGCAACCGTCGGCTTTACAACGGAAGCTCGAGCAACTGCCCGAACGTGATTTGGTCGAAGGGTATGCCATTCTCGAGCCAGAAATGCCTGTTGAGCCCGAACCCACTGAAGAAACCTCTCAAGAAAATGAACGCCGCTTCCGTTGGTTTTAAGTCAGGTGATGGGCTAAGGCTCGAGCTTCTGCATACGCACACAAAAATCCCCTGCCTGCTAGCGCCCCCAAAAACCACACATTGGGGGCAACTTCTTTCATTAGCGGTTTACCGCCTGCTTGTTTTGCGCGCACGCCTGTCCAAACGGAAACCCGTTCAGCATCTTGCAAACTCGGTACAAACCAACTGGCACTTTTTTGTAGTAGCGCAGCAGCTTCGGGATCACGTTCGCCTGCGGGGCGGTGGTTGCCGCCAATGTAGGTAATCTGTTCGTCTTTTGCGCCGTAGACTGCGCCAGCAATCGGGTAGGGCATAGACGCACTGCCAGATAGCCCAATCACATCGCCTGCTAAACGTTCACTGATTTCTTCGGGTAAGTAGTCCGCGAGGTGGGTATCCGCGCCAATGCAGAGGTGCACGGTATCGGCCAAGAAGGTGTCTTGGTTGGTATGAATTTGGTAGCCCGTGGGGGTTGGCTCGAGCGTCTCTACCTGACACCCCTCCATCACCCTTGCGCCCCGCTGCCGACTAACGTCAATGAGTGAGGTAAGTAAGACCTTAGGACGCACCCAGCCACCACCTGGCACCAAAAATGCCCCATGTGGACAGTGGTAACTGCTCGGTAACTGGTTAGACGCCAACCATGTCACGCCGTCTAACTTGCGCCACTTGCCCGCTTGCCTGCTAGTTGAAGCAATGCGCAAGACGCCCGTGATGAAAATACCCGAAGGGCGTTGTTGCTGGTCTAGTTCACGGGCGAGGTCGTGCATAGCAGCGAGGCCAGCGAGGTCGTAAGGTTGGGCTTTGCCGCTGCGCCCCCTATGTGGATTTAACAGGGCGATGGGTACAGAAGATGCCCCTTGTTGGTTAATGTTGCCGCGCTCGAGCACCGTCACCTGCTGCCCACGTGCGGTTAAGGCATAAGCGAGCGCACATCCGGCGATACCTGCGCCAATGATGATGTGGTTTTTGACATGGTCTTTGATGTGGTCTTTGATGTGGTTTTTGATGTGGTGTCTGTCCCTTGTGTGTGGGGTGTTCATAGGTGATAGTGTCTACAGACTGCGATTTGACTGACAAACATACGCGTGTGTGCTGGCATGGGTCAGTATAAAAAATACACGCTCGAGAAGGAGCAAAGATGTACGAAGAATGGCGAGCATTGCACAACCTGACGCGTTGGTTGGTGTTGTTTAGTGCGGCGGGGGCGTTGTATGCGGTCTATCGGGGGTTTTGGCAGAAGCGGGCATTTGGTTGGCTCGAGCAGCGTTTAGGTCTTATCTTCACTAGCGTCTACGGCGTGCAAATCATCTTGGGTTTAGTCCTCTACGG
Source organism: uncultured bacterium (assembly GCA_964550765.1). Lineage (GTDB taxonomy): Bacteria > Deinococcota > Deinococci > Deinococcales > Trueperaceae > JBCCBI01. The sequence goes on along the minus strand of CAZKAZ010000026.1, from coordinate 40,430 downwards.
TATTAGTCCCTACGGTATGTCCGCGCTACGTGTATTGATGGTTGTTCCGGAAAGAAACACCGAACTGGCGTTTTTTGGGGCTTATCACTTGCTGGTAATGCTACTTTCGTTTGTACCCGTGCAACTCGGTTACAGCCTCGCCAAGCGGGCAACAGCCAACCGCCGCAAGTACATTTATGCGATGGCTGGCTATACTCTTGGGACATTAGGGATTATGCTGGCCATTCCCTGGTGGCGGCCTTGGTTGCGCCTATTTTGAGTTTGTTTTGACGTAACCGAACAATTCTAAGTTTCGCTCCTACATTTACATAATTTACCGAGGTTACGTCAGTTATCAATCGTGCTCGCCTGCTTAGACATCGACCATAGAGTAGGAAATCATTTGACGTTATTTGAGGACGTTATTCGACGTTATTCGACGTTGTAAAGATGGACGTTGCCAAGATGAAAGACACCGACCCTGTGCAGAAGTCGGTGTTTGTTGTTGATGATGTTTTAAGCGCGCTGAATGATGCCTGTTTAACGGCGTTTGTTGGCGATGTGGATGGCCTTGCCGTGAGCATGTTCGGCAGCTTCCATCAGCGTTTCGGCGATGGTGGGGTGCGCGTGTTGGGTAAGGGCAATGTCTTCTAAGGTTGCCCCCATCTCAATAGCAAGGGCGGCTTCGGAGACCATATCTCCTGCGCTTGGGCCTACCATGTGAAAGCCGAGTAACAGGTCGTTTTCGGCGTCCGCAATGACCTTGACAATACCCTCAGTGACGCCCAAAGTCATCGCCCTGCCAGATGCTTGCATCGGGAAACTGCCTACGCGAATCTCGTGACCAGCGGCTTTGGCTTCACTTTCGGTCATACCCACGCTGGCCAGTTCGGGGCTGGTGTAGACCACACTTGGCACAATGGTGTCGTAAGCGCTCGGCATGCCACTGGCATGTTCTGCTGCCACGATGCCTTCTTTCATGGCTTTGTGGGCAAGTAGCGGTGGACGCGCCACGTCACCGATGGCGTAGATATGCGAAAGGTTGGTTTGCATGTGGTCGTTGGTGGGAATATAGCCACGTTCGACGTCCACGCCGATGCTTTCTAAGCCGATGTTGTTCGTGTTCGGACGGCGACCGACTGCCACCAAAATTTTGTCGACCACCAGCGTGTCCTGCTTGCCGTCGGTATCTTCTAGCGTCACATGAATGCCGTCTTCTTTTTGTTCTTGCTTAACGGCTTTGGTTTTGGTGCGAATGTCGATGCCGCGTTTTTTGAAAGATTTCGCCAGTTCCTTAGCGGCATCTGGGTCACTGGTAGGCACGATGTGATCCATCAATTCCACAACGGTGGTTTCAGCGCCTAAGGCGTTGTAAATATCGCAAAATTCTAAGCCGATTGCCCCACCGCCAATAGCCAAAAAGCGCTCCGGAATTTCTGACACCATCAGTGCACCCGTTGAGTCGACGATGCTGTCGCCGTTGGCTTCAAAACCGGGAATGTCGATGGGCCTCGAGCCCGTAGCAATAATAATCTTCTCAGCGCTGACCGTGTCGCCATTGACGCTAACCGTGTGGGCGTCTTTGAAGGTGGCTTCGCCTTCAATCAAGGTGATTTTGTTGCCCTTAAAAAGCTGCCGCACACCGCCAGTGAGTTTTTTGACGACGCTGTCTTTCCACTTTTCAAGTGCTTTTAAGTCAATTTCCGGTTCGCCAAATGTAATGCCATAGTCTTTGGCGTGTTTGGCTTCGCGCAAGTCTTCGGCGACGTGCAGCAAGGCTTTGGTGGGAATGCAACCGACGTTTAAGCACACCCCACCGACATATTCTTTTTCGATGCAGGCGGTTTTGAGGCCTAGCTGGGCAGCACGAATGGCTGCGTGATAGCCGCCAGGGCCAGAACCGATCACCAGTAAGTCAAAATCCATGTTTCCTCCTGCTTTTAGTCTACCTGTTGTGGTTGCAGTACGTGGTTGCAGTACGTGGTTGCATGCAGTACGTGGTTGCAGTACGTGGTTGCGGTACGTGGTTGCGGTGCGTGGTGGTTATCTGAGGTTGCTAGCTGCTGTGGATATGGGGCAGTTGCGTTGTGTTAAGGATGTGTGTATCATCAGCACTGTTTAGATTAGTACTATTGAGATTAAATCCGTTTCGCAGCGCGCTTTAAGACTAGCCGTTAAGGCTAATAGAGCCAACTTAATCAAGTCAAGCCTTCTGTCAATGTTTTTGCAAAATAAAAAACAGTAAAAGAGCCAATATAATCAAGCTCATCAGGTCATCAGCAAGAAAAAAATGACCCTAGCCAATGAGCGCCCGATACCCCCACAGCGCCGCCATACCAACAGCTACTGTCAACAAGGTGCTTTTACTGCGCCATGCGGTAAGCCACGCACACACGCCTGCCATCAAAAAAGCGTTGTCAAAACTCATATCAAACGTGTCTTCTGGATAAAAAAAGGCTGGAGCGACGATGGCTGCTAAGACCGCAGCAGGGACAAAGGTGAGGGCGCGCTCGAGCCCCTTGGGAAGCCTCAACCTATCCGAAAAAGCAATAAATGACACCCGCAAACCAAACGTAATCAACCCTAGCAGCAAAAAAAGCAGATAAAAATTCATGCTTGTTGCACCGGGAAATAGCTTTCTAAGAGATAACCTGCTGTGATGCCCACAAACGCCGCGACCACAAGTCCCAAACCATACGGCAGAGGATAAGCAATTAACGCACAAATGGCGGCTATTAGGGCAGTGAGGTATTGGTTGCGGTTGCGCAAACTGGCAAAAAGTAGCGCGGTAAATACTAGGGGCACGACAAAATCCACTGACCAACTAGCCGGAATTTGCTGCCCCAAAAGCGCCCCAGCGTAGGTTGTCAGTTGCCACATAAACCACAGCGGTAGGGCTACTGCGGCATAAAAATGCCACTTGTAGGGGCTGCTCGGGTGTTCGGCAAAGTAGTGCATGCTGAGCGCATAACTGGGGTCTGTCATGACATAGGCGAGGGGTGCGCGCCACAGTTTAGGAAAGGCGGTAAAGTGCGGTGCAATCGACAAGCTGTACATCACAAACCGCAAACTAATCGTAGCGGTGATGAGCACGATGGTGATACCCGGTACACCCGCGCCATACAGTTGCAACGCTGGCACTTGCACAATGCCCGAAAAAACCACGACTGACGCATACAGCCCGTCTAAGGCACTGCGCCCGGCATCAATGGCGCTGACGCCTGCGACCAAGCCAAAAGGAATCATGCCGAGCATGAAAGGTACGACGGCTTTGAGGCCAGAGATAAAGGTGGCTTTTGCATCCCTGATTTCTGTTGTCGATGAAGTGTCAGCAGGGTTAGAAGTAGACGACATACGACAGTGTAACGAGTTATGAAACGCAGGGTGTCATCATCTACGGCATGCAGCGGTAACCGTGCGGTATGCAATATGCTGCCAATGTGCTGCCAATATGTTGCGGTTAGCCAATGGTTAGCTAAGGGTTAGTTAAGGGGCAATCGGGTCAATGTGCGTGCTTTGAAGAGTGAAACCGCTAGTATTGAAACATCAACGCAAAAATGCCCTACGTACAAAACACTACACCCACAACATGCAGTCACAACATGCAGTCACAACATGCAGTCACAGGGTTCAATTGAGGTGTACTAAGGGATTCACCGGGCGGTTGTTTTCGCGGATTTCAAAATGCAAGTGTGGTCCAGTTGATAAACCCGTTGAACCCACCCGACCCAACACGTCACCGCGTTCGACGTATGTGCCTGAAGACACCGCCAAACTGCTGTGGTGGGCGTACCAACTCTCCGAACCGCCGTGATGGCGCACTTTGACTAAGTAGCCGTATGCTCCCGACCACCCTGCAAAGGTGACTGTGCCAGCCCGTGACGCCACCACGTAACTGCCATATGGGGCAGCAATGTCAATACCCGCGTGGAAGTTGGACGTGCCCATGCCCAAACGCCTCGGGCCAAAGCGCGAGGTGAGGCGGCCATGCAGCGGCCAGGTATAGCGGTTTTCCATGGCTTCGGCGATGCGTTCTTGCTCGCGTACGTTTGCTAGCCGCGCCATGACATGCTTGGGTTCAACGCCTGGTAAAAACAGCGTCTGAGCTGGGCGCAAGTCAGCAGGGGTGGTGATGTGGTTGGCTTTGCTGAGTGTCACGGCGCTGACGCCGTAGATATCCATGACGTCTAAGATGGTTTGGCCTTGCTCGAGCGTTACCACCATGCCCACTTCGGGTGGAATGAGCAGTTCTAAACCTTCAGGTAACATATCCAACGATGATAAGTCCGGGTTTGCGCCCGCAATGGCTGCCAAGCTGGTGTTGTAAAGGGCAGCCACATCGCTCAAGGTTTCGTTGCGAGAAAGGCTGTGTAAACGGAATCCGGGGGGCGGCACGGGGGTGGACTCGAGCGTCCCACCAACTGCTTCAGCATAAGGAACACGCAACACTTGCCCGGGGTACAGCCAATCAGACGTGAGACCGTTTTCGTCACGGATGCGCTCAATAGACGTGTTGTAACGGGCGGCAATGCTACTCAAAGTATCACCGGGGCGCACTTCACACAGGGCGATACCGCTTGCTAGGGCCACGTTAATGAGTAGGCTCGAGCTAAGCAACCCCGTAAGCGCCATCTGACGTAGGGCTTTTTTTAGTGGTTTAATATATTGCAAATAACATGTTTGTCTGCGCAGGCAAGCAAGCATACTAGCAAGGCTGCTGGTACTGTCGTCAGCGTCATCAGCAGGTTGATTGCTTGCTGAGGTGTAGAGCGCCAACGTAGATAACATTGTTAGCATCAACATAGTCGTTCTTTCCAAGGTAGTGGCTCAGCGCGTATTGGCTTAGTTAACTGCATGATTAAGTAATTCATGATTAAGTAATTTATATATAAACATGTCATGTGGTAGCAACGAATCATCACTTTCCCCCATAGTGTTTAGGTATTGTAATTGCACCGCCCCCCAGCGGCGGGTGATGATAACACGTGCCCCCATAAGGCGCAAAGTCATTGTCAGAAACAATGTCAGAAAACTGTCATGTTGCGCGTAGCACGAGACTTGCAAAGGATAAGCGCCACCAATCAAGCCGTTTTAGGCTATGACTGTGACGCATGAACACCATGAAAAAAAGATTAGTTAAGACACCCTTCTAGCCAGTGACGTCTAACCAGCAAAGGGCACATCACACACCTCGGCGCTGGTGTTACCGACCTCTACGGTGCTGCCCGTTTCAATGTCGTTGCGGACACTGGCTAGGGCAATGTCACCCAAGGTGGGATGATGCACGGCGCTGCTGAGCGTGCCGATGGGTTTGCCGTCTTGGGTCAGTTTTGTTGCGTCGGTAGCTTTAGCGAGTTTGACGCCACACAAACGGCTGCGCACGTTACCCCTTGCTTCAATACGCGCCATAATCTCTTGGCCCAAATAACAGCCTTTGTTGTACGCGACTGCGTGTTCTAAACCAATCATCTGCGGCAACTGCTTACCTTGGGCTTCGTGCTTAGCCGAGGCAATCCCTGCTGCCACTCGAGCCACATTAAGCGCATTTTGACCTGCTAAGCGCACGCCGAGTTCCTGAAGCGCCCGAATGACCTCGAGCAGCCCAGCGACAGGCAGCAATACATCAAACCCACCCGCGCTGCTTCTAGCTTGTGCCGTCACAATCAGTTCATGTCCTGCTACGTTCACAAATTGTACGTCGTGCGCCCCGTGCGGTTGCTGGTTGCGACTTTGGGTGTCTTGGGGAGACACGCCCAACCCAGCGAGTACCTCGCTCACGCGATTACCTTGCAAGGTCACGAGCAACAGGTCAGTTCGTTTTTCGATGCTCACTTGGTCAAAGATAATGTGGCGTTGCAAATGTTCACGAAAGGTTTCCCCAGCACCGTCATCTACGCTCACCAGCAAACGGTCAGGCAGGCGGTACACCCGCGCCAACGCTTGCACTTGCCCTTTGACGTTGAGTAATAAGCTGCGGTTGCTGTGCATGTCTTTGAGGCTTTTGACGGTGTTGGACACTTGCCCGTGAAGAAACTCGAGCCTATCGTCACCTGTGAGCATATACACGTCACTGTCCAGCAAAGGGGTTAACGCTGCCGTACTGATGGCGTCACATTCTGCGCTGCTGTCGCCAAAGTCCTGCACGCGCTCTGCTGAGACGGTAGCGCCGAGCATACCTTCAAAAATCGTCAATATGGATTGATGTGTTGTGTCAGTCGTTGTATCGGTCGTTGTATTGGTCGTTATTTCTGCCATAGTTGGGTTGTAGCATACGCAGCCAAAAAAGAACGTTGGGATGCGCGAATTACCCTTGTTGTCTTGTTCATGTGGGTTGATAGATTGTCTTCACGTGGGTGGTGAGGTGTGCTCGAGCATCCTTATCACCTTACCAACGGTGTTACTCAACCAACGGCGTTACCCAACCAACGGTGCTACCAACAAAAAAACGCCCACACATCGGTGCAGGCGTCTTGTGTACGGCAAATTTTCTTATCAAGTGACTTAATTTTCTTATCAAGTGACTTACTGGGGGTCGCTACCCTGTTTGATGGGTACGCCCACCATGTTGCCCCACTCTGTCCACGAACCGTCGTAGTTGCGCACGTTGCGGTAGCCAAGCAGATACTTGAGCACAAACCAACTGTGACTGCTGCGCTCGGCAATGCGGCAATAAGCGATGATGTCTTTGTTCTCCGTGACGCCCTTACCACCGTAGAGTTCAGCGAGTTCATCAGCAGGCTTAAACGTGCCATCACCTTGCACTGCTTGCGCCCAGGGGATGTTTTGCGCCCCCGGAATATGCCCACCGCGCTGTGCCCCTTCTTGCGGGTATTCAGGCATGTGCAGTTTTTCGCCCGTATATTCAGCGGGGCTGCGCACGTCTACTAAGGTGGCGTCACCTTGTTGCACTTTGATGATGTGCTGCAGGACATCTGTGGCATACGCCCGAATGCTCTCGTCGCGGTAAGGCACGCTGTACGTACCAGCTGGGTGGCTCACGGGGTCATCGCTCAAGGGTTTTTCTTCGGCGACCCACTTTTGCCTGCCGCCGTTCATGAGTTTAGCGTCGGCGTGGCCGTTGTACTTAAAAAACCAAAACGCATACGCCGCCCACCAGTTGGACTTATCGCCGTAGAGCACCACGGTGGTGTCGTTGCTGATGCCTTTTTCGGCCATCAACTTAGCAAACCCTGCTTCGTCGATAAAGTCGCGCACGTCGCCGCGTTGCAGTTCGGTGTGCCAGTCAACCTTGACTGCGCCCGGAATGTGCCCCGTCTCGTAGAGTAAGACGTCTTCATCGACTTCAACGATGCGAACATTGGGGTCTTGGTGATGTTCTAACACCCAATCGGTAGAAACCAATACGTCACTGTTTGCGTAATCCATGTTTACCCTCCTGATATCCATCTATCTATTGTGGTCTGTCTAGTTAAAATTGTACGCCTGTTGGGGCAGTTATGCCGTAACTGCGCCCGCCAAGCAACCCTACGCTAACGGACATGGTGTAAACATAACGCAAAATAGCTTACAGAAATTGTCAGTTATCGGTTGTCATCGCGTCACTTGAAAGTCCTTTTGTTATGCTACGGAAACCATGTCTCAGGATGCCCACCTCGCTACTTACATCGCTTTGCGCAAGTTCGCAGATGACCTCAAAACACGCTATGCTGCGCCTGCTCGAGGTGAACCCGAAGCGCAACTGAGCACCCCGGTGACGAATTTGGTGCAAGCCATCGGTGAGGCTGTCAGTACAAAACTGGTCCTACAAGCCGAAGCCCACGCTGAAGACCGCATTGGTATTCCAGATTTTGCGGTTAGTCACAACAAACTACTCATGGGGTTTATTGAACTCAAAGCCCCTGGGTATGGTGCCGATGTAGAAGCGTATAGCGGACGCAACCGAGCGCAGTGGGAGCGGTTCAAGGTGCTCCCTAACATCATTTATACCGACGGTAATGAATGGTCGCTCTATCAACAGGGCGAACGGACGTATCGTTTGGTGCAACTGACGGGGGACATTACCAAAGATGGTGAAGCCGCCGTGACAGAAGCCGATGCCAAAGCATTGTTGAGTTTGTTGCAAGCGTTCATTGCGTGGGAAGTCGTGCCACCGCGCAACGCCAAAGCCTTAGCCGAGTTGCTTGCGCCTTTGTGTTTGGCGCTGCGTGAGCAAGTTGAAGAAGCCTTACAAAGCCCCGAATCGCCCCTTTCGCACCTAGCAGAAGACTGGCGTGGCTTGCTATTTCCGCAGATGAGCGACCACCGTTTTGCCGATGCGTACGCCCAGACCGTCACGTATGCGCTGTTACTAGCAAGGGCTGAAGGTGCAGATGTTAGCAAGCTTGATGAAGCGCAAAAAAAGCTCTCTGGTGACAACACCATGCTGTCAAGGGCACTACAAGTAATGACCGAAAGCACGGTGCTCGAGGACATCCGCCCCGCCGTTGCCCTCATCCAAAGAGCCATTGCCCACGTTGACCCCTCGTTACTCGGAGACGGCAGCAGCGACCCGTGGTTATATTTTTACGAAGACTTTTTGGCTGCTTATGACCCCGATTTGCGCCGTGACACGGGCGTCTACTACACCCCCGTCGAAGTGGTGCACGCCCAAGTGCGTTTGGTTGACGATTTGCTGAGTAATACGCTGGGTTGTCCTATGGGTTTGGCTGAAGGTGGCAATGTTGTGGTGCTTGACCCAGCGGTTGGTACGGGAACGTATTTGCTAGGGGTTTTTGAACACGCCATGAACCGTGTACTAGACGAAGAAGGTCAGGGGGCAGTGCGAGCAAGAGCCACCTTGGTGGGACAAAACATACACGGCTTTGAGTTACTGGCAGGGCCTTTTGCGGTAGCTCAGTTGCGTCTATCACAAGCTATTCGTGCCCGTAAAGGGGTACTTCCTGCGGGTGGTGCGCCTGTGTATCTCACTAATACTCTGGATTCACCCTATTCCGAACCACCCAAGACTTTTTTGTTTTACGAACCTATTGCCCGTGAACAGCGCCGTGCACTGCGTATCAAGGAGCGTGAACCTGTACTGGTGTGTATTGGTAATCCCCCTTATGACCGTCACGACGCTGCAAGTGCAGAAAACCGCGCTTTAACGGGTGGTTGGGTGCGCTATGGCGATGACCGCACAGGCAGACCGCCCTTGTTTGATGCCATCACTGAACCTGCCAAAGACGCGGGTTACGGCGGACACCTCAAAAACGCTTACAACCTCTATGTCTACTTTTGGCGCTGGGCGTTGTGGAAAGTCTTTGAGCACGAAGACAGCAGTCGGCATGGGGTGGTGGCGTTCATCACGGCTTCGTCATTTTTGACGGGTAAAGCTTTTGTGGGCTTGCGGGAGCTTATGCGGGAGCAGTGTGATGATGTGTGGGTGATTGACCTAGGGGGCGAGGGACGCGGCACCAGAACAGACGAAAACGTCTTCAACATTCAAACGCCCGTTGCCATCACCATTGCCTTGCGGGTTAAGCCAGAAGTTAAAGCAAACACACCAGCAAGGACACACTACTGCCGCATCACAGGCACACGTGAAGAAAAACTTGCTCAGTTAGAGCAAATCCACACCCTGAGCGACCTCTCTTGGCAACCCTGCCCCGACGACTGGCACGCCCCTTTCATGCCCGCAGGCACAGGCGACTATTTCACTTGGCCACTTTTAGTTGACCTCATGCCGTGGCAACATTCAGGTGTTCAACTTAAACGCACATGGCCAATTGCACCGACGATTGAAGTTTTGGAGCGTCGTTGGCAAGCACTTTTGACTGCCCAAGACAAAAGCAAAGCTCTGCGAGAAACACCTTCGCGTAATATCTACAAAAAAGTCATTCCCATTGGTGATGTTTTACATGATGACGCAGATAAAATGATTGCTGATATTCCTGAAGGTTCACCAACACCACCTATTGTTCGATATGCTTATCGTTCGTTTGACCGTCAATGGTTGATTGCAGATAATCGCTTGGCTGACAGAATCCGCCCACCTTTGTGGGAAGTTTTGGGCGATAGACAAGTGTATTTTTCAAGTCAACTTACAAGTGTTCTGGGATACGGTTCGCCGTTAACGGTCTCGCCTTATATACCTGACTTGCACTTTTTTGCCGGACGGGGGGCAAAAGATATTGTGCCACTATTTCGAGATGCGGCGGCGGTGCAGCCGAACATTGCGCCGGAGTTGTTGTCGTTACTGTCGGAAACGTATGGGCGTGCGGTGTCGGCAGAAGATTGGGCGACGTATTTGTATGGAGTGCTGGCGCATCCGCGTTTTACGGAGCAGTTTCACGAAGAACTTGGCAGTGGTGAGTTGCGCGTGCCGCTTACCAAAGATGCTGACTTGTTTGCTCAGGCTTGTGAACTGGGGACGTATTTGTTGTGGTTGCATACCTATGGTGAACGCTTTACGCCAGAAGGAAACCCGCGCTTACCTCGGGGAAGTGCCAAAGTACAAGAAGGTGTGCCGATTGAACCCGAAAACTACCCCGAAAAATTTAGCTACGACGCGGAAAAGCAAACGCTGTTTGTGGGTACGGGCAGTTTTTACCCTGTCGCGCCAGCGGTTTATGACTTTGAAGTATCTGGATTAAAAGTGGTGGCGTCGTGGTTGGGGTATCGGATGCGTGTAGGCAGTGGCAAAAAGTCGTCACCGCTTGATGCAATTCGCCCGGAAGCGTGGACGCCAGATATGACTCGAGAACTGCTAGAACTGTTGTGGATGCTAGAAGCGACGCTCGAGGTCTATCCTAAACAAGCGGCACTGCTAGAAGAGATTGGCTCGAGTGAGCTACTCACAGCAGACGAACTGCCTGATGTACCAGCAAGTGCCCGTAAAGCGCCTAACGGGGTGCGTGTGCGCAAAAATACCAGCCAAGAAATTGATTTTGAGTAACAGTGTAAACCTAAACTCGCGTTATGATGCCCCGATGCGTAAACCTGCTCATAATCTCCCCAATATGCTCAATGCGTCTATTCTCGCTGCCGACTTTAGCCGTTTGGGTGTGTGCGTGCGTGCCGCCGAGCGTGCTGGCGTGGACATGATTCACGTTGACGTGATGGACGGGCATTTTGTGCCGAATCTGACCTTTGGTGCGCTAGCTGTTGAAGCCTGTCGCAACGTGACCGACTTGCCCCTAGACGTGCACCTGATGATGGAACACCCGGGGTCGTTTTTGGAGGACTACGCCGCAGCAGGCGCGACCAGCGTCACCGTGCACGCCGAAGTGGGTTCGCATTTGCACCGTACCTTGGAGCAAGTGCGCGAACTAGACTTGCACACCAGCTTGGCAGTGAATCCGCTCACGCCCTTAACCGTCGTCAAAGATGCCCTGCCATACCTTGACATGGTGCTGGTGATGACTGTGAATCCTGGTTTTGGTGGACAGTCGCTCATTCCGGCCAGTTTGGAGCGCGTGAAAACGGTGCGCGGCTGGATTAACGAGCTGGGACTTACTTGCCACATTGAAGTCGATGGCGGCATTAACGCCGAGACACTACCCAAAGTGCGCGACGCGGGGGCGAATGTGTTTGTGGCGGGTAGTGGCATTTTTGGTAAGGGAAACGCCGACCAAGATGATGAGGCGCTCGCGGCGGCGATTGCGGAGAATGTTGCCAGTTTGCGAGCCGCGTTAGCGCAGTAACCTCGGAATGTCAGGACAATAAACAGGACAATAAAAAAGCCCCCAGCAGGGGGCAGTAAATGTTGATTGGGGATGTTGGTTGGGGTGTAGGCTTAACTTTCGTCGCCTGCTTCTAGGGCTTGCATGTCGCCGGCGGCGGTGCTGGTGACTCTGCCTAGCTTGCGGAAGCGTTGGTAACGTTGCTCAACGAGTTCTTCTTGACTAAGTTGCATCAGCCCGCGCAGTTCTTTGCGCAAGGCTTCTCCCAAACAGCGAATCATCTTTTCGGGGTTGCGATGCGCCCCGCCTAAGGGTTCGCTGATGATGTTATCGACGACCTCGAGCTTCAGCAAATCTTGCGCCGTTAGCTTCAACGCTTCAGCGGCTTTTTCGGCTTGCGAGGCGTCTCGCCACAAAATAGCGGCACACGATTCGGGGCTAATCACCGAGTAGATGCTGTTCTCGAGGATCAAGACGCGGTTGGCTACCGCAATCGCGAGCGCCCCACCCGAACCACCTTCGCCGATAACTACGCTAATGGCAGGGACAGTGAGGCGGCTCATGCGCTGAATACTCTCGGCAATGACCCAGGCTTGGCCTTGTTCTTCGGCAGCAATCCCCGGATACGCCCCAGGCGTGTCAATGAGGGTAATCACGGGCAGTTGAAACTTGTCTGCAAGGTCAAACATGCGCATGGCTTTGCGGTAACCGCTCGGGTGCGCCATGCCAAAATTGCGGTGGATGTTTTCTTTGGTGTCGCGGCCTTTTTGCTGGCCAATCACCACCACACTGGTGTCTTCAAATTGGGCAACGCCTGAAACAATGGCGGCGTCTTCACCGAGGGTGCGGTCGCCGTGCAGTTCGCTAAAATCAGCAAAGATGTTTTGGATGTAGTCTAAGGCAGTCGGTCTGCCAGAAGCCCGAGCAACTTGCACCCGTTGCCAGCGGGTAAGCTCAGCGTAGATGTCGCGTTTGAGTTGCTCGAGGCGCTCTTCTAGCACCTTAATTTCACTGCTTAGGTCAACTTCTTGATCTTTGACGAACTGGCGCATATCGTTGATGCGGTCTTGCAGTTCGTTGATGGGTTTTTCAAACGCTAGGGACATACCTAGCCTCCCGGAAACTGCCGCGCAAGAGTCTGATGTAGGTGCCTAGTTTGTCTTTGAGTTTGTCTCTGGCAATCACATCGTCTAACATACCCTTAGCCAGCAAAAATTCCGCTCGCTGAAAGCCTTCGGGCAGTTCTTGTTTGATGGTTTGCTGAATGACCCGAGGCCCGGCAAAGCCAATTAACGCTTTGGGTTCAGCCACAATCACATCGCCCAAGGTCGCAAAACTAGCCGTGACGCCGCCTGTGGTGGGATCCGTCAACACATTGATGTAAGGCAGACGCTTAGCAGCTAAGCGCTCTAAGGCCACTGTTGTCTTGGCCATTTGCATAAGCGACAGGGCACCTTCTTGCATTCTTGCCCCACCTGAGGCGGTAACTGCTATGAAACTGCGCCCTTCGCTAGCAGCACGTTCAGCAGCCCTAGCAATCTCTTCGCCCACAACTGACCCCATCGAGCCACCGGCAAAGAAAAAGTCCATCACAGCTAGCGCCACAGCTTCGCCATTGAGTGTGCACGCACCTGTGACGATGGCATCGGGGCGGTCTTGTTTGTTTTGAAAACGTTTTAAGCGCTCTGGATAGGCTTCGCGGTCAGTAAATTCTAAGGGGTCTTGGGCGGTAATGTCACCAGACCACTGTTCAAACGAATCATCATCTGCCAGTAAAGCAATGCGAGCGTCAACCGGCATGCGGTAATGATGACTGCACTCGGGGCAGCAGTAGTGATTGGCCACTAGGTCTTTGCGGTAAATCTGTGCGCCGCAGGCTTCGCACTTGAGCCACAATCCGGGCGGGCTGATATCTTCATCGCTTTTGGTTGGGCGTTTGCGCCGAAACCAGCGTTCTAGCGTCATGGTTATCTCCTCGGGGCTGGGGGGTTGCGCGGGTGCGACTGCGTGAACCTACTTGAACCTACTTGTTGCTTGAACCGCCGCGTTGCTTGCTTCAGACGCGCATGACACGAGATGATTAACAAGGCAAGCAAAGGTTCTCCAGACTAATGGTTAAACGTCAACGTCACGTCGTTATATTGCGGATATCATATTGAGGACATCATGTTAAAAGCGTCTAAAGGCGTCACACAAGGGCGCTTGCGTCAAGGTCTTGCCCGCAAACGTTAGCCTCATAAGCTATCACGGCAACGTCATACCCTAACGTCATGTCATGCTCGAGCCACGTCATGTTAGCGGCCACGTGTTGCTGCCGCTGTGTCGTACTGCGTGTTGTTGAATCGCTGCAAGCAGCTGTCCTCGGCACGCTTTCTGAACGGATATTGTAACAGTCCTATGCACGTCACCGTGTGAGCAGAAGCCAACTTTTTAGGTGCTCGAGTGCCTCTTGAGACAGCCTAACGACGATACCTAATGACTATACTAGGGGTATGACTGTGGTGCTATTGAAAGATGCTAAAAACCGCTTAGAAGCGTTGCTCGCTGCCTCGGCTGAGGGTGAAGAAGTCGTCATCGTCAGAGAAGACGGCAGCACCTTTCAAGTGATACCGACTGAAACACCCACCAAGAAAAAACGTGGTTTGGTAGGCAGTGCCAAAGGGTGGTTTAGGATGACCGATGATTTTGATGAACCGTTAGAGGATTTCAAGGATTACATGTGAGGTTTGTACTCGACACACATGTGCTTCTTTGGTCACTGGAAAATGACCCCAGGTTGAGTGCTACTGCTAAAGCCTTACTTGAGGATACAAGCCATGAACCGCTGTTGAGTGTGGCTAGCTTGTGGGAGATGGCTATTAAGATTAGTACGGGCAAGCTCGAGCGCAACCATACCATCAGCGAACTCGTGACCCAAAAGCTTGAGCCAAGTGGCATTGCCTTGCTGCCAATTTCCCCTGCGCATCTCGACATCGTGACAACCTTGCCGTTCCACCACCGCGACCCCTTTGACCGCCTTATCGTTGCCCAATGTCTCAGCGAAGGTGTACCTGTTTTGAGCCGTGACGGCATACTTGACCTCTACGGCGTGACGCGTCTTTGGTAGTTGATAATTGGATAGCTGATAATTGGGTAGCGGCAAAGACGACGTAGCAAAGACCACGTAGCTGGAACGCTCAGGTGTCTTTGGGTTTATCTCGAGCAGATGCTTTCACTGATTGGTTGGTTGATGTGTCACCCTCAGGTTTAGTGACGGTGATTTCAGTAGGGGTAGCTGGCTCGAGCCACACATCATCCCAGTTTTCTTCTTCGTCACTAGCTTCTTCGGGCGCACCCAAGTAGGCATGAAACGCTTTGGGCATTTCCTCGTAGCCCTCTGGGCGCATGTCGCTACTACCGATAAACGTTGCCCCTTGTTCAATATCGAGTTGCGCTGCATACAAGTTACCCGTGAGGCTAGCGCCGCGCCAGATTTCCACGCTGCCTTTAGCCCACACGTCTGCGCGCACCTGTCCTAGGATTTTAATATTTTCTGCACAGATATAATGACCATCAATGACGGCAGAAGCGGCTATCTCGAGCAGCCCTTGCACGTTCACGTTGCCATGCACTTCCCCGTGAATGCGCGCCCGCCCCGGCACTTGTACATTACCAACGATGACCGTTCCCTGATGAATAAAGGTAAACGGTTCGCTGACCTGCCCACGCGGGTTGCCTTGCAATTTGGTCGCTTGTTTAGCGGCTTTTTTTGCCGATTTTTTGGTTGAGGATTGGGAGGTTGAACGCTGCCACCACTTAGGCATAGTGCTACTTTAGCGTTATTGGTGAGTAGTGTGTGTTCATAATTTAGCGCTTATGGTTAACGTTTGGGCAAGCGCAACGGGTTCACCCTCGGTAAGCGCCAAAAAGTCTTGTCGAATAGCACGAACAACGTGACGACCTCGAGCCTACCTGCGTACATCCCAAAAGTAAGTAACACCCGACTGAGCGGATGAAGTCCAGCAAAGTTGAGCATAGGGCCTACTTCCGCCAAACCCGGGCCAATGTTACCAATGCAAGCAATCGAGGCCGTAAACGCGGTGATAAAGTCTGCGCCCAGCCACACCAGTACCGCCGTGGTAAACGCAAAAAGTCCAATATAAAGCGTCACAAAAGCAGCTACTGCTCGAAACACTTCTTCAGGTA
>CAZKAZ010000026.1:16981-24571 GCA_964550765.1 uncultured bacterium | reverse complement strand
GTTTGATAATGATGAGCCAGCGCACCACTTTGATGCCGCCGCCCGCACTGCCCGCGCTGCCGCCCACAAACATCAGAACGAGCAATATCATCTGGGCTTGCTCTGGCCAGTCCACAAAATCGGCTGAGGCGTAGCCTGTGGTGGTGATGATGCTGAGGGTTTGAAAGAGGGCGTGGCGCAAGGCTTCTACGGGTGCATATGCTGTGCGCAAGCCTACTGCCATCAGCAGGGTGCTCACCGTGATAATTAGCAAATACGCCCGAAACTCCGCATCACCAAAAAGTGCTTTAGGACGCCCAGTCACCGCCCGGTATTGCAAAGCAAAGTTGCCGCCTGCGAAGGTCATAAACACAATCGACACCCACGACAGCGCTGGACTGAACCCTTCAAAGCTGAGTCCGTTGGGACTGAACCCCCCCGCTGCCAAAGTGGTAAACGCGTGGGCGATGGCGTCATACAGTGACATGCCTGCAAGCGCATACGCCAGAATGCACAAGAGTGTCAGACCGACATACACGAGTAGCACGGCGCTAGCGGTGTTTTTGAGCCGAGGGGTGAGGCGTTCTTCGGTAGGGCCGGGGGCTTCAGCAAAAAAGAGTTGCCTACCCGCAATGGCAAGCTTGGGAAACACCGCAATAAACAACACGATAATCCCCACGCCACCAAACTAAAGTCCGCATCGACCATAAAAGGCACAGCGCCCATTACCGGTACCACGAACCACAACAGCATCACGCCAACCAAGGCTTCGCGGCGGGTGGGTTCGGCGTCTGGCGTTCCCCACCAGGTGAGTGAGCGCCCTAGGGCAGCAGACAGGATGGCCGTTAACAAAAAGCCAGCCCAAGGGTCTTCAAAAAAGGCTGCAAAGAGGGTGAAAATTACCATCACCACAGCGATACCGAGTAAGCCAGCACCGAGAATGTAAGGAGCAAAACGACCGCGCACGGGTCAGTGTATCGTATCTCTCTATGAGGCGGCTCGAGCCCCCTACACGTCATAATCGCTTTACAGATTGATTGTCCTGCAGATATCAACAGATAGACATTGCCACGCCAACAGTGGTTAGATGCGAGCATGACAAAAGTGGCGTTAGGCATCGACGCAGGTGGCTCGAGCACCCGTTGGTGCGTCCTCTCAGACAAAGGTGAATTGGGTTCAGGTACGACCCTGCCCATCACCGGACATATTTTTAGCGAACGTGACCTCGAGCAAAACACCTCCCGTTTGCGCGGTTTACTCACCGATGCTTTGGCTGTAGCCACGCCAGACGCGGTGGTCGCAGGCATCACAGGACTGCACAAAGACACGCCTGCGCAGCGGTTTTTGCTCGAGCTAACCGCCGAAACCTTACAACTTGACCCCGCACACATCACCCTAGATAACGACTTGCACGTCGCCTATGCCAGCGTGTTTGCCCCCGGTGAAGGTGTGCTGTTATATGCAGGCACGGGCGCAGTGGCGTATTTTGAAACTGCTGATGGGCATGAGGTGCGTGCAGGTGGTTATGGCTATTTGATTGATGATGCTGGCGCGGGTTTTTGGATTGGGCAGCAGGGCTTGCGGGCGGTGTTGCGCTATGTCGATAGGCACGGGCAGGCGAGTGATTCACCCTTGGCAGTGGGTATTTATGAGGTGCTCGAGTGCAACGCGTGGCCGGACATCATGGCGAAAGTCTACGGTGCAGGGCGTGCCCAAGTGGCCGCGCTCGTGCCAGCAGTGATTGCCGCAGCAGACGCGGGTGACGCGGTAGCCATAGACATTTTGCAGCGGGCGGGTGATGAACTCGCCCGTCTTGCGGGGGATGTGCAGCAGCGTTTGCCCGAGGGGTTGCCAGTGGCGTTTTCTGGGGGAATTGCCAAACATGCACCGCTTGTGGCAGAGCGGATAAAGGAAAAATTGGCAGTGCCGGTGCAGGTGGTCACGGCTCGAGCTGACCTGGCTGCCGCCCGCCTTGCCCTTTCCCACGTGACGTAAACATCCGCCCTCGGCTGCTGCTAGCGTTATGGTGATGCGTCAACATCAAAATAACCCTCTTCAGTCGAAAGGACTCTCATGAATAAACGCACGTTGGGCAAAACAGGCTATCAGGTCTCCGAAATCAGTTTTGGCGCTTGGGCGATTGGCGGCAGTTGGGGCGAAGTCAGTGAAGATGACGCCATGCGCGCCCTGCACGAAGCGGTAGATAAAGGCATCAATTTTTTTGACACTGCAGATGTTTATGGTGACGGCGTCAGCGAACAGCGCATCGCCAAACTGAAACGTGAACGCAGCGAAGACATCATCGTGGCCACCAAAGCAGGCAGACGCTTGCAGCCGCACGACGCTGACGGTTACAACCGCAAAAACTTGACCGCGTTTATTGACCGTAGTCTCAAGAATTTAGAAACGGACACGCTAGATTTGGTGCAACTGCACTGTCCACCCACTGAGGTCTACTACCGCCCGGAAGTCTTTGGCGTCCTCGATGACCTTGTACAGCAAGGTAAAATCCGTCACTACGGTGTCAGCGTCGAAAAAGTCGAAGAAGCCCTTAAAGCCATTGAATACCCGAATGTGGCCACCGTGCAAATTATCTTTAATATTTTCCGGCAGCGGCCAGCGGGCTTGTTTTTCCGTGAAGCCAAAGCAAATAATGTGGGTATTTTGGCGCGGGTGCCGCTAGCAAGTGGCTTGCTCACTGGCAAAATGACCCGTGACTCGAGCTTCGCAGAAGACGACCACCGCAACTTCAACCGTCATGGTGAAGCTTTTGATAGAGGCGAAACCTTTTCTGGTGTGGACTATGAAAGTGGTCTCACGGCTGTAGATGCTATTCGTAAACTTGTACCCGAGGGTGCGACGATGGCGCAGTTTGCGTTGCGCTGGATTTTAATGTTTGATGCGGTTACTTGTGCTATTCCGGGAGCGAAGCGCCCCGATCAGGTGGCGGATAATGCTACTGCGGCGGACTTGCCTGCTTTAAGTGATGAGGTAATGGCGAAGCTCGAGCACCTCTACAAGGAACACATCTTCGACCAAGTGCATCACCGCTGGTAAAGACTAGACAGGCGCACAGGCTTGGGTTATGCTCACGTTATGCAAGCCCAAGCACTCCTATTTCAGCGATGGCGTCGTTAACTGCATAGACTGATGTCTAGCGCAATGCGGCAAGCTGTGATGAGGTGGTGATGGGGTTTGGCTCGAGAATCCTAGTTTCAATTACACCCCTTTTTTAATCACAATTTACGAACACGAAACACGCTCAAAGGTTGGCGGTTTTGTGTCATGATGCCCAAGGTTGCGCTTTTGCGCAGTCTTTTTTTGTGGCGTTTGTTGAAAAACGGTAGCCCTATCTACCACAACGCCTACACATGTTAATGAATATCAACCTCAGCCAACGTGACCAACATTGTTGTGTTGGCGACATTGTTAAAACGATGCTGTTAAAACGACGCTTTGTGAAAGGACTTCATCATGAGCAAAAAACGCGTGCTCTCCGGCATTCAACCAACAGGCGAGTTACATATTGGCAATTATTTTGGAGCAGTGTCCAACTGGGTTAAGTTACAAGACGAATATGAGTGCATTTATGCCGTGGTGGACTTGCACGCCATGACCATGCCCTACGACCCGGCAGTGCTCAAAAAGAACACTGAAAACCTCGTGGTGGATTTGCTGGCTGCTGGTTTAGACCCCGATAAATGCATTTTGGCTATTCAGTCGCTTGTGCCCGAACACACCGAACTTTACTGGTTGTTTAGTTGCATTACGCCATATGGTGATTTAACGCGGCAGACGCAATTTAAAGACAAGTCCAGCCAGATTGACACCACGTCGGGCAATTCGTTTATCTCAGCGGGGTTGTTTACCTATCCGACCTTGCAAGCGGCTGACATTTTGGTGTATCTGGCAGAATTTGTACCCGTGGGCAAAGACCAAGAACAGCACTTGGAACTTTCCAGAGAAATCGCCCGCCGTTTTAATATGCAGTTTGGGGAGTTATTTCCTGAACCTAAGGTGTTATCTACCGAAACGCCCAAGATTTATTCGCCAGCAGATCCAGAAAAGAAAATGAGCAAAAGCTTGGGCGAAAAGCACTACGTGGGACTGTTTGAAGACGCTGATAGCATCCGCAAAAAAATCCGCTCAGCCGTGACCGATAGCGGTAACCTTCCGCCCGGAAGCCCGATGAGCCCAGGGGTGGAAAGCCTGTTTAGTATGCTCAAAGCCTGCGGCAAACTTGATGATGCGGCGTCTCTTAAGGCTGATTATGACGCGGGGGAACTGCGGTATGTGACCTTAAAAGATGCCGTGGTGACGGCGTTAGTGGAGCTTACTAGCACGCTTAGGGAGCGGCGTGATGCTATTGATCGGGCAGAGGCAATGGACAAAGTGCGGGAGATGTCGGAAAAAGCTCGAGCCATAGCAGCGGATACGGTGGCGAGAGCTCGAGACCTGATGGGTTTGCCGCACCGCTAGCGGTGTTTTTTGTCCCTGCAGGTAGTGCCGTGTGTGTTTGTGCATTTCTGTGCGTCTCATGGCGTCTTTATGCTCGGCGCGTACGATGAGAAAACGCTTAGGGAGAAACGCTTAACAAGCGCAGGTTAGGAGTCTGTTATGACCATGTTATTTTCGGACGCAAAAGCGGGCAGCGTCACCATAAAACCCATCTACCGCGAGTTGTTTGCCGACTTAGAAACACCCACCACCGCCTACTTAAAAGTCGCCCAACAACCATCATTCTTACTAGAGAGCGTCGAACAAGGCGAACGCATTGCCCGCTATTCGTTTATCGGTACCGGTCAGCGCCGCCGCATCGAAGCACGCGGCAAGCAAATCACCATCACCACCCGTCAGCAAAGTGCTAGCGGCACACCGCAAGACACCGTTGAAACGATTACTGACCAAGACCCGTTGGCTGTGTTGTGGAATTTGACCGTCAAACAAGTCAGCAGCAGCCACAGTGAGCATCTACCTGATTTTTGGGCGGGCTCAGTGGGTTATGCCAGTTACGACCTGATTCGCCAGTACGAAACCTTGCCTGATAACAACCCTGATGAGCTGGGCATCCCTGACATGCTGTTTGTCGAACCCGAGGGGTTGATTATCTTCGATCACTTGCGCCGCAAGATGTTTATCGTGGCAGCCGCCGAAGCGGGTAACAGTCAGGATGAAGCAAGGGCGAAAGCCGTGGTCGATGGCTTATACCAAAAACTGCGTGCGCCCATGCCTGGTATTCCGGGGGATAGGGCAGGCATCCGCACCGAATTTGCCAGTAACTTCACCCCTGAGGGGTTTATGGCGGCGGTTTCCAAAGCGGTTGAATACATTCGCGCTGGCGATATTTTTCAAGTTGTTCCCAGTCAGCGCCTCAGCGCCAAGTTGGGGGTGCACCCGTTTGCGCTTTATCGGGCGCTTCGCACCATCAACCCTAGTCCGTATTTGGGGTATCTCGATTTGGGTGGGGTGACGTTGGTGGCGAGCAGTCCCGAGAGTTTGGTGCGCAGTAACGGGCAAAAAGTTGCCACGCTACCTATTGCTGGCACGCGCAAACGGGGGGCGACGCCTGAAGAAGACGGGGCGTTAGCCGAAGAACTGTTAGCTGACGAAAAAGAACGTGCTGAACACATCATGCTGGTGGACTTGGGGCGCAATGACCTCGGGCGGGTGTGTGCGTTTGGCAGCGTTAAGGTGGCAGATTTGATGCGCATTGAACGCTACAGCCACGTGATGCATATTGTGTCGGAAGTGGAAGGCGTACTTGCAGAAGGTAAAACCCCGCTTGACGCCTTGGCGAGTTGTTTGCCGATGGGCACCGCGAGTGGTGCGCCTAAGATTCGGGCGATGGAGATTATCGATGAGCTCGAGCCTGTGCGTCGCGGCGCTTATGCGGGTGCATTCGGTTACGTCAGCACCAGCGGTACTATGGACATGGCGCTTACCCTTCGCACCGCTGTGATTGCCAATGACCGCATCTATTTGCAAGCAGGCGGCGGCATCGTGGCGGATTCTGACCCGGCGCTCGAGTACCAAGAGTCCATGAACAAACTGGCTGCTTTGCAACGCGCCGTCGAAATGGCAACGGAAGGTTTATCGTGATGGGGGAGAGCTGTGAAACGCATTTTGTTGGTTGATAACTATGACTCGTTTACCTACAACTTGGTGCAGTACTTGGGTGAGCTTGACGCTGAACCCATCGTTTGGCGCAACGACCGCTTTCAACTCGCCGACATTGACGACCTTGACCCCGACGGCATTGTCATTTCCCCCGGGCCGTGCACGCCTACTGACGCGGGGCATTCGATTGATGTGGTCAAACAACAAGGCAGCAAGCGCCCGATTTTCGGGGTGTGCTTGGGGCATCAGAGCATCGGCCAAGCTTATGGTGGCAAAGTGGTGCAAGCGAAAAAACTGATGCACGGCAAGGTGAGTACCATCGAACACGACGGCAGTGGTGCGTTTGCAGGCTTAGCACCCTCGCTGGTAGCCACCCGCTACCATTCGCTAGTCGTTGAAGATATCCCAGACACCTTGCAGGTAAACGCATGGTGTGAAGACGAAGACGAAAACGGCAACCGTGACAAGGTGGTCATGGGGTTTGCCCACCGCGAGCATCCGGTGTGGGGGGTGCAGTTTCACCCGGAGAGCATTTTGACGGCGAGCGGACACGATATCTTGAAGAATTTTCTCGAGCTTTGTTAACCCTTGCCTGAGCCTACCTCTGAAACGCGTCCTGAATTAAGCATTATCACCGTGGCGTATAAGCGTCCGCAGATGCTAGAAGCCAAACTGGCCTCGCTGCGGGTGCAAACGCTAGCACCGGAACGTTTTGAGTGGTGTGTGTGCATTAACGGTGGCAGTGCTGATGAGGTGGAAAGCATCCGGCAGGTATTGCAAGTTGCTACCCCGTTTGCAGTGAAAGTGATTGTCAACGAGGATAATGTGCCTATTGCCAAAGCCCGCAATCAGTGCGCACACGAAGCGTCTGGCGCGGTGCTGCTACTGTCAGATGATGATTGTTTGTTAGCACCAGAAGTGCTCGAGCACCACCTCAGCGCCCAGCAAGAACAACTAGCCGTGTATGTCGGCAGTATTTTGTTTCAAGCAGGAATGCTCGAGCGTTTTGAACCGCGCCGCGCTGACTACGGCAACGTCAATGGTGCCAATACCAGCCTTCCTAAAGCTGCTTTTGAGGCCGTAAACGGCTTTAGTGAACTGCCCGGTTATGGCGGCGAGGACATCTTGCTTGGCTACAAACTCAAGCGCCAAGGGGTAAGTTTTAAGCCTTTAGCTCGAGCGTCGGTGACACACTTGGGCGCCAATCCGATGCGAGCAGGTGATATGAACAAAGCCCGCAGTGCAGGACGCAACGCCGTCATCATGGGTGGGTGGTATCCTGACATGCGTGTGCGTTTGGGGGTGCATCCGCTACTACTGCGGGTAAAGCACTGGTTATTTATGCATGTACTTGCAAGACCGCTGCGAACCCTGTGGCGACGCCTCGACGCACCGTCATATGACTACGAACGCGCCTATTTTGCAGGCGCTTGGGAGGAATGGCATGTCAGACACCCAATCGACACAGAACCCTGAAAACCTAGCACCTGAAAA
>CAZKAZ010000026.1:13055-16881 GCA_964550765.1 uncultured bacterium | reverse complement strand
ATGGCATGTCAGACACCCAATCGACACAGAACCCTGAAAACCTAGCACCTGAAAATGTAGAAGTTGCCCCGCTACTCAATAGTATTTTTGCAGGCGAAACATTGAGTGAAGCTCGAGCTGAAGCCGTCCTTGGGGCGCTGATGGATGGGCACTTGAGCCAAATGCAAGCAGCAGCCCTGTTAGCTGCCCTGCGCACACGCGGTGAAACTGTCGAAGAAATCGTCGGTTTTGCCAAAGCCATGCGGGCAAGGGCAGTGCAAGTGCCCGTTAAAACTACCGGCGTCCTGCTCGATACTTGCGGCACCGGGGGAACGGGTTTCAACAGTTTTAATATCAGCACCGCTTGCTTGTTCGTGATTGCTGCTGCTGGCGTCAAAATCGCCAAACACGGTAACCGAGGGGCAACCCGCAAGTCTGGTGCCGCTGATGTGCTTGAAGCGTTGGGGGTAAATTTGGACGTATCGCCCGAACACTTAGCAAGCAGCATCAACGAAGTGGGCATGGCGTTTATTTATGCCCGCAACCACCACCCCGCTATGAAGTTTGTTGCCCCCGTGCGAGCAGATTTGCAAGCGCGCACCATCTTCAATTCACTGGGGCCACTAACCAATCCAGCGGGTGCAAACCGGCAACTACTCGGTGTGTATGACCCGCATCTCACCGAAACTTTGGCCAAGGTACTGGCTGGTTTAGGCGTAGAGCGTGCCTTGGTAGTGCACGGTGATGGTTTGGATGAGTTTAGCGTCACAGGCGAAAACGTCGTCAGCGAACTTCACCCAGATGGCAGCATCAGTACAGAAACCATGACCCCAGAGGATTTCGGCTTTCAGCGTTACCTCAAAGATGACCTGATTGGCGGCAATCCCCAAGAAAACGCTAACACCATTCGCGGCATCTTGGCAGGCGAAATCGTGGGTGCAAAACGGGCTATTGTCATGCTAAATGCTGGTGCGGCGTTGTATTTGGCAGATAAAGCCGACACCATCCGCAAAGGGGCGAAACTGGCAGCGCAACTGATTGACGACGGTTCAGCAGCAGCAACACTCGAGCGCTACCTTGCCTTCAACTAACATATTTTGCAGTATGCGTTTGTTGATGAATGATAAAACATCGCACTGAGAATACAAAAACAGGCGTGTTGTTGCCCGATACATGCATAAAGCGCAAGCCCGCTTACAGTTGCCAACGTACGCAAACATACATTGCCTCGAGCACCAACAAACAACGTGCTAGTGCGCACAACGCAGACGTAGCAAGCCTGTCATGATATGCCACTATGCTGCCTTGTCTTAGGTAGGTGTTCGGTGAATAAGCCGTTAACTGTTGTCTGCACGGCTTGTTTACTGGCCCACTCTGGGACACAATAGAGCTAATTACGAGGAGGAATCATGAGTACAACCAATGGATCTAGCAACGGTGTCACCACCGTCGGCTCACTACGGGTAAAAACAGGTTTTGCAGAGATGTTCAAAGGCGGCGTCATTATGGACGTCATCAACCCCGAACAAGCACGCATCGCTGAAGATGCTGGTGCTACTGCCGTCATGGCGCTCGAGCGCGTCCCTGCTGATATTCGCGCCCAAGGTGGCGTCGCCAGAATGAGCGACCCTGACATGATCTCGGGTATTATCGACGCCGTGTCGATTCCGGTCATGGCCAAAGCCCGCATCGGTCACTTTGTGGAAGCGCAAATTTTGCAGTCACTCGGGGTGGACTTCATTGACGAATCAGAAGTTCTCACCCCAGCAGACGAAAACTTCCACATCGACAAACACGCGTTCACCGTGCCGTTTGTATGCGGTGCCAAAGACCTCGGTGAAGCCCTGCGCCGCATCGGTGAAGGTGCTACTATGATTCGCACCAAAGGTGAAGCCGGCACGGGTAACGTCGTGGAAGCTGTGCGTCACGCTCGCAGCATCATGGGAGCGATTCGCCAATTGCAAACCATGCCCGTAGAAGAACTGATGAGCTTTGCTCGTGACCTCAAAGCGCCTTACGAACTGGTGCGCTATGTACACGAAAACGGCAAACTCCCAGTGGTGAACTTTGCTGCTGGTGGCGTGGCTACCCCAGCTGATGCTGCCTTGATGATGCAACTCGGCATGGACGGCGTGTTCGTGGGTTCGGGCATCTTCAAGTCAGGTAATCCCGTGCAGCGCGGTCAAGCCATCGTCAAAGCCGTCACGCACTACAACAACCCCGATGTGCTTGCCGATGTATCGCGCGGTCTTGGTGAAGCAATGGTCGGTATCAACATCGACACCTTGCCACAAGAAGAATTACTGGCAGCACGCGGCTGGTAAACTTTCCAACAACGTATTAACGCAAATACTCGAGGACAAGGTCAACACGCCTTGTCCTTTTTTGTGGTTGCCAGACGTCGTGGTTGCCAGACGTCGTGGTTGCTGTAGTGGTTGCTTTTTTTAGCATTTCCATGATTGACGTCTACAAAGCTGAACACGATTGATGGTGATGTAGCATTGGTCAGAATCAGCAACTGTAGCAACGACATGTGGAATTGCTGTTTGTTGTGATTTCCTGTACCCGTTCTGGTTGTGTCCGTGCTGAAGCAAGTCCGATACTGATGGTTAGCCAAGGAGCGTCTTTCGGTGTGTAGACTCGGTGTGTAGACTCGGTATATAGACGAAGTGACGTAAACAAAAAACGCCCCAATGAAAGCTCGAGCTACCTGTTCTCAGCCTACGCCCCCATCATTATGCGGCGTGGAAATACGTGTCAGCCCTATCATGTAGGTATCAAATTAAGTATCGAACAGTGAACTGACAGAACCGTTGTCGTGAACGTTGCGGATGGCTTCGGCCAAAAGGTCAGCCACCGATAGCACCGTCACGCGGTCGTGTTGGCCGTGGAAGGGCACGGTGTCAGTGATGAAGATGTCTTTGATGGCCTCGTGCGATAAGCGTTCCATAGCAGGCGGTGTGAACACCGGGTGGGTAGCGGCGATGGTGACCTCGGGCAGGGCACCAAGTTCTAACAGGGCGTCGATACCTCGGCTCATGGTGCCTGCTGTAGAAATCATGTCGTCCATCAAGATAGGGCGCATGCCTGCAACTTCCCCAATCACATGGGTGACGCTGGTGTCGGTGGGGCTGTGGCGGCGTTTGTAGAGCATGGCAAGCGGCAAGCTCAGGTGATTGGCGAGGCGGCGGGCTTCGGTGGCGCGGCCAACATCGGGCGAGACCACCACGCTGTTACTGATGTCGGTGCTTTGTAAGTGCTTACCGAGGATGCCCAAAGCCGTTAAGTGGTCAACAGGCACATCAAAAAAACCTTGAATTTGACCGACGTGTAAGTCGATAGCAATGACCCTGTCGACGCCCGCAGTTTCCATGAGGTTGGCAACCAACTTGGCGGTGATGGGTTCTCGAGCTTGTACCTTCTTATCCTGCCGTGCATAGCCAAAATAGGGCACGACCGCGTTAATGCGCCAGGCAGACGCCCGTCTTAGGGCATCAACAAACACCAAAATCTCCATCAGGTTGTGATTGACCGGGCTGCAGGTTGGTTGGATGATATAACAATCCGCCCCGCGCACTGATTCTTCAATCAGTACCCGCGATTCACCATCAGGAAACTGTGACACGCGCCCTTGGGCAAGTGGGGTGTTTAAGCTTTTGGCTACGGCGTGGGCGAGGGCGGGATTGGCAGAGCCAGAAAAGAGTTTGAGTTCGTCACCAGTATTCATGACAGTCACCTGCTTACAGCGTGATTGACCTTGGTTGGGCAGAAACTAGTTGTGAAGAACATACCCCACAAACCACCACCGCACGACAAGGCGAGAATAGACGTTAAGCGCACGCTCGAG
>CAZKAZ010000026.1:0-13045 GCA_964550765.1 uncultured bacterium | reverse complement strand
GAAAGCGCACCGTTAGCATTGAAGCGTCGTGTTAGCAGCTAGCTGACAGACGCACCCTACGGTATCACGTTAGCTCAGGGTGTGGGCGAAATGCCGCCAATGCGCCTCGAGGTATCTAACACACTGGGTTGATTGACAATATTTTGCCAGTTGATTGTGCCAGTTGATGTTTAGCAGTTGATTGTGCCAGTTGATTTTGGTAGCTGGCTGATGTTGTGTTGGCGGCGTGACGTCTTAGCTGTGATTATCCGATACATAAACACAGTGTGTCTTTTTGAGCCGCCTGCACGCTTTATACTGAGTTCATGCAAAGCTTACTGCAAGCGCTCACCTCGAGCAACTTCATGCCCCACGGTCAGTGTTTTTACTGGCGTGCCGATTTGCTTGCCCTTCATGTCATAGGTGATGGTGTGACTGCACTGTCATATTATGTCATTCCTGCGGCGCTTATTGTATTTGTCTACCGACGTGCGAAAAAGCATCAAGACGTACACTTTGGGCGAATTTTTTTGTTGTTTGCGGGTTTCATCTTGGCCTGTGGTACGACCCATCTGTTGGGGGTGTGGACGCTGTGGGTGCCGCACTATTGGCTTTCAGGTGTTGCCAAGTTGATTACAGCAGGCATCTCAGCTACGACAGCGTTTGTGTTGTGGCCGCTGATTCCCAAAGCGGTCAACTTGCCTAGTGTCGCTGAGCTCGAGGCTACCAACCGCGCTTTGCAAGCCGAAATCAGCAAGCGCCGCGCCCACGAAGCCGAGTTAGAACGTGTCAATGCCGAACTTGACCGTTTGAATGCTGAAAACCTTAACCGCCGCCGCCTTGCTGAACAAGCCCAATTCTACAGTGAAGCCAGTTTGAGCGCCCTCTACGAAGCTTTGCCAGATGCGATTTTGCAAACCGACGCCCAAGACACCGTGATTCGTGCCAAAGAACCGCAAGCATTTGAAGTTGTAGATGCTACGACCTTTGCGTCCATTGTAGGTAAGTTACTAGCAGATGCCCTTAACTTGTTTAATGGCACGGTGCAGACAGAATTTATGGCGTTTTATCAAGCAGCCAAAACCACAGGGGTCATGCAGACGCTCGAGTACAGCCTGCCGCAAACTGGCCATATGCTCTACCGTGAAGCCAGAGCCATTCCGCTCAGCGTTGGGGGGTGCGTGATTCTCATTCGCGATATCAGCGAACGTAAACGTGCCATGGTTGGTCTCGAGCAAGCCCTCACCGAAAAAGACATCCTGTTGCGCGAGTTGCACCATCGGGTGAAAAACAACCTGCAAGTCATCGCGTCTATGTTGTCGCTACAAGCCTCGAGCGCCCCCAATGACGCCGCCCGCGAACTGCTCAAAGAAAGTTATCACCGCGTGCATGTCATGTCAGATGTGCACAGGCAGTTTTATGACGTGCAACCCGGCGATACCAAAGAGCAAAACATCAGCCATTATCTGCACGAACTGGTTCACAACCTCACCGTCACCCTGTCAGCGGGTTCAAAGGACATTGCCGATAACCTCGAGGTACTGCTTGCCATCGACGAGGTAGCCGTACCGATTGATCAAATCGTGCCTTTAGGACTCATTGCCAACGAACTGCTCACTAATGTATTTAAGTATGCTTTTCCCACCGGCTTCAATGAGCGCCGCCCTGCTTTGTGGGTGGCACTCACCCTGCAAGCAGAGCAGGTGTGTTTACTGGTGCGTGATAATGGTGTGGGTATAGCAGCAGGAGGTAAGTCAGCCCGCTCGAGCAGCCTTGGTATGGGCATCGTCAACGCCCTGGCTGGGCAACTCGGTGGGCGTGTGGTGGTGCGTGACGCTTTTGCACCTGTACCCGCCGACATGCCCCAGCTAGACCCGCCAGCAGCATTTGTAGGCAGCCCCGGGACAGTAGCGCAAGTGTGCATACCACACCGCCGCGCTACCGATAAAAAATGATGAACACCTATGCTTTTCTAGGTTGACTGGCGCACAAAAAAACTGCCCTGCAAAAGTAGGGCAGTCTGAGAGAAAGCTCGAGCTTGGTGTGTTTAGACTTTGGTTCTAGACTTTGGTTCTAGACTTAGCTTTTTAGTCTTGGGTGAAGTCCCGTGAGAAGCTCTCTTGGTTTAAGTACACCACACGGGGCGTAAGAGGCGGCAAGTTGCGGGGGCTTTCAAAGTTCTTGTCGTATTCCCACAAGCGGTTGGGTGGGCTGTAGACGATAGTACAGCAACCCCTGTTGCGCTCGCCAAAGTAAGCAGCGTCGTTATCGCCGTTACGGTTTTGTGTTGCAAAGCGCCCTGACCATTTTTGGGGCAAGTTAAACGACACCAGCGAACCTTTGTAGCGGTACGCTCTGCCACCCCAGTCTTCCCAGAAGCGCGGGTAATTGTGTAAGCCGCCGCCTTCGATATCGTCATTCTTTTCCATGTAACCAGCTTCGTCAGAACCACCTAACAAGGCGACATTTTGGCGGGTTTCGTCTGCTCGGCGGTACCAGCGGTGCACGTGACGATCGCCGGAATCACGTCGGTTATTTTTCAAGCGACCACGGCTATAAATATCCATCCATTCAACCGACAAAATGTTGGGCGAGTCAGCTAGCACCGCAGCACCAATGCGGCGGCGGTCGTCGCCACTAGCGTCGTCGTCACCACGGCAACCATCGCCATCGCGAATGCAGTTAAAGTCACCTTGCTCCATGGCGGCTTGGTCGGTCACGAAGGTGAACCCGCGCACGCTGTTGTTATCGGTGGCGTTAGCACCATTGCCAAGGCTAAAGTCAGCGCCATTGTAGAGACGCACGGCGTAGTTATTGCCTTCAAAGTCATTGTCAGCAGGACGTTCTACGTCGATACGTTCACCTTCAAACGACGCGTAAAGTACGATACCGCTTTCGCTTTCGTTATCTTCAGACAGGTCGATGAGGTCGCTGTCGTCGGTTTGCATGAGTTCGCCCACGTTGATGTTTAAGACAAACAATTCCCGTTCTTCGCGGTAGCTGTAGAGTTCGCCGCGTGTTGGCACAGCCGCACAGATGTCTTCTAGGTCTTCAGGGTCGTAGCCGAAGGTATACCAAGAGCTTTGCAAGTTTTGCAATAACCCAGGGCGAATCACCAGACCGTGATGGTGCAAGTTATCATCAAACTCTTCATCATTGCCACCGTTATCAAACGTCATCCACCTGTCGCCGTCGTCTTCTGACACCCCAAGCAATGCCTTGACGAAGTTACGAAAGTCTTTGTCGCGTCCGTCTTTGTCGTCATACCAGCGGCGGTCATCGTTGTTGAGGTTGTGTGCTGCGTGAGGGTCGAAAGTGTTGCTGAGGTGCATGCGGCTTTGCAGACGGTCATCTTCCTCATCAAAGTCAAAACCATCTTGGTTGGCATCATCATCGAGATCAAAACCATTGCCCTCGTTGTTTTCAAGGTCGTGCGCAATCGCTTTGAGCAAGGCAATCTGGAAGGTTTCGTTTTCAACGATGTCTGGGTTGTCTTCGTCGGGGTTGTAAACATTGATATTGTCGTTATCGTCAACTTCGATATCGCCATCAACCCAGAAGGGGAAGAAGAAGCCAAGGTCGTCAACGTCAATGCTGATATTGTGGTCCACGTCTTTGGGTGTGTCGTTATTGTTAGCCAAGAAATGCTCGATACCAATTTTGTCGTCTTCGTCGTGGTCGATGTCCCATTCATAGCTGTTGTCGTCATACATGTAATCCATCAACATACCGATGGTGACGGGATATGACCATGCGTAGTATTCACGCATTGCCTCGAGTTCTCTACCTTCGTCGCTGTTTTGGTTGGGATTACCACCCGTGTAATCAAAGGTGTCATTGCTACCTGTTGGTATGAAGGGGCTGTTATCACCATTATCAAGGAAGAGCACATCAATAACATCAGGGTCACCATTGCCGGTAATGTCGCCGTCGTTAATCTCGTCATTACTTATGAGTCTGAAGCGCATGATGGCGGTGTTGCGGGGGAGTGCCATGAGGTCATTGATGAAGTGTTGGGCGTACCTTTGGGAGTTGCGGGTTTGACCGCGAAAGACCAAGTCTTCTTCATGGGCGCGAATGCCCACGCCACCAATGGGGCTACCTACCCGACCGAGGGGACGGTTGTCGTAGACGCTGCAGGGCAAGGGGGCGGCTACATTGTCGCCTTCGTCAAATGCGTATACATCACGATTTGCATCATCGGGGCCAAGTGGGAAGTAGGTAAATTCAACGTCGTCGCGGGTGTTGTTGACAGGGTTGTAGGCTTGTGGCCACATGTAATGTCCGCCTGAGGTTTCGTCGCGGTCTGCCACCATGTTGAAGCCAGAGTGGTTGATATTGCGGCTATCGCGCACCACCATGTTGAGGGTTTCGTTGGGAGGGCTGCGCCAGTCGTTGCTGTCAGGACGTCCGAAGCCTGCTTCGATGTGGTTGCGTGGCACGTTCACAGTGATGACACCGGGCATATCTAACATGGCTTGATAGAGTTTGCGCGTTGCAGTGTTGTCCACGCCAGACTCGGTATGCACTTCCACTTTGGGCATTTCGACAGTGGGTTCGTAACTGCCGATGAGGGGGAAGCAATCTTCTGGTGCTCGAGCGTCGCTAATCAACGTATGTAGTGTAGAGTCCTCGATGTTGTCATTAGCAACAGTGTCTCCACCAGCATCAACAGGATTACCGTCATCATCGAAGTAGGTGTCAGTAAAGAGATGCTCCTCAAGGTCGAATTCCTCGGAATCTTCAGAGCCGCTCAACAAGCACTCGGTGAGGGTACGATAGGTTTCGGGTTCTCCGGGGTCGTCACGGGTGGTGTCATTCCACCAACCATCTAAACCCCACCAGCCTTGACCTTCTCTGGCATCAAAACCTTTCCAGTAGGTCACGCTTGGGGCGGTTCTGCCTGCTTCGTCAAAGACATCAACGACGGCGTCGGTGTCATTGCTGTCGTCAGGTTGGTGGGCAATGAGGCGGAGGTCAGCGCGTTTCCAGTACAAGAAGGCGTCTTCATCGTCATCGGCGCTGGTGTTAGCAGCAGTTTGCCGAGCGAAGGATGACGCTTGGGGTACTTGCAACTCGTTGATGATTTGGGCACGGCCTTGGAAGGTGTCTTCTAATTCTTCGGCTGTCCATTCACTAGGGCCGCCACTGCCAAATTTTTCAAAGCTGCCGTCTGGCATCTTGATTTGTGACGTACCTGCCCCGCTGCGGTTCCAGTTGCTGATTTGGCGGTGGTACATCTTCATGGTGCGTTCGCCTTCAGCACAGCGTCCTTGTTCGGGCAAAGGGGGTTTGCAAATAGACGCTGAGGTGACGTTTTCCATCAGAGACAACTTGCCACCACCGGATTTGAACAAACCCACGACGCCGTTAGCGTGCACCCTCCCGGTGATTTCCATGTCAGGACCAGGGAAAACTTCAAAGTTGCCATCATAAAACGCCGCAAACTGAAACACGGGAATTTCTTGTACGCGCAGTTGCATGTCAAGTTGTGTTTCGACGTCGCCGTTGCTGTTGGTGGCTACTGAGTTAATGTTGTAGACGCTATCGAACGAAAGCAGGCCATTGAAAGGATTGTCAGCGTCGCTGATGCGAGTGGCCTCAGACGCGTCGTCCACGAGTTTTTCGGCGCAAACCGTGGCGTCGACCACACGGTCACTGAAGGTGACGGGATCTTGGTCTTCGCAGTTGCCCTCTGTGAGGTTAGGACGGCGGTAGTCTTCAAAAATAGTACGAATTTCTTCTACTTCGATGTTAAGACCTGCTTCAGCAGCATAAAATCCGCTGGACATATCAGCCGTTGAGCGGGTATTGCGCGATTCCATCATGGTGAAGATGACGTAACCCGTTAGTAGCGTCATGGTGACTATCAGTAATAACAGGGTGACAATGAGTACGAAGCCTTGTGTTTGGCGTTTCATGTGTGCCTCCTAAATGGCTGCGGTGATGGGTTCAGACGACATTGAGACGACATTGAAAAGATGTCTAAAAAAAGACGCTTAAAAGACGTTGCGGGGCAAAAAGTCTGCGGTGAAGGTACGGGCATTGGGGCCATCTCGAGGCTCGACGCCGGTGATGCTGATGTGCACGTTGCGGATTTTGTTCCAGCGGGTTTCTAGGGTGCTGCCGTCTTCGCTGGTGGCTTCGCCATTGGCGAGCAGTGAGGTGAGAACTGTGCCATCATCAAGCGTGGCAGACACGTCAAAGTCCGAAATATGGAACGCGAGCGTCTGAGGGGTGTCTTCCATGCCATTGAGGATAAATTCAAGGCTGCCTTCTTCGGCGTTGATGCGGTAACGGCGTTCCTCGAGTACAAACAACTGCGGCAGCACACTGTCAAAACCAATATTTTTGTAGTGTTGGTTGCTAAAATCACCGTCTGCTTTGACATCGTATTGTTCATGGGCATTTCGGTTATTGCTGTGGCTGGTATTTTGGGTATAGCCGTTGTAATTAAAAAACTCACCAAAGTCTTTTTCCACGTCATAAATAAACGCCCTGAGTGTGCCACCCGCTTCTTGGCGTAATGCTTCCCAACTCGCGAGGCCTTCTTCGATGCCGTTTATAGTGCCTTGGTCGCTGCCATCGCACTCAGAGCGCATGCGGCCGTTGTCGTTTTTCACACTGTTGCTGGTAGTAATGAGGGCAATTTCGCCATTGATGGGGTGTTTACAGACATTAAGTGCGTTTGGGCTGAGGCTGCGCCGCACGATAAGCACGTCATTGCCGTTATCGTCGGTGTGAAAGATGATGGAAGGAAACGGATCGCCACCACCGGGTAAACCTTGACCAGCTTGGCGCAAGTCGCTGCCCATGATGTCACTGGCTGCCCGCAAGTTTTGGTTGATTGTCGTGCGGGCTTGGTCAAAACGCTGCACGCGGCGCATGGCAAAAATTAAACTGATAGCCACCGATACAATAATGATAGCGATGGTCATGGAAATGAGCAGCTCGACTAGCGAAAAACCTGCTTTAGCGGATGCGGGTGTAAACGGTTTCTGTTTCATACTCAATCTCACCTCCGTGGGCAACTTCTAGGCGAATGTGACGACTTTCATCAGTGCAAAACTCATTGCGTTCACAAAAATAACTGGTGACGGTGTAGTCGCGTTCGCGAATGGTGACGGTGCTCTCTTCACTGCCCGTGTTGGGAATGTCGCGGGTGTTGGCGGCGCGGTAGCGTTCTAGCACAAAGCGGCTAGCCACCACAGCATCGGCACGAACTTCACTGTCGGTGTTAATTTGTAAGTTGCTGATGAATGCTGGCATCACCGAAGCCATGACAATGAGCAAAATAGCAGCGGATACCAGTGACTCCACGAGGGTCATGCCACTGCGTTGGCGTTGTAGGGTTGAATGTTGTCGTGTTGGTCGTTGAGAGGGTGACGGTGCGAGTTTGAGCACAAGGCTATTAAAAGTATAATTAAAGACAAATTCAAGCATATAGCTACCTCCGAGGACGCTGGTGAGTTGTGGGGCAATTCAGTTGCGCAAGACGCGCACGCCGCCACCTACGGCCATTTGCACTCGAGCACTGCGGCCATCGCGGCTACTCGTGATAGTGATTTCTGGTAAGACGCCACCTTGTAAGGATTCGGCCATACCGCGACTGTTATAGCAAACAAAAGCATCACCAACTGCCAAATTGCTGATTTCGGCTTCTTGGAAGCGTTTAGGCATGGTAAAAGCCGCCCAGTTGGGCAAGTCTTCGTCACTCCAGTCGGCGTTGGCAGCG
Organism: uncultured bacterium; assembly: GCA_964550765.1. Lineage (GTDB taxonomy): Bacteria > Deinococcota > Deinococci > Deinococcales > Trueperaceae > JBCCBI01. The sequence goes on along the minus strand of CAZKAZ010000026.1, from coordinate 5,331 downwards.
TTGCAGGCGTTGGCGCGCTCGAGGCTAAAACTGCGAGCATCAGTGAGAACGACGCGGTAAGCACTGGTCGTCGCCATAGCTTGCGTGCGGGTTTGACGCAAGTAGGCTTCGATGCTTTCCGCTGCGTTGCCCGCCGGGTCGCCAAGACCGCGCATGCTGCCGAACATGATGCCAGCGAGAATGCCGATGATAGCTACTACGATGAGCAATTCGATAATCGTAAATCCCCGCTTCGACCTGAATGCAGGATGCAAATAAATTGTTTGCGTTGTATGTGCGGGTGCTCTTTCCATATTAGTTACAGCATAATTGTGTATGCATTTCCTATGCACCCCCATGCGGGGGAGTGACAATAAGATGAAGAAAGCGTAACGAAAATTTCACCAATTTCTCATACGAAATACGCAAGTAATGGCAAAATTGTCGGCTTATTGTCAGCAATGATTAGCCCAGTGATGAGCAGTGTCATGATTGGCATCTGCACAGTTGCACGCGATTGAAGTTAATGTGACGTTTGAAGTTGATGCGATGTTTGAAGTTTATGTGGCGTTGGTAACAATCGGCAAACCTAAAAAAATATGTAAGAAAAAACGTGTAAAATTGCTGGTGAAATTGTTTGATGTCGTGCACCTTGTTGTGGGGGATTGGTCGCTGGCTTACTCGCTAGCTTGCAGGATGGTTTACTAGTTTGCAGGGTGGTTTATAGGGTGAGGGCTTGCTCGAGCGCCGTCACCACGCCGTCATCATCCGCTGCGGGCACGACGGGATATTTCTCTTTGATGCTGTCGTCGCCATTGGCCATCGCCCGTGGGTGTCCCACAATGTCCAGATAGGGAACGTCACCTGCGCTGTCGCCAATACCCATGACCCGTTTGAGGTTAAACCCAAGGTGTTCAGCTAGCACGCGAGTAGCCGCACCCTTAGAGACGCCTGCTTTGGTGATGCTGGCAAAAATCACGTCATCGCGGTGGCCGGCTCTAGCGGTGTAGAGTTGCACCTCGGGTAGCTCGAGGGCTTGGGCTTTGGCAAAGTCGTCTTTGTACAGCGTCCACTGCGCTCGGACGATGGTTTCGCTGGTGAGCACTTCGCTGAGGTCGGTAACGATGACTGGCTCGAGCTGCAACAGTTCTGCGTGCATGCGGCTCAATTCGCTGTCACGTTCGATGAAGTATTGGCTGGCACTGTAGAACTCGAGCAATAAGTTTTCACGTCTTGCGTGCTCGAGCAGGGCTTGGGCGCTCTTTTTGGGAAATGTTTCTGCTGCAAATACCGTGCCGTCAGTGTGGGCAAGCACAGCCCCATTGTGAAAGACATGGGGAATTTCGGTATCAAGTTGGGCGGCAATCTCCAAACCCAACCCCGCACTGATGCGCCCGGTGCACACCGCCAAGTGCATCCCCATCTCGCGCACTTCGCGCACCTTGGCAAGTAACGCGGGGCTGATGGTGCTTTTTGTGCCCAACAGGGTGCCGTCAATATCCAGCATGACCAAAGGCAACATCTAAGCAGGTTCTCCGGTTTTGTCACTATCTTGTACGCTCAGGCCCAGTTCAGCCAGTTGATCACTAGCAAGTGCTGAAGGTGCTTGGGTGAGCGGGTCAACGCCGCGTTGGTTTTTAGGAAAAGCAATCACATCGCGGATGCTGCTCGCACCAGCCAAGAGCATCACTAGTCTGTCAAGTCCCCAAGCGATGCCGCCATGCGGGGGTGCACCATACGCTAGGGCGTCTAAAAAGAAACCAAAGCGCGCTCGAGCGTCTTCATCACTAAAGCCGAGTGCTCGAAACATGCGCTGTTGGGTATCTAAGCGGTGAATACGCAACGAACCGCCGCCGATTTCGTTGCCGTTTAAGACCAAGTCATACGCCCACGCCCGCACGCTAGCCGGGTCTTGCTCGAGCTTCACTAGATCTTCTTCGACGGGTCGTGTAAACGGGTGGTGCATATAGGTAAACGTGCCTGTTTCTTGGTCGCGTTCCAACAGGGGAAAATCCACCACCCACAAAAACGCCAGTTGGCTTTCGTCAATTACGTTTAGGTCACGCCCTAGTTTGAGACGCACCGCCCCAAGGGCTTCACAGGTAACGTTCCACGCGTCGGCAACAACGAGTAACACATCGCCTTCTGTGTGGGCAATGTCTGTTAACGCTTGTACTTCGTTATCGCTCAAGAATTTGGCGATAGGTCCAGAAAACCCGTCGGCACTGCGTTTGAGCCACGCCATGGCTTTGGCACCGTAGCGTTTGGCGTGTTGTTCTAATTCATCTAGGCGTTTGCGGCTCAGGTCTTCGGCGTGTTCAGCAGGAACGTAAACCGTCTTGATGCAACCGCCACTGGCAAGTGCACCAGAAAAACCACGAAATTCAGTATTGGCAAATACCGTGCTGATGTCTTGCAGTTCTAGCGCAAAACGCACGTCTGGCTTGTCCGAGCCGTAGCGGTTCATGGCATCACCGTAGCTGAGGCGGGGAAATGGCGCGTCGACATCGCGGTCAATGGTGGCTTTGACGACGTGTTGCATCAGGGCTTCGTTGAGTTCTAAGACATCATCTTGTTCCACAAACGACATCTCAATATCGAGTTGGGTAAAGTCCGGTTGACGGTCTGCTCTCAGGTCTTCATCGCGAAAACAGCGAGCAATTTGAAAGTAACGGTCAAAACCCGACATCATCAACATCTGCTTAAAAAGCTGTGGTGATTGCGGCAGGGCGTAAAAATTGCCTGGCGTTTGCCGGGCAGGTACCACAAAATCCCTGGCACCTTCGGGTGTTGATAATGTCAACAGGGGCGTTTCAATTTGCACGAAGTCGCGTGCCACCAAAAAGTCCCAAATGGCTTTGCTGAGCTGGCTGCGGAGCAAAATAGGCGCAGCGGCTTCAGGGCGGCGCAAATCCAGATAGCGGTGTTTGAGGCGCAATTCTTCGCTGACGTCACCTGCGTCGACGCTGCCATCAACCAAAAAGGGCGGCGTTTTGGCTTCGGAAAGGACGTTCACCTCGCTAGCGAGCACTTCGATGTCGCCGGTTTGCAGTTTTGTTGAGCGTTGATCTTCTGGGCGCAAGCGCACTTGCCCGCGAATATCCACCACGAACTCACTGCGCAACGTCTCGGCCACTTTGAACGCGTCAGCATTGTCCGGGTCGATGACTACCTGCACCAAACCGTAGCGGTCACGCAGGTCAACAAAAATCAAGCCACCAAGGTCGCGGCGGCGGTTGACCCAACCTTGCAAACGGACGTGCTGGCTTTCGTGGTCGCGGCGCAACTGGCCGCAGTAGTGGGTTCGTTTCATGGGGTGCCTCTTTCTGCTTGTGGTTCTGGCTGTGGTTCTGAGGTGGGGTGATGGAGGTGGCGCTCGAGAAAACTGAGCAAATCTGCTTCGGCTACCAGCATTTGTTCACCAGAAGCGAGGTGCTTGAGTTGATAACTGTGCTGGTCACGTTCTTGACTGCCGCGCAAAGCTGCATACACCGCCCCTGCTCTATCGGCATCGCGCAGGCCTTTGCCAGGGTTACGTTTGGTGTAAGCGTGTTCCACGTGAAAGTGCTGCCGCAGTTGATACGCCAAGGTGGCCACTTCAGTCACAGCCTCAAGATCCATAGGAATCAAAAACACGTCCGCCCCGGCTGCTTGGGGGACGTCCACGGCGTCTTGTTGCATGGCGTCGAGCACCCGTTCGATGCCAAACGCCCAACCAATACCTGGCGTTTTGCCGCCGCCCATGTTTTCAATCAACCCGTCATAACGGCCACCACCACACAAAGCGGCTTGCGCGCCAATGCCTGCGTGGTGAATTTCAAACGCCGTGCGACGGTAATAATCTAGCCCGCGCACGATGCTGTTATTGATTTCAAAAGGAATCTGCCACTGCTGCAAGTAACCCGCGACCTGCTCAAAGTGTGCTTTGGCGTCGTCGTTTAAAAAGTCCAACGGACGCTTGAGGTCAGCAAGAAGTTTTTGGTCGTTGTCGTCTTTGCTGTCTAGTAACCGCAAGGGATTTAAGGTGAGGCGTTCGCGGCTAGCATCGGAAAGTTGCTCACGAAGTGGCTCGAGCGATTCCCGCAAATACTGGTTATAGGCTTTTCTATCTTCTGGGTCACCCACTGAACCAAGTTGTACGTGCATGTTCTTAATGCCGCAGGCTTGCAGTACCCGGTACAGCAAAGCAATGGCTTCAGCGTCAATCAACGGGGTATCGAGTCCCAAAAATTCGCAATTGACCTGATGAAACTGCCGAAAGCGCCCCCGTTGGGGTTTTTCTGCCCGAAAAGCAGGCCCAGTGCTCCACAGCTTAACGGGCGTAGGTAGGGTGTGCATGCCGTGTTCGATAAACGCCCGCATCACGCCAGCGGTAAACTCGGGGCGCAAGGTGAGGCGTCTGCCGCCAGCATCTTCGAAGGTGTACATCTCTTTTTGCACCACCAAGTCAGATGATTCGCCAACCGACTTTACAAATACTTCGTGGTGTTCAAAGATGGGCGTGCTGATTTCTTTGACGCCTGCCCTGCTCAGCACTTTCGCGGTGATACCACGCAGATAGTGCCAACGGGCTTGGTCTTCGGGCAATATATCGAACGTTCCTTTGACAGCTTGCAACTTCATCGCCCGAAAGTCTAACACTCAAGCGATAGGGTGGTTAGTAGGGGACACGCGTTGGTCTGCTTTAATTGGTGTGCTTTAAGGTGAGCGTTAGTTGCTGTTGTGGCCAAAAAAGGCTCGAGCATGGCTCGAGTTATCAGTATCCGTAAACATGCATCACATTCAGTACTGGCTTGTTGCAAATAGTCTCCCGCAGCCTTTTAGCAGCGCCTCAGTAAGGTTTTAAGGCGTCCATCTGTGCCCGCAACTCATTGAGAACAATCTCAGGAAGAAGGTAGGCATAAACATCAAGAGCAATGGCATGCCAATCAGGTAACACGTGTTGAATGAGATATCACGTGCCCCACTGCGTCAGTACAAAAGCAAGTAAGGATAACAGTAGACTTCTTGTGGTAGACCTCTTGCGAAAGTGCTCAACGGTTAAGCTCAGCATTGAAAATAGCAGCAATGCGAGAAGCACCTAACGCAAAGCGCGTTGTCGCGTTCTCGAGGCCGTTTCTCGACCCTCTTCCTTTTGAAGTCGCCCCCTGCCCTCGCTAGGGGGTTGACAAGTTTGGCTGTGCGTTGTACTGTTACGTCTTGTGCTTGCAAGAGCGCGAGAACGATGACAACGCAACCGAGCAACTCACTCCTGAGGTTCAAATTGTTAAAGGCGAAACGCCTGCAGCAAAAAAATCACAAGGGGTTGACAGAACCGGCTACGCGTTGTAACATTACATCTTGTGCTCAGAG
>CAZKAZ010000025.1:42573-59951 GCA_964550765.1 uncultured bacterium | reverse complement strand
CGGAAGAAAGTCTGTAGGACTTTTTGAAGTGTTTAGTTGGAATCCGTATAAGCTCCTCATGAGACGCTGATAAGACTACTGCTGTGCTCTACTACGGTATGTTCTTTTTGGACTTTAACGCCTTGCAAACAGGGTTTAGCAACGAGTTTTTTCCGGGGGGCGTATTGCTCATCATCTTGCTGCTGTTGCGGGTAATGGCTGAAGCCTTGTTTGTGTTTCGCCCACTCATCAACGAAAGCCGTGAATACCCCAAACTGACCCGTTTCACCATGTTGCTTGATGTGTTGTTGGTGCCTTTGCTGCTGACGTTCATCGCTTTTGCCGTTGAGCGCTATATGCAAGAATAACGGATGCAAGAATAACGGACAATATTCGGTGTCCTACGGATGCCAACTACATCATCGGGTGTTTACATCAGTACTATCATGTCAGTGCTCTCATGCTCGAGACGAAAACGTTTGTTGAATATTCCGCGCAATAGCAGGACTACTCGCGGCTAGCCACCATATGTGCTGCTTTGTCGTCTTGGTGGCGCACTTGTACCTCGACAGTAAGCTGGCTCGAGCCAGCCCCCCGATGTAACCCACGCACTGGCGGCACGTCACTGTAATCGCGTCCGCAGGCCACTTTGATGTGCGCTTCAGTCACTAGACAACCGTTGGTCGGGTCAAACCCCACCCAGCCGCTACCGGGCAAAAAGGCTTCTACCCACGCGTGCGATGCTTCTGCGCCAATTAACGTTTCATCGCCGCCAGGGTTACTGTGAATGTAACCACTCACGTAGCGCACGGGAATGTTAGCAATGCGGCACAACGCCAACATGGCATGAGTAAAGTCCTGACAAACGCCCCGACTGGTTTGCGCAAAGGTGGCTAAAGGGGTTTCCACATCGGTGCTGCCGGGATCATAAGTAAAACGCGTTTGTAAGTAGCGGGTCATCTCGAGCAAATACATCACCAAGTTATCTTCAGGTTGTAAACGCAGCGCCCCGAATACCTCAAACCAATCCACATTCAAAGGCACCCGTTCGGTGGGCGCAAGATAATCAAAAAACCGATGCCGCAGCCCCGGTAACATCCACGAATACACCATTTGCGGAAATGGGATGGGATAGGTAACCACCCGCGCAGTAGCTTCAATGACCAGATGTTGATGCTCAGCAGGCAAGTGAAAGTGATGGATAATATTGCCCCAATTGTCTGTGTGGCTGCGCAATACCGCGTTGGGGGTGATGTTGAGGTCAAACGCGAGCAGCGTCTGGCGGTAATCGTCAGCAGGACGAAGCCACATCTGGTTAAACGAATCCCAAGCGGGCTCAACGTATTCGTAGCGGGTAACGTGATGCGTCGTAAGGTACATGCGCTTTCTATTAAAGCACGCCCAATGTAAGAGTGGCGCACAGTGGCTGTCATAAAAGCATCAATGAAGTCTGCTTAAGACGCGGCTAACCGCACCCTTCGCTTTCGTAAGCGCCCTATGTTGGTACAACGTGTACACCGTCCAAAAGAACATCACAACTAAAGCAAGCACGGCCAACCATTCACCTGCCCTTGCATAAAGCGTCATCACCGTATTGGGCACAATCTCAGCGTGGATTAACTGCACCTGCTGAGGCTGACTGCGCACGATTAAACGACCGTCAGGGGCAGCAATAGCACTCGTCCCACGGTGAGACACATAGGAAACATACTTGCGACTGCTCGCGGCGATGAGTTGGGCACCCCGTAAGTGCGCACGCGGTGTAGGCGTGCCTTCAAAAAAATTTGTGTTTGAAGATATGACTATAAACGTTGCCCCTTGGCGCAACTGCTCGAGCACGATGCTTGGCATCAACGAGTCATAACAGATGAGCACCCCAAATGTCTGCCCAGCGATTTGCGTTAGGGGTAGTTTTTCTCCTTTGTCGTACATCTCATAGACCGGCACGAGTTTGCGTTTTTCGTAGACCTTGGTAAGGTCTTGTCCGTCCCACAGCAGCGCACTACTGGTGAGCTTGCGGTAGTCATTAATAAACAAATCTGGATACACAAACGACTGCACCACCTCTGCTGAGCGAATGCGCGGACGTTGCAATAGGTGCGCTTCACCAAAAAAAGCTCCCAACAGGGCGGGGGGTAACCCACGTAAGCTATTTTCCCAACCCGGCAAGGCGGCTGGGGTGGTCACACCCGGCAAAGCACTTTCAGCAAATACAGTCAAGTCAAGGTTTTCTGCTGCTGCTTGCTGATGAAGGTCTCGGTAACGCTCAATCAAAACAGAAAACATTGCCGCGTCATCAAACACACTGCGGAGTTCGTCATTCGTCCAATTATCTTGCGCAAGCCCTAGCTGCAAAGGCGCAGCTTCCGTTGCTGGCACCGTCGGATATAGACTCACACTCAGCCAAAACAACCCCGCGACCCCAGCGAGCACCACGACGCTGGCTCGGTAACACCGCAAGAACAGCAACACAACAGCCACCGCCGTAAAAGCCGTGACTAAGGTCAAGGCACTCTGTTCACTAAGCGCAGCAACTGGCAACAGAGGCGACGCTACTTGCGTGTATGCAATGCTGATGATGACAACACTAATATCTTCCCAAAAAAGCAGCGGTCTAGATAAGGTTTCAGCAGCGACGAGCGCAAGCGGGGCAGTCAGCAGATAGGTTCGCGGTGAGGGCGCTAGATAGCCATGCAAGCTCATCACCAGAAAGTGTGCAAGGGTCGTTACGGTGCAAGCCAACAAAATCAACGAGGTGTAGATACTAAATTCAAGGTGTAAGCCACCGTACAGCGTTCCTGTCAAGGCTGCGTGCAGCGCCCAATAACTCCCCCGCTGCCAGCCCCGCTGACAATGCGCACTCAGCCACAAGAGCCAACTCAAACCCGCAAGGGCAATGAGCCACTCAAAGGGCGTTTCCCAATACCAGGGCGTCACCAGTAAAGCACAAGCCGCACCCACCGCCGCAACTTGCCCACTTACCCGCCAACGCAATCTGACCTTATTAAACGAATGACTGAGTTGCATTTTATAACACTGTCTTAGCGCAACTAAAAGGGTTCAAATACTGGGACTGAATCAATGTCTGCAAGTACTGGGGCAACGTCAGGGGGTAACAATAGGCCATGGAGAAAGAACGTTGAACCGTTGCGCCACACTTCGTTATAGAGGGCGTCACCTTCTTCGTTGTAATAGATATCAAGGCCGCCGAGCGTCCAATAGTCAAAGTCGCCTTCTGGGTCGTATTCGAGCACAAACCGATACGTCTCGCCTGCTCGAGTGGTCACTTCAAACCCTTGGGATACGTCACTATTAAGCAGTTGCACGTCTTCAAGGATGTGATTGTCAATAACCCTGGTTAGGATGTCTAGGTTGGCTGGGTCAAACAAAAACGCTATTTGCGCCTCAGTGAGTTGTTCGACCATCCCTATGTACTCCGGCATGAGGGCTGTAAAAGGCCCATCTGCTAGCAACTCATCAAACAGACCCGCTTCGTCAACCTCACGGTAATAGCCAACACCTCGGTCTTCTTCATTCTGCACAAATGACAGGTAGATATATTCCGATATCGTCGGCGTGAGCAGTACCCGGTCAATGATGTGAATGGTGCCATTACTCGCTGGAATATCATGGGCAACCAACTCGATATCAAAAAACTTCGAGTTTGAAAAGCGCGCATCGTCTATGAACAAACCGGGGTCAAGCACAAAACGACCGTCTTCAAGCTCATAAGCAAAAAACTGATCTTCAAGCGCTGTATCAATGAGGGCATACTCATATGCGGCGGCTTCGTCTTTGAGGTTTCCTAAGGTGTATTCGCCAGGCGCCAAGTGGAAGTACAAGACGTTCTCGAGGGCTTGACCCGTAGGGCGGTTAACATTGAGTTGCGCAAAGGTCGCAGGTGACCAAGCGTCATTGTCGGGAGCAAACAACGTAAATTGCAAACTTTCATCAGCCAGTAGCGCCCGAATATCAGGCGTCAGCAGGCTATTTAGGGTGCTCAAGCGGGCATCTTGCTGAATCACCTCGAGCGCCGTTAGCTCATCTGTTGAGGAGGTGGTATTACACGCAGCGAGCAACCCACCAAGCAACCACAAACCACCCAGCCACCGCAAACCTTTAAACATGATGTCTCCTAATTAGCAAAGTCGTTAGGTCAATACTGATACACCACTGCATACGTCCCTACGGACTTGTTGACGTCCCCACTTGCTCCTGTCATTTTATACACATTTTGCACCAATTAATTTTTAAATTAACGACTGGACTATCTTTATCAAAGCAAGCGAGAGTGTTACAAGATGATGCTCAACGCGCACTGAGATTGGCACTGGCTTGCTCGTAAAGGGTTGCTGTTTCTAGCGTAGTACCGGCAGGTCGCAGACGAGCATTACTCCCCGTGTAGTAACCTCCGACATTGATACGTTGATTAAGTTCATAGTACGACCTATTTTCAATTGAAGTATTTTCAGCACGACGTCGAAAGATAGATGCATTACCTATTGTAAAGTAAGTTAAACATCCTAATAAAATTACTAGAAGCCAGCGAAACCGTTTCATAACGAACTCCTATGGATGATTTTTTGACACAGGAAGTGCTTTGGTTAGAAGCCAACTCGCACGAAAACATAGTTTAAGCTTGATGTATTTGTAGTTAGCATCACACCAATAATCAAATAGATTTTATAGCCGATATCTTCATGAAAGTCAAGCTGGCGTGAACAATGAGATGTTCGTGAGGGGCGTCGCTCGAGGCACTCACCTTGGCATGCACATGACCATCATGACAGGGGTTTTGCTGCTGTTTGTGTCTGGTTTGCCGTCTATGCTGTGTTGGTTGCCCTAACCAAACGACCTCACCAAAACGACCCACCAAAATGACCCCACCAAAACAACCTACGCGTATACTCGAGCGTGATTTTACCTCCTGCTTTTCTCGAGCGCATCCGCCGCAACTTGCCCGATGCTGAAGCATTTTTGACAGCGCTCGAGCACCCCCCCATCACCTCACTGCGCCTAAACCCCAGCAAACCCAGCCACCTCCCTTTTGAAACAACACCCGTTCCGTGGCATCCCGATGGGAGATATTTACTCCAGCGACCCAGCTTCGTCGCCGACCCGCGTTTCCATGCTGGGGCGTATTACGTGCAAGAAGCCTCCTCAATGCTGCTCTACGCGCTACTTGACCTGCATGAACCCGTACGCATTTTGGACATGTGCGCTGCTCCGGGTGGAAAAAGCACCCTGTTAGCAAGTGCCATGCCTGCGGGTAGTGTCTTGGTTAGTAACGAAGTGGTACCAGCCAGAACCAACATCCTGACTGAAAACATGCGCCGTTGGGGGAATAGTAATGTCATCGTCACCAAACGCGAGGCGCAAGCTTTTGTCCGTGTGCCGAATTTTTTTGATGTGGTGCTCGTTGATGCACCCTGTTCGGGTGAAGGCATGTTCCGCAAAGATGAAACGAGTGTCAGTCAGTGGTCACAAGACTTGATTGATAGTTGTGCTCTTCGGCAGCAAGATATTGTCTCGAGCCTCCTGCCTGCCCTGCGCCCTGGTGGCACACTGATTTATGCCACCTGCACCTATGCCCCCGAGGAAAACGAGCAGATGGTTGATTGGTTGCTTGATACGTATGAGCTCGAGCCACACCCCCTCGAGCCACTTCAAGGGAAAATGCTCGAGCAAACAGGCGTCACCCCCGTCACTATTCACGGCAGCCAACACGCAGCATTTCGTTGTTTTCCGCATCGGGTGAAGGGTGAAGGAATGTTTTTTTGTCGTCTGAAAAAACTTGGTGATCGTCCTGCTATGTCTTTTTCTGTGCCCAAAACACCGACGCTACCTCGAGCAGCCACCACCTTTTTGCGTGATTTTGTACGGGATGATGTACATGTGGTGCTCGAGAAAAACCACCTTTACTACCAACCCGCCGGACTACCAGACCTGATGGACGCCAAACTGGCTACCCCCGCGAGCGCCCTCAAGCTAGGCAAACTTCACGGCAAAGGTGCGCGCCAAGGGGTCACCCCGAGTCACGAACTGGCACTGAGCACGTTATTACGCGACGATGTTGCCAGCGTCCACCTCGATGAAGCCACGGCACTGCGCTATTTACAAAAAGAAGACTTAACTGCACAGGACATAAAAAACCCTGCTCGAGTTGAACAGGGTTGGGTGGTTGCGCGGTTTGAAGGTTTGGCGCTTGGTTGGCTCAAAGCCACTAAAGGACGCTTTAACAATGCGTTGCCACTGAACTGGCGGATTCGTAAGGTGCTCGAGTAAGCCTCAAAGCGTCAACCTAAAGCATCAATTTACAGCATCAACCTAAAGCGTCAATTTACAGCGTCAGCAAGGGCGTTTGTGCTTCCAGAGCCAACAAAGCACGCTTGCGCTGACAGCCCCAACGATAGCCGCCCACACCGTTTCCCCTGGGCAATACTCGATGACAGGGAATCGCCAAAGCAAAGTTATTAGCAGCACAAGCATTGGCAACCGCCCGTGCTGCTGTCGGTGGTTTTTCCAAAGCGGCAGCAATGTCGCTGTAGGTACGCGTTTCACCCGCGGGAATGGTGCGTAAGTAGTCCCACACCTGAAGTTGAAAAGGCGTACCAGATAGCTCGAGCGGCAAGTCAAGGGCTGTACTTGGATTGCTCAGGAAGGTGCTGAGTGGCTCGAGCCACCCCTCAACCTGCGCGCTACATGCTGCCTCAACCTGCCACACACGGCGCAGATCGTCCGCACTATCCGCCAAGGCAATCGCTAAAACGTGCTCGTTATCTCCCAACACGCCCAACGTGCCTAAGTGTGTCTCTGCAAACGCCGCGTTCATCGAGCAGGAACGCCCTTAAAATCTTTCCGTGACGGTCTTCATTTCCATAAACAAACGCAGATAATCAGGGCCGCCCGCTTTGGAGTTGGTACCGGACATATTAAACCCACCGAAGGGTTGAATGCCCACCAGTGAGCCAGTTATTTTACGGTTGAAGTACAAGTTGCCCACGTGAAATTCGCGCCGTGCGCGCTCGAGCCGCGCCCTATCCCGACTGATAACACCACCCGTTAAACCAAACATGGTGCCGTTAGCCAGTTGCAACGCGTGGTCAAAATCGCGGGCTTTCATGACCGACACGACAGGCCCGAAAATCTCTTCGCAAGCGATGGTGGCACTTTGTTGCACGTCAGCAAAGACGGTCGGTTGAATGAAGTGACCTTTGTCGCCCAAATCAGGCACTTTGCCGCCACCCGTTACGAGCTTGGCTTCGACTTGGCCAAGTTCAAGGTAGTGCATGATTTTATCTTCGGCTTTTTGATTGATGACCGCGGCGACGTCTGGGTTGGTTTCGGCGTCAGCGACGGTTAAGGCTTCAACGCCCGCCGCGAAGCGCTCGAGCACTTCATCATAAACATCTGCCACCACTATCAAGCGGCTCATCGCCGAGCACTTTTGCCCCTGAAAACCGTAGCCGCCTGCCACAGCAGCATTCGCAGCAAGATCTAAGTCAGCGGTTTCATCTACCACCAGGCCGTCTTTACCGCCCATCTCCAAAAACGCCCGCTTGAGCCAGCGCTGCCCCGGTTGCACTTTGGCAGCCCGTTCGTTGATGCGCATGCCTACGTCCATCGAGCCAGTGAAGTTGATAAAACGCGTCCGAGCGTGATCTACCAAGTAATCGCCAATCTCAGCGTCATCGCCTGTAACCAGTGTCACCACACCGTCTGGCACGCCTGCTTCTTTGAGGCATTCCATAAACTTGTGGGCGATAATGGGCGTAGCTGGCGCGGGCTTGAGGATGACGGTGTTACCCACAACCAAAGGCCCCACGGTGGTGCCGACCATGATAGCGAGCAGAAAATTCCACGGGCTAATGGTGACGCCTACCCCTAGGGGTTGCAGGGTAGCGGTGTTTTCTTCGCCCGGGTAGTCGTAGGTGTGGAGCGGTTCGGCCAGTTTGAGGGCTTGACGGGCGTAGTACTCGCAAAAGTCGATGGCTTCGGCGACATCTGCTTCGGCTTCGGCAAAGTTTTTGGCGGCTTCAAAGGTCTCCCAGGCGGCCAACTCAAACTTGCGGCGGCGCATGACCGCAGCCACCTTGACCAGACAACGCGCCCGAGCGGCCATATCCCACTGCGACCAGCTTGCAAAAGCATCATAGGCCACATCAAAGGCGTTATCAACGTCGGCTTTACTGGCTTTGGCACTGCGCCCTACGATGGTGTCTTTGTTGCAAGGATCAAAGGACTCGAGCCACTGCCCGCTTACCTCTTTATCGCCAATGGTGAGCGGATAATCTTTACCAAGATGACTGCGAACATGGTCTAAGGCTTGTTTGTACTGCAGCAAGATGGATTCGTCATTAAAGTCTGAATACGCTTCGGTAGCGTAGGGTTCAAATAAGTTCATGGGTTTCCTTTCTGAGCGTTTGGTGCGTGACGTGCCTAAGCCAAGCATGAATAACTGTATGTGTCAATCAGTTCACCCTCGAGAGGACAGATAAAATTCGTCAGTCAATCTATACAGCGATGTCTTTACTCAGGTTGACTCGTCGCAAACAATGGCTGTGAAATCGGCCATGCCCATATCAGCTTCGAGACACTCAGCAGCATGGTCTAGGCGTTGTACTTGTTCACTGAGTACTTGTTCACTGAGTACTTGTTCACTGATGCGCTTGTCCATAAGGTGTTTGACGTATTGCTCGAGGGCATCCTCTAAAGCTTCAGTACGACTTTTGCATAAACCTGCCTCAACAAGCATGTCAACTTGTCTTAACACCGCTTCTGACACTAACACAGCACTTTTTCCATCGCGTGACATACCGTCTATGCTAACAAGTTGCTGCAGCATTCAGCCATCACAACCCGAATGTCTCGAGCACCCCCGTCAGTAACGCCACCACATCCACGCTTGGCGTCGCTTCCAACACCCCTGTTGCCACCTCATAACCAAAATGCCCACTGCCCGCCGTTGCCACCGCAATATGCCCCACTTCGTCAGTACGCAAAATGCTGTTGGTGACGCTAGCATAACTGGCCATAGCTTCCGGCGTTGGGTGGCCGTAGGGGTTACCTTCGCCCACACTCACCACAACCATCTCTGGCGCGACGAACTGCAAAAAGGATGCTTGATCGCCTGTGTCCGAACCGTGATGGGCTGAGCGGTAGACTTCGATGCCGTTAAAAGCATTGGGATAGGTTTCACGCCAGTAGGTTTGGGTGGCTTCGGTGGCGTCACCAGCAATGAAGGTGGTGAATGTGCCGTGATGCACCACCACGCCGATGCTGTTGCTGTTTTGGTCGTCGTTAGTGAGCGGTGGCGGGAGGATTTCTAAACGCACCGAACCCAAATTGATGCGGCGGCGGGTGGGCTCAAGTAGCCTCGAGCCAGCCGCATCCACAGCTTCGAGCAAGTTGGCATAGGCTTGGGTGTCGTGTGGGACGCTATTGTCCATGAAGTTGCGGGGTGGAAACGTTTCTGCTGCCCCTACGAGTCCGCCGATGTGGTCAAAGTCTGCATGGCTAGCAATCATCACGTCGATGGGGTCGCCAGGGCGCATACCGAGTTCTTCGAGTAATTGCTCGAGCCGCGCTTGTCCGCGTCCGCCGTCAATCAAAGCAATTTGCCCTTCAGGGGCACGAATAAACGTCGCATCGCCTTGCCCCACATCTAAAAACACCACCTGTGCCCCGTCGCCACCAGCGGACAAATAACCCCACGTGCCTAGCAAAATGACCATCAAAGCACTGACGACTTTTGTCATCTGCTTTTTCATAGCCGTGCTCCGTTATGCTTTGAGCGTAGGCATGTCCATCTCAATAAGGAGAGATGCGTTAATGCTTCAGACATCAATGTCTCCCCCGTCGTCCTGACTGCGGGCAGCAAGGCGGGCGCGCAATTCGCGGGCATGTTCGCGGCGGCGGGCTTTTTCGTCAGGGTCAAGGGTCAAGGTGACACTCGAGTCACCCCGAGTAATCGCCACCACATCACCCTCTTGGATGGTTTCTGGCAAAAACTCACTCGGTATGCGCAAAACATCTCCAGCAGGCATTTCTAGCATCACCCACGGCAAAAACCCCGGGCGGGATTCCAATCTATCCACCACACAATGGAGCACTTTGTTGACGGCATTTTCAACATCACCAGTAATCTCGTCTAAACTCATAACAGTAATTATGCAACATGACTATGCAGCACCATGAGCCCACACCGCTGATACGGTCTTGACATGGGGTTAATACCGCCAATCTACGCAGTCACTACTCTGTTTAGGACAACTTACGAGAACAAGCCTCTGAGGATGAACAACAAATTCGCCGGGCGTTCCGCCAAACGGCGACTGAAATAGCCATACCAATCAGGACCATACGGCACGTAGATGTACACCGGACGGTCTGCAGCAAGAAGACGCTGTTGCAAAGCAGGTTTAACCCCATAAAGAAGCTGAAACTCAACGTAAGGCGCACTGTCTTTAGCACCGCGCAAAAAGCCTTCAACTTCCCCGATGATGCTTTCGTCGTGAGTAGCAAGGCCAATGGACGCACCAGCTTCGAGCGCCGCAAACACCATCTCGTGATAGGCAGCGTCTACTTTGGCTTTATCTTGAAAAGCCACCGCTTCGCTCTCACGGTACGCCCCTTTAACGAGCCGCAAAAAGGGCTTGGGTGATAGCGTCAACAGGTCTTCGAGGTCGGCCATGGTGCGGTACAAATAACTTTGTAACACCGTCGATAAGTTGTGATAACCCTCGTTATAAAGGGTCTTAAAGATATCCAAGGTGTCATCGACGTAGGGGCTATTTTCCATGTCCAAACAGATGCGAATATCCGCGCTTTTGGCGCGTTCAGCAATGCGTTTGGCGTTTTCATAGGCTTTGTCGCGGCTGATGGCTAAACCAAACTGGGTCGGTTTGATGCTGACGTATTTTTGTTTGATGTCTTGGGCAGCCAAGGTATCGAGCATCGCCAAAATTGACTGGGTGATTGCTTCGACCCCTTCTTCGCTGGCCACAAACTCGCCCAAGGGGTCTAAGATGGCGTATTTGCCTTCGGCTTCTAAATCTTTGACGGCTTGGATGCCATCCTCGAGCGACTCCCCTGCTACAAATCGACCCGCACCGAGTTTCAACCCTTGACTTTGCACAAACTTGGCTACAGGGGGCGCATCAGCGACACCCAAAAGACCGCGTCTATAAAGTGTTGTCAACATAAAAAACCTTTCTAAGCTAGCTGGGACGCTGACCAATATGTATTAATTTACGTGAGACTGGAAACGTGTGATTTTACTTTTCATGCCTAAGGACTGCGATGAATGCTTAAGGACGAAGGCACTGGCAAGCAGCTACTTACGCACCATCATAACGCACTCACTGCACGCATTCACTGCCTCGAGCGCTTTTTGAGCAAAGTCGCCGCTATCCACGATACAGCAAAGATAGCTGCGTACAATGCTAGGCCAATCAGCGATACCAGCAAAAAGCGAAACAGGTCGGGGGTAGGCTCGGCAAGATACAACACAAGCTGGATAAAATTCCAAGACCACAATTCTCGAGGTGCTAACCACAACAGTGCTGTGAACGCTGCCGCCACACTAAACCAGCGCAGCGCCTGCGGGGACAACTCAACGTGTAACTTGCCTTCTTGGGCGAGCAGGGCAATGGCGGCTAACACCGTGACAAACATGCCGATAAGTTGAGCAACAACCTGTGGCGACAATCCCTCCACGTTCGCGGGTGACTCCTTTCACGGCTTACTGCCGTGTGCTTTGGCTTATGGTCTTGTGGTTGCAATCCTGAGTATTATTGTAGTCAATCTAACCAAGCCAAAACACACCCCCTGTCACGGTTGACAACTCACGGTTGACAACTCAGGTATGTTGCCACACAGGACATCTCAGCAAGATAGCCGTCTCACGGTTCGCTAAGCGCACGACTACGCTAAACTAAGTAAGTGTTGATTTTCTTTCTGGCGTTGCGCCACGTCAAAAAACGCGCCCTGCAAAGTACCCTCACCCTGCTCGGTGTGGCCGTGGGGGTGATGGTGCTCGTAACAGCTTTGTCGCTCACTAATGGCTTCATTGACGAACTGATTCGCAGCACGTTACGGGCTACCCCACACGTGACCTTGAGCAGTTACGACTTTAATCCCATCGACAATGACCCAAGGACGCTCGAAAGCATCTCGAGACACCCTGAGGTCACTGCCGTGAGTCCCTACCTCACTGCCCAAGCGTTGATTGCCCGTCGCGCTAATAGTCAGTTGGGCATTTCCGGCAGGCGCGGGTTTGCGCAACTTTTAGGGATTGACCCCGCCCAGCAACAAGCTGTCTTGGACTTAAACGCTTTACGAGATTTACAAGCGGAATTGGCAGCTGGTGACACAGTTATTTTAGGGGAAACCTTAGCACGCAGCCTAGGTGTATTCGCTGGCGATGAAGTGCTCATTGCCGATATTGACGGCAGGCGGCAGCCTTTTACGGTGGTGGGGACGTTTCAGGTAGGTAATGAGTTGATTGACAGTGTGGTGGGGTATGTGTCGCTGGCAACCCTGCAAGACTACAACCGCGCCAACGAACAAATCACGGGCTACCACGTGCGGGTGCGCGACCCTGAGCAGGCGAATCGCATCGCCCTTGAACTAAGCCGTGACACCACACTCGCAGGCAGCAGTTGGCAAAATATCTTCGGTACCTTGATTGAACAGTTGCGCTTGCAAAAAGCCTTGATTGGGGTGGTGGTGTTTTTGATTGTCATTGTGGCAGCGATGGGCATCGCTAATATTCTCATTCTCACTGTGGCAGAAAAAACCGAAGAAATCGCCATTTTGCGGGCACTTGGCGCGTCAGAACGCAAGATTTTGGCGGTGTTTACCCTCGAGGGACTCATGTTGGGTGGCGGCGGCACCATCCTCGGGGCGCTCCTAGGATTAGGCTTGAGCATTTACTTCAAGGTACAACCCTATCCCCTACCAGGAGACTTATATTTCATTACCCAGCTCCCTGTCGAACTGCAAGCGTTTGATTTTGTGTGGGTGTGTGCGCTGTCCATTACGACCAGTGTGATTGCCGGGCTTGTACCTGCCAAACGGGCAAGTAGCCTCGAGCCAGCCAAAATCCTAAGATAGATATCAATCAATAAAAAATGAGCTTGACTGTATAGCCAAACTCAAACCAGTCACTGCAAGCAGTAATCAATCTAATGTTAGTTGATCGCGTAATGCATCAACAAAACTTTCCGCCTCACCCCTTGTCCACGGAAAGCCCAGAGCCTTATTTTTGTCGTTGCCAGAAGTGTTAACCACTACCATGGGCGAACCCCAAATCAGAAGCACTCCAAACAAAATGGGAATGAGTCCAATCAAGATTTCAAGAAGAAAAAAACCTATTATGCACAGTATGACTCCAAAAACAGCTTTACGATTGATTTCCATACGCACCGATGTAACATGTTTTAGTGGGATGTCCTCACGTGCACCGCTTTTAATCCAACCCTTGTTGGAGAAGTAGATGACACGCTTACTCGTCACGGTACCAAAAGTAGTTTCAATGATGGTCTCTTCTGGCTTTTTGTTCGGCTGTGCGACTGCTTCACTCATGATGACATTGACTCCTCGAGGAATTGCTAAGCACATCGAAGTTAATATTTTTGCAAGCGTTCTAGAACTATAATCGTCACTCCTTATTTATATTTACTACTCCGAGGTACAAAAGCTTATTAACGTGAACGCTGACTCAAGAATAACTTAAGCGATGTTGCAGTTACCATCACGGTATGCAAAAGTTTTTCAAACTATATATATGAAAGCGGTATGATGAAATCACGACCTGTATCTTGTACTATGTCTCTATGAAAAAGTTCACGCTCTGCTTGCTGTTAGGTTTTGCTTGTTTCGGTTTTGCCCAAACGCGCATTCAGTTTGAATTGTTGGGGCCAGCTCGAGTCACTCGAGTCACCGACGTGGGCAACGTGCAGGTGCGGGGCGTGAACATCGCCAAAGAACTGGTCCCCTACGGCCTAGAAATTCGCCCAGAAACGGTGCAGTTTTTGCGTCAAAACCTGGTCGGACGCACCGTATTTTTGGAGTTTGATACCGGGCAGGAGACGCTCGAGAAAGTCCTCGGTTATACCTATCCGTTTGTGTATCTTTACTTTGAAGACGCCAGTGGCGACTGGCTAGCAGGCGATAAACGCTTTCGGCAAATTAACCTTGAAGCCTTGCAAGCAGGCGCGAGCGACTTTACCGATTTTCCACCCAACATGACCTACCGTGAACGCTTTAATCAAGCGCGACTTACGGCACGCCGCGAGCAGGTAGGGGTCTGGGAGGTATTGGCAGCAGAGCGGTTGGTGGCAGAAAGTGCACAAGTGGTGCTCGAGCGCGACAACATCGCCGAAATCTTCCGTTTGGCAGCAAGCGGCAGCCCCAACGCGTTGAGTGTTTTTGTGAGTGAGCGTACCGACCTCAGCATCGTCAACGAAGACGGGGACACACCACTACTGGTTGCTGCTCGCAACAACTCGCCAGCGATGGTGGCATTTTTGTTAGACGCAGGTGCTGACCCGAGCGTGAATAACGCCCAAACGGGCGAAACGCTATTTAATGCTGCCTCTGATAACCCCAACCAAAACGCTGTGGTAACGCTTTTGCGGGAGCGCGATGTAGCTATTACGGTGGACACTTTGGGCACGTTGCGGCGGCGAGCAGCCGTGAGCGAACAAGCCCTCGAGAGCATCTTGAACCGCCCCAACCTCGACCCCGAAGAACGCGACGCCCAGCTTAATAACCGCGCCGCCGAACTTGTGGCCTTAGAGCGGCGCAGTCAACGGCTCGAGACCTTACGGCAAACTGCAAGCAGCACGGCAAACACCAATAACCCATCCACTACCTCAGCAGGTACTTCTGGTGGGGCAGCCAGTGATACCGCCAGTGACACCACCGATGCACCATTACCTAGCAGTGACGACGAAGCCATCCAGCAAGTCCTCGACGAACGCCAAGCGGTAGAAGAAGGACGCCAGCAGTCGCTCGATTTGGTGCGACGGGCAACGGGCAATACCCCTTCACCTGCCCCGCTATTGGATAGCACCATCCAAGCCCTACCCCGCGTACCCTAATGCCAGTCAATCAATGCGCTTAACAAAAACGCCTAAAGAACCTTACGATTTTGAGCGGGCGCTAGGTTATGCGTTGTGGCTGTTAGGCAGGCGGGCGTACAGTCGGGCGGAAGTGCAGCGTAAACTGCTCACCAAAACCGACGCCGAGACTGCCAAGGGGGTGCTCGAGCGTCTCGACGAACTGAACCTTGTAGACGATGATGCTTATGCCAAAAGGCTCATCGAAACCCAAAAACGACGCAAAGGCGAACGTGCCCTCAAACAAACCCTCAAGCAACGGGGCGTGCCAGACACCGTCATTGATGCCAACCTCGAGGCCGTCAGCGAACAAGAACAAATTGAGGTAGCAAGAGCATTACTCGAGAAACACCAATGGCGTTTCAAGGGTGATGAACACGCTCGCAAGCGCAAAGCGTACACGTTTTTGGCGCGGCGGGGGTTTTCGGTTGAGGTGGTCACTGAGGTGCTCGAGGCACTGTAGGCAGTTTCGTCAACAATCCCACAAAATTTCTGCAAAGCATAAAAAAACCACCCCCAGTGGAGGTGGTTGCTCGTTTGCATTGTAGATTAAGCGTTAGCAGGTGAAGGGGTATCAGCCTCAGCGAGGATGGCTTGCAAGGCGGTGTTCTCGAGGCTGCTCATGTCTTGCTCTTCGGCGCTGTCGTCTTCCATGGCTGGGTGCGGCGCTACTTTCCAGAACTTGGCCAAGGACGCTTGCCAGTTGTCCAACAGGGCTTTGGCGCGGGGGCTGCCTGTGAGGGTGTGGTGGCGTTCGATCATGGTCTTGAGGAGTTGTTCGTCAATATCCGTTGACACCCGCTCCAAGCCAACCATGCCGTCGTTGTAACGCTGTTCAAAATCACCTTGCTCATCGAACACATACGCCACGCCGCCACTCATACCCGCTCCGAAGTTGCGCCCGGTGCGGCCAAGAATCACCGCAACGCCGCCGGTCATGTACTCACAACCGTGGTCGCCACAACCTTCAACCACCACATGCGCACCTGAATTGCGCACACACAAGCGTTCACCGGCTTGACCCGCAGCATACAAACTGCCACCCGTTGCCCCATAGAGGACAGTATTACCGATGATGGTGTGCTCGCTGGGGATGAGTTGGCTGCTAGCGCGGGGGCGCACTACTATTTCGCCGCCGTACATGCCTTTGCCCACGTAGTCTTGGGATTCACCCTCGAGAATCAACCTGACCCCTCGGTTATTAAACAACCCAAAACTCTGACCTGACACACCCTCAAAGGTCAGTTCGATGGTACCTGCGGGCAAGCCAGCATCACGGTGGACACGGGCGATTTCGCCAGATAGCCTCGAGCCAACCGAACGCTCGCGGTTGGTAATGTCGTAGCGTTTCTGCACGGGCGTACCCTGCTCAATGGCAACGACACAATCTTGCCAGACAGTTTCGTCTAAAGGTACAGCCGTTTCCGGACGGTCGTTGTGACGTTGCTGCGAACGGCGCGGTTTGCTACCTTCTGGGTCGGGGTCTCGCAAAATCGCCGATAAGTCAAGCTTGCTGACTTTGGGCAGTTCTACGGCTTTGGGTTCTAACAAGTCCACCCGGCCAATGACCTCATCTAAGCTGCGAAAACCCATTTCCGCCAAAATCATCCGCACTTGTTGCGCCACATAGGTCAGAAAGTTAATGACGTGATCAGGTTCACCGGGGAATTTTGCCCGTAAGTCTTCGCGTTGGGTGGCTACCCCTACCGGGCAGGTATTGAGGTGACACTGACGAATCATGGCGCAGCCTGCTGCTACAAGTGCCGCTGTACCAAAACCAAATTCTTCAGCGCCCAAAAGCGCTCCCATCATTACGTCGCGGCCAGTCTTCATGCCACCATCGACCCGCAAACTGACCCGTCCGCGCAAATCGTTAGCCACCAGCACTTGCTGCGTTTCAGCTAAACCAAGTTCCCACGGCACACCCGCGTGCTTGACTGACGATAAGGGAGAAGCCCCCGTGCCACCGTCGTGACCAGAGATTTGGATGTTATCGGCGTAGCCCTTGGCAACGCCTGCAGCAATCGTACCCACGCCAGCCGTCGAGACGAGCTTAACGCCCACCCTAGCGTACCTATTAACCCGCTTGAGGTCGTAGATAAGTTGCGCTAGGTCTTCGATGGAGTAAATATCATGGTGCGGCGGTGGTGAAATGAGCGTGACACCAGGGACAGAACGGCGGATGCGGGCAATTTCGCTATTGACCTTGTGACCAGGAATCTGACCGCCTTCACCAGGTTTAGACCCTCTATTGCTGAAGCTAAAATTAACTGT
>CAZKAZ010000025.1:8157-42563 GCA_964550765.1 uncultured bacterium | reverse complement strand
CTTGCGCCATCTTAATTTCGATTTCTCGAGCATTCACCAAATAATGCGGCGTCACCCCAAAGCGCCCAGAGGCCACTTGTTTGATGGCGCTGTTGCCCCAGTCACCTTTTTTGGGATGCCAAGGGGCATGGCTGAGTTCGGGCATGTCGCGTTCGTACTCGTAAAAACGGCTTTCGTCTTCGCCGCCCTCACCGGAGTTGCTCTTAGCTCCCAAGCGGTTCATGGCAATGGACAAGGTTTCGTGGGTTTCTCGAGATACCGAACCGTGACTCATGGCTTGGGTGGTAAAACGCGTCACGATGCTGTCGATGGGTTCTACTTCATCGATGGGCAGAGGTTGGGGCGCTTTTTTGTACTGCAATAAATCGCGCAAATTCGCCCTAGGGCGTTCGTCAACTGCTTTGGTGTACTTTTCAAAGGCTTCAAAACTCTGCGTGCGCACGGCTTTGTGCAGGGCTTTGAACACCTGCGGGTTAAGGGCGTGATATTCCCCTGCTTTGCGGAAGCGGTAAATGCCCCTATCGGCCAGTTTGTCTTCAGCAAAAGCTTCCCCATGAAACGTGAGCACGTCACGAGCAAACGTCGTTAAAAGCGCCCCACCAATGCGGCTAGGTGTGCCTGTGAAATAGCGGTCAATCACCGACTGAGCTACCCCTACAGCTTCAAAAATCTGCGCGCCACGGTAGCTGCTGATGGTCGAAATGCCCATTTTAGACATGATTTTGAGAATGCCCTTTTCGACGGCTTTGCGGTAGTTGGTTTGGGCATCTTCGGGGCTTAAGTCAGTTTCCAACTTAGGCTTATTAAGAACGTCCACAGCACTCTCGTACGCCAAGTATGGATACACGAGCGCAGCACCATAGCCAATCAAGCAGGCAAAGTGATGGTCTTCTCGAGGTTCACCGCTTTCAATCACCAGCGCCGTACGGGTACGCTTGCCATCACGAAGCAGGCGGTGGTGTACGGCGGCGGTAGCTAGCAGCATGGGGATGGGGGCATAGTCTTGGTCAATGTTGCGGTCAGACAGAATCAGCAAACCACACCCCGCTGACACCTT
The DNA here is from genome assembly GCA_964550765.1 of uncultured bacterium. Classification (GTDB taxonomy): domain Bacteria; phylum Deinococcota; class Deinococci; order Deinococcales; family Trueperaceae; genus JBCCBI01. The sequence goes on along the minus strand of CAZKAZ010000025.1, from coordinate 41,506 downwards.
GGCTGACGCCTCATCGCAGAGGGCTTCTAAGGCGGGTTCTAACCCTGCTTCGCCTGCGCTTACTTGGAAACGTGCGTCGAGGGTGCAGACATTGAGGTTGTTTTGCTGTTTCAGCCAAGCAAACTGTTGGGCGTCCAAGATAGGCGAGTTGAGCTTGATGACCCCTGCAGCAGCGGCATCTTCTTCGAGAATGCTACCGCGTGGACCAATCACTGTCTCGAGCGACATCACCAGACGTTCGCGCAAGGGGTCAATGGCGGGGTTGGTCACCTGGGCAAAACGCTGTTTGAAGTAGCGGTAAAGTTGTTGCGGTTGCTCAGACAATACCGCCAAGGGGGTGTCATCACCCATAGAACCCACGGGAATCTTGGCTTCAATAACCATTGGTTCTAAGATGCGGTCGTAGTCTTCTTGGTGATACCCGAACATCTTTTGCACGTGCAAGAGCGTCTCAGGCGACCAGCTTTCCGGTTCGACCATGGCACTACCTGCGCGCACCATGTATTTCTCCACCCATGCGCGGTAGGGTTGCGCTTTAGCGTAGCGGGTTTTGATGTCGTGGTCGTGCAAGAGTTGCTGATTAACGGTGTCAACAGCCAACATCATCCCCGGTCCTAAGCGGCCTTTTTCGATGATTTCACTTTCAGCAAAGGGCACCATGCCCGCTTCAGACCCGAGCAAAACGATACCGTCTTTACTAACCCAATAACGCTGCGGACGTAGGCCGTTACGATCGAGTGCTGCTACGGCATAACGCCCATCAGAAAATGCCATCGCCGCAGGCCCATCCCACGGTTCCATCAAAGCGCTGTGATATTCATAAAACGCCCGCACATCCGGGTCAATGGCTGGGTTTTCTTCATGGGCTTCGGGCACTAGCATCATGATGGTGTGCAAGGGGTCGCGCCCGGAAAGCATCAACAGTTCGAAAATGTTGTCGAGGGCAGACGAATCGCTAGCTAAGTTTTCGACGGTGGGCAGTAAGTCTTTGATATCATCGCCCCACACCTTACTGGTGAGCACCGGTTCACGCGCCCGCATGAAGTTGACGTTGCCTTGAATGGTATTGATTTCGCCGTTGTGGGCTAAAAAGCGGAACGGTTGCGCTAGTGACCAACGCGGGAAGGTGTTGGTGGAATAACGCTGGTGAAACAGGGCGATGGCCGTTTCAAAGTCAGCATCAACTAAGTCACGATAAAAATGCCCCATTTGTTCACCGACCATGAGGCCTTTATAACTGATGGTGCGATGCGACAGTGAAGGCATGTACATACGGCGCTTCGTAGCGGCCTCGATACGCGCCTCAATACGTTTACGCACCAAATAGAGGCTACGTTCAAAAGCGTCATCAGCTAGACCCGCTGGGCGGCGCAACAGCAAGTGGTAGATGTGCGGGCAGCGGGCTTGGGCTTCACTGCCTAAGGCTTCGGGGTCAATAGGGACAGGTCGCCACAAAAGGGGTTCGATGCCAGAGGCTCGAGCCACTTCTTCAGCTTGCGCTTGAACGCTTGCTAAGTCGAGTTCTTTGGCAATAAAAAACACCCCAACCGCCAAGTCGGTATCGTTTTCGAGGGTGATATTTTCTCGTTCCAACACCTTGCGAAACAGCTTGTGTGGCAGTTGGGTAAGCACGCCAGCCCCATCACCTGTAAGCCCATCGGCACTCACAGCACCTCGGTGGCTTAAGTTACCTAGAGCCGTTAACGCCCTTGCAACATTGTCGTGAGTTTTGCGTCCGTGAATATCAGCAATAAACCCGATACCACACGCGTCGCGCTCCTCAGGGTAGGCCATGCGGCGAAAGTCAGACCAGCGGGGCTGGGATTGGCTCATAGAACGTTCCTCTCTCGAGCGACAGCGTCACTCGTCTGGGGGGTATGTATCCAAATAACCGTGTGTTGTTTGGCGAGTAAAAATGCGTGTTAATAATTTCTGTGAGGTGTAAAGACAGCGACATCGCGGTAAGAACGTGTTAGCACTTGCGCGTCTACGCCATCACTGCAACACTGTGACCGAAACTACAACCGAAAGTGACATATATTGACGCTGTTGCTTTGAGGCTGTTTCTTCAATCCTGCACGTTAGAGGCGATACGTTAGACGGGGTCAGCAGACAGGGTCAGCGCCAGCGAAGTTGTAGGCAAGACATTTAGCCTGTGCTATTATGAAGGTACAGACAAAACAGGGGCTAGACATTCGATCTAGGTTGAGGCGAATCGCCAAGGTGCGGGGTATCAAACTCGTTCTCGTCATCGTGGTTTCCAAAATTTGGTGTCCGAAATCTCGTGTGAAGTAGCCGATGATGCTACCCAACGATGATGTATCAGTACGTAGATGTATCAGTACGTAGCAGGGGCGCTAGTGACGTTGCCTTATCGCAGCGCACATTGGCTACACAAACCTTTTAGCTATACAAGACACACAATGGCTCTCCATGTGGCTTCTGATGTGACTCCCCATGTACGCATGCCCTTTTCGTACACACGCTTCCACACGGGTATACACCCGTCAAAGGGCTGATGTATGCGCCTAGTGCCCTACAAGAAAATCCCGACTGCGCACTTAGGCTAGCGTTCTCACCAAGTGATGGCCTTAACCGAGTGATGGCCTTAACCGAGTGATGGCCTTAACCGAGTGATGGCCTTAAACGAGTGATGGCCTTAACTGAGTGATGGCCTTAAACGCTTGAACCGCCTTGATGTTGTAGCAACGTTCGGTCTACGTTGACCGTAGCGACACCAAAAGGCTTACAAACGCGTTTGCCAATGTTGAAAACCGACACTGGTCGATGCTGAGGCTGACAAAGATGCGTTGCATCGTCTTCAGGTTGCGTTTGCAAATCGCGTCTTTAGATTGCTTTGACGCCGTTTCTACACCGTTTCTGCGTCGCTCTCGCCTCGTCTTTGCTTTGTCTTCGCATCATCTTTGTCTTCGCATCATCTTCCCGCTGGCACGACTACCTGCAGGCAACATCTGCTGTGCCACATCTGCCATGCAACACCTGTTGTGCCACATCTGCCGTGCAACACCTGTTGTGCCACATGATGTGCTTTTCGCGCACGCTACGAAGCAAAAACATAGACTAGGCAGGGTGTAAGAGGTTGCAAAGTACCGTAATTTGACGCAATCGGTTACGGAGGGAGCAACTTCCTTAGCAACTGCAGACGGTATTATATCGCGCTCACAAAAGCACTGTCAATTTTTTGTTAATCCGACAAGCGTCATGTTCAGCCACGTCTACAAGGGCATAAATCGTGTTCTGGCACGCTTTTGTGAAAAGGTGCTCGAGCTTTCAAAGTCGAAACACAACCATCACGTTTCTTTTGGAGCGTAGCTTTTTGCGCCAATGTGCCCTTGCAAAGTAAAGTTTATGCATATTCAGCACCCCATGATACAACCTGCACCCCCTGTTTGTAGCCAGGCAATGTGTCAAAAAAAGCCCTCAACAAGCCCTCGAGATAGCCCAAAGCCGCCGTTAAGTGGCTCGAGCTAGCTCACCGTTATTGATTTTTGACCAATCGTGTCAGGTTTTGCGCCTGCCGTTGGGACAAGGTTAGCTGCTAGTTACCGTATGTTTTCAACTTGGCACATGCTGGTGAACGGGAGCGCTAGGGGCAACATCATCTTTGAGCAGTTTGTATTCAATGGCGTCGGTCAGCGCTTCGTAAGACGCTTCAATGACATCGGTACTTGCCCCAACCGTGCCCCAAGTGTCTTGTCCGTCGGTCATTTCCACGAGCACCCGCACCACGCTGGCAGTTCCTGATTCCAGTCCGGAGAGCACCCGCACTTTGTAGTCCACTAAGGTCAATTCTTGCAACATCGGATAGAAACGCACCAAGGCTTTGCGCAAAGCTTTATCCAAAGCGTTCACCGGGCCGTTGCCATTGGCAGCGGTGTGCTCGAGCTGCTCACCCACGCCTACTTTGATGGTGGCTTCGGCGACCGGGCGGGGGTCACTGTCGCGTTTGGTGATGTTGATATTGAACCCGTGCAACCTAAAATACGGCTGATACTCGCCGCGCACTTTTTGGCTCATGAGCTTAAACGACGCTTCAGCACCTTCAAACGCATAACCGCGATTTTCCAGTTCTTTTAAGCGGGTTACAATCGCTTGCACGCTAGGGTCGTGGCTCGAGGTCTCCTCGCCTTGTTCGACGGCTTTGGCTAGCACATTGGCACGACCTGATAAGTCAGACAGCAAAATACGCCTGCGGTTACCAACCTGTTCGGGGTGAATATGTTCGTAGGTATCGGGGTTTTTGTTGACCGCAGACACATGCATACCGCCCTTGTGGGCAAAAGCAGCGTCACTGACGTAAGCAGCACGGCTGTTGGGTTGCATGTTGGCACGTTCGTCAATATAGTGCGACAAATCACGCAACCCCGTGATGTCTTGCGGTTGGTCGTAACCCAACTTAAGCGCCAAATTAGCGATGATGCTCACCAAATTGGCGTTGCCACAGCGTTCACCGTAGCCGTTGATGGTGCCTTGCACTTGCATCGCCCCGGCGTCAATGGCCGCAAGGCTGTTGGCAACCGCTAGTTCGCAGTCGTTGTGAGCGTGAATACCCAAGGGAGTGCTAACGCGTGTTTGCACTTCGCGTACTCGAGCCACAATTTCAGCTGGCAGTGTGCCGCCGTTGGTATCACAAAGGACGATTCTGTCTGCACCACCTTCTTCAGCGGCTTTTAAGGTGGCCAAAGTGTAGTCGGCATCGGCGTTGTAACCATCAAAAAAGTGCTCCGCGTCGTACATGACGATTTTGCCTTGCGCTTTCATGTACGCCACCGAATCGCGGATCATGGCTAAGTTTTCCTCGAGCGTCGTACCAAGGGCATCTGTCACGTGCAGCGTCCACGACTTACCGACGATGGTAACAACGGGCGTTTCTGCGTCAAGTAATGCTTTCATATTGACATCTTCGGCAGTAGGGGTGTTTTTGCGGCGGGTCATACTGAAAGCTGCCAGTTTGGCGCGCAGCAAGGGCACGTCTTTCATCATCGCAAAAAAGGTGGCGTCTTTCGGATTTGACCCTGGCCAGCCACCTTCGATGACGTCGATACCAAAACTATCGAGCCTTTTCGCAATGGCAACTTTGTCTTCGCTCGTTAGGTTAAAGTCCAAGCCTTGCGTGCCGTCGCGCAAGGTGGTGTCGTAAATTTCAATCTGTGCCATGACCGTCCTCTTTTCCGCCGTGAGGGTAACAAGTTTATTACAAGGTGGGCTGATTTTTGCTTTTTTATTTTGGAAAACTTATTTTTGAATGTTTTTATACTTTGATTGTGTGAGGAATTTTTCAGCAGATTGCTGGTTGTTTGGGCTCGAGGCAATACTCGAGATAACCAATGCTCACAATCATCACCCAAATAGACCTCGAGCAGGTTGCCCACGACCCCATAGCGTAGCATCCATATCTATCTCAAAAGGCAAAGGGAGACCCGAGCTCGAGCCTCCCTCATTCACTACGGCGTGCTGAGTGTTTGCACGTTGCGAGGGCGGTTATTGACGCCTGCTGCCAATTTGTTAAGGACATCCACGTACGCGAGCACCGACGCGTGCACCACGTCTGTTGAAATAGCGCGTCCGTAGACGACGGTGTCTTCACTGCTAACGCGAATGGCGACTTCACCCAAAGCATCCGTACCACCACCAATAGCGCGCAGGTCGTAACTTTCTAGTACAAACGGCACTGGGGTGAGTTTTTTGAGGGCTTTGTAACTGGCATCGACTGGGCCATCGCCCGTAGCGGTTTCTTCAACGACGCCTTCGGGGGTGTGGAGGCGCACCAACGCCGCTGGGGTCATGCCGCCCGTGCCGGACTGGAACTGGATGTGCTCGAGCTTGTAGGTTTCTGCTACCTGAATGGTCTCAGCATTAGCCAGCGCCGAAATATCGTCGTTGGTGACTTTTTGCTTGCGATCAGCTAGGTCTTTGAATTGCTTAAAGAGGCTGTTGAGTTGGTCGTCCTCGAGGTCGGTATACCCCAACTCGGTGAGGCGCTGCCGGAACGCATTGCGCCCGGAGTGTTTGCCCATCACCAAAACACCCGCTTCACGGCCAACTAGTTCGGCGTTCATAATTTCATAGGTCTGCTTGTGCTTAATGACCCCGTCTTGGTGAATACCCGATTCATGAGCAAAAGCATTGTCGCCAACGATGGCTTTGTTGGGGGGTACCATCATGCCGGTGTAGCGCGACACTAACCGTGAGGTGCTGTAAATCTCTTTGGTGTTGATGCCGATTTCGGCGTTGTAGTGGTCAGCGCGGGTATAGAGCGCCATGGCGCATTCTTCAAGCGAGGTGTTGCCCGCCCGTTCGCCAATGCCGTTTAAGGTGCATTCAATTTGGGTAGCCCCATTTTCCACCGCTGCCAGACTGTTAGCCACCGCCATACCCAAGTCATCGTGGCAGTGCGTGGAGATGGTGACGCTTTTTTCCCGCAATTCGGGCACATTATCGAAGATGCTCTTGATGAGCGCACCGTATTCGTGAGGTGTGCCGTAACCCGTGGTGTCAGGGATATTGACCGTAGTCGCTCCCGCAGCCACCGCAACACGCACCAGTTCAAAAACATATTCGGGTTCAGCCCGCATGCAGTCTTGGGCGCTAAATTCGACATCATCAGTAAACTCACGCGCAAAACGCACCATGGTGTCAGAAATTTCCAACACTTCTTCGCGGGTCTTTTTGAGCATGTACTTGAGGTGCACATCCGAGGCACTGGTGAAGGTGTGGATGCGGCCACTTTGGGCGGGTTCGATAGCTTGGGCGGCTCGTTCGATGTCAGCTTTGTGGGTGCGAGCAAGTGCCGCGATGGTAGGGCCTTGTACTTCTCGAGCAATCTGATAGACGCAGTCAAAATCCCCATCACTGGCAATCGGGAAACCTGCTTCGATGATGTCCACGTTCAAACGGGCAAGGGCAAAGGCAATTTCTAATTTTTGTTGGGTATTCAGTGCCACCCCAGGCGACTGTTCACCGTCGCGCAAGGTGGTGTCAAAAAATTTAACGTAAGCCATAGGATTCCTCCGTAAAGATTAAGGGCGATAGACCAATCTGCGAGTCATGTTGGTATTGCTAGTTTCGGTATTGCTCGTTAGGGCGATAGTCGGCGATTATTACCCAAGCGCCGCAACCAACTAGGCGCACACCACATAAACCACGGTGACCCTGTTCTTAACCTCAACACGCTGACCATCTATCCCCCGTTCGTTACGGTTTTGCCTACTTAACCTTTAATAAAGGGCATCATCTTGCGCAAACGCCGCCCGGTTTGGCTGATTAAGTGATGGCTGGTGTTGTTGCGTCCGGCTTTGAGGCGCGGTTGACCGACGGCATTTTCCAACAAGAAATCCTTAGCAAATTCACCCGATTGAATCTCAGCCAGAATGCGCTTCATCTCTTGTTTTGTTTCGTCGGTGACCAAACGCGGCCCGGTGCGATAGTCACCATATTCAGCCGTGTTGGAAATTGAGTAACGCATGCGCTCAAAACCGCCTTCGTAGATAAGATCCACAATCAGTTTCATCTCGTGCAAGCACTCAAAATAGGCAATTTCTGGGTCGTAACCTGCTTCTACCAAGGTCTCAAAACCCGCTTGCATAAGCGCCGTTACGCCACCACACAACACAGACTGTTCCCCAAAGAGATCGGTTTCGGTTTCTTCTTTGAAGGTCGTTTCTAGTACGCCACCCCTAGTACCACCAATAGCCTTGGCGTAAGCAAGGGCTTTTTGCTTGGCCGTACCAGACGCGTCTTGTTGAATGGCAATCAAACATGGCACGCCCGCACCCTCAGTGTAGACGCGGCGCACTAAATGACCGGGGCCTTTGGGAGCGACCATAAAGACATCAATGTCTTCAGCAGGGCTAATTTGCCCAAAGTGGATGTTGAACCCGTGGGCAAAAAGTAAAGCGTTACCGGCTTCTAAGTTGGGGGCGATGTGCTCGCGGTAGACCTGACCTTGGATTTCGTCGGGCAAAAGCACCATCACCAAGTGGCCTGCTTTGACGGCCTCAGGAATGTCCATTACCTTGAGGCCAGCAGCTTCGGCTTCAGCGCGGCTGCTCGAGCCTTTGCGCAAACCGACCACCACGTCAAGGCCGGATTCTTTGGCGTTAAGGGCGTGTGCGTGCCCTTGCGAACCAAAACCCAATACAGCGATGGTCTTACCTGCTAAATGTTCTAAATTTGCGTCGTCGTCGTAGTAAATGTTTGCCATGAATGCTCCTAGAAAGTTGGTTTCGACAGTCAGTGATACGCTTATGAGGGTGTGTTTTTGACACCGCTGATAGGCATCACACCATCACGTAATGACATATCGTTACTGATGTGTCTGCTGATGTTGATACTGATGCAGCACATACTGACCTTGCTAACAACTCACCAGAAGGCATCAGCAACCCACATCAGCTCTGAATCATCCGTAAATTAGCCGTGAAACGACCAGCAATAACGGTCCATTTCACGTCATACTTCACGTCTAACTATGAGACTGCCGCCAAGGGTTATAACACGCGGCAGTCCAGTAACTAGGCAATCTCTTTGACTTTGCCCGTTTTGCCCGCTGCCGTACGCGTCATAGCCACGCGCCCAGTGCGCATAATCTCCACGACCCCAAAAGCATGCATCTGGTCGATGAATGCGTCCATTTTGCCTTCGTCACCCGTGACTTCAAACACCAAAGCTTCGCGGTGCACATCGACAATGCGCGCCCGGAAATCTTGGGCAATCTGGCGGATTTCTACCCGGTCTTCCGGCGTACGCACGGCCACTTTGATGAGCATTAACTCACGGTCAACAAACGCGGCTTCGGAGTGGTCGATGATTTTGATGACGTCGATGAGTTTGTGCAGTTGCTTGGCGACCTGTTCGATGGTGCGGTCTTCGCCCGTAACAACAAAGGTCATCCTCGAGATACCTGGTACTTCGGTTTGCGCTACCGACAGCGATTCGATGTTAAACCCACGCCGCGCAAACAGCCCCGCAATGCGCACGAGCACCCCTGGTTTGTCGCGCACGGTCACACTCATGACATGGGCATGTTCTGTCCCCGTACGCTTGGGAGCGTTTAAGTCCATGGCTTTAGAATTCATGCGCCCGCCTCCACTTCAGCGTCATCGGGTTCTTGATCGCCAATAATCATTTCGTCAACGCCAGCACCCGCAGGCACCATCGGGAAGACTTTTTCGGATTCGTAGACTACAAAATTAAGCAGCACCGGTTTGCCTTTGGCCAGCACCTCAGGAATGAGCGCACGAGCGGTTTCACGGTCAAAGACGTTGTGACCTTCGATGCCATATGCTTCAGCCAGTTTGGCAAAGTCCGGGTTGGAATCTGCTAAGAAAACCTCGCTGTAACGCTGGGCGTGAAACATCTCTTGCCACTGACGCACCATGCCGAGCATGCCGTTGTTACAAATGGCAATGACAATGGGCAGTTGATGGCGGTAGATGGTCGCGAGTTCTTGAATGTTCATTTGAATACTACCGTCACCCGCGACACACACAACTGTTTCACCAGGGCGGGCAAACGCCGCACCGATAGCAGCTGGCAAACCAAATCCCATCGTGCCAAGTCCACCTGAGGTAATCCAGGTGCGCGGGGCATTGGTTGGGAACAAGCGAGCAGCAAACATCTGGTGTTGCCCCACTTCGGTGGTCACCACGCAGTCACCTTGGGTTTGTTGGTGAAACATCTGAATCACTTCTTGCGAGACGAGGGGTTTGTCTTTTTTGTAGCGTTCGGTGTAGCGCCCTTTCCACTCGCGCAGGGTCTGCCACCATTCGTCTATCTCGAGCGTATCCAGTTCATCAGCTAAGCGCGGTAACACATTGGCCAAATCCCCCACCACAGGAATATGGGCGCGCACCAACTTGGAAATTTCAGCTGGGTCGATGTCGATGTGGACAATTTTGGCATTCGGCGCAAAGCGGCTGATTTTGCCCGTCACGCGGTCATCGAAGCGCAACCCTGCTCCCACAATCAAATCGCAGTGGGTAATAGCGCGATTAGACGTGACCGTGCCGTGCATCCCAGGCATGCCGAGCGCATTGGGTGCACCTGCTGGATACGCCCCGATACCCATCAACGTCGTAATGACAGGGAGATTGGTTTTTTCCGCAAACGCATAGACCGCTTCAGCAGCACTTTGACCGCCCCCACCTACCATCATGATGGGTTGCTTGGCAGCGCGAATAGCTTCAGCAGCGCGCTTAATCTGGCGCATGTTGCCTTCGATGGTGGGGTTATAACCAGGCAGGTCGATGTTGTAGTCCTCGAGCGACCCCGTAAATTCAGCATTCTGTACGTCTTTGGGCACATCAATTAACACCGGCCCCGGACGCCCTGTTGCTGCAATATGAAACGCTTCGTTGATGACCCTCGGTAAGTCGTTAACGTCTTTGACCAAGTAGTTGTGTTTAGTAACAGGCGCGGTGATGCCATAGACATCGGCTTCTTGGAAAGCGTCTGTACCAATCAAACTCGTAGGTACGTTGCCCGTAACAGCCACCACTGCTGAAGAGTCCATGTGGGCAGTCGCTAAGCCTGTCACTAAGTTAGTAGCCCCTGGACCACTTGTGGCAAAACACACTCCCACGCGGCCACTAGCACGGTAATACGCGTCTGCCGCGTGGCATCCTGCTTGTTCGTGCCGTACCAACACGTGCTTGATAGGTGAATCATACAGGGCGTCATACACGGGCATAATCGCCCCCCCCGGATGGCCAAACACCGTCTCGACGCCGTGGCGCTCGAGCATCTTTAGAACAACTTCGCTACCTTTCATGTGCCTCCTCGCTTCCCTCTTACCAGTACACCCTAGTACGAACTTACCAGTACACCCTAGTACAAACCCATTCAACTTGGGCAAGAACCTTACTCGAGAACCTTACATCTGAACATATCGCCTGAATTATGTCGCTTGAATACATCCAATGAATACGTCCAGCCTGAGTTTCAGATTACCAAAATTAACACTTACTTCATAATGCTCCACTTTTTGGTCTCCCTAGTTTTACGGTCTTCGCTTGACCTACGTGCTACCTCCAAAACATGCCACCTTGAACACCAACAACTTCCTGCCTACCCGCACGGCAACAAAAAACCCCGCTGCGGTGAGCGGGGTTAACTTTCAGCAACGACCATCGTCACGAAGCAACCCCTCGAGGTAGTAGAATGCTCCCTACTAGCAAGCTAATAACGACCAACAAGCTAATCATGCTAACAACATAAATAGCCAACACATGCCACAAAAAAATGCCAACCGCTGAGCGATTGACAGATGTTTGGCGTAGTTTTGTTGGTTGATGCGCTGCTTTAGCTGCACACCAAGCAGGTGGTGTAGCCGTAGCTACCATATTGCTAGCGCCCCGACCAACAAACGTAGGGCGAGCGCAAGCGGTATCGATAGCAAAAGCACGCATATACACGGCATAATACAGAGCGTGTCTTGACCTGTCAAGCCAAATTCAGGTTTCGGGTTTCATTTCGCCAACGACCACAATTCAGTTATAATCATAAACCATGCCAACACCAGAGCCAAACATGCTGATACCCCAAACATGCTGATACCCCAAACATGCTGATACCTAGGTACGCGCTTTGCTCACTTGCTCGCTGGGGCTATATCTTTATCGCATCAAAACGTTTATGATAGTGTCGCTGCTATCTGAGGCTGGTTGATTGCCTAGATTTAACCGCCTAGATTGACGTAAAACGCTTGACGTAGCTGACCTAGCAGGCCAGCTTAGTAGCTAACGTGATGGACGTAGTTAGTTGTGGTTAGACGTAGTTAGTTGACGTTAGTTGATGTAGCTTGGTTGATATAGCTTGGTTGTTGTGACAAGATGAACGCTGCTTGCTTAAGGTATTGGCTTGATGAACGTGGTTTGTTCGTCCTGAACTACCCAAACAGTTGCGCGCCTCACGCCTGATGAGGTTGTCACCACGTGCTGCTATTACCACACGCTATCGTTTGCGGTTCGAGGTTAGCGGTTACTGCAATCTGTAACAACGTCAAAATCTGTAACAACGTCAATCTGTAACAACGTCAATCCGTAACAACGTTGAGCAAGATAGCGCACACCACAAGTATTTGTGGCATTTTCACTTTGGAAGGATGAACATCTATGTGTAGTTGTATATCCATTTTTCTTATACTTACGCCAGTAAATCTGCTACGCGTAACTTCTATGTCTATAACGCTCACGTCTACACCCCTCGCGCCCCTTGGCTAAGGTCTAGCATCTTATGTGCGTCATGTCTTGTCAGGCACTTAGCTCCTGTCAACGCAGTACGCCGTATGTCCCTGCAGGGGCTATATCTGCACTGAGCCATGTCTGCGTATGCCACCCCTGTCACCGTTTACTGGTCACCATATATGCCATGTGCCTCACCTTAGCGAAACCCATACTTCTCAGCGTGTCCACACAGTTGATAACGATTTCGTTGCCATAGTAGTGGAGACAACTGTCAACAATCGTCTTATGCCGTGGGATAGTGTATTTTCACACCCTGTGTGCCTACTACTACGGTCTATTGGTATATCGTGACGACAGCGTTTTGTCTGACTGCTCTTTTGTTCGCGTGTTGACCCCAATTGTCGATATCGTCAATGTTGACATTGTCAAACAAACCCCCAGACCCTGTCGTCAATCAATGTCGTCAATCAATCGTCCAATCATCAATGGCGCGCAAACATAGCGCACCGAAACTGAGCTTAAGGTATGTTCATTGATATATACTATCAGCCTGTGCTGCTAACATCCGCACAAACGCACATCGCCTGAATGCCCTTGTACGAGATGCGAAGTATGCGATTTCCAATATGAGCTTCTAGTTGCACGATATTATGTCGTTGCATTAAACATATAAGCATATTAAGAACGCAACATACAAGAACACAGAGGATGCAAGGCGCACAACATGCACATTAGCCTCAATGACATTGCATTTTGTCTTAACCACACTCCTGCTTTCATTCTTCTAAGGAGGTTTCGTCATCGAAACATTACGCGTTTCCGGGGATTCCCGCCCCAATTCTGTTGCTGGTGCCATCGCCGCGCTATTGCGCAGTGAAGGACAAGTTGAAGTCCAAGCGATTGGCCCTAAAGCGGTCAATCAAGCCGTCAAAGCCATCGCCATTTCGCGTAGTTACATCACGCTTGACGGCCTAGACCTCACCACCCAGCCATCTTTTGTCAAGTTAGAACTACAAGACGAAGAACGCACCGCTATTCGGTTTAGCATCCATGCTTACCAAATACCACCCGAAGAGCTGAGTTGAGGCATACACGCTGGCCAAGCCCTGATACACAGCAGGATAAAAAAGTCGTACCCAACTAGCGCCCGACCACACGACAATATGTTCGTTAACCACACGGGTGTTGTCGTGTGTTTTGTGGTGCAGCATAGCCAACACGTCGTTAGCTGGCACATAGATTAGTCACCAGCGATTAGTCACCAGCCAGCACGTAGCCATCACCTGATGCTTGGTTTTGGCGTTTTTTAGACGGTGTTGCTGATGTTGGGTACGTCTTACTGGTTGCATCGTTTACTGGTTGCATCGTTTACTGGTTGCATCGTTTACTGGTTGCATCGTTTGTTAGCTACATCATGGCGTCACATCATGCTGGAAGATGGTGTTGGGTGAAGGGGTGCTCGAGCACTTCTCACAATTTTTTCATGTAATGTGAGTACGATGCAATCATATTATGCTAGCATCCAACCATAAACCCATTAACCATAAACCCAAAGGCTGTATGTACGCACCACGTGGTTAGCACCTTGATTAGCACCTGCCCTGCACAACTATTTACCGTTTCACCTTGCCACACAACGCATCACATCGGTTCAAGTAACATCAGTTCAAGTCCCATCGGTTCAGGTAACATTACACACACTGTGATGCACGTCTGACACAACGATAGACTGACCTTACATAATGAATGACAATCAAAGCCCACTCACTTAGGAGGAACATTCATGGGAGGCTATTTTTTCATCTTTTTGCTGGCGCTTGCCCTCACAGGCGGCACACAACTGTGGTTACGCAATGTCTTCGGTAAGTACGCCAACGTTGCTAATACCTCAGGTTTGACCGGGCGGGAAACAGCTCGAGCCATTCTTGATGCCAACGGCTTACAAGACGTCGCCATCGAACAGGTGCGCGGCACATTGAGCGACCACTACGACCCCCGCAGCCGCACGGTGCGCTTGTCCGAAGGCAACTACCAACGCGCTAGCGTCGCAGGCATGGCAGTCGCGGCTCACGAAGTTGGTCACGCCATTCAACACGCCAAGTCGTACGCGCCTTTGGACATGCGTTCGGCCATTTTGCCAGTAGCCAGCATCGGCGACCGCTTTGGCATGATACTCATTTTGATTGGTTTATTTACAGGCGCAACAGGCTTGGGACTACTCGGGGTGATTTTGTTCGGTGGGGCGGTGCTCTTTCAAGTGGTCACGTTGCCGGTTGAGTTTGACGCTAGCAACCGCGCTATGGCACAAATGCGCCAATTGGGGCTTGCTACCCAACAAGACAGCGGCGGGGCGCGCACCGTGCTCACTGCAGCAGCGCTAACATACGTGGCAGCCACGGCAACGTCGATTATGTACTTGCTGTACTACCTCAGCATCTTCACAGGACGCGACTAATCAACCGCGCCCGACAACTTGCGCCTCATGCTTTGCGCCGTGTTCATCGCGGCGCTTTTTCACAGGCGGTACTCTCGAGCACCCTCACAGAGCACAGCCTCAGTGGCGTTGACCGCAGTTTACTCACCGATTTGCTTTATGGCACGTTGCGCTATGGGCGTTTGCTCGAGGCCGCCCTCGCCCCGCGCCTCAAACGCCCCGACAAACTGCCTACGTTTGTCTATGACGCCCTCTGCTTGGCTAGTTATGACATCCTCGTGCGACAAACACCTCGCTTTGCAGCCGTCAACGAGTGGGTGGGCGTCATCAAACAACAACAACCCCGTTTAGCAGGCCTCGCCAATGCCGTTTTACGGCGGGTCGAATTGCCTGAAGACCTGCCAGAGGCGGTGCGTTACGGCGTACCGGATTGGTTATTTGCCAGTTGGCAACAGCACTTTGGCGCAGATGCTGTGCGCATTGCTACGGGTATGAACGCCCCTGAACCCTTATGGGTGAGTGTGTATAGTGACCACGCAATAGACAGTTTGCAAGCCGAAGGCTGTGAGGTGACCCTTGGCACGGTTGCAGGCAGTGTGGCGTTACGTCCTAGCAAGCCCTTGGCTGAACTTGAAGCTTTTACACGCGGCTGGATTCAACCGCAAAACCCCAGCTCGAGATTACCCGTGCAAGTGCTCGAGATAACAGCAGGCATGAAGGTGTTTGACCTCGCCAGCGGCCAAGGCATCAAAGCTGCTCAACTAGCTGCCCTCGGCGCACAGGTTAGCAGCGTGGACATACACAGCGGTAAACTCCAGCGCGCCGAAGCCAATTTGCTGCGTCTAGGACTGACAGCAAACACCATCACTCACGATTTGCGGCAACCTTTGGACGCTGAACCTGTGGCTCGAGTGCTGCTCGATGCCCCTTGCAGCGGCACAGGCACATTACGCGGTAACCCCGAATTGCGTCAGCGGGTGACACCAGCGAGCGTTTCTGAACTAGCCGCCCTACAACGTCAGTTATTGACGACGGCTGCCAATGTCTGCGCCCCCGGCGGCATGTTGGTGTACGCAGTGTGCGCCCTAACAGACGCCGAAGGCGAAGCTAACGCCGGCTGGTTTGTGGATACGCATGAGGATTTCACCGTTGCTCCGTTTGCCCTGCCCATTGACAGCATCCTGCGTCCTTGTGGACATTACCTCATCCCCGAACAGGGTCATGATGGGTTTTATATCGCCCGTTTCCAACGCCACTAATCAATATTACTAATCAATATTGCATCATCACAATGAATATTATACGAACGTTTTTGGCTCGAGGATGATGGCACTAACCCAAACACTGCTATGATTTAGTTGCGAAATTAGCTTGGTTATGCAATATCACTAGACCGCTTGCAAAAATCAATGTGTTGCTGATGACCAAGGGCTGTCCCATCGTTCGGTTGATACTTTCGCAAGAAGTCTACTAAACGCTGCCATCGGTACAATGTCCCATGAACATCCAAGCACTCAGCGAATACGTCTATTATCTGCCCGGTGGCGTCAACATGGCGCTGGTGACCAACGGCGCAGGAGAAGCTGTGTTGGTGGATACCGGACAAGACAAAAACAGTGGTCGAGAACTGCGCAAAGCCTGCGAACACCTCAACGTGCGGCCAGTGGCCATCATCAACAGCCACGCCCACGCCGATCACTTTGGGGGTAACGATTATTTGTTACGCCAGTTTGATGTGCCGGTGTATGCGCCACCCTTTGAAGCCAGTTTGATGCAGTCACCTTTGCTCGAGCCAGTGTATTTGTTCAACGGTGCCAAACCCCTGACCGAAATGTATTCCAAGTGGCTCATGGCTAAACCTTCTCGAGTTGACCACTACCTCACGCCAGGACATCTAGACCTTTATGGCATCCCACTCACCGTGCTCGATACCTCAGGACACGCCCACGTTCACTACAGCCTTGAGGTTGATGGGGTGCTCCTTGCTGCCGATGCCTTGTTTGGTGAAGCCCTACTCGAAAAATACCCCCTGCCGTTTGGACAAGACATCCACCAACAAATCACCCACGCTGAGCAATTGTCCAAACGTCAGGTCAACGTCACCTTACCCGGACATGGCCATCCCACAGATGACCTTACTGCCCTCAGAGACATTAACCTCGCGGCGTTTGCAGCGGCAGCGGACGCGGTAGCTGCTGCCTGTCAGTACCACAGCACGGCACAGGTATTGAAACAAACATGTCAGACACTTGGTATTAACATGACGGATATTCCACGTTACACACTCAACCTATGTACGGTTATGGCATACTTGAGCTATCTGCGCGAACAAGGACGGGTAGCAGCCACGCTCACAGACAACCTACTTGTGTGGCACGCCGCCTGAGCTGACCATCATCACGCTGATGAGATAATATGCGACATATCAAGTATGCGACAGTATCAGTATGCGGAAGTGTTTGGGTGAAAAATGATAAAACCTTGCTAAGACATCACCAAACACCACTATGCGAATACGCTCATATTGACACTTGTGATGTTAGCACTTATTACGTTGATACTTATTATATTTACATCTACATTGACATACCCGAATTGATAAAAGTATTAAGATAAGAGCATTAGCGGATAAGAGCGTTGACATTTGCCCTGCTGAATAAGCGACTGTCACGCTGATAGAACGTATCTAACGTCATGCTAGATGCGTGTTTCAATCCAGTCCACACGCCTATGTCCGACCGAGGAGGAAGACCGTGAAATCTGCTAGCGACGTTGGTAGCGATAAAAACACGGCTTCTCGCCAAGCTCGAGCCAACGAACGCCGTCACAAAGAACGACGCGAACAAGAACGCAGGCAGTGGCAACGGCGGCAGGCTGCCAAAGCATCACCGCAAAGTGGCCAAAACGCTCCACACGCTGACGAACAAATTGGCGACGCGCAGTTTTACGAGGCACTGCAAGCTTTGCACCACGCCGCCTACCAACAAGGGCATCACTTCGCACAGCAGCAAACCTTTGAACAGCGCAAACGTTGGTATGGCCAGTTTGTGCCGCGCCGCTGGCGACTGCAGGTACTCACCTTGTGGGGGCTGGTGCTGGTGTTGAGTTTGTCAGTGTCCAGTGTGGCCGTGCTGCTACCGCTAGTGACGTTACTACTGGTGAGTGTGTGGTGGCTCGAGCGCGCTACTGCCCCGCTCCTTAAGCGCCGTTTGAGCCGTCCTAATCGAGATGACGATAGTTTAGACGCCCTAGACGCCGCTGCGTTTGGTCACTTTACCCAAGACGAAAAACGACAAGCCGCCGAACAGGCTTATGCACTTGCCTTTGAACAAGGCCGCAAACAAGGCCAACAAGAAGGTTACGTGCGCGGTAGACACGAAGAAGCCGCCGAACAAAACCTGCGCCTCAAGCAGGATAACAACTTCAAAATGGGCTATCACCAAGGTGTTAAAGAGGGCTACCAACGCGGTCGAAGCGAAGTCAAAGAACGTAACCAAAAGCAACAAAGCCCGCCTGCAGCGCGTGAACTGCGCCCAACTGACATCGTGGCACTCTACGAAACCCTTGGTTGCACGCCAGACATGTCAGACGATGCCATCAAAGCGCAATACCGCCAACTGCGCACCGCCATACATCCTGATAGGGTGGCCAGTAAAGGTTTACCAGAGGCGTTTGTGACGTTCGCTGCCGAGGAGTTTAAGCGCCTAGGTGAAGTGTATGACACCCTCATGGAGGTGCGTAGAGGACGTGCATAACGTGCATAAGGGGCGGACGTGCGTAGGCACGGTAACTGACCTACTACATCCCAACCGCGTTCGTGTCTTGTACTTACGCTCTGACGAGCAAACGCTTGCCTGCCGTATCACGTGTTGTGGCATCACGTGGGGTAAGCTATCGCCATGAAATCTGTGAAATCCGTGAAATCTGTTTTGATATTGGTGGGTTTATTGGTGTGCGCGGCTTGTGCACCAACAACAAGCGCCCCCGAAGCAACGTTCAACAGCCGTTTTGCCAGCCGCATACCCGATAGCCGCAACTCAGGTGATTTTGTGTTTTATGTCGTCGATGAGACTGGTTTCATTGATCGCCCTTACGTCGAACTTGGAACGCTTACCGTGCAAGGCGACACCACAACGGCTGAACTTGCCAGTGTGCTCATGGCTGAAGCTCGAGCCATCGGGGCGGATGGTGGCTTACTATCTGCGGCAAATCAAACCAACCTGCCTTGGCGCTACCGCTACACCCGCTACCGCACCGAACGCGACCTCACCAATGATTATCCCGTGAGCGAACGAGAGACCTTTCAAGGTACGCGCTATGTTGCCCAACGCGGCAATCCCGACTTGGTGCGCGATTTTGGCTTTTTAGCGCCTTATGTGCAAGAAAGTAATACCAACAGGCAGCTCGAGGTACGCCTCATCGTCTATCTCGAGGAGTAACACCACACAGACACTTCAGTGCTTATATCTCACCGAGCAATCGTGCCAGCCACACTTTTTCATCATCACTTCATACTAAGTGTCGAACTCGCTTTTACAACTTTCTAACAAAGTTGGTTCAACACTAAGCATTCATGTCGAGTAATGTATTTTCTTATTAGAACGCTTGTGGAACGCAAGACTATCTACACTGATGTCAGACATTCCGCTATACAGCTAGATATGCGGAGAATGAGCCACAGGAGGCTTAATATGGCGTTACGTGTAAAACTTTTCGTATTGGTTAGTTTGTTTTTGGCGGCATGTAGCAGTACACCACAACAAAACCCTGTTACTGAACCGCTCGAGACAGTCCCGATGCCTACCTTTGAACTTCAATCACTTGCCCTGCCCGACTGGTCAGCGAGTGACAATGTTGACGTTGAAGTCATCGGTATTGGCTTAGGTAATCGCTATGGTGACGGTAGTGGCAATTTAACCGATAGCATCACCATCCCTGACCCAGACAATGTCACTGCCCTTTACACCCAAGTGGTTTTTAAGTACGGCGATCGTTACATCGCACCCGATGGCGTTACCGTCACAAGCGATAGCGAAAGCAAATCATTTTCTAACGGTGGCCTCAGCTTAAGCTTACCTACTGACGACAATGGGGTCGCCCTCGATAATGTTGGACACATGTATGAAGCGATTTTCGCGCCCTCGAGCAGCCTCACGGTTGACATTCAAGGCACAGGCTTTTCCAATCTGCTCACCCCGCGTGCGTTAATCGTCTACATTTTGCGCCCTGCCCAAGGTGCTGGCAACAACCTTTCCGTGGGTAGCGTGCCTAATTTCTATCTCTATGGTCAACAGGGTTACGTGTCTGCTAGCCAAACCATCACTGTACCTGCTAGCGACAATGCTCGTGATGTTGATGTCACCTTTGCCATCAGCGAACTCGGCGCGGTGCGCAACCTTGAAGGCGATCCTGATACCCGCACAGTGGAACTGTATGTTGAAGCAGGTAGCGTAACGAACAGCGGCATTTTTGAATTTCCCAACAACGCTGACGAACTGCTCATCACGACCCTTACCTTGGCTGGTGTTCCTGCGGGCGTCACTGATGTCACTGCTACCGTCGTGTCACAACCCATCCCACCCGGCGGAAATGTGTATGACTACGGCGACTCAGTTTACTGGAACGGCCTAGACGTAAACGTCGTCTTAGACGCTGCACCTGAGCCTGAACCCGAACCTGGTATCGAAGGATGCACCCCCGGCTACTGGAAAAACCACGCTGGTGCACGCCGCAATCAAACCAACAGCTGGCCCCCTACAGGCTATGCGCCCAACGACGCCCTGAGTAGCGTTTGGCCGCAAACCAACACCTACAACCTCGGCGATAAATCCCTCCTTAATGGCTTGAACTTCGGCGGTGGCGGTGGCAACCGTGGCGCAGCAAAAATCCTCTTGCGTGCTGCTGTTGCGGGGCTTTTGAACGCCAGCCATCCTGATGTGGATTACGCAGGTTTGAGCGAAAGCGCCCTCATCGACGCCGTAGGTGCTGCTCTTGCAAGCCAAGATCGTGCCACCATGCTCGACTTAGCCGACCGCATTGACCAAGATAACAACGCAGGTTGCCCCATAGGTCGCGGCATTAGCAGCGATAGTGATGACACCAGCGCTGAAGATAGCGATGATGGTAATGGCAATGGCAATGGCAACGGTCGTGGCAATGGTCGTGGCAACGGTAACGGCAACGGCAATGGTCGTGGCAACGGACGCAGGTAAGCGTTACTTTTAAAATCACGAGGACGGCTTTCGGGTCGTCCTCTTTTTTGTGTTTTGCTATTTTCTGGCAACCTTCACAAGCAGCAATTGCTCGAGCTATGTCAGAATAGTGTCACCATGACCCGCTTTCACGCTGATGCTCACAAAGTCTTGCGGCATGTGTTTGGCTACAACACGTTTCGCCCTGGGCAGTTTGAGATTATCGAACAGGTGACACGCGGGGGTAACGCGTTGGTGCTCATGCCCACAGGCGGCGGTAAGTCGCTGTGCTATCAGATTCCTGCTTTACTTAGGCGCGGCACTGCCGTTGTTATTTCCCCTTTGATTGCCCTGATGAAAGACCAAGTCGACGCCCTCAAACAAGCAGGGGTAGCAGCGGCGTTTGTCAATTCGTCACTGGCGTGGCAAGACGCAAAGGCCACCGAAGACGCGTTACTCGCAGGCGACCTTGATTTGCTGTACTTAGCCCCCGAACGGCTTGCCAATAACCGCACGCGGGAACTGTTAGGGCGCGCCCCTATCGCCCTGTTTGCCATCGACGAAGCCCACTGCATCTCAAGTTGGGGACACGACTTTCGCCCTGATTACTTAATCCTCAAAGACCTTATTACCCGTTTTGCCGGCGTTCCCCGCATCGCCCTTACTGCCACAGCAGACGACGTGACTCGAGCTGACATCATCAGCCAGTTACAACTCGAAGACGCCCTACACCACATCGCTAGTTTCGACCGCCCCAATATCCGCTATCAGGTAATCGACAAGCAAAACGCCAAAGGGCAAGTGTATGACTTCATCCGCCGCGAACACCCCGAGGGGGCTGGCATCATTTACTGCTTGTCGCGCAAACGCACCGAAGACACCGCCAACTTTTTGCAGTCACGAGGCATCGACGCCCGCCCTTATCACGCGGGTTTGCCTGCCAAGGTGCGTGATGAGCACCAGCAGATGTTTTTACAAGACGACCTCAAGGTCATAACTGCAACGATTGCCTTTGGCATGGGGATTGATAAACCCGATGTACGCTTTGTGGCGCATGTGGACTTGCCCAAAAACCTCGAGGGCTATTACCAAGAAACTGGCCGCGCAGGTAGGGACGGTGAACCAGCCAGTACCCTGCTTACCTACGGTTTACAAGACGCCGTACAACTGCGGCGCATGCTAGCAGAATCACCTGCTGAAGACGCTTTTAAGCGCATCGAAACCCAAAAACTCGAGGCCATGCTGGCTTACTGCGAGAGCGTGCGCTGCAGGCGGCAGGTGCTGCTCGAGTACTTCGGTGAAACCTGCGCCCCTTGCGGCAACTGTGACACCTGCTTGCAACCCCCCGAGACTTGGGACGCCACCGTGCCTGCCCAGATGGTGCTGTCGTGCATCTACCGCAGCCGCGAACGCTTTGGCGCGGGGCATGTCATTGACATTTTGCTCGGTAAAGACAACGACAGAATGCGCCAGTTAGCACACAACAAGCTCAGCACCTATGGCATCGGCAAAGACCACAGCGCCACAACCTGGCGCGCTTTGGTGCGCACCCTACTCGCTGAAGGGTATCTGACGACTGACCGCGAAGGCTACGGCGTTTTGAAACTCACCTCTAAAAGTGCTGCTGTTCTCAAAGGCGAACGCAAGATACACGCCCGCAAAACTAGCAAACGCAAACATCCACCCAGTAAACCCGTGCGTGATGTTGATGCCAATGATGCCAACACCAACCAAGCCGAGGTCACGACGTTAGAACCTGCTGACCACACCTTGTGGGTTGCCCTCAAAGCCTTGCGCACGCACTTTGCTAGAACCCAGCAAGTGCCCCCTTACGTGATTTTTCGCGATAAGACCTTGCGGCAAATGGCCAATAAACGTCCGCAAACCTTGCAAGCCATGCGAAGAATTTTTGGAGTAGGTGCCGTGAAGCTCGAGCGCTACGGGCAAGCCTTCCTCGATGTCATCATCAAACACAACGCTCCACGTAAAGAACCACCCTCAACCCCCACCTCATCACCCCCGGCACTAGCAAAACCAACCCTTCAATCCGACACGACCAGCAGTACTACCGAAACAGCCACCATGACCACTGACGTCCAAGACGATCCTTTAGGCGATACGCTCAATTTGCTGTACGCGGGTTACACCCCAGAACGGGCAGCGCAAGCCCTCGGGGTGAGCGTCAAAACCGTCAGACGGCATGGTTTGTTGCTGGTAAAACGGGGGCATGTCACCCCACAAGAAGCAACGGGGTTAACAAGAAAGGATATTGCCGCTATCGAAGAGGCCATTTTTGCCCTCGCCGAACAAGGCAGTGCTTCACCCAAACGCGTGCGCGAGCACTTAGAGGGGCGTTTTGAGGTTGATGATATTGCGTGTGTGTATGCGGCGCTCGAGGAGTGAGCAATCACTGAGACTATTTGAACGTTTTATCAGTTGTGATATTTACCACATATTGCTACACTAAGCGTTACCCATGACAGGTCACGCCCCTAGCCTTGCACCCCTTGCGCACACCCTTGCTTTATTAGTTGAGCAACTCGTGCATTTACTTTATTACGTTCCCTTTGAAAACGTCATTGCTGGGGGCGCAGTGGGGTTTTTGGTGACCTATCTTTTTATTGCCTTACAAAAGGTGCTTAAGAAGGTATGGACGTTTTGCTTTTTTGCCACATTTGCCTTCACCATTCTTTTGATTTTCATTAATCCAGACATTGTACATGTTGACTGGAATTTACTATCAAGACGTACTCAGGATACTTTGAGTCAGATGGGACGCACCGCAGGCCATACCTTTAACCGCTTACCGAGTCGTGATTTGGACGCGTGGGTGCTGCTTGGGCTGGTCATTGGTGGTGCCATTGCTCACCGCATCCAATATCCACCCAAACACGAATTCAAGTGGGGTGGCGGCGGTACGGTCACCAAAAAACAAGAATAACGTGAGTCAGATACACTCAACTATGTTGCGTCTTTTGCTAAAATGATTAATGTGGATGAAGGTGTGTTCACTCTGTCAACGTATTGACAGTCTCGAGCACCCCCACCCTCTAAAGTAAGAACATTATCCTCTACCCAAAACCCACAAGGAGGTTTTTAGGTGAAACGCAAACTTTGGTTATTTTTAAGTCTCATCGCCGTGTCGGTCATCTCGCTAGCACTGTCACAAGATAGTGACGTGGCTGAAACCACCCCTGATGTGGCACTGCTCGAAGAAAATTACGCGAGTGCTGTCTTTGCTGGCGGTTGTTTTTGGTGTACCGAAGCCGACTATGAAAAGCTAACGGGCGTAGCCGAAGCCGTCTCGGGTTATACCGGCGGCGACGTCGTTGACCCTACCTATCAAGAAGTTATCTCGGGGCGCACTGGGCACTACGAAGCCGTCGAAGTCTACTACGACCCAGACGTGATTAGCTACCAAGAACTGCTCGATGCTTTTTGGCGTATGCACGACCCGACCGACGCAGGTGGTTCGTTTGTTGACCGGGGGCAGCAGTATCAATCAGCCATTTTTTATGCTGATGCTAACCAAGAAGAACTGGCGTTAGGCGCTAAGCAAGCTTTAGAACAGTCTGGCAAGTTTGATGCACCCATCGCCACGGAAATTTTGCCCCTCGAGGAATTCTACGTGGCAGAAGACTACCACCAAGACTACTACCTCAAAAGCCCTGTCAGATACGAGTTTTACCGCTTAGGCTCAGGGCGCAATCAGTTTATTGCCCAGGTGTGGGAAGGTGACGACACCGTCTACCAACTGCCTGAACTAACAGAAGACAACATGCTCGAGCAAGATGACATGTCTGATAGTGGTGTCACAGTGCTTCCAGCCGATGCCAAAGGCGAAGTGCTCGGATTTTCACCAGAAGCGTTTACCAAACCCAGCGACATGGAACTGCGCAGCATGCTCACCGACATGCAGTATCACGTCACCCAACAAGACGGCACCGAACCGCCTTACAACAACGCCTACTGGGACAATTACAAAGATGGCATCTATGTAGACATCGTCTCCGGCGAACCGCTGTTTAGCTCCACTGATCAATACGACTCTGGTACCGGTTGGCCAAGTTTTACCCGTCCGTTAGAACCTGCTAACGTCACCGAACATGACGACTGGAAGTTGTTTTACCGCCGCACGGAAATTCGCTCGAGGCACGCAGATTCGCACCTTGGTCACGTCTTTACTGATGGCCCAGAACCTACTGGCTTGCGCTACTGCATGAACTCAGCCGCCATGCGTTTTATTCCCAAAGCAGACCTTGAAGCCGAAGGTTACGGCGAGTATCTGTCGCTGTTTGAGTAAGGCATTGTCGACGTAAATAGTTGACGTAAATAAGGCACGAAAACGCTGCAAGCGTCCTCTAAATGGGGGCGCTTTTTTGCTAGACTGCTGTTATGGACAAGGTTCTCGAGCCCCTCATCGCCTCACCAAAACTGGCGTTATATATGACTGAGCTCGGCCACCTACTCGAACGCGAACAAGCAGCTCGAGCGCAGTTTTACCAAGACATGCAAGAAAGTGATAAAACCGAATTTATCAACGGCGAGGTCGTCATACATTCACCCGTCAAAAAACGCCACACCGACTGTGGTCGTAGGTTATTAATTCTTGTTGGCAGCTATGTTCAAGCACGTAACCTCGGTTTCGTTGGCTACGAGAAAACGCTTATTTCACTAACACGTAACGACTACGAACCCGACCTATGTTTTTTTGCAAACACCCAGGCCAACACCCTTCAGTCAGAGCAAATGCTTTTTCCCGCGCCGGATTTTGTAGTGGAGGTTTTATCGCCTAGTACCGAAGCCCATGACCGAGGCGTGAAGTTTGAAGATTATGCGGCACATGGGGTGCGCGAATATTGGTTGGTTGACCCAGCAGTGGAGGTGCTCGAGCAATACCTGCTCGCGGGTGGTGTGTATAAGCTCGAGCACAAAAGCCAAAACGGCCACGTCACTAGCCCCGTGATTGAGGGTCTTAGCTTATCCGTGCGTGCCCTGTTTGATGACGCCGCCAACCTGCAAGCCCTACAAACCCTACAAGCCAACGAAAAAAGATGAGCCGCATAAACGAACTCATCTCAATGTTAGCTGAATTTGATGGATGCTTAACGCACTTCGCTGCCGCTAGCAATGTCACGGTCGAGAGCGGAAATGCTCAAGTTACCGTCAGCATCTTCGGCGGCTAAAATCATCCCTTGCGACTCAATCCCGCGCAACTTGACCGGTTTGAGGTTAGCCACGATGATGACCTTTTTGCCTGCGAGTTCTTCGGGGGCATACCACTTTTTGATACCTGAGACGATGGTGCGGGTTTCTGAACCCAACTTGACGTGCAACACCAATAGTTTGTCGGCTTTGGGGTGATGTTCGGCACTGATGACCTCAGCGACGCGAAACTCGAGCTTAGCAAAATCTTCGATGGTGACTTCGTCTTTGTGTTCTAACGGTTCATCATCATCGGCAATTTCTTCTTGCAACGCCGACATGTCCACGCGGGGAAAAAGCGGGTCGCCCGGTTGGGTTTGCGTGCCCGCAGGCGTTAGACCCCACTCACTAGCTTGCCACAACGTATAGTCGCCAGTAAGACCCAACTGCGCACGCAGTTCGCGGGCTTTGTCGGGAATGATGGGTTCTAGTAGTACAGACGCACAACGCAACGCTTCAATGCAGTTGTAGAGCACACCATCGAGTTCACGGGCTTTGGCTTCGTCTTTGGCCAGTTCCCAAGGTTTGGTATCGGCGATGTATTTGTTGGCGCGGCGCACTGCTTCTAAGACAGCTTCAATGGCGCGGTCAAACTGCAAGTTATCGAAGAAGTCGCTGACTTTTTGGGCTAGGGGCGTAAACACCTCTTTGAGGCTCGAGCCATCCCCTTGCTCTGGCACCACTCCAGCGCGGTACTTACTGAGCATACCCAGCGTGCGGTTGAGCAAATTGCCCAAATCGTTAGCCAAGTCGCTGTTAATGCGTTCTGCCAGTGCCACTTCATTAAATGACGCGTCAAGCCCAAAGGTCATATCCCGAAGCAGGAAATAGCGGAAGGCATCGTTACCGTACTTGGCTTGCAAATCCAGCGGACGCACCACATTGCCGCGTGATTTACTCATCTTGTTGCCGTCAATAAGCCAGTAACCATGCACGTTTAGGTGTTGATAGATAGGCAAACCCGCAGCTTTGAGCATGGTCGGCCAAAACACTCCGTGCGGTTTGACGATGTCTTTGGCGATAAAGTGATTGACACCTTGCCAGTAGCGGTCAACCGTGCCGTGATGCTCCAAGACTGAGTAGTAATTAATCAGCGCATCAAACCACACATACGTCACGTGTTCGTCGTCCCACGGGAGCGGTATTCCCCAAGGCACGCGGGTCTTAGGACGGCTGATCGACAGGTCACCAATAGGCTCGCGGAGCATGGCCAACACTTCGTTGCGGTAGCGTTCCGGGCGAATCAAATCGGGGTGTTCTTCAATGTAATCACGCAACCAAGGGCGGTACTTTTCCATCCGAAAAAAGTAATTGGCTTCGCTGCGATATTCGGGTGGTTTACCGTCATCAGGGCACTTGCCGTCAACCAGTTCTTTTTCGGTAACAAAACGCTCTGCGCCCACACAATAAAGACCGCTATATTCACCATAAAAAATATCGCCACTGTCGTAAACACGTTGCAAAATCTCTTGCACCACGTGCTTGTGGCGGTCTTCGGTGGTGCGAATAAAGTCGTCGTAGGCGATGTTCATATCGTCCCAAGCGCTTTTGAACTTGCCAGAAATCAAATCGGTATAGGCTTGGGCGCTCATGTTGTTTTGCTCGGCGGCTTTTTGTACCTTTTCGCCGTGTTCGTCGGTGCCTGTCAGAAAAAAGGTATCGTCACCTTTGAGGCGGTGAAAACGCGTCACGACGTCTACAAGGGTGGTGGTAAACGCGTGGCCGATGTGCGGTTCGGCGTTGACGTAAAAAATAGGGGTGGTCGCGTAATAGGGGGTTTTGCTGTCCATGAAGCCTCCATGCGTCCTGCAATGTCGTGTTTTAGATTCCCTGTATCTGTGGGTTATGCGGCTATCAGGTCACCCGCGAGCAACCCAGCTAAAAATAGTGAACAAAAAAATAGCGGCGCCCGATGTCAAGCGCCCGCCTCAACCGAAACCATACCGTTGTGTTTGTTAGGTTCGGGTTGTGTCGGGAGGGCGTATCATCATCTGCCACATCATGACTTAGTGTATAACATGGCCAACAAGCAAGCACGCACAAACAGGCAACGTCCCCAGCAATACCCCCACGGCAACACCTACAACAATACCCACAGCAACGTTCACAGACATAGGCTCGAGCACACAGCAAATTTTGCTAAACTTATGCCAAGCACGTATTTTTTTGCAGACTTGTAACGTTGCAGCACTCAGTACATTAGTAACACCCTAGAGGTAACCCCACAGAACTGGTAACCCCACAGGAGGACAGCACCTTGGCCACCGATACGATTAAAGAAGACATTCAAACGTCCATGCAACGGATTGCCGACGAAAACGAACTCAACATTAACTTTCGTCCGGGTAGGCGCAAAACCGACCTTCTACTAGCCACTATGCACGGTCAGCGGCGCGGCATGTTGGCGTTGGCGCTGTTCGTCTCTGAGAATTATCCTCAAGTTGACTTAGAACTGGTCAACATCGACACCAAAAGCGACGTACAAACGCTGATGCTAGCTGTTACTGAAAAGCTCGAGCACCAACAGACCCAAGTCCCAGAAAGGCGGGCGGTGCTCGAGAGTTACCTGCGGCGGGTGCTCGCTGACGAGTAATCTCCCTTTCTGCAAAACCTCACGTAACTTGCCAAACACATGCCACAGCCTCATTTGTTGACAGGGGTTTTCTGTTAAACTAACCAAGGTAAATTTCTCGAGCACCAAAATGCGCTTTTGCTTGACCTTCTTGCTTTTAGCACTGGCTTGCTTTTAGCATCGGCGACAAACAAGCTAAGTTTTGTCTAGTGCTCGAGATAACCGTTATGTTGTCAACGCCAGTGTTGGCACAAGGAGGATAACTGTGAAGTATCTACGAAGTGTTTGGACATTCGGTTTGTTAGGTTTGTTACTTGCAGCCTGTAGCAGCGCCGACCCACCCCCTACTGACGCCATCACCACCCAAGCCGTTGAGGTTAGTTACACCCTCGAGGTGGGTTTTGCGGCTTTCCCTCGTGGTGACGTTAACCGTGATAGGCGTATTACCGGTGCTGACCTTGGCATCGTCAACAGCGCCATTCGCAGTGGCCGTACCGATGACTTGAGTGACTTTCAGCGTTATCAAGCTGATTACAACTGCGATGGCATCTTAAACATTGATGACATTCGTGGTATTCAAGCGCGACAGCGCAACGACAAAGCCCCAGCAGAAGCACAAGTCTGTGAAGGTGACGATGGTTTGGTGCTTATCAGCAACGTGGGTGACTTGCCGTTTAATAACCTTCAGGTGACGGCTACAGCAGGCATTCGGGTCGTGCTCGAGGCCATTGAATACTTCACCGTCAACCCGACCACTTTTGCTTACACCATCACCGTTACAGGCGATGTCAGTAGCGGGTCACTCATCATCTCAGCAGGCAACATTGACACGCTCCGTGTTGAGCTTGAAGATGTTTTTGAGGTTGGCAACATTGCTGAAGTGGTGGCGAGTCGTCCAGACTTGAGCATCTTGCTCGAAGCGGTTCTCGAAGCTGGTCTTGCTGATGCTTTAACTGCCGATGGTGAGCTGACCGTGTTTGCACCTAATAATGAGGCGTTTGTTGACTTCCTTGCCAGGAATGACACCGATAGCTTAGCAGCCCTTATCGAAGTTGTTGGCATCGAGAACTTCAGTGAGCTTTTACAGTTCCATATTGTCCCCGGTGCGCTCAGTGCTGCTGACTTGCTTGCGCTCATCAACGACAATGGTGGCGGTATCATCGGGCTTGAAACCATCACTGGTGGCGGCTTGACGGTTAGTTTGGTAGACGGCAACGTGGTTTTGCAAGACGACAACACCGTCATCGAAGCCAATATCGAAGCTAGCAACGGCATTATTCACGTGATTGATGGTGTAGTGACGTTCTTTGAAGACCCACTCAAGATTGACACGATTGCTTTAGGTGAAACGGTAACAGGGGCGCTCGAGCCTACTGATAATTACGGTCTTTCCGTTTTTGATGAAGGTGCTACAATTATCCGCGACTATCGTGATGATTACGAGTTAGTAGGCATAGAAGCTGGACAAACTGTCACCGTGACGCTCGAGAGTGACGTTTTCGAGCCTTTTATAGTAATCATCAGTGAGTTTGGCTTTGTTAATGCTTCTGTTGATGGCACACTCACCTTTGTATACGACCCTGAGGTCACGCTTCTAATTAGCGTACAGGCTGGCACTTTAGGTGAGTTGGGAACATACTCCCTTACCGTGACTGAAGCAGACACCATCGCCGACATCGCCACAGCCACGCCTGACCTCAGTTCTTTGGTTGGTGCGCTTAATGCCGAGCAAGTAGCACTGCTGAGTGACCCAACCGAAGAGCTTACTGTGTTTGCACCCCTCAATACAGCTTTTGAAGCTGCCAGTGACCTGCTCGCCACACTTACCCCCGAGCAAATCGCTACCGTCATCGACTATCATGTCGTTGCGGGCGTGGGTCTTGCTGAAGATATCGTTGCACTTGACGGTGATACATTACCAGACACCGACATCGTCGTCTCTGTGACCGAAACAGGCATCTTTTTGCAAGGTGCTGGCAACGATGCCCCCGTTCAAATCATCGATGGAGATATCGAAGCTAGCAACGGTGTTGTCCACTTGCTCGATGGCATTTTGCTTCCTGCTGGCCTGATACCTGACGAACCCGCACTCGACACCATCGCCGAGATTGCTACGGCTACACCTGATCTTAGTTCGTTAGTGGGTTCACTCAACGCCGACCAAGCCGCACTTCTCAGTGATGAAACCCAAGCCCTCACCGTGCTTGCGCCTGTCAATTCAGCCTTTGCAGCAGCCAGCGACCTACTTGCCACACTCAGTGCCGAGCAAGTTGCCACTGTGATTAACTATCACGTGCTCGCAGGCGAATTCTTGGCTGCTGATGTTGTAGCACTTGACGGCCAAACCCTACCTGGTAGTGACATCACCGTATCTGTGACTGAAGCAGGTGTCTTCTTGCAAGGTGCTGGTAACGATGCGCCCATTCAAGTCATCCAAACAGACATTGATGCCAGCAACGGTGTTGTTCACTTACTTGATGGTATCTTGTTGCCTGCTGAACTACCCGGAATCACCACGTTTGAGGTGATGCTCGAGGGTGGCCAGCAAAACCCACCTGTCACGACTGATGGCATGGGTAGCGTGGCCATTACACTCAACGAAGACACAAGCGTGATGACACTTACAGGTAGCGTCTCCAACCTCAGTTCACCACTATTTGATGTGAACCCAGACATAGGCTCTGTGCACATTCACGAAGCCCCAAGGGGTGAAAACGGCCCCGTCATCTTCCCTATCGACGTTGAGCGTACGGGGGACGGCACGAGCGCCACATTGAGCCTCACCGCAACCCTCACCAACGAACAAGTGAGCACCTTGCAAGCAGGTGGCTACTACATCAACGTTCACACCGAAAACTTCAATGGTGGCGAGATTCGCGGCCAAATCGAGTAAACTTTCAACACCTACACGAAAAAGGGCGACCCAATGACAGGTCGCCTTTCTTTTTTACATTGTGTTGGTCATGTCGCCAGCTAGTGGCCTTCTTCGACGTCACTGCCTGTGATGGACTATGGTACGGGGTGTCTTTGGGGGCTTGGTAAAGCGTGCGGACGTACAAGTGATTGAAACAGATATTGATGCCAGTAACGGTGTGATTCATAAACTCGATGGCGTTTTGCTTTCTACACCACACTAACGACCCTCTTGGATTTTAGTTAGTGTGGGATAAAAATCTTCGAAGGATTTTTTGGCTCGAGCACCCCTCGAGCCATTTTTTTGCCCCGCGTTTTGTTATCACAAACTGTCACCCCGCTGTCACTCGTTTGTCATCACGACATGTCATGCTCAGTTGGTGCCGCGTCTACCATTTCGATACGTCGTTCTTTTTTTTGTGCTGCTACTGAGCGCCTGCAGTGAACCCGTGCAGGTCACCATGCCGCCCGTGACGGCTGCTGATGTGGTTGAAGGTAGTGGGCAGCTCGAGCGCTTTGCTACCAACCTCGACAGCGACCAGCGCCGTACCCTCGCCGATGCCAGTGTGCCGCTCACCTTGTTTGCCCCCGTCAATCGGGCGTTTGATAGCCTCGACAGCCGCACCTTGAGCCGGCCAGTGATGGATTATCACCTGCTCAGTGGGCGCAAGTTTTTGCCTACTGACTTGCGGTTATACGCAGGCGACACCCTACCCGGTAGCAGCGTCCGCGTGGTTGAACAGGGGGGCACATTAGCCTTACAAGGGGCTGGCAACCCCGAACCCATCACCATCATCACCGTTGATACTAGGGCAATGGGCAGTGCCATATATCTGATTGACGGCGTTCTCTTACCAGCCACGCCAGCACCCAACCCACCCACACCTGACGAACCACCTAGTGAACCATCACCCGAACCGCCTGATGAATCCACCCTCGTCAGTGCCTTGCGAACCATAGGGGCAGATGTCTTTGCTGATGCGCTCCAAGCCACTGAGCTTGACGCAAGGTTAAGCACGGCGGCAGCGACGTTGTTTGTGCCTGAAGGTGAGGCATTATCGGCAGCTTTGGCAGGTTTAAGCAGCGACGAACGACAAGCGTTGCTCGAGCGCCACCTCATCCTTGGCAGTCAGTTAAGTGGGTTTGAACTAGAGAGTTTTGCTATTGCCAACAACCCCTTGCCAGTCACTTTGAGCGGACATACATGGCAGGTCGGGCAGGTTGGCACAGTACAAGACACGTTGGTGCTCGAGGGTTACGCCACCATCTTGCAAAGTGATATGGACGTTAACGCAGATGTTGGCAACATCACCATTCACCTCATCGACACCCCCTTACAAGAAAGCCCCCCGCAAACGGGAACAAGGGCAATTGTCGGTACGGTGTTTGCTGACCATGATGGTAACGGCGAACAAGACGCAGGGGAAACGGGCTTAGCAGGTGTGACGGTGCGGGCGTTTGTGGACAGTAACGGTAACGGCGTCCGTGACGGCAGTGAAGTGCAACATCAAACCGTGAGTGATGCCCAAGGGCGCTATGAACTGGGCAAGATCGCGGAAAACGAACTTTTACAGTTGGAACTCAACTTGGTCAATTCGCAGCAGCAGGTGCGGCAGGCAGCCCTCGACCTAGAAACTGCCATGCTTAACCTCAACACCTACATCGGGAACCCCGAAAATGAAAGTATATCCCTTATATACTGCTTTGCGCACCTGGTCAGGTACCGGCCTTTTTGAGTGCTGGATTTTCTAGCTTCTCTCTTCATTGTTTTTCATTGAGTTCACCGTGGAGAACCGCGGCGGAATGGAGACCGGTCCGTTGAACGTGC
>CAZKAZ010000025.1:0-8147 GCA_964550765.1 uncultured bacterium | reverse complement strand
AAGTGCAACATCAAACCGTGAGTGATGCCCAAGGGCGCTATGAACTAATAGGTTTAGACGCGCAGCCCTATCAGCTTGTGCAAGACCTGCCTTTCGGCTGGCGCGACAGCACGCAAGCACTCCAGACCCAAGTCGTGGGTGGGGGTGACGCACCTGCGGGGGCATATCCGTTTGTGGTGTCACTGCAGTTTGCTCGAGGGCAGTTTGCTCGAGGTAATGATTTTGTGCATTACTGCGGGGCGTCGCTCATCAGTGAACGCTGGTTACTGACCGCTGCTCACTGTGCGCCTAGGACCGATGAAGTGGCCTACCTTGGGGCAAGCCAACTGTTACCCATGGATAACCCCAACACGGGCATTCGGGTAGCATTCGAGCGGGTCATCAGTCACCCCCGTTTTCGCACCGAGCGCAGCGGGTTTGATGTGGCACTCGTACGCCTCGCCCGTCCTATAAACTTGCCAACCGTATCCCTTGCTAGCGTTGAACCTACCAACCGTGATGCTTACGTGGTCGGTTGGGGAGATATGGCGAGTGGTGCAAAGGTTTACAACGACAGCTTGCAAGACGTGGATGTGGCACTGCTCGCAGACGCAACCTGTTGGCAACTTTACCAAGACAACGCCCCAACCCTCGCCGATGACATCAGCAACCGTGACACGCAGCGTTGTGCTGGTCGCATCTTGGGTGGGGTAGATGCTTGTCAGGGGGATAGCGGCGGGCCTTTGCTCGTACGCAGTAGCCGAGGTTGGGTGCAAGTCGGCATCTCGAGCTGGGGCTTGGGTTGCGCGTTCGCAGGCTTTCCGGGCGTCTACAGCAACGTGCCTGCCCTATACGACTGGATTACTGCACAAGCCGTTGAACCTGCCATCATGCACGTCGTCAACTTGGCTGACCCTGAAGCTGATAGCAACACCGTCACCTTCAACTTTGCCAACACCAGCACCCTCAACCCTTACCGCGATGATGGTTTTACTGCCGTGCGCGATTTCGCTACCAATCCGATATTTCCAGAAATGACAACAGGCGATGTGACCTTTAGGTGGCAGGTTAATGCTGACGCTAGCGGGGCACGCTGCGAACTTGATGTGGATGATGATGGGCAAGCAGAGCGGGTGCTCGAGCCATGTTCTGGCAACCCATCATTTACTTACACCTATGCCCGCCCTGGTCTCTACCGAGCCGTTTTACGCGTCCATGACGGCAACGTTACCCACACCCGCAAGCTACTTGTCAACGCCAGTCAGCCAGCAGCAATCAGCATCGGCGAACGCCTCACGGGATCACTCGAGGTTGGTGACAGCACCAGTTTTGCCAGACAGCAAACGTTTAGTGATTACTTGGTGCTAGACACGGCTGATTTGTCTGCAGGCGTGCGGGTTGTGCTTACCAGCAACGCTTTTGAACCCGTGTTGTACTTGCTCGATGGCAACTGGCGCACCCTTGCTAGCAGCCTCGACGGAACGCCAGAGGATAATCATGCTGAGATTACCTTGCCCTCTCCCCTGCCGGATAGGCTCATCATTGCAGTCACGAGTGACCAAGCTGGCGCGATAGGCGATTATCAATTGGTGACGGCTCGAGACTGACACCGTTAACCGTTACGTCAGAACGCCAACGGTATGCTGTGGGTGCGTTCGTATAATCACCTATGGATAAAGCGTTTCTCGAGCAACTCTACGACCATCACCGCACCGTTGACCGCTATCCGCCTTCCGAACAGGTCTGCAATTTTGCCGAAAATTTATTGCACGCGCTGTTTCCTGAGCAAACCAACGAATGCGTGGCGTCTTTAACCTGCTTAGAAGCTGAATTTGCCCAGTTGCACGCCCGTTTGGTGCGGGTACTAGCACCCCTTGCCCCCAAACTCGCCTTGACGCCGCAAGCCACTGCCAACGCCATCATGGGACATGTGCCAGAAATTTATGCTGCCTTACAACAAGACGCCGACGCCATGCTAAAAGGTGACCCGGCAGCGACGAGCCACTACGAAGTCGTGCGCAGCTATCCGGGATTTTATGCCGTGTCGATGTACCGCGTGGCGCATGCCCTATTGCAAGCAGGCGTGCCGTTACTACCGAGGTTAGTGACCGAATTTGCCCACAGCAAAACTGGTATCGACATTCACCCGGGGGCAACCATTGGCAGTCACTTTTGCATCGACCACGGTACGGGTGTAGTGATTGGCGAAACCACCGTCGTGGGCAACCGCGTGAAACTTTATCAAGGGGTGACGCTCGGGGCGCTTAGCGTCAGCAAAGCGATGGCAGGCGAAAAACGCCACCCCACCATCGAAGACGACGTGGTGATTTATGCCAACGCCACCATTTTGGGCGGTGAAACCGTCATTGGTGCGGGCAGCATGATTGGCGGTAGTGTCTGGCTCACGTCAAGTGTTCCCGCAGGTTCACGTGTCTACTACAACGCCCAACCTGCCATCCGCATCGATACCCCGAAACAAGACACACCACAACAAGACACACCACAACAAGACACACCCAAACAAACCAAAAAAGACGAGGTCATAGCGTGAAGGTGTTTGATAATGTCAGTGCGCTCGTTGGCAACACGCCCCTGGTGAAACTCAACAGCCTCAGCCGTGATGATGTGGTGATTTACGGCAAGCTCGAGGGACACAACCCCGGCGGCAGCGTCAAAGATAGGGCGGCGCAGAACATGATTCGCGGGGCGCAAGGTAGGGGCGAATTAACGCCGGGCAGCAAACTGATTGAAGCAACAAGTGGCAACACAGGCATTGCCTTAGCGATGATTGCCAGAGCGCAAGGCATCGACATCGAACTGGTGATGCCAGAAAATTCCACTGCCGAACGGGTGCAAACTATGAGAGCATATGGCGCGACTGTCACGCTCACTCCGGCGGAAAAAACCATCGAAGGTTCTATTGACTACGCCCGTCACAAGGTGGAACACGAAGGCTTTGTGATGCTCAACCAGTTCGCCAACCCCGACAACTACCGCGCTCACTATCAGACCACTGGCCCGGAAATTTGGCGCGATACTGCTGGAAAAATTACCCATTTTGTGTCGTCGATGGGCACTACTGGTACCATTATGGGCACGTCGCGTTATCTCAAAGAACAAGACAAACAGGTGCAAATCATAGGCGTGCAACCCACCGAAGGCTCAAACATTCCCGGTATTCGCCGCTGGTCACCAGAATACTTACCCGCTATTTTTGAACCCGAACGCGTTGACCAGATTATCGACGTCAGCCAAGACGAAGCAGTCCACATGGCACGCAAATTGGCTCGAGATGAAGGGGTGTTTGCTGGCATGAGCAGTGGCGGGTCGGCAACAGCAGCACACAAACTAGCTCAGACGCTCGAGCGCGGTGTCATCGTCTGCATCATCTGCGACCGAGGTGACCGTTACTTGTCTTCTAATTTGTTTGGCTAGTTATCAATACTGTGCCGTTAGTATATATAGCAGTCACCAACTCCATTAGGACACCTAGGAGATAGTTTTTTCTACCTTGAGTAGGCATCAAGATACACGTGATGGTCATTAAGTGTGTATGGGTTCACTTGACGATGGCTATACTAAACCGTTGATATATACTGCCGTCAGTAAACTTCTGGCACAAAGGTTTGGTCTTCAGCCGGCGGACGGATGTAGCCTTTTTTGGGTTGCAATTTGGGCAAAGTAATCTTGTCGTAGGTAATTTCTTGGTAAGGCACACTGCTCAGCAAGTGCGCCATGCAATTTAAACGGGCGCGTTTTTTGTTGTTGCCGTCTACTACCCACCAAGGGGCTTGTTTGATGTCGGTGTGTACAAACATATCGTCTTTGGCTTTGGAATATTCCCGCCAGCGCGAACGGGATTCCATGTCCATAGGGCTGATCTTCCAGCGTTTGCTAGGGTTGTCAATGCGAGCTTGAAAGCGTTTAGCTTGTTCTTCTGCACTGACCGAAAACCAATATTTAATCAAGATAATGCCACTACGCACCAACATGCGCTCAAATTCAGGGCAAGTGCGCAAAAATTCGCGGTACTCGTGCTCATTGCAAAAGCCCATCACCCACTCGACACCCGCTCGGTTATACCAACTGCGATCAAACAACACTATTTCACCAGCAGCAGGCAAATGCGGTACGTAACGCTGAAAGTACCACTGGGTTTTTTGCCTTTCGGTCGGTGTACCTAAGGCCACGACCCGGCACACCCGTGGGTTAAGTGGTTGTGAGATGCGCTTAATAGCCCCACCTTTACCCGCTGCGTCGCGGCCTTCAAAAACGACCACCACTTTGAGGCCTTCTTTGACGACCCACTGTTGCATTTTAACCAGTTCGGTTTGTAGTTTAGCGAGCTCTTCTGAGTATTTATACTTTTTTTTGTCTGCCATATTCTGACCTAACTTTCTCGGTGGAATGCCAAGCGAAGCGTCTCTCAAGCTGTAACCCTGGGGTTGTGAAGTTGTAACCACTGCACACACTTAGCGTGACAACGGGTATCATCACAAGGCTTTTAGCAAGCTAGTAGTTGCGACACTATTTAGGATACCTGCTCGCAACTGTGTGGTGCAAACAGGCGTCAATCAAGCAGCTTTTTTCAACAATAGGTAAGGGGATTACCTGCCATGCACAGCCATAAATCCCGTCGTTAAGGAGCCAATATGAACGAAAAAACCCCGATTACCATCGCCAAAGGTGACGGTATTGGTCCAGAGATCATGGACGCTACCCTGCAGATTTTAGAAGCAGCCGGAGCGCAGCTCGAGCTTGAAGAAATTCAAGTTGGTTTCGAAGTCTACCAAGAAGGCTTTAGTGCCGGCATCAAACCAGACGCTTGGGACTCGCTGCGGCGCACCAAAGTATTTCTCAAGTCCCCCATCACCACCCCTTCAGGTAGTGGCTTTAAGAGCTTGAACGTCACCATTCGCAAAAGCTTGGGCTTGTACGCCAACGTGCGACCAACCGTCGCTTATCACCCTTACGTGCGCACCAAACACCCCGGTATGGACGTAGTGATCGTGCGAGAAAACGAAGAAGATTTGTATGCAGGCATCGAACACCGCCAAACCCAAGAAGTGACCCAATGCCTCAAGCTCATCACCCAACCGGGCAGCGAAAAAATTGCTCGTTACGCTTTTGAATACGCACGAGCCAACAACCGTAAACGCGTCACCTGCATGATTAAAGACAACATCATGAAAATCACTGACGGGCTTTTTTATGAGACCTTTAAGCAGGTCGCCGAAGAATACCCCGACATTCAGAGTGACCGGATGATTATCGACATTGGCACCGCTCGCCTTGCTGACACCCCCGAAGACTATGACGTGGTGGTAATGCCCAACTTGTACGGTGATATTGCTTCAGATGTCGTCACCCAACTTTCTGGTTCGGTGGGTCTTGGTGGGTCTGCTAATATTGGCGAACACGTCGCTATGTTTGAAGCCATTCACGGTTCTGCACCCGATATTGCCGGTAAGGGCATCGCCAACCCCTCGGGCTTGTTACTTGGGGCAGTGATGATGCTGGTGCATATTGGTCAAGCAGAAGTCGCCGAACAGGTACACAACGCTTGGCTCAAAACCATCGAAGACGGCGTGCACACAGGAGACATTTACAAAGACGACATCAGCAGTGAACGCGTCAACACCCAAGGATTTACCCAAGCAGTGATTGACCGACTGGGACAAACGCCCACGGAATTACCTGCTGTGTCTTATGCTGATGCGCCCACGATGACCGTGCCGAGCGCTCGAGGTGTACCTGCTCAAGACAAAGCCCTAATTGGCGTCGATGTCTTTTTGGACTGGACAGCATCTGGCCGCAACCCCGATGTCATTGGCGGCATATTGCGGGAGCTCGAGGGTGACTTGCACCTGCAGATGATTACCAACCGAGGCGTCAAAGTGTTTCCTGATGGCTTAGAAGAAACCTTCTGGACAGACCATTGGCGTTGCCGTTTTATTAGCCGCGACGGCAACCCCATCAACCACCAACACGTCATCGACCTACTTGGCCGCATTCACGCAGCAGGGCTAGACTTCATCAAGACTGAACACTTATACACTTTCGACGGCGAACCCGGCTTTTCGCTCGGTCAAGGGCAATAACGTCAGGCTCGAGCCCGCCGTAAGCTGACCCCTTGACGCTAACAGGCGAGATTGCGTAAGTTGTATAGCGCACGTCGGGGCGTAGCGCAGCCTGGTAGCGCACATCGTTCGGGACGATGGGGTCGGAAGTTCGAATCTTCTCGCCCCGACCAAACACTCCTGTGGACAGTCCACAGGGGTTTTTTTGTTTAAGGGACGCCCAAGTTAAGGGACGTCCAAGTTGAAACCAATCGACGTCGTGGTGGTGTCGCGGAACTGGCGATAACCAAGTGTCAGTGCGCCGCAGCAACCATCCCAAATCACCTCGAGGCCGTGACCACTCAATTGGGGCAGTTCGCCGCTGCGGGTAGTCACAGCAAAGTCAAGCGCCACAAAGGGTTCTACGGTGACTTGCGAGGTGAGCACAAACGGTGCTGATCCATATATCTCGAGGCGCTCGAGCCGTTCTTCATCGCCAAAAGGGTCAAGGTTTACCCGGGCGTTCACGCCAAGTTCGTAGACATCAAAACTGCTAAAAATATCCCCTTCAATAAACGCTTCAACATCGTCATCCTCGAGGTTATTCCACAAAGACGCCGTTTGTAAGGTAAAAGACGGCCGCACAAACAAGTTTTGGTCGCGGTACTCGAGCGCCGTGCCGGTAATCAAACTGCGCATCTGCCGCGTCAGCGAGTTGCGTGACAAGCGAAAGTCATAGGACACACTGCTACTCGTGCGAAACACCCAACGCTCATTGAGGCGTTCGTTAATGCCCACAGACGCGTTGACGCGTTCAATTTCATTGAATCTATCGAGCGAACTGCTAAACGGTGACTGACGGTTCGACACGCGGCGGTCATAACTGAGTGACGCCCGCAAACCGCCACGCTCGAGTTGCCACGCAGGCGTCAATCGGTAGGCGTACTGAAAGCGGTCATGCACCGGATAATAGGTATAGACATTGCGACTCAACACGCTAAACGTACCAATCTCAGTGGTTAGGTCATAACGGGCATCGAGTTGACTGCCAAGGCGCAAGTCAGATACCAGCGTGCGGCCAAACGTCTGATTGGAAGCAGCCATGAAACCCCGCCCATAAAACGTGAAACGGTGGCGGTCAGCAGGTGTGAACACATGGCGGCGACTCAAACCAAAAAAAGCATCTTTGAGAAATTCTTGTTCTTGCCAGTGCTTGATTTCCGTACCAAAATCAAATATCAACCCCGCCGGTAGCGCCACGCGGTAGGTAAAGTCTGCCCGTGGCCCTTCGCGGTAGCCAAAATTCATCGTCAAGCGGGGGCGGCGCACGATAAACAGGGCATCTGAGCGCACAGGTGAACGGTTAAACAGCCCCCCAACACCTAGTTCTAACCACATGCCATCATCAAATTCCAAACGAGGAATGCGCAACACCAACCCGTTGGTATCATCTTCTTCAGCGGGGTCATCAGCCACGACACTGACATCAATGGGCACAGACACATCACTGAAAGACTGCGCTGGGTCAAATTCTGCTCCCAAGTCAATCTTGAGACCCAAAATATCTAGTAAGCCATTGCGAACGAGCAACCGCCCCGCTTCGGGGGCAAAGTTGATTTCGGGGGCGCGCACCACATACAGCGCAGGTTCACACAGACAACTAGTGGCTTCGGCTTCTTCTAAAATGACCCGTCCACCTTCAAAGCGTGCCCTTTGGCCTTGCACGCGGTAACGGTTGTTTTGGGCAAAAATATCTTCTAACGACAAACTGGCCGTTAACAAGTCATAACTCGCCAAACGCGCCGTACCAAAAGCATCAGGGCCAGTAAACGTCACCCCGTTGAGTTCTAAGCCTGTCTCGAGCGAACGAATGGTATCGGTAGCCACCCGCCATTGGCCTATTTCAACGAGGGCATCGGTAGCATCAAAGCGAATGTTTTCGTTGCTGATGTTTTTTGTTGGCGGCGCTATGGCGCTGATTATTCGCGCTGAGTTGTTTCAGCCCGGATTACAAATCGTCGATCCGCATTTCTTCAATCAGATGACCACTGTACATGCGCTGGTTATGGTGTTCGGCGCAGTGATGCCGGCTTTTGTAGGCTTGGCAAA
>CAZKAZ010000024.1:44911-60114 GCA_964550765.1 uncultured bacterium | reverse complement strand
TCGTTCCTGTCGGAATCCGTAGCTTGTCCTACGCGCTCTGCGCGAATTGATTCCTGAAGGAATCAATTGGAATGGGTATTACTGGTTGACGAAACAGGTTAGTTGCCGGAATCCTCTTCGGTATCTTCTGTTTCTTCAGCAGGTGCTTCTTCTGTTTCTTCGGCAGGTGCTTCTTCGCTAGTGTCTTCTTCAGTTTCTTCAGTGGTGTCTTCTTCGCTGGTTTCAGCGGGTGCTTCTGCTTCAGGCAGAGCAAATTCGCCTAAGCGGTCAGGGTAGACTTCAACACCGGCATCATCGCGCAACGCTTGGATTTCTTCGTCGACGCGTTCGCCGCTTAATTGCTGGCGGATGTTGGGTTCGACCTCTTCAAGGGGACGCACACTGGCATCGTTGCGCTCGTAGACGGTGAGCACGTGGAAACCAAATTGGGTTTCAACTGGGCCTACGACTTCGTCAACTTCAGCTGCGAAAGCGGCATCATTGAAAGCAGGTACAGTCTGCCCGGGGGTAAGGCAACCGAGGTCGCCACCTTGCGGGGCGCTAGGGCCGGTGCTGCGTTCTTCGGCAACAGCCGCAAATTCTGCGCCGCCTTCGAGTTCGCTAATGACCTCGAGGGCGTCTTCTTCACTCTCGAGCAAAATATGCCGGGTGCAGGCTTGTTCGGGTTGTTGAAAGTCGGCTTGGTTTTCATCATAAAACGCTTGAATGTCTTCATCGCTGAGTTCGATGTTGTCTTGAATGTCTTCTACAATCAAGCGAATGGACTCATTTTCTTGAATGAGGCGGCGCAGTTGGGCTTCGTCTTCAAAACCTGCTTCAGATAAGAGGGTTTCGTATTCTTCTTGGCTTTCAAAGCCGTCGATGATGGTTTGCAGTTGGGCATCGACTTCTTCTTCGGTTAGGGTCAAGCCCCGAGCATCCGCTTCGTTGAGCAGCACCATTTCCGTCGCCAACTGGTCGAGGTAGTTAGGACGCAAACCGATGAGTTGTCCGAGCATGTCATCAGTGAGGCTCATGCCCTGCTGGGCGGCGATATTGCGGGCAGTGAGCAAAAAACGCTCGTCAAATTCAGCTAGCGACATGGTTTCTTCGCCCACTTCAATGACGACAGTTCCGTTAGCATCGGTATCAGTATCTTGGGCAAAAGCAAACCCCAAAAGGGCAACGAGGCAAAATAGTACCTGTAATTTGCGCATATTTAAGTATCCTTCCTGCTCGAGTGAGCCAACCGAGGGTAACACAAACGTCTACCATGCAATGCTTGCGAGACTTACGAAATATACACGGGCAGTGCTGTGTCAATAGACGATGAATATGTTGGGGAATATGTTGGCGAATGTGTTGGGCATTTCTCGAGGCGTCTAAGCGATGGTATGCCGGGATATGCTGGAAATATCGGGCAAACTCAAGCGTTTTTTAGTGACGGCTGCGTGTCCTTGTCCGGATTTAGCCTAGATGTAGCATGGGTGTCACATTCATGGGTGTCACATTCATGGGTGTCACATTCATGGGTGTCACATTTGGGGGAGGCTGTT
The DNA here is from genome assembly GCA_964550765.1 of uncultured bacterium. Classification (GTDB taxonomy): domain Bacteria; phylum Deinococcota; class Deinococci; order Deinococcales; family Trueperaceae; genus JBCCBI01. The sequence goes on along the minus strand of CAZKAZ010000024.1, from coordinate 58,579 downwards.
GCTGCTATCTAACCCTAGTTCGGAGTTAATTTGCGTCAGGAACGTATTTTGTGTGGCCGTAAAGGAAATTACGTTCTCAGTAGAGGCTTTAACGCCTGAAAAAGGCTTCTTGAAAGGTTAAAGGTTTTGATGATTACATCGTAACCAGTGTCAGAGACGCATGTTTACTGATATTAAAACCCCGAACTCAGGTTATCTACGTGATGAAGTGCGTGATTGTAATGAAATACCTGATTCAGGACGAATGCAACATACAGCGCTGCTCGGATGGTTTTATACTGACCATGATGCAAAAGTTTCTTGTTTTTGTTTTGGTGCTCATGTCACTTGGCACGGCAGGTTTGGGGTATGTCTATTTCAGCCAACCGCAGCAAGAACTGCGCGGTACTGCCCTAGATAATCCGCATTATGTGGGTGATGTGCGCCTTGATAACAGCCAACTCGGCGATGTGGCGTTGTCGCGCTGGCAAGGAGATGTGACGGTGGTGTTTTTTGGGTTTACCCGCTGCCCAGATGTCTGCCCCATGACCATGTCACGCTTGGCAGATATTTATGACAACCTCGAGAACCGCGACGACGTACAAGTGGTGATGATTACTGTTGATCCCATGCACGACACGCCCGACACCACGCAACGTTACGCGGAAGCTTTCCACCCAGAATTTGTGGGTTTAAGTGGTACGTCAGAAAGCATTGCCGCAGCAGCGCGGCAGTTTTACATTGGCTACCAAAACACTAGCGAAGGTCTTATGACTCACACTGACGTGGTGGCCATTCTTGACCGAGAGGCCAACTTGCGGATGATTTATGGTCAAGACAAATTGCGCTGGCTCGAGCGTGACCTGCAGACCTTAATCGCTGACCGCGACTTTTGATAACGATTATGGTGTGGCTTTGAATTCGTGCTCGAGCAAACTCATTACGGTGGCACTGTGAAATTCACCGTCCATAAATAACACATCGCGCAGTTCACCTTCGGCCACAAAACCGATTTTTTCATACACATGGCGTGCTCTGGGGTTGAAGGTGTAGACCTCGAGTTCAATGCGGTGTAATCCCAGCGTGTTAAACGCATACGCCATCATGAGTTTAGTGGCTTCGCTGCCATAACCCTGATCGACATAGTTTTCGGAGATGGCAATGCGGTAGTGCGCTGAGCGGTTGTGCCAGTTGATGTCATTGATGACAGCCTCACCGATAAACGTACCGCTATTACTGAGGGTGATGATGTAATCAGCGCGATTTTCGGCGGCGGCTACCCGTGCGCAATACACTTCGACTTGTTCAAAGGTAAACGTTTCAAACGTGCCGGTTAAGCGCATGGTGCCTTGTTCAGAGAGCGATTGAAAAATATTGCGAGCGTCGCTTTCAACCAAAGGACGCAAGGTAAGACGCTCGCCGTGCAGTAGTGGCTTATCTGGCATAGGCTCATTGTACGCGATGATGCTAGCAACATGCAGCGGGCGAAAGGCAGGTGTGTGCATGGGTGCGGCACGTTGCAGATGATAAGTAAAAATCAATATTTATAGCCATCGTCAAGTGAACCCATACACCTTAACGACCATCACGCATGACCATCACGTATATCTTGATGCCTACTCAACAAGATAGAAAAAACTATCTCCTAGATGTCTTGCTCCTAGGTATCTTGATTGCGTTGGTGACTGCTGTTGGTGACTGCTACATTACGCCTACGCCAAAACGTCACAGCACAAAAAATGATCCTCACGTCAACCTGTGAGGTGTTTGGCCAGTGCTGACATGACGCCGATGTGCAAGCCTTCGTGAAACAAGTTGAACGCAAGGGCGTCTTCGATGGTACTCAGGGTGATACCTGCGCGGGTGGTGTAAGGGTCGTAATTGGTAAATAAGCCTGCAGCAAGGTCGTGCTCGAGCTGTTCTGGTAATGTCAGCGCCAACTCATGCAACATGGTCACATCGGGCGCTGTTTGCCAATCTGTGGGGGATGTTCCAGGGCGACACTGCGCCACTAAGGCATCGGAAATATGTAACTCGAGCCCTGCTCTGGCGTAGTGCAAAAGTTGCTGCACCACAATAATATGCCCATAGTTCCACAGTAAGTTGTTGGCAAAGGGTGAGGGTATCTCGAGCTGCTTATCGACATCGTAGCCATCAACGAGACCGCGTGCTATGTGACGTACCGCCGTAAGGGCATTCATAGGCGCACGCATCAGTCAGTTGCTCGGTGCGTTGCAGAAGCGTCCGTCTTGGCGTCGAGGGCTTTTTCTTCGGATAAAAACGCTTGGGCAAACCCCAAAATGGGCGCAGCAAAACCCCACCAGACCCAACGCAAGGGGTTCAAAAAGGGTTCATTGCTGTTAAGGGTCACCACGGTGTGTCCGTAGCCCCACTCGATGACACAAAAGATACCGATAAACGCCAACACGTAACCCATCACTTGCAGCATCAGCCGCGAACGGCGGATAAACATCGGCAACAAACGAATCACAAACCTGTCGGTAACAAACGCCACCACGGCATAAATAACAAAAAAAGCAACCGCAACTCCAAAAGCATTCATAAGACGTCTCCTTGCGTTACTTTACCTCATCATAAGGATTCCAACTAAACACTTCAAAGCGTCCTACAGACTTTTCTACCTGCATTCTTCTACCTGCATTCTTCTACCTGCACTCGTAGCGCACTCTGCGCGATTTGCAGAAGTAATTGGCATGGGTATTGCATCACCAAACTGATTTGCCAACTCATTGCGTCTTGTGTTTAAGGCAACATCTTGTGTTTAAGGCAACATCATCGACATCGAGGACGAAACACCTTTGTGCGATGTCCACCTTGGTCGTGCAGTATCAGTTAGTCGCTAGACGCATCTGTTGCGGCGGGCGTAGCCAATCTGACCCGAAACAGAAACCCTTCGGCAGTGCCAATAAACAAAGCCGCCAAAACCCACCACAACCAACGTCGGGGGTCTAAAAACAATTCGTTAGCGCCCACGCTGATGATGACAGGGTCGTAGCCCCACTGCATCAAAAACACCACGCCAATCACCGCCAAACCGTAACCGACGATGAGTTGTAGCGGTGCAGCGCGGCGCAAGGCTGACGGTAGGGCGTCAACGACAAACTTGGCAACGACAAGGCCAATAATAGCGCAGAGAATGACAAATCCAATACCGATGATTAAAAAATTCATATAATCCTTTCTTAAAATGACGGTGTATCAAGAGCAAAATGCTGCTGACACGCAGAGGTTGGTGATGTTTGAGGATGGCTCGAGCTGGGTGTACAACTGCTTACACAACGTCAACTAAATATTCTAGCTAAGCAACATCTCGACCAACTGTGTCACAGAAGTCGTGAGTGATGTAGTTGTGCTGAGCATTGTGTCGTCAGGCAATGTTGTGCTGACAATTTACCGCCTACCGTATATCACCACAAAAACGATGACATCATGACATCACCGCGTTGTTTTGAGGATATGCCTGTGTTTAGGAGGGCAATGGTGTATGACGGTGTGGCTGGAATCAGACAGTGCTCGAGCACCGTTAACGCCTGCACCCTAGCATCAGTAACGACAGATTTTGTTGGTAAGCACACAGTATGAAGATTTGGACAATCTCATTGATGTTTGCTCGGGTCGTGCTGCTGAGGTAGTGCCACTAAGCATCAAAGCGTTGCTTGTTGTGGTCGTGCCACCTCGCTTTGCCCTATAATTTTTGCCCTATGATTTTTGCCCTGTAATTGACGTAGTTAAGTAGTTGACACAGTTGACACGATGGATGTGTATTGCTGAGCCAAGGTAGACATCGAACAAAGGTGGTGAGTACTCGAGTCGATGATGTTGCCTGAAACACAAGATGTTGCCTTACACACAAGACGCAATGAGTTGGCGAATCAGTTTGGTGATGCAGTATGCCGTTTAAGGCAGGTCAGTAAAAAACGCCGCCACGCTGCGCCCGACATCAGTGGGAACAGTGCGTTCGGGCTGTTGGCGGTAAGGACACCACATGACGGGAAAACGGTTGTTGGCATCACCATAACGTTGGCAGTCAAACACAGTGAGGGCGTCGGTCAATAGGGTGTTATCGGGGTCATTTGGTAGGTCGTTGTGCGCAAGCCAATGGTCTCTGGCGGCAAGCACATCGCGCAAGGGCATTTGACCGTTGGCGGGGTTGTGAAGTAACAAGGTAGCGACCCGTCCGGGGCAGTCGCTGGGGCTAATCGAACCAGAAATAGTCGCTACAGCACGCACTGTATTGGCTCTGGCGCAGGCGAGACTATTCGCAAACCAACCGCCCATGCCCACCCCAAGCACATACACCCGCCCAAGGTCGATGCAGTAGCGGTTGGTGTAGAGGTCATATAAAGCGTCAAACAGGGCGTAGTCGCGCAAGTTATCGGGGTTGTCCTCGGGGTCTGACCACAGGTTGCGCGGGCCGTCGCGTTGGCCTTCAGGGTAGACCACGATGGTTTGGGAGAGATGCTGGTCTAGCTCGAGCTGTTCTTGCAAACTTCTGCCAGAACTGCCTCCTGCGTTGGCATGAAACGCAAATACCAACCCGTGTTGGGTGTCGCTGTCGTAATTGGCAGGAATCACATCCAAAAACGCTCGCCGCACGCCGTTGAGGTTGAGGTTTATCTGCTCGAGCGGTTGCCGCACCAACCCACAGCCGCTCGAGCGCCGCGCTTCGGGGTTGGCAGCTAGCAAAATTGCTCGTTTGACCAGTTCGGCGGTGACATCTCTAGTGATGAGTTCTTCGGGCAAATAATCAACATCTGGTACTAAGTTGTTGCGTTCCGACAGACGGGCATAGGGCACAAACCAGTTTTCATTGGCGTCAGCAGCGTTGGCGTCAGTAGCATTGGCTGTAGCACCTAACAAATCTGTGGCCAATAAATCTGTCGATAGTAACCCAAAAGCTTCGCTGACGAGTTTGATGGCTTCAGCGTAACTCGCTGGCCTGTGGGGGCGAAAACGTTCACTACCTGCGTAGCCGCTGACGATACCGAGTTGAGCGGCTTGACAGACAAAGGGTGCATACCAATCATCTGTTTGCACGTCTGCAAAGCAATTGCCTGCTTGTTCGGCTAGCGCCAGTTCTCGAGCAATCAACGTCACTAACTCAGCGCGGCTGATGAGGTTTTTAGGGCGAATTTCTCCACTAGGATAACCCTGCAACAAGCCGCGTTCGCTCAAAAATAACAGCGCATCCGGAAAGTCACTTTGCGACAAATCGACATAGCCCCTCACAGCACTGTCGGGGGTGTTGGCAAGATTGTTGGTGGTTGTAGTAGGTACTTGCGCGTCAGCGATGAGCAATATCCCAAGAAAAACCCACAAGCAACTCCCAAGACAACCTCGAAGATAAACGAGCAAAACCTTGAGGGTGCGCAAGCCTTTCACGATGGTCTTAGCTTAGCACATCTCACCCAAAACTCACTTTCACCGTTGTCCTGAGCAGGAAAAGTGTTAAAAAAAGCACACCTTAAGAACGGCGCTCAGCGCGTGTCATAAGCCAGTCTCCTACGGTTCAGTACGGATAGGTGGATTTGATGTGGGTGTTGGCGTTAGAAATAGCCAGCGAAAACGGCTACTCGCGTTAAAGTGAGATTATGTTACCTGAACGTTGGTTACCGACGGTCATTCACAACAGTGCCGCTGCGGTGAGTCAATTTTTGGCGCTGTCTGCGCCCAAAGAAACCATCCGGGTGGTCATGCCGCTCAGTGGGGCGTATCCTGCGCGGGACGTGCCGCCTAAGCGGTTGGCGTTTCCGCCAGATTTTCGCCCTAAGACGACCTCGCTCGAGACATTCACTGAACTCTGTTTGCAACTTGCTCACGCGCCGTGGCTCGAGGGTGTCACCTTGCGTTTTGAAGACCTAGAAGCGGACCTCGCTACCCTGTTTGCCATGCACCAAGCCCTCAGTCCCTTGCGTGAAGCGGGCAAGACCGTCCACGCTCACCTTACGAGCATTAACCTTAGCTATCTGTACTTAGCAAGTGCAGCAGACACCATCAGCGCCCCGGAAAGTGCCGATGTTTTTTTGAATGCGCCTGCGTTTCGCTTTACGTTTTATGCCGCTGCCCTCGAGAAACTAGGGGTGCAGTTTGACAAGCGCGCTCGAGCTGAATACAAAAACGCCGCCGACAACTGGGCACGCGCCGACATGAGTGACGCCCAACGCGAACAGTACGACGCCTTGCGGGTGAGTGTGCAAACACACATCAACACCACCCTTGCCGAACGGCGGCAGTTGTCAGTCGATGACGTGCAAACCTGCTTGACAAGTGGGTTGGTCAGCGCCAAAGAACTGCAAGAAAAAGGTTTGCTTGATACATTGCGTTATGACGACAGCATCTTGAAAAAACACCGTCACCTGCAAGAGATTCAACCCCTGCTGCCCAAGACACTGTTGCCTTTTGCCAAGCGGGTGGCTGTTGTAAGGCTCGAGGGCATCATTGCGACGGGCAAAACCCAACGCAGCCCCGTGCCCCTGCCGATTATTGGCACAGGTACCGCTGGGGCAGATACGGTGGTGAGCACCATCCGCCGTGCCGACGCTGACACCTCGACGGCGGCCATCGTGTTGTATGTCAACTCGCCCGGGGGGTCTGCTCTGGCGAGCGATCTCATTTGGCACGCGGTGGCTGCATGCAAAAAACCTGTCGTGGCGGTGATGGGGTCGCTGGCTGCGAGTGGTGGTTATTATGTGCTCACCCACGCCAAGCATGTCATTGCTGCGCCTGTGACGATTACCGGTTCGATTGGGGTGGTGATTGGCAAGTTTGTGTGGCAAGCGTTTAACGAACGCTACGGCATCAACCATGAGATTTTGTCCGATGACCCGCACGCGGGCTTGTTGGATGCCAATCAACCTTTTAGTGACGCCGATGACGCCCTGTTGTCACGTTCGCTTGATACTACCTATCAACGTTTCAAACAGCGGGTAGCAGAAGGGCGTGAGATGACCCTCGAGCAGGTTGAAACTGTCGCTCGAGGACGGGTGTGGACGGGAGCAGACGCCCTCGAACAAGGCTTAGTGGACGAACTCGGTGACTTACCCACAGGCATCGCTTACGCCAAACGCTTGGCGGATTTGCCTGCTGACGCTGAAACCTACAACGCCAGTGCGCCCGAACAGTATCAACTGCCCAAAGCCGAACAGACGCTTGCAGTACTCAAGCAGTTAACCCGCCAACTCAGTCATCAGGGGACGTGGTTGCTCGAGCCAGACTTGCTGCACTTACCCCGCAACCACTAGGTCATCACTAGACTTCTTGCGAAAGTATCAACTGAACCATGCAATCGCCCTTTGTCATCAGCGACAAATTGATTGTTGCAAGAGGTCTACTAGGGAAAAAGTCAGCACTAGGGAACAACCTGCCCCCCGTGCCAACCTGTCTCGGTGAGGTGATACTGCTGGCGCACTTGGGGGCTGGCTAATTTGAGATAGTCCACCTGGCACGGCTGCATGACCACAAGGGCGAAGGTGTCAGGTGGGTCTTTTTGGCTGCTGTCGAGGGAAGTGTAGTGGTGCTCGAGGTCACCTTCCAAATCTGCAACGGGCGTTCCGGGTGCTGCACCCAACAAAAGTTGCCGCGCCTCGTCTCGTTGGGCGTGCCACAACTCGCGGCGTCTGGCTTGCCAGTGGTTGTCTTGTGTGACCGTCACTGTCACATCGCCCTGCAAGCGGAACTGTTCTTTGGTTTTTGACCAGTACACGTGCAGTTCGGCGTGCGGATGTTTGGCGAATGCTGCTGCTTTTTGTGAGCGGGTGTCGGTGTAAAAATACGGTTCACCCGCGTCACCGGTACCACGCAACACCACCGTGCGCACTTGAGGAAGCCCCTCGGGTGACACGGTGGCAATTTGTACGTAACGCTCGCGCCCATTGCGTGCTAGCGCTGTCCGCCAAAGGCTTAACCACGGGATATCATGGGGGATGTCGTGGGGTGATGTATCCATGCTGGCAGCCTAGCAGGACGGGTGATTGTTTTGTGCGTGCTAAAGCGAATTAGGGCAGCGTTTTAAGGCAAGGTTTCGCAGGCGACGCCGTTGCCGTCGGCATCCAAACCGTGGCGGTCAATCAGTGGACCCCCTGCGGCAAGGTAAAACGCTTGAGCGGATACTTGCGTGGCAAATTCACTGCAATCCCGCAAGGGTAAAAACGGGTTGTAGCGAACGTTGCCGTAGATGACTCTGGCAGTGTCTGGTAAGAGGCTCGAGCTATACCGCACTGGCACGCGTTCATAGCCCGCACCAATGGCTGAACGATTGGCAATCGTGGCCGCACTGCCGCCAGCGTAGGTAGGTACATTAGGCGCAAACCGCCCCGCTGTCACGGGTGCATTCGATAAAGCAATCGGACTGTGAAGACGAGGTTGCGGGGTGACAAAAGACGGTGCAGGCAGCGTTTGTCCTGATGTCATGATGACAGGTGTAGCTTGTGCCATATTCACCTGTCCCAAAGCAGGTGGTACAAACCCCATCCCAAACTCCCCGGGCACAATGAACTCTGGGCTGATGCCTTCAAACCCTGGTACGAAACGTGGTGCACTCGGCATAAACGGCGTGTTTGGAACAGCTTGCCTGGGTGCAAATGGATTGGGCACAGCACGATTGGGCATGGTTTGTACAGGCATGGTTTGTGCAGGCATGGTTTGTACAGGCATGGTTTGCGCAGGTATGGTTTGTGGCATGACTCGTGTGGGCATGACAGACGGGACGGGTGTTGCTGCTACCGCAGGCGGATAGTAGGGTTGGGTCGCAGACGTAGGTGGTGGCATCATCGTCACGGAGGGTGTCATTGATTGCATCATGGGTCTTGTTATGGGTGGTGTCATTGATGGTCTGATGCCGACTGATGACACTGATGTCATGGGCACTCGAGCACCCTGCACAAATCCTTGCACGGGGGCAACCGCCCCAAATTCTCCTGGCACAATAAATTCTGGGCTGACGCCATCAAACGGACTGCGGTAAGGTGCAGCCACAAAAGGTACACGGTTAGGGCGCACGAATGCCGCTGGGTTATTGAAACTAGCTGGATCAGGCATGGGCATTTCGATGGGCGTCGTCATGGGGACGCCCTGCAAGTTGGCGTTGCGTGTTGCATAGTCCCCGGCGGTAAAGCCTTCGTTATTGACCAACGTGGGCTCAGCACCAAACTGCAACAAACGCGTGGCGACAGCGGGGTTGCTGTTATCGCGTGCGGCATACATGAGCGCTGTCCAGCCTTCAGGCGTGCGGATATTGACGTCTGCACCTGCTTGCACCAGCGCTGTAATAACCTCAGGGTCGGGGTTGTTGCTGGCTGCGTACATGAGCGGCGTTTGCCCGAAACTATCGGTGGCATTAACCGTACTGGTGACAAGATTCAAGCGCACCGTTTGGGGCGTGCCAAAGCTGGCGCGTTGAAAGATATCTTGTGCTGAAGCCGTCGTTATTGCGAGGAATATCAACATCACCGCAAGACGGCGAATAGCGTGGGTGGGTCGTAATGTTTCTCGAGCAGATGTAACCATCGTCGAGCCTCCTTAACCCTCGAGCCACTCACATTGTAGGGGATTTTTCACATCAAGGTATGGTATTGGCGCTAACATAGCGTCTTCAGTTGCTTTGTGGGTTTTTTGCCAGTTCGCAAGATGCCTTGCAATATGTAGGCCGTTCACCCCGTAGGATAGTGACGCACGCGCTTTAAGCGCCTAGATTTAGACACGTTCGTCTGCCTCTGGCATTGGTCGATGCAATTTTGTTGATGCATTAATGCTGTGGTGGTGATGTTGGTGACGGCGTGCTCGAGGAGATTATTCATGCGCAAACTTATAACGTTATGTATCACCCTACTTACCTTCGCTTTTGCCCAAACCTGCCCCGAACCTACCGGAGCGGTGCTCAACGTGGGCGTGTTACCTGTGTTGAACGCTTTACCTACTTACATTGCCCAACAAGAAGGTTTATTTGAGCAATATGGCGTTAACGTCAACTTGGTGTCGGTAGACAGTGGCCGTGACCGCACCATCGCCATGCAAGCGGGTCAAATTGACGTCGGCAACAGTGACGCGGTGGCGCATGTGTTGCAAGTAGCTGGCGGTCAAGAAGTGAAAATCGTCCGCCACGACACCTTCACGCCAGACTTTCGCTTTTTCTCGATTGTGGCAGGGGCGCAAAGTGGTATCGCCAGCGTTGAAGACTTGATTGCTGCCCTTGAAGCAGACACTGCCCAAATCGCCATCTCGCAAAACACCCTGATTGAATACTTAGCGACTGCCATGTTGCGGGATGCTGGTTATGAACCCGAAGCTGATGACTACACCGAAGTCGCCGCCATTCCCTTGCGGTTAGAACTACTCGCCCAAGGTCAGGTGGCTGCGGCGCTGTTACCAGAACCGCTCACGACCTTGGCGACGACCTTACAAGGTGGCACGGCACTGCTTGATGATAGTGCGCTCGAGTTTGTCCCCGTCACCTTGAGTGTCAACCAAAACGTCATTGACGAGCGCCCTGGTGATGTGTGTGCCTACTTGCAAGCCTACGACGACGCAGTAGCACTCATTAACGCTGACCCAGAAGCCTACCGCCAAAACGACGTGCGCGTGCCTGACCCTGTTCGTGGCACATACACCATTCCCCAATTTGCCGATTTTCGCGTGCCCAGTGAAGTCGAGATGCGCCAAGTGTTGGACTGGATGCTGGCAGCAGGCTTGCTCGAGGACGCCCCTGCTTACGAAGACCTCGTTGACGGTCAGTTTGTTCCGGCAGAGTAGGTTGTGCTGATGGTAGACGTGACCCTCGAGCCACCCCATGCCCTAACCAATACGCGTGAAGTGGCAACGGGTATGCAGCTCGAGCAGGTCACGTTTGGCTATCAGACGCCTATTCTCGAGCATTTCTCGTGGCAACTGCAGGCGGGTGAAACCTGGGCGATTGTGGGCGCTTCCGGTATTGGCAAGACGACCCTGTTGTATTTGCTAGCTGGCCTTAGAAAACCCCAACAAGGGCGGGTGGTTTATCAGGGGGAAGTGCTCGAGAAAACCCCAACGGGCGTGGGCTTAATGCTGCAAGATTACGGCTTACTTCCTTGGTACCGCGTCGAGGCCAACGTTGCGTTGGGTTTAAAACTGCGCGGTGTGGGCAAAAAAGAACGCCTTGCGCGCACGCACGCGTGGCTAGAACGGCTCGGCATTGCACCCTTATCCAAGCGGTTTCCGTTGCAACTTTCAGGCGGTCAAAGGCAGCGGGTGGCACTGGCGCGGCTACTGGTGCTCGAGCCAGACCTTATGCTCTTAGATGAACCCCTGTCGGCACTAGACGAACTCACCCGCGAACGCTTACAACGCGAACTGTTTAGTCTTACTCGAGATAAAACCCGCACCACCGTCATGGTCACTCACCACATCGAAGAAGCCGCGTTGCTTGCTAGTCACGTGATGGTCATCCCAGAAAAAACCCCCATTGCCGACGTGACCGTCTTGCGCAGTCCCTTTTCAGGTAAGGCGCTGCCAGCAAGGGAAGACCCGCAGTTTCTTGCTTTCACCCGCCACATCCGCGACTTGTTGGGGCTGTGATGGAGACAGTGCGATGAGCCGCCGCCGTACGCTACTGGTTATCAGCCAAATCTTACTGCTTGTGTTCGTGTGGCATGCAGTTGCTGTGCGTTTGGCACGCCCTTTTTTGCCCGAACCCCTCATGGTGTTTGGCACGTTTTTTGCCGAACTATTCGGTGAGACAACTATCGAGGGTCTCCTCACAGCGACGTCGTGGCAAGACGTGCAAGCAGCACTGGCTGAACCCAACGGACGCTTGTTAGCTGACGCGTGGGCGAGCCTGAAACGCATTGGCGTGAGTGTGTTTTGGGGAACGTTATTGGCTGCCCCGCTTGCTATTGCCACAGCAGACAACCGTTGGCTCGACAGGCTTGTTTCGCCGCTGCTCTATGCCCTTTACCCGGTACCCAAAATCGTCTTTTTGCCCGTGGTAATTTTCTTTTTAGGGCTTGGCGACCCGTCGATTGTCTTTTTGATTGCGTTAATTGTCTTTTTTCAGATTTTTGTGATTGTCCGCGATAGTGCCGGACAAGTGCCACCGCAAACGCTCGACAGCCTCGAGGCACTCGGTGCGAACCGCTGGCAACGTCTATTGCATGTTTACGTTCCCTTAGGCATTCCCGCCGTCATCACTGCCCTCAAAATCAGCATTGGCACGGCTATTGCGGTGCTGTTTATCGCCGAGTCACTGGGCAATACTGACGGGTTAGGGTATTACATCAACTCCTTGCAACTAAACCGTTTTGCTTATAACAAGGTGTACGCGGGCATTGTCGCCATCAGCGTGTTGGGGTCGGTGCTGTTTGGGGTGTTGTCGTGGTTGGAGCGGCGCTCGAGCCGTTGGCAGCGTTCATCCCGTTAGTAAACACTCGCTAACTGAGCTTAGCAATGCACTGGCACATCAAAGACCAGATTTTTATTGTGGTGCACGCGTTTACTGAATGGTAATACTGAATGGTGACGACCACCGTCAGCGAATGCTTGAGGAGGCGCTCGAGCCACTTCCCACCCAAATCAACACAATTCACAAGGTCGTCATGTAACAAGGCTCACGGTATAGTGCGCTATGACTACCATGCGACGCTTTGAAGGCAAAACCGCTGTCATCACGGGCAGTGGGCGCGGTATCGGCCAAGCCATTGCCACCCGCCTCGCCAGTGAAGGGGCAAATATCGTCGTCAACGACCTCAAACACAGCGAAGACGTTGACACCACACTGGCTGAAATTGAAAAAGCAGGCGCTAAAGGGCATTTTGTGGCGGCAGACGTGAGCGATGTGGCGCAGGTGCAAGGTTTGATTCAAGAGGGCATCGACCACTTTGGACAGCTTGATATTTTGGTCAATAACGCCGGCATCACCCGCCGAGCACCCTTTTGGGAAGTGTCCGAAAGTGATTATGACTTGGTGATGAACGTTAATCTCAAAGGGGCGTTTTTTGCAGCCCAAGCGTTCACGAGGCATTTGCTTGCAACCAAACGCACTGGCCGCATCATCAACATCAGCTCTGTGCACGAAGACTTGCCCTTTCCCAACTTCACTTCATATTGCTTGTCCAAGGGCGGCATGCAGATGCTCACCCGCAACTTGGCGGTAGAACTAGGTTCGCACAACATCACCGTTAATGGGGTAGCACCTGGGGCGATTCGCACGCCCATCAACCAAGACTTGCTCACCCAGCCAGAACTGTTGCGCACACTTAAGGAGAATATTTCTTTAGGGCGCATAGGGGAGACCCACGAAGTCTCGAGCGTCGTCGCTTTCCTTGCTTCCGACGAAGCCGCTTACGTCACTGGGGCAACCTATTTTGTCGATGGCGGTCTCACTTGGCACTATGAAGAACAGTAGAAGAACAGTAAAAAAATGGTGAGCTTGTTGGTGTCTAGCTTGCAAACATGTGCTTGATACCATGGGTAAGCTAATAGCATGAAGTATGTTGTTTCGCTTTACCTGCTGCTCGCAGCCAGTGCGCTTGCCAATTTGCCTGCTGATGCGTTGAACCCCAACCCCAATGGCCTTAACAGTGACGAAATTGCGGCTATCTCCTGTCCTGAGCGGGAAGTGGATACCAGCAATATGAGTCAGGAGCGGCTCGAGTGGCTCGAGCGCAGCAACCGTTATCGGCAATTTTTGCCGCGTTACTT
>CAZKAZ010000024.1:2002-44901 GCA_964550765.1 uncultured bacterium | reverse complement strand
TCAATGGTACCCGACACGCCCGAAGAGCAAATTTTGATGCCCGTGCAAGGTAGATACGTCAGCCAAGTCGCTGACACTTACCGTTCGGCTCGCAGTGGCGGACGCGTTCACGAAGGCCAAGATATCTTTGCGCCCACAGGTACGCCCATTTATGCAGCCACTCCTGGTTACGTCTACCGCATTGGCGACAACCCCTTGGGTGGCATGACCGTGACCATTGTGGGCGCAGCCGGATGGCGTTTTTATTATGCGCACTTATCTGCTTATGCTGAAGACTTAGAAGAAGGTCAATTTGTCGATACCAACACCCTACTAGGTTATGTTGGCAACACTGGCAACGCCCGCACTACCCCGCCGCACTTGCACTTGGGCGTCTATACGGGGACGTATGAAAGTTGCGACTGGAACGCCATTGACCCGTTACCGTTTTTGGTCGATAGGGCGTGGTGAAGACGTTCCTACGCTGGCCGTTGTGTAAACGCGGTAGGCTAAGCGGATGACACACCACGTGAGTTTTGTAGGGTTGGCTCGAGGGCATTCCTCGAGCTTTTTCTGTGTGGTGCTAGCCTGCGTCAAACGCTAAACAACAAACGTATGCCTGAACACGTATAACCATCACATAAGGAGCTGAGAATATGGCACAAGAAGCAACCGCAGATATTGGCGTCATTGGCCTGGCCGTCATGGGGCAAAATTTGATTTTGAACATGAACGACCATGACTTCACAGTGGCAGTGTACAACCGCACCACCGAAAAAGTTGACCGTTTTATGGCTAATGAAGCCAAAGGCAGCAACATTATTGGGGCGCATTCGCTCGAGGAATTTGTGGGAAACCTCAAACGCCCCCGTCGGGTGATGTTGATGATCAAAGCAGGCAAACCCGTCGATGCCACCATTGAACAACTGTTACCCCTGCTTGAAGAAGGCGACATCATCATCGACGGCGGCAATTCTAACTACGAAGACTCCATGCGCCGTACCCGTGAGCTTGAAGCGCGCGGTTTGCAGTTTATCGGTACGGGCGTGTCCGGTGGTGAAGAAGGCGCACGCCATGGCCCGTCCATCATGCCGGGGGGTAGTGAAGCCGCCTGGCCGCACGTCAAAGACATCTTCCAAGGTATTGCTGCCAAAGTGGACAATGTCCCCTGTTGCGATTGGGTGGGCGAAAACGGCGCTGGTCACTACGTCAAAATGGTGCACAACGGCATCGAATACGGCGACATGCAAATTATCGCTGAAGCCTACGACCTCTTGAAAACAGGCTTGGGGTTAGATAACGCCCGCATGCACGATATTTTTCGCCGTTGGGACGAAGGCAAGTTAGATTCGTATTTGATTGAAATCACAGCGGATATTTTGGGCTATCAAGAAGACGGCGAATATCTGCTCGATGTCATTTTGGATGCTGCGGGACAAAAAGGTACAGGCCGCTGGACGGCGGTGTCGTCACTGGATATGGGTATTCCCCTCACGCTTATTAGCGAAGCCGTCTCGGCGCGGTCACTGTCTGCTTTGAAAGAAGAACGGGTAGAGGTGTCAAGCCACTTGAGCGCCCCAGATGCCACCTTCGATGGTGATGTGGACGCTTTTGTGAATGACCTAGAAGACGCCGTCTACGCCTCCAAAATTGTTTCATACGCCCAAGGCTACATGTTGATGCGCGCAGCCGCCAAAGAATACGACTGGCACCTTAACTATGGTGGTATTGCCCTGATGTGGCGTGGTGGTTGCATTATTCGTTCGGTGTTTTTGAATAACATCAAAGACGCTTATGAACGCGATGCCAACCTCACCAACTTGCTGGTTGACCCCTACTTCAAAGACGCCATTGCCAAAGCTCAGGGTGCGTGGCGGCGAGTCATTGCCAAAGCCGTGGAACTAGGCATCCCTACGCCAGCCATGTCAGCGGCGCTGGCGTTTTATGATGGGTATCGCCGTGAGCGCTTGCCTGCCAATATGATTCAAGCCCAGCGGGATTACTTTGGGGCGCACACCTACGAACGCGTTGACAAGCCCCGTGGGGAGCATTTTCATACCAACTGGACGGGTACAGGGGGAGACGTTAGCTCGAGCACCTACGACGCCTAAACGGTCATTGATGTAGGTCAATAACAATGCCCAAACACAAGTAGGAATGTTGAGGGAGGTGGCTCGAGTCTCATCTCTCTCATGGTTTCCTTTTCACAATGGAGGGCATGAAACATGCTGTCTCGAGCAAGTTCACCATTCTGCCTTTGGGGTTTATCAGTGTGCTGTTGCTAGCGAGCGTCGTGGCGTTCGCATGGTGGCCGTCAGCACAAGGAAGCACCCCCACAGTGTCGCGCACCAGCGCCCAAGAGGGTATGTTTTTCCATGCCACTGGGCTACTAGAAACCATTGATTCGAGCGCACAAGGGTGTGTGTTGCACGTGGCTGTCTATGAATGGCGCAGTTTGAGTGCCGGGTTTAAGCTCGAGCACATCCCCCAACGAAACGACCGCTATGCTTTAGCTGCCAGTAATGACGTTTGCAACGCCGCCCACATCGCCATCGAAGCCGCCTCGGGTCATGTGGCCTTTCAAGCCCGCAGCCTAGAAGGTTTATGGCAGGTGACTGAGCGGCCTACGCCTGCGCTTGGTTGTGGTGGTTTGGCGACAAATTGGCGTCCGCCAGAACTTTAGCTATTGATTGTTGGTGGCTCGAGGGGGCAAAAAATGCTCCGTGCGACCTGTTAAGCGGTAAGCAAGTAGCCCCGCCCACTCCCGCACGGCGTCATCAATAAAAGGCAAGTTGCCAATAATATGTGGCGAGTGAAACCATGTCACGGTGTTGGTGGTGCGGTAGTCCACCGGATAGGGCAGCACCTGCCAACCCGCAGCCCGAAAGGTAGCCGTTGCCCTCGGGAGGTGCATCGCTGAAGTAATGAGCACCCAAGTATCACCTGATTTCGGTTGAAGAAGTTCTCGGCTAAACGCGGCGTTTTCGGCGGTGTTGCGCGAACGCGATTCATAGACGGTGCGTTCACGTTCAATATCAAAACGTTCAAAAAACTGCTGGGCGACGTCGGCTTCGCTAATGCTTGCCCCTGCTAGTAAGCCAGTTCCCCCTGTGAAAACGAGGGTGGCTTCGGGGTATTGCCGCGCCAAGGTGATGCCTTCGATGATACGTTCGGCGGCATCGTTGAGGCTGGGGTCACTGTTGGCAGCCGATTCTCGCACCATTTCTGCGCCACCCAAAACGATGATACCCGTAATATTATCTGGCAAGGTGGGTTTGGGAAAGTAGGTTTCTAGCGGTCTTGCTAACAAGTGTCCTGTCGGCAAAAGCGATACCAGTACCGTCAGCACAAGGGTGGTGAGCAAGACGCGTTTGCCGCTGCGTTCCCAACCAAATACCAGCAAAAACGCTGCCAGACACAAAGCCAAAAACAGCACGTTGCTGGGCTTCAAAAACCACCACACCACTTTTTGAAAGATGACGCCAAGACCTGGATTCATAACGTCAGTTTACGGGTCAAGCGTAGCCTTCGACGATGTCAACGCGGGCGTTGTAGGCTTGTTCGAATAATTCGGCTCGAGCCCTGGCTTCGTGCAGTTCGATGCTCACGTCACCATCGGCGATGACTTCAATTTGTACATAATTGTCGCTAACGTGACAGCGCACCCCGCGCACCCGTTGGGCTTTGCTGCGTTCTAAGTGTTCAGCGAGTCTTAATAGTGCTGCTAGGCGTGCCACCCTGTCCATGTCGCCGTCTTCTAACAGGCCACCATAACCTTCAGCATCGGGTGTGCCTTTGCGGTGATAGCGCACCAGCAAACCAATAATGACGTGTTCGCGGTGGTTGAAACCAGGAATGGGCGCACCCATTGTCAGGTAAAAGCCGTGTTTGTGGTGGTCATAGTAGTGAACAGCCATGCCAATGTCGTGAATAAGAGCAGCGGCAGCGAGCAAATCGCGTTCAAAGTCACTGTAACCGTGCAAGTCAGCGAGTTCGTCAAAAAGCTGCAAGGCCAGTAGGCGCACGTGGTAGTTGTGGGGGTCGTTTTCGTAATAGCGGCGCATCAGATTGACGATGCTAAACTCGCGTACATTTGCCAGTAAGTGGCCATCTTGAGTGACAAAACGGCTGTAAAAAAGCCCTTCGCGCACCCCTTGCCCGCTAATCAGCAAACCCTCGGCGCTACTTTTGGCCATGATTTCGCGGATGACCACTGCGCCTGCCAAGATAATATCAGCGCGGTCGCTATTTAAGCCCGATATGTCGCGCCGTTCGCTGACGCTGGCTTTGGCGAGCACTTCGGTGATGTCCTCGAGGTCACTGCGTTTGAGCAGATAGTTGTGCTTAAGGTCAAGCGGGTAATCGTCGTGCTTTTGTTGCATCTTGGCCAAGTTGCGAATGGTACCGCCCATGCCAACTAAGGTTTTGGCATCAGCGAAATGTTCTGGAGTGGTCTCGAGCTGCTTGCGCACGTGTTTTTCTAGGGCTTTGAGTTCTTTTTTCTTCACTGGGTCACTGGTAAGAAACTGCTCGGTCATGCGCAGCGCCCCAATCGGCCACGACTGCCCTTGGCTAAACGTCCGGTGTTGCATTTCGCTCAGTTGGGCACTGCCGCCGCCAATATCGACAATAAACGCATCGTCAACCGCCAAACTATTGGCGACTGCGAGCACACCATAGAAGGCTTCTTCTTCGCCAGAAAGAATCACAGGGTCAATATCTGCTCGTTCTCGAGCAGCCGCCAGAAAACTTTCGCCGTTTTTGGCGTCACGTACAGCACTGGTAGCCGTAGCAATAATCTGGGTGACGCCTGCAGCACGGCAGTAGGTGCGGTAGTTTTTGAGGGTGATGATGCCCCGTTCAAAAGCATCTGCTCGCAAGATGTTGGCGTCGCCCATGCCTTCAGCTAAGCGCACTACTTGGCGCAGTTCGTCCACTTGTTTGTAACTGTAATCCGGCTGATAGGCCATCAACACTAACTTGCAGGTGTTTGACCCCAAATCAAGGATGGCCACCTGCTCGGGATGGGTGGTGTTAGGCGCATCGTCAATAACATCAGTCATACAGTCAGTATGGCATGTCACTATAGGCTTTCTTGCCTAGGCACGGTAGGGCACGTGCTGGTAGCGAAACGCTATGGGTAAGAACGCTATGGGTAAGGCAGACTATACTAAGAAAGATGCCTATGTGGACAACGCCGTGGACAATGCTGTGGATAACGCTGTGGATAACGCTACCTTGTACATCATGGTCGTTATCGTCTTGTTGGCTGCGTTCAGCTTGGCAGGTGGTGCTGCTAAAACGACGGATACTGGCCGTGAGACGTGTGGTGAGGCAAAGGGTGAAGCAGATGGGTGGCTCGAGCGTACCTGACAGACACCCCCGTTACCGACACCCCCGTTACCGACACTCCTGTTACCGACACTCCTGTTACCGACACTCCTGTTACCGACACTCCCGTTATCGAGGTGCGCAGTGAGTCGTCCGCAGCTTTATGTCATTGGCTCAATGGGCGTTGAAGTGATTGCTTTTTTAGGAACAGAACCCCCTGCTGCGAGTTACTTGCAACATGCCCAAAGCCTCACTGTATTGCCAAGTAGTGTTTGTGCGTTAGCAGCGTGTGTGGCGTCGCGCTTGGGGGGCAAAGTGGCCTTTTTTGGCCAGACTGCCAACGACACCTGGTCGGACGTCACCCTCAAACTTTTCAAGCGTTATGCAGTCGACAGTCAGGGTGTCGAACGGCTTTTAGCACACACACCGTTACTGTTTTCTACCCAAGTTGCCCAAGAGCGCCGCCCCCGTTATAGTTACGCTGCACCCCAAAAAGTGATGCGTTTGCGCGATAGTTTGGATACCTTTGCTGGGCAAGCAGGGGTGTGTTTGCTTGATGGTACATACTTAGACACCATGCGCAGTGACATTGAACGCATCAAGCGCAAGGGCTTTGAAGTGGTGTGTTGGTTAGATAGCGTTGAACTCACTGCCCCCATCACCAAAAATACTCTCAAACACATGGCGAGTGCGCTCAAACAAGTCGATATGTTGCTGGTAAGCCGTGACACGCTCGCGAAACTTTTTCCTGATGTGCTTTGGACAGAGGCAGGCAAACGCCTCGCGGGTACCATTCCTTTTGTGCTCTGTTGGCACTGGGGTGAACCGGTGCATCTTTTTAGTGGCTCGAGGGTACGCCGTTTTCACGCGCCATCGTTTGCAGGGGCTCGAGACATTACAGGTAACCAAGCGGCGCTATTAGGAGCGTTTATCTATCACTACAGCGATAGTGGTTTTTTGGACGATGCCATCAAAGAAGCCGGTACGTTGGCGCTAGCGGCCAAGGACTGGGATAGGCTCGAGCTACTCCAGCGCCTCTGAACGCAGCAAGTTTAGTGTGTGTTTTGTTCTCGAGCCACAGCTTGAAGTGACAGCTTGCAACTTTCTCACAACTCGCTTGTAAGGGTTTTATAAGCTGTTCAAAAAATTTTAGTAATTTTACCGTCAAAATACCAAATTTATTTTTATCTTGCACATACTGCCCCAGTGCCACAAAGTCAGGTGGGAAGCGCATAGCTGTCAGTAAGGTATTTGTGTCAGCAAGAGTGGCTGCACCTGCTACGACAAAAGAGACAGATTGCGTTACTCGACGTTGCGAATGGGCAGCAACGCAGCAACCCAACATTGACCTTGATATTGGGGCTGTTGATAACGTTTTTACAACCTTTGTTCCCGTACTTTAGTTCCCGTACTTTAGTTCCCGTACTTTGTTTCCGTAGGGAAGCGTGCAATAACAGCAAGCAGCAGCACATATTGAACAAGGGTGTTGGTCACGACAATAGCCCGTGTTTAGCTAACAACGATAACCTCGAGCACAGCACAAGGTGCTACCATAAACAAACTGCCATCGCCTGTTGCCCATTCACGGGGTCATTGATTGTTTAGTATGGCTTGATAACATTAACTGCCAAGCGTCTTGTGGGCGCACTGGCTAACGAGAGGGTTTTTCATGAACGACGCTGACAAGATATTTCTCAAAAACTTACTCGCTGCTGCAGGTACCAGTTCGTTTGAAGCCAAACCGGCGGCCGTGTGGCGCGAACGGGCACAAGACTTAGCAGCAGACGTCTCTACTGACAATTATGGCAACAGTTTTGCTACCTTTAATGCTAGCGGCAGCCCCAAGGTGATGCTTGCGGGGCATGTCGACGAAATCGGCTTGATTATCACCTACGTGGATGAACAAGGCTTTTTGTACTTTTCTGGGGTGGGCGGTTGGGATTCACAACAACTGGTCGGTCAGCGGGTGCGGGTCGTGGGCTACAAGGGCGAAATCATGGGCGTCATTGGCAAAAAACCCATCCACCTTATGAAACGCGAAGACGAAGGCAAAGTGTCCAAAATTGATGACATGTGGATTGACATTGGTGCCAACGACGGTGACGAAGCCAAAAAATACGTGCGCATCGGTGATTTTGCAGTGATTGAACAACCCTTTTTAGAACTTTTAAACGGACGCTTTGCCAGCAAAGCCATCGACAACCGCTTAGGGGCATACATCGCCCTAGAAGCCGCCAAACGCGCTGCCGACAACCAGCCTGTTGCGAGTGCTGTGGCGGTGGCTACCGTGCAAGAAGAAATTGGTGGTATCGGGGCGTATGTGGCGTCTTATGCGCTAAAACCGGACGTGGCTATTGCCATCGACGTCACCCACGCCACCGATATTCCCAGCATCGACAAAAAACGCACCGGAGATTCCCCCTTTGGTTCAGGGCCGCAGTTTTCGGTGGGGTCGTATGTGCATCGGGGGGTGCTCGAGCGCCTCATTGCCATAGCTGACGCCGAAAGTATCCCTTACACCCTGTCACCCGCACCCGCTTACACCAGCACCGACGCCGACGACATCGCCAAAAATCACCACGGTGTTCCTACAGCTGTTGTGTCCATTCCTAACCGTTACATGCACTCACCGAGTGAAATGGTGGACGAAAAAGACGTCGATAATATCGTCCGTTTGCTGGCTGCGTTCATTACTGACCTCAAAGCGGGCGAAACATTTACGCAGCCTATCTAAGTGTCTAGGGGTATGAGATGTCTCGAGATGACGCCTTAACCACCATTAGAGAACACTTACCCGAACTGAAAGCGCGTTTTGGGGTAGCGTCGATTGCCTTGTTTGGCTCGACAGCAAGGGATGAAGCCACGCTGGTGAGTGATGTAGATGTGCTGGTGTCATTTGCGCCTGAGGCTTCCGCAGGCCTGTTTACCTTGGCGCGACTCAAGCGTTATCTCGAGGCAGTGTTGGCGTGTGAGGTAGATGTACTAACACCCGGAGGTGTTCATCCCCGTTTGCGTGAGTATATCTATCAAGATCTTGCTTATGCTTAGCGATGATGATGGCTAGAAATGATGCCTAGGGCGTGGTGAGTGCGACTCGAGGACATGCTCGAGGCCATCATCAAAATCCGACGTTATACTGCCAATGTAGACAAAAATACGTTCTTTGCTAATGCTCAACTACTCGATGCTGTTACATACAACTTCATTGTGCTCGGTGAAGCTGCAGCGCACATACCTGAAGACATCCAAGTACGTTACCCCCAGGTAGCGTGGCGCGACATGCGCGATATGCGTAATTTTTTAGCCCATGAATACGCCAAAACTGATCCTCAAGTGTTGTGGCAAACCATTCATGAGGATGTGTTGCCGCTTGCACTTGTGCTCGAGCGCATCCTCACCGACACCAAGCCAAAAACCACCCCAGATAACGACCCCCCTTCTTAAACGCGCTACCCTAAACCAATGCCTTACCCTCACTGGCTAACGCGTCTTATCACGTGGTTAACAGGTTCACGTGTATCTCGCAACGTCCTACATCAGCAAACCCTCGAGCTAACCCCTTTCGCACCTCTTCCTACTGCTGGTTATTTAGTGGGTGGTGCCGTGCGTGATGTGCTGTTAGGAGATATGCCCAAAGACACCGACTGGCTCGTCCCTGACCCGCAAGCAGAAGCCGTAAGTGCTGCTGACGTGTTAGCAGGAAGTGTGTTTGCCATTGACGAAACCCGCAACGTGTGGCGAGTGGTGCACGAGGGTGACGGGCAACAGGTGATGCGCGATTATGTGCCGCTCGAGGAAGACGTACACACCGACCTCAGTAGACGCGACTTCACCATCAACGCCATAGCAGTGGACTTAGACGGCAACATTCTTGATCCTCTGGCAGGACGGCGTGACCTTGTGAACCAGACAGTGCGCATGGTGGCCGCTGCTAATTTGCACAATGACCCGCTGCGGTTACTGCGAGGGGTGCGGTTTGCTTGTCAGTTGGGGTTTCAACTCGATGAGGATACCCGTGTGACGATGCTCGAGGTGGCCGGCTTGCACACTACGGGTGCTTTACCGCTGCCTGCTTGGGAGCGCATTCGCGATGAACTCAATAGCGTGATGATGACGCCTTTGGCGGCTTCGGGCGTGTGGTTACTAGCGGAACTGGGGTTGCTCGAGCACTACCTTCCCGAGTTGATGGCCGGACAGGGGATAGTGCAGGGTAGTTTTCACCATTTGGACGTTTTTGACCACAGCGTGGAAGCCCTGCGGCAGCTTTTGCTGGGTTTTCCGGAGGCGTCATTGGCGCTACGTTGGGGAACTTTGCTGCACGATATTGGCAAACCGCCTTGTTTCGAGGTTGACCCAGAAACAGGCGTGCAGCATTTTTATGGTCATGACAAAGTTGGCGCGGACATTACCAAAACCATCTTGCGCCGCTTGCGTCAACCTAACACCCTAGTGCATCACGCCAGCCAGCTGGTGCGCTATCACATGTTGCCCCTACCTACGACAGATAAAACCACCCGCCGTTTTGTGCACCGTCGCCGCGAGATACTGCCGGATTTGCTCAAGGTGATGGTGGCTGACCGCGAAGCCGCGCGGGGTAAACGCACCAGTGTGACAGCCAGGCAAGCCTACCGCCGAGTGGTGGCCAGCATTCTGGCAGAACTTGATAAACCCGCCCCACCCGCACCACTAATTACAGGGAATGAGGTGATGGCGCTTTTAGACCTCGAGCCAGGCCCCAAAGTTGGCGAAGCGTTACGTTTTGTAGCAGAAGCTCGCGCCGTTGGTGACATCAATAGCAGGGATGACGCCAAAAATGCCCTACTTGCGTATGCAAAACAACAAGGGTGGCAAGAAACGGTGCTCGAGCGGAATCAATGACTGGTTGAGGTGATGGATAAAGTGGTTTTTTATGCAACAGGTGTATCCATATTTGGTGATTGATGTAAAGCTGAACAGGCAGTAGGAAGCTTGGTGAGAATAGTGAATTGCAAGCAAGTAATCTGGCTTTTCTCGCTCGCACTCGCAGGGTATTTCGAGTAATTTTCCTCGTTCTGGTCAAGATTTTTGTCAAGCTGACAAGATGTGTGTAATTTTTTCTGCATAACTAGAATATCATTTCTCGCTGGGTATGCTAGCTTATATTTGCGCGTCTCTAGTTGCTATTGACAGTGTATGTGCAAACTCGTTACGATACCTCGAGAGTGAATTTTTTCGCTCAAAGGAGGAAGTTTATGCAAAAAGCTGTGTGGGTACGTCAGATTGTTTTGACCGTTCTGTTGTGGTCAACCGGGGCGGTAGCACAAGAAACCGTCAACGTGGGTGTGCTGCATTCGTTTTCTGGCACCATGGCGATTTCTGAGGTAGCCGTTGCTAATGCGACAACACTTGCTATTGAAGAAATCAATGCAGCAGGGGGTGTCTTGGGTGCGCAATTGATACCTATTGTGGAAGATGGTGCGTCAGAACCAGCCATTTTTAGCCAAAAAGCGGCCAAACTCATTGAAGAAGACGGTGTCGTCACTGTGTTTGGTGGGTGGACTTCGGCGAGTCGGCAAGCCATGTTGCCAGTGTTTGAGCGCACAGGCAATTTGTTGTGGTATCCCGTGCAGTTTGAAGGTAATGAGTGCTCACCCAACATTATGTATTCGGGTGCACAACCTAATCAACAAGCTTTACCTGCCCTTGATTGGGCGTTTGAGCAGGGTTATACCCGCTTTTTCTTGATTGGTTCGGACTATGTCTATCCGCAGACCGCCAACTTTATCTTAAACACCCACATTGCCGACCGGGGTGGTGAAGTGCTCGGTGAAGAGTACATTCCCTTGGGAGATACCAACTTTAGTTCAGTCATCAACAAAGTGCGTGCTGCAGAACCTGAGTTGATTTTCAATACCCTCAATGGCGACAGCAACGTAGCGTTTTTCAAGCAACTCGAAGCGGCAGGTTTTGATAGCGAAACCCTACCCATTATGTCGTTTAGCATCGCCGAACAAGAAGCCCAAGCGATGGGGGTAGAACTTGTTGAAGGCAACTATGCTGCTTGGAACTACTTCCAAAGCTTAGAAAATGATGCCAATGCGGCGTTTATCGAAGCCTACAGGGCTGCTTACGGTGAAGATGCTGTGATTACCGACCCCATGATGCACGGTTACATCAACGTGTATTTGTGGAAAGCCGCCGTTGAAGCAGCGGGCACGTTTGATATCGATGCCGTGCGTGAAGCGTCTTATGGGTTGGTGCTCGAGGACACCCCCATGGGTACCATCACCATTGATAGCAATCAGAGTATCTTCCAGACAGTTTACGTTGGACAAATTGACGCTGATGGTCAGTTCGATATCATCTGGGATTCTGGCGATGCCGTCGAACCCGAACCTTACGACCCGCTGGCTTTTCCGGGTAACACCTGCGACTTTGTTGCCAATTAACCGCTAACTTGTCGGGTCGTGTAATCCCGTCGTTGGTTCATATGTCGTTGGTTCATATGCAGCATGAGCGCTGCAAAACCCTATAAGATGACGCTGCAAAATCTCGAAATATATACCTAGCCAGTACATCAGGTGTTGTCTGGGTGTTGTCTAGGTGTTGTCAGCGTAAGTACATCCCAAGTCATGACCTTACAGGTGATGGCTTGGGTCATTCATGTGAAGGAGGCTGAAATGGACGTTGCCCTACTGACCGACCCGGTATTTGTCGTCAATCAGGTGTTCAATGGGCTCAGTTTGGCGTCAATTTTGCTGCTCGCGGCGCTCGGATTGGCACTCAGTTTTGGTCTGATGCAGGTCATCAATATGGCACACGGCGAGATGTTAATGCTCGGTGGTGTGGTGGCGTTCGTGGTGCAACGAGCACTGCCGCAGGGGATGTCGTTGTGGGTGGCTTTGCCTGCTGCTTTTGTCATGACGGCACTACTCGGGGCGCTGTTAGAAGTGACGATTATTCGCTGGCTGTATGGCCGCCCCCTTGACACCCTCTTGGCTACGTGGGGTGTGAGTTTAGTGTTGCAACAAGCTGTGGTATTGTGGCAACCTTTTGGCGTTAGTTTTGTTGCCCCTGACTGGCTCAATGGCGCTTTTGCAGTCACAGATGGGGCGCTTGCTGGGGTGACATTACCGTATGTGCGGGTGTTTGTGATCGCCGTGTCGGTTGTAGTGGTTCTTGGCTTGTTGTTGCTACTGCGCTACACCCGTTTAGGCTTATACGTGCGTGCGGTTAACCAAGACCGAGCTGTTGCAGCATCGTTGGGGGTAAACACCCGCTTGATTGACATGAGTGTGTTTGCCCTAGGTACAGGCATTGCTGGGTTGGCTGGTGCAGCCCTAGCAACTATCTCGCCTATTACCGGGGTGATTGGCTCGAGCTACATTGTCAATGCTTTTTTGGTGGTGATTTTAGGGGGTGTTGGTAGTATTTGGGGGGCAGTGTTAGCGGCGTTGTCGCTGGGCTTTTTCACTTCGTTGTTCGAAAGTATCTACAGCGTCAGCTATGCCCGCGTCATCATCTTGTTGTTGGTGATTGCCTTTTTGCAGTTTCGGCCACGTGGTTTTGTGGTCACGCGTTCACGGGCGCTCGAGCAATGACACCAGAACGTTCACGCGCTCGAGTGGCGTTTGTACTTGGCATACTGGTATTTGTAGGCTTGTTTGCCATCCCAAACTACCTTGGTGCGTATACCCTGTCCCTGTTGGGACGCTTTTTGTCGTTTGGTATGTTGGCGATTGGCTTGTCACTCATCTGGGGTTACACCGGCATTTTAAGCCTGGGACAAGGGGTGTTTTTTGCCCTTGGCGGTTACGCGCTAGCCATGCACTTGGTATTGGTGCGAGCAGGTGACGATTTGCCCGGGTTTATGGCGCGCAGTTTTCGCCCGCGCATTACCGAGTTGCCTTGGTGGTGGCAACCCTTTGAAGCCAGTTGGTTTGCCGTGGCAATGGTACTTATCTTGCCGACATTGGCAGCTGCCCTCTTAGGGACATTGGTATTTTGGCGGCGTATTTCTGGGGTGTATTTTGCGCTTATTACCCAAGCGTTGGTGCTTGCGTTTACGACACTTATTGTGAGCCAGCAGACCTACACCAACGGGTTTAATGGTCTGTCGAACTTTACGACCCTATTTGGTTACGACCTCACCAGTGACACGGTGCGCACGGGTGTCTATGTGGCGACAGTCGTTGCCCTTTTGCTGGCGTGGTTGTTATCTCAGTGGCTCACCCGCAGTCACTTCGGCAAACTGCTGATTGCCATTCGTGACGGCGAAAACCGCACCCGCTTTTTGGGTTACAACGCTACCCCTTATAAAGTTGCTGTGTTTTCCATCGCAGGCTTGTTTGCGGGGCTTGGGGGGGCATTTTTTGTGTTGCACGCAGGCATCATCTCACCAGCCGATGTGGGCGTCAAACCGTCAATTGAAATGGCTGTGTGGGTGGCGTTTGGTGGGCGTGAAAGTGTCACTGGTGCCGCTTTCGGTATGGTTTTGGGGCGGTTTTTAGCTGAAGACATCAGCAGCCGTTTTCCGGAAGTGTGGCCGATGTTACTTGGGGTGGTGTTTGTGCTCGTCGGGACGGTGTTGCCCAAAGGGTTGACGGGATTGCTCGAGCGCTTGCCGCTATCGGGTGACTATCAGCAACCTTCTCGAGCACGCTTTCAAGGACGTACACAAAGTCGCACCCAAGAACGCTTTCGTGCTCGAGCGACCAGCATCACCCATGCTACAAATACGCCTACTGCCCCTGCTCAAACAGTAGTAAACGAGGCCAGCGATGACTAACCCGATAACTGAGCCAATGATTGAACCAATGATTACGTCAACATCTGAGCCAATGACTGGACTAACAACTGAGCCACTACTCGAATTGCGCGACGTCACTGTCGATTTTGATGGTTTCAAGGCGCTAAATAACCTTAGTTTTAGCGTGCAACCCAACACCATCAAAGTGCTCATTGGTCCTAATGGTGCTGGCAAGAGCACCCTGTGTGATTGTGTGATTGGCAAAGTGCGCGCAAGCCGTGGTGCGGTGTACTACAAAGGGCGTGACATTACCCATCTCACTGAACACAAGATTACCCAAGCGGGTATCTGCCGTAAATTTCAAGCTCCGGGCGTGTTAGAAAACCTGAGCGTTTTTGACAATTTGGTGGTGGCCGTGCGTCAGCAGCGCCAGTGGTTCAACAGTTTGCACGGGCATCTTTCTGCGGTTGAGCGGCAGCGGGTCGAAGACGTGCTAGAACGCATTTCGTTAGAGCGGCAACGCGACGTGCGCGCGTCTCACTTGTCACATGGTGCCAAGCAGTGGCTCGAGATAGGCATGGTCATCGCCCAAGACCCCGAACTGCTCTTGCTCGACGAACCTACTGCTGGCATGACTGCCCAAGAAACCGCCAAAACAGCCGAACTTATCCGCGATTTGGTTGCTGAACACACCATTTTGGTCATTGACCACGACATGAGTTTTGTTGCCTTACTCGACGCACCTGTGAGCATTTTGCACCAAGGCAAGTTGCTCATCGAAGGGGATATGGCCGCAGTGCGCGATAACGAAGAGGTGATCAACGTGTACTTAGGGAGGTCACACTAATGCTCGAGCTTCAGCAGGTATCTAGCAGTTATGGTGAAAGTCGGGTGCTGTGGGAGGTAGACTTGACCATCCAAGCAGGTGAAGCGGTGGCATTACTTGGGCGTAATGGCGTGGGTAAGACTACCTTGCTCAAAACTATCATGGGCTTGCAACCCATTCACGGGGGAAGCCTTCACTACGACCATCACGACATCACCCGCCTTCCTGCGCATCAACGCGCCAAACAAGGTATCGCCTACGTACCGCAAGGACGGGGTATTTTTGCTAACCTCACAGTCACTGAAAACCTCGAGGTTGCGTTGGCTGCTTATCTTAACCGCCGTGATACCGACACTGCACGGCGTAACCTCGGAGATAACCAAAACCTCCCCAAATACATCTTTCAGCTGTTTCCGGCGCTTGAAGAACTTGCGCACTTCAAAGGTGGTAACCTGAGCGGTGGTCAACAGCAGCAACTGGCCATTGCCAGGGCGCTCGTGACCCGCCCCAACATCTTGCTGCTCGACGAACCGACTGAGGGTATTCAACCGAGTATCGTCCAACAAATCGAAACAGCGCTCGAGCACATCCGTCATGACCTTGGGGTGGCGGTGTTACTTGTGGAACAGTACTTAGACTTTGCTTGGCGTTTTGCTGAGCGTTTTTACGTCATGCAAAAAGGTAGCATCATCGAACAAGGTAACACCCAACATGCTGACCAAGCACAGGTGAGCCGCCATTTGAGTGTCTAAGGGCTTCAAGGCTGCGCTGTAGAATTGGGATAGCATTTCGAGGACATTTCCACGATTACAGCATTTCCACGATTATGCCATTTTCAAAATTATGGCATTTCCACGATTGACGTCTACACAGTTGGGTGCGTTTTATGTCGATGCAACGTTGGTAAACATCAGCGACTGTAGAAACAACACGTGGCATTGCTAAGGAGTAGCAACACAACTCCGAGAGATGACAAAACCTCCCTTTGTGGGGAGGTTCTCGGGTAGGTAGTGACGTTACAAATACTGATGATACCGATACCGATGATACCGATACTGACTGTATGAATGTGAGTGACTAGGCTGCGGGTCGTTCTTGGTATTGCAGTTCGTAGAGTTTGCGGTAGTAACCATCGTGTTCTAACAGTTCAAAGTGGTTGCCCTGTTCAATCAGTTTGCCTTTGCGCATGACCATAATGCGGTCAACGTCTTGAATGGTCGAAAGGCGGTGGGCAATGATGATGCTGGTGCGGCCTTGCATCAGTTTCTCGAGGGCATCTTGAATCAGTTCTTCGGTTTCGGTGTCAATATTGGCAGTAGCCTCATCAAGCACCAACAGAATATCGGGGTTTTGCACCAGCGCCCTAGCAAAAGCAATCAGTTGTTTTTGACCCGTAGAAAAACCGGCACCCCGTTCGCGCACAGGCGTGTCATAACCTTGGGGCAGTTCTTCGATAAATTCGTGGGCGTTTACGAACTTAGCAGCTTCGATGACTTGCTCGCGGGCAATGGCGTCGTTACCTAACGTGATATTGCTGGCTACCGTGCCACTAAACAAAAATGGGTCTTGCAAAACAATACCGACGTGTTTGCGGAGGTCGTTTTGGTCGTAGTCGCGCACGTCTTTGCCGTCAATCTTGACTGCGCCGCGTTGCACGTCATAAAAGCGACTCACCAAGCTGATGATGGTGGTTTTGCCTGCACCCGTGTGACCCACAAACGCTACCGACTGCCCGGGTTCGATGGTGAATGATAGGTCGCGCAGTACCCATTCGTCGTTTTGGTAGGCAAACGACACGTTATCAAATTCAATTTCGCCCTGAAAGCCGGCAAATAGTTGGGCGTCTTCGCTGTTTTGCACCACTTCGGGGGTGTCGAGTAAGCCGAAGATGCGTTCGCTCGAGGCCATCGCCGCTTGAATGATATTGAACTTGTCGCTCAAGTCTTGCAACGGGCGGAAGAACATAAACGAGTATTGAATAAACGCCGTCAGCACCCCAATGGTCACGGCATTTTGACCTGTACCCAAAATTTGTGACGTGCCATAAAACAAAATCAAGGCAATGGAAATCGCCCCGGTAAATTGCACCGCCGGAAAGAACAAGCTGAACCAACGCACCTGCTCGAGCCTCGCATCTAGCAAGTCCAAGTTAAGCTGGTCGTAGCGGGCTTGGTTGCGCACTTCACGGTTAAACAGTTGCACGGTCTTCATGCCGGAGAGGTTTTCAGACAAATAGGCGTTTGACTTAGAACGCCGCAAGCTGACCGCTCGGAACGCGTCACGCATGCGCGAACGCAACACGTTGAGCGTCAAAAACAACATCGGCATAATCGCCAAGGTAATCAGCGCTAGTTGCCAGTTGATGCTGAACATGTAAATCAGAAGGCCAATAATTAACCCACCATCAGCCACTAAGCCCACCACACCGTCTTTAATCATCATTTCGATGGCGTCGATGTCACTGGTGATGCGGGTGATGAGGCGGCCTACGGGGGTGCGGTCAAAAAAGCCCATGTGAAGGCGCTGAATTTTGCCAAAAATCTGCTTGCGAATGTCGTAAATAACGTGCTGCCCCATCCACGACACCAAATAGGTATACCCGTAGCGCAAGCCAAAATTGAGTGCCCGCAAGCCCATGTAACCCACCACCAACCACGTGAGGCCGTTGATACGGGCGTCGGTTGTGAGGCTAGCAAAGGGTTCGCTGGTGGGGTTGATGTAGCGGTCGATGGCGAGGTTGAGTAAAAAGGGAAAAATCGGCACGATAGCGCTGTACACGAGCAAGAGGGCAATCGCCCCAAAGGTCTGCGGCAAATAGGGTCGCAAGTACCTCAGCAAGCGTTGGGTCAGGTCTAGGTCAAACGAACTGGCCATCTTTTCGCCGTCTTCATCAAAATTACCTTCACGGCGCAAAGCGGCCACTTTACCTCGGCGGGCGTTAGCAGCTTTGGCTTTGGCTTTGTCCACCGAGTACTGCGTGTCGGACATGTCCGTCAGGTGACGGTTACCGTTGCCACCATCTTGCTGCTGGCGCTGTTGGCGCTCGCGTTTGAGGCGGGCTTTGCGTCCCATTATGCGGCCTCCAAGGCTTCTTCGAGTTGCTGACGGCGGTTCATGTCAGCGTACCAACCGTCTTGGGTAATCAAAGCTTCATGACTGCCTTCTTCGATGATGCGGCCGTGCTCGAGCACGATAATGTGCTGTGTGTGCTGAAACGCCGATACCCGGTGAGCCACCACAAGAGTGGTGCGGTTTTGAGACACTTCGCGCAAGCCTGCTAAGATGTTGGCTTCGGTTTGGGTGTCTACTGCACTTAAGGCATCATCCAAAATGAGCATGCTGGGATCGCGAATGATGGCACGCGCCATGGCGGTGCGTTGCCGCTGACCACCTGATAGGGTCACGCCCCGTTCGCCCAAGCTGGTGTTGTAACCCTCAGGAAAGTCAATGACGTCACCATCGAGTTGTACTAAGCGGGCAATCTCCCTAGCGTGCTCGAGCATGGTCTCTTTATCGCCCCGTTCGGGAATGCCATAAGCAATGTTTTCGGCGATGGTGTCAGAAAACAAAAACGGTTCTTGCGGTACTAAGCCAATGTGACGGCGCAACACTTCTAACGGATACTTGCGAATGTCGCGCCCGTCAATCAAAATCTGTCCTGAACTTGGCTCAACTAGCCTAGTTAGCAAATTGACAATCAGGGTTTTACCGGCGCCGGTGCGGCCTGCAATGCCCAAGTTTGTACCCGCATCAATCCGAAACGACACGTCATCAAGTAACGTCATACCGTCTATGTACAAACTGACGTGACGAAATTCAATCTCGCCGTGAATGTACGTCAGGTTGTAATCGGTCAGCTCGCTGTCGGTGATGTCGGGTTGTTCGTTGAAAATTTCTTTTAACCTACCCCACGAGGTCACCCCCCGCTGTACCACGTTGCCAATCCAACCCATGGCAATCACGGGCCACTGAATGCCTTCAAAGAGCAAGACAAACGCCACAAAACCACCAATGGTCAGCTCGCCGCCTGCGCCAATCACAAAACGGCCACCGAGCAGGAGCAGCAGCGAGATGGCGCTACCAAACAACACTTCCATGAGGGGAAACAAAGGCCCATCCACGCGGGTAAGCGACAAGTTGCGGCGAATAAATTCATCATTCAGGGCGCGAAACGTGCGCATTTCCCTATCTTCGATAGCAAAGCCTTTGACCACGCGGATGCCACTGAAGTTTTCTTGGGCCATAGCAGAGACGCTCGAGAGTTGTTCTTGCACCCGCTCATAGCGCCTGTGAATAATGCGCAGCAAATAAAAAAACGTCAGGGTGATGACCGGAATAATCAATAACGTCAGTAAGGTGAGGCCAACACTCAACGTCACCATCTGCGCCAGGGTAAACAGAATCATCAACAGGGTGTTAACACCCATAAAGATACCTACGCCTACCATCATCCGCACCGAGTTCAAATCCGCTGTTAAGCGGGTCATCAAATCGCCAATGCGGTGGTTGTCGTAGTAGGTGCCGCTGAGCCGCGTAAAGTGCTGAAACAGGTCGTGGCGCAAGTCGAATTCAATTTCCCAACTGGCGTTAAGAATCGTGCGCCTGACCATCACCATGGCAAAACCTGCTGTGCCAATAATGGCGAGCACCCCAAAGATATACCACCACACCCGCTGCATGGTCATGGTGCCAGTACTCAAGCTGTCGATGGCTGCCCCTACGACCCTGGGGGAAAAGGTCGTGGTGATGCTCGAGAGCAGCAAAAAGGCAATCCCCCGATAAAACCTTCGCGGATAGCGTTTTACATACTGAAATAAATCTCGAATCGTTTGACGCACGAATCCTCCTTACAAGGCAAAAAACACAACCAAAAAACACAACAAAAAATAATGCGGACAGGCCGCTCAGCGCGGGCGGATGAGGTAGCGGGTAGGGTCACGGTGACCATGAACTAGATTAGGGCGGTAATATTAAGGTGCGGTCAAGACGAACAGGGTGGCTCGAGCCAGCAGAGCGCACAAATAGTCAACAGTCGTAGATATTACCACGCGTTTTCTCAGATTCTCGTTAGGGCTGAACACACCATCACACTCATCGCGCCCCAATAGCGCCCCGACAGCGTCACAGTAGTGCCATAATGGTGTCACAAGGGCGTCCGATGCTAGAGCCAATTCCCCATGCCGCCAATGATTGCCTTCAAACGTGTCAACATGGCCAGCAGTGATAGCGATATTAGCGAGCATGACCAGCGTGCGTTATTACCGTTGAGCCAGATGCTTGACATGTAGACGCCCGCTGGTTGTGAACCATGACGTTTGAACCATGACGTTGCGCTTTTGTGTTAGGTCATGTGAATTTACTATTGATGTTTTGTAGCTTATTGATGCTTGTAGCTGTTTCGTAGCTGTAAACACCTATTACCCCCCGCACGTTAACGGTGATTAATGGTTGTCAACAGACAACGAGGGTGATACGCCTTAGGGCAGCGTATAATGGTCTAAGCGTGTCTACGACTCGAGCCCAACTTTTGCGCCGTCTCAGCATCCCTGTGGTGCTGTTGGTGGCTGTGAATATCATGGGCGTTGGTGGTTATTACATGATGTGGCGCGACGAAGGGGGCACGCTCAGTGACGCCCTTTACATGACGTTCATTACCATCACCACCATCGGCTACGGCGAAGTGTACAGCCTCGGGACGCAAGAACGTTTTTTTACGATGGCGGTGTCGCTACTAGGCATTGGCTCGCTCAGTTACGTGATTGGTACGACCATGGAACATGTGGTTGCCAGTCAAGTCGCTGACGCGAGGGGAAGGCGCAAAATGCGAAACGCCATCGACAAAATGTCCAATCACATCATCTTGGCGGGGTTGGGGCAGATGGGTAAACAAGTGGCTCGAGAACTGAGCGAACAACAGCGCACGTTTGCGATTGTTGATTTGGACGAAAGCAACGAAGCATACGCCACAGACCGAGGGTATTTGTACGTGTTGGGTGATGCCAGTGACGAAGAAACTTTAATTGCTGCTGGCGTCAAGCGGGCGCGTGGCTTGATTGCTACCGCCGACAACGACGCTAGCAACGCCTTTATTATCATGACGGCGCGTAACCTCAACCGCGACCTGTCCATTGTGGTGCGTGCTGAAAGCGACACCGCCCACAAAAAGTTAATGCTGGCAGGTGCAGACCAGGTGATTAATCCCTATATCATCGGTAGTCGCCGCATTGTCAATCAGGTGTTGCGGCCTGCGCTGGTGAGTTTGTTAGAAATGAACCTTGCCAACGACGAGGGTGCACTGCGCATGGAAGAAATCGAACTGCGTGAAGGTAGCACCTTGACCCGGCAGTCACTGCGTAATTTAAATTTGCGCAACCGTTGCGGGGTGAACGTGGTGGCTGTATTGCGCGATGGTGACATCATCAGCCCGCCAGATCCGGATATGCACTTGGTGGTACAAGACCATTTGTTGGTACTCGGTACTGCTAAGCAATTTGCCATGCTCGAGGCTATTGAAGTGACTGACCCTACGCAAAGCGACGCCGAAAAAGCAACTGATCAAACGCCTGACCAAGTACCTGACCAAACGCCTGACTAAGCATCTGACACATAGCCATCTGCGCGCCCTAAGTTTGGGAGGGTTGTTTTTCAAACTGGTATCACTCTGGCATGATGTGCGGTGGCTCGAGCACCGCAAACGTCACCTCGACCAGCGTGCCTGGGGTTGAACGCGCCATGCGCCATGTGCCGCCAATTTGACTAACCAGCGCGTCGATGATGGAAATGCCCAATGAGGTGTGACGTTGTAAGCGCTCGGTGTCAAACCCCTCTGGTAAACCAACGCCGTTGTCACTGATGCGCAAGGTGATGGTGTGCTGGTGTTGCTCGAGCGCCAGTGTCACGGTGGGCGCACTATCGTCAGCAGGTATCTCTGCTGGTTCGTCAAATTCATTAAAAGCTTCAGCACTCAAAGTTGCTTCACTGGAAATGTCATCACTGAAAACGTCATCTTTGTTCGTATCCGCGTTCATGGGGTGACTGGGGGGATGTGGGTCAGTAAACGCATGCTTAAAGATGTTCTCGAGCAATTCTGCGGTGATGATGCCCAAAGGAATGGCGTCTTCTATAGGCAAGGAAATGGCGGTAGTGATGTTGATATTCACAGCAGGTGCACCCTGTGGTGGTAGCAGGTTGGGCACAATGGCACGCAAATAATCGTGAAAATTCACCTCGCTCAGCGAGCCGCTAGCATACATCAGTTTGTGCACGGTGGCCATGGCGGTGATGCGTTGGCGGTTGGCGTTGAGGGCGTCTTTGACAGCGGGGTTGGGGGTGGCTCGAGCTTGTAACATCAGCAGGGACACAATGACCTGCAGGTTGTTTTTCACTCGGTGGTGAATCTCGTTGAGTAGGGCAGTCTTTTCGGTTAGCGCTTGGCTCAAGGCGAGTTCAGCGCGTTTGCGTTCGGTGATGTCATGCACGACGCCGATGCAACTTTCTGTATCAAAAGGCACCAGATAGATTTCTCGGTGATGGGTGGTGTCAGTAAGGATTACATCGTATTCAAATACCTCGAGCGGTGAACCTGCAAAAATACGCCCGATATGCTGCAGGGCGCGCTCTGCTGCTTCATGTGGTAGCACCTCCGCGATGGACTTGCCGATGATGTCTTGGGTAGGGGTAATCGGTGTGTAGTAACCTTGGTGTAACACCTCAAGATAGCGCCCCTCGCGGCTAAAGCGGCCAATGCCATCGGGCAGAGCTTGCAAGATTGCATGCAAACGGGCTTCGCTGGCACTGAGGGCTGCCTCGGCGTGTTTGTGTTCGGTGATGTCGGTGGTCACACCAATCATGTGCTGGTCGGCAGTAGCACTGTCGAGGTCGTCCTGATAGCCGTGCGTGGGGGTAGTTTCGGCGCTGACGGTGGCGCTGACGGTGTAGCCGCGTGACACGTGGGTGCGCAACCAACGCAGGCCGCTGCTAGCGTGTCGCAAGCGGTACTCGAGCAGTACCTCGTGGCCTTCACTCATGCGGGTAAATGCCTCATGAAACGCCTGCCAGTCGGCTGGGTAGATGAGGTGTGAAAACGTGGTTTGAATATCGCTAAAGTCATAAAGTAACTGCCGCGACGCCCCTACGATTGTGTCAAAGGTGGGGCTGATATAGCGAAAGTGTTGGCTCACCAAATCAAAGACAAAAAACACTGCGTCTATCGTGGCGGCAATTTCGCGAAAACGGGCTTCGCTTTGCTCGAGGGCGCGTTCGGTTTGCATGTGTTCGGTCACGTCGCGCATGATGGCGATGTGTTCGCGGGCGTTAAGTAACACCAAACGAACGTGGCGGTAGACGCGTTTGCCGCTGTCGTTGTAGAGGTGATAGTAAAACGACTGCACCTCACCGGTGGCATATAGGGCGTCGATGTGGCGTTGCATCTTTTTGGCAGTCGCGTATGGCAAGTAGTCCAGCATGTGTTTACCCTCGAGCTGCTCACGGGTAAGCACCTGAGTAAACGTTCCGGTGTTAATGATCTCGAGATAATAACCCCGGCGACTAAAACGCCCGATGGCATCAGGGAGGGTGGCCAAAATGGTTTTGTTACGCTGTTCGCTCTGTTGCAACGTGACAACATCACTCACGTCACGCACGACGAGGAAACCTGCTCGAGCACGCTGGTTGTGGGCGTCTTTGTGCATATATTCTTTGGGGTGTTGGGTGGCAACGTCGCGATCTGTGTCCATAGGAAAACAGTGCAGTTGATAGTGCTTAGTGGGTGTCTGGTGAGGGTCATGGTAGGGCTGGTGTTGAGGTTGTTGTTGGGTCAGGGTGCGCTCGAGTAACCCGCGCACATCAAGCGCTAACGTGCGGGGAAAGAGTGCCTCGAGGGGTTGACCCGCTTGGGGTGTGTGCTGGTGTGTGTGCTGGTGTGTGTGTGGGTCGTGGCTAGGTATTTTGTCGGGGGTGCTGCTGATGACCTCGAGTAATCGCCCTTGGTCATCGAGGTGGTACACGCCGTCACTGAGGTGGCTAAGGGCGTGTTGCAAGGTGTGGATGTGGCGTGCTTGCTCTCTGAGGGTAGTCTCGAGGTCGCGGCGCTGTTGTTGGGTGTCAGCAAGCGCGCGGCGAAGATAAGCCATATCGCGTCGTAACCCGTAAATACTGCGGCTAGCGACTAGCCCCAAAAGAACCAACAACGTGACGCCTAAGCCCGTGATGATATTTAACCAGGCTGCGTTTAACCAGGCTGCGTTTAGCCAGGCTGTGTTTAGCCAGAGTGAGATTGGCGTTGGCGTAGTCTGAGCGGTGACGGTGCTGGCAGTGCTGACATTGCTGGCAGTGCTGTTAGTGGTGGTGTTGGTAGCTATGTTGGTGGCTATGTCAGTGGCTATGTCGGTAGCTATGTCAGTAGCTATGTCAGTGGCGACGCTCGTAAGCTCAGGTGTGTCAGCCAAGTTGTGCGCGTAAGCACTGGTAAGCAGCAGCACAGTAAGCAGCATCACCGTGAGTAACATGGCAACGAAGCTAGTAGCGCAGAGGCTGCATGGCCAGCCAACCCTAAACCAGCTAAAACACATCACACTGTCATCTGCGTGTGTATCCCCCTGATGACACTGCCCACACCGCGCTATATATGACCTGCAGCGGTTAGCTTGCTGATTGTGTCGTTGCCACCCTGCACTATCTGCTTGCCACATGGTTAACCTCTCTGGCGTGTTTGTTGTATTTGAGCAAGTGACAACGCTCAAGACGATAGCGCGTCCTAGACGTACAACATAGATGCACAACATAGGCGCACAACGCGATGCTGGTGTGTAGGTGTCTGCCGCAAGGCTGCACCAAAAAAGCACATGACAAAGACGTGTTACTTTCATAATAACCTATGTTGACTGTGAAACATTAACAAAGCTAGCTATGTCACATCTAGATAGGCCATATGGGGTATGGGCTGTGTATGGCGGGGCAGCAGGTGACGCTCGAGGCTGACTTTTGCCAAGGAGCATGACTTTTGCCAAGTACGTGCTCGAGCAGGTGTCCTTGCTACACTGTCACTATGAAACGCCAGACAGCCCAACGGCGTGCCATCTTAGATGTTTTGCAAGACGCCCCTGGTCCCCTTACGCCCCAAGAAGTGCTCGAGCTAGCGAGAAGCCACAAACGTAGCCTCGGACTCGCTACCGTCTACCGCAACCTCAACGCCTTAACCGACGAAGGCGAAGTGAGCGCGGTGAGTCTTCCTGGCGAGCGCACCCGCTATGAAGTCAAAGAACGCGCTCATCACCATCACTTTTATTGTCGGCAGTGCGACAATGTCTTTAAGCTCACCACGCCTTGCCCCGTCGATTTGGTCAAAGGGGTGACGGTGCCCCGGGGGTTTCAGGTGACCCATCACGAACTGACCCTCTATGGACTGTGCCCCAACTGTCAACACGACACAACCCCCCTGTGAGGTGTGACGTATCCTCACGTCACTATGGCTTTATGCGTTGCGACTGATAAGTTGATGCACCAGATAGGCTTCTTACTTATATTTAGTGTATTGAGTGCCGTAGGGTGGGCGCAAGACGTAACTCCGCCTGCTCTGCCTATTGATGAGGTGACAGGGTATCTCGAGGGACGCATCATTGCCCTTGACCCTGACACTGAGCTAGCTACCGTTGAGGTAGATGGCACGCTCATTAACGCCCTGTTGGGGACGCTCGAGATAGACAGCGAAGGCGGTATGCCCAGTTTCCAAGTAGGTGATAGGGTCGAACTGTACTATGCCCCCAATCCTGACGGTATCCGCGAATATGTGGTCATTGACTGGGTACGCAGGCCTGCATTGGCGTGGTTGGCGGGGCTATTTTTGGCGGTTTCAGTCGTGGTTGCCCGCCTCAAGGGGTTGCGGGCGTTTGTGGCGACGGGGTGTAGCTTACTCATTGTCATGTGGTTTATTATCCCGCAAATTTTGCAAGGTCAAAACCCGGTATGGGTGTCGCTCGTAGGTGTGGGCGGTATGCTCATTTTGGCGATTTATTTCGTACACGGCCTCAGTTGGAGCACTACTGCGGCGCTGCTAGGTACGTTTGCTGCTGTTCTCTTCACCATGGGACTAGGTTTGTTGTTTACTGAGTGGGCGCGTCTAACGGGCTTTGGCAGCGAAGAAGCCATGATGATTAATATTGGTGCCAACCAAGTACAACTCAAAGGGTTGCTGCTCGCAGGGTTGCTAGTGGGGGCATTAGGGGCACTCACCGACATCACCATCGTGCAAGCCAGTGTGGTGCGGGAGTTGTCGCTGGTGAACCCGACCTTTCAGTGGTCAGAGTTGTATCAGCGCGGTATGAACGTTGGTTTGGATCACATCGGTTCATTGGTCAACACCTTGGTGCTGGCCTACACCGGGTCATCCTTGCCGCTGTTGGTGCTGTTGCAGCTCAATGACTTTGGCATAGCTAGGGCGCTCAATTTTGAGTTGGTGGCTTCAGAAGTGGTGCATACCCTCGTGGGATCAATCGGTTTGGTATTGGCCGTACCCCTTACGACCCTAACGGCAGCACTCATGTTTCGTGGTAACCGCTTGCCTGTCAAAGAACGCGAACTCACCTTACACGGTCACGGGGCGGTTGACCAGACCAGTGTGCGCAGGCAACTCGATGTGTTGGCGTCTTTGCAAAATGCGCAAAACGCACCCAACACCCCAGCTGCGCCAAAAGACAAACGTTAATCATGTTGTGGCAGTTGGTTAGCCAGACCCTAGCCCTCAATCAGGCGGCGTTTCGCACCATTCAAAACCTCCCCAACGGGTTTGTCATTGCGCTCACGGTGGTGTTTTTGGCGTCACTGTCTGAAGCCATCGGTCAGAGCATCGTGTTGCTAGCTAACCGCGTCAAGCCTAAGCGGTTTGTGTTGAGCTTGCTTTTGTCAGCCGCTATTCAGGTGTTTGGGTTGTTGTTTTGGACGCTCAGCACGTGGCTGGTGGGCAGGCAATTTTTTGAGGCCAGCGTGCGCCCTGGTGAAGTGGCAAGGGCGGTTGCTTTGGGGTACAGCCCGTATCTTTTTAGCTTTTTTACCCTTGTGCCCTTTTTCGGTTCGCTCATTAACGCCCTGTTGTCGTTGTGGCGTTTATCGGCGGTCATTTTGGCGGTTGATGTAGTGTTGGACTTAAACATCAGGCAAGCGGTGTTGTGCAGTGCGTTAGGGTGGTTGCTGTTACAGGTGCTCAAAAGTACCATCGGCAGGCCGATTATTGGTTTGACTCGAGTGCTGAGGCGCTATGTGGCGGGTGTGGAGTTGACGAAACTCAAGGTGTTGCTCGAGCAACTACAACAGGGTCAATGGCACAACATCCACCTTCCCCCCGTGACCTCCCAAAAACCCGATACCCCAAAAGAACAAACTGAAGATGACACACCTACTACTAAAACCAATCCCAAAACCCACCCTAAAAGAAGCCAAGAAAAACCATGAACTTTCTTGATCTAACGACGGTTGTCCTTGCGTTGGGGGTTGCCCTGCTCGTCGTGGGGGTGCTAGCACCCTTTGAAGCCCTCGGTTGGTGGGCGGGTTGGTTTGTGTCTGATACAGGGGTAGAAGACACTGCCGTCATTCCTGATGCTCTTACCGAAACGAAGAACGCAATAGACGATGCTGTAGAAGCCCCTCACTTTGTGGTGTTTTTATCGGGCATTCATAGCGTGTCTGGCGAAAGTTACGCCCCTAGGGAAATTGCCTTTTTGCACGCCCTACGTGAGCGCATGCCCCACATCACCTTGGTGGAACTCTTTCCCTATTCAGTAACTAACCGCGCCCTTACGGGTCAGCGGGCGTTTGCTAAAGTGTGGCGCTGGGCGTTGCGCAACAAAATCAGCGGCAACGGGTTCGCGGGCTTTTTGATTAACTTTCGCAATTTATGGCAAGTCGCTGTCTCAGCCGACAGTCGCTACGGCCCCATTTACAATCAAGGGTCTGCCGAGATGATTTTGCGCGGTCTCAAAGCCAACGGTTACACCCTCGGCAGTCACGCCCCCATCACGTTGATTGGCTACAGCGGTGGCGGGCAGATTGCGGTAGGGGCTGCGCCCTACTTGCGGCAGGTGATTGGTCAGCCGGTGCAGGTAATTTCGCTAGGTGGTGTGCTCAGTTCTGACCCGGGGGTGTTAGAAGTCACCAAGCTCTATCATTTGTTTGGCAAGCGGGACATGGTGCAGCGGGTAGGGCAGATTATGTGTCCGGGGCGCTGGCGGTTGCTACCTTTTTCGCCTTGGAATCAAGCGTTGCGCTATGGGTTGATTGAACGCGTGCCGATGGGCAACATGGATCACACCGGGGTTGACGGGTATCTTGATGGTGAACTGCGCGAAGGTGAACCGACATACTTAGACGTGACGCTAGACACCGTCACCCACCTGCTGGCCGAGGTTGAACAGCGGGTGGGGGCGGTGCCGTCACCGTCGTGAATTAAGTTTGCATGAGCTAGGTTGCTGTTGCTTGGGTTTGCTGCTCGAACAACAGATTACCAACGAGTTCATACGCCTCAGTCAGTGCTAAATAACCCTGTTCTACAACTTGAATGAGTCTCTGGGTATCTTCGGGGCTTATCAGGTTGCGTTTTAAGGGGTCACGTAAAAACGTATAAAAGGTGGTTTTGTCATCGTCGCTGAGGGCGTTTTCGGCTTCTTTGGCGTGTGCGTCCTCGAGGGCTTCTTTAAATTCATTGAGCAGTTGACTGCGTTTGCCATCGTGGAAGCCACCGTTTTTGATAAGTCGGGTGATGCCATACACTGCCCCACCACCTACGATGGCTGCACCAGCCACGAGTGCAACAGGAGCGGCGGCAATCGTGACTGCACCCGTGAGTGCGGTGATGATGGGAATAGAACTCGTTGTTGCGCCTAACACCATGCCTGCTGCCCCTGCCCCTGCTGCCCCAATAGCCGTTACCCCGACATCAGCTAAAATGCCAACGCGGTCGCCAGCGCCTTTTTCAAGTTTGTTAATGACCCGCAAAAGTTGTGCTTTGTTTGGTGGTGAAACTTTGGGTTGGGTGGCAAGGGCTTGGGATTCTTGCGTGGTTGCTTGCAGGATGTCTTTTTGGCTGGTGTCTTCTTGAGTGATGTCATGCTCG
Organism: uncultured bacterium; assembly: GCA_964550765.1. GTDB lineage: Bacteria > Deinococcota > Deinococci > Deinococcales > Trueperaceae > JBCCBI01. Next base: position 15,936 of record CAZKAZ010000024.1, on the reverse strand, counting down.
AGTGACTCAATCATGGGCAACGCCTACTTGCAAGCTGGCTTCAGTGTTGACTGCGTCAGGGTGATTATTTTGAGCAGCATTTTTGACTTCACGGAAAACTGTGTTGATAATGTTGGCTAACAAGCGAAAAAACAACTCAGCCATTTCGATGATGTTTTGACCAACGCCCTGAAAGTTTTTGTCAAGTTCGTATCCTACAACACCCGCTAAAACGGTGATGGTGATGCCTAATGCGGCAGCGAGCGGTGCAAGAACAGCACCAAGTAATGGGATGCTGGTGATTAACCCAGCAACGGCAGTACCAATCACAGCGCCTGCGCCGAGGCTCGTGACCAAAAAAGGATGTTGCTTGATAAACTCGAGAATTTGCAAGAGTACGACTTTACCCACGGCAATCACTTTGCCGCCTATGGGCTTGGTGACTTGCAAAAGGTCGTGCAATCTACTGGTGACTTCAGGAGGTAAGTCAAACGCTTGTAACTCGAGGTAGACATCGCTGCTTTTAACGGCTGCTGCTTCAGCATTGAGCAAAGCGAGCTTGAGTTGGGCTTGTGCGGGGGAGAGGGTTTCTACCTGAGATTGCATATCCTTTTTCACGACTACCTCCTGGGTGTAGACAACACATTGATTTACGAACAACAAGCTACCAACAAAGTGACCAAGGTGATACCCAAAGCAAAGAAATCTTGCTAATTAAAACAGTAGCACATAATTCATTTACTTTTCTAGTTTGTCCAGTGACCGCAAAAAATTGTCGTAGGTTTGTTTTTGTAAGTGACAATTTTTTGGCTTTACTGTGACATGGAAGCGATAGTGGATAATCTAGGTCACTTTCTTTGTCAGTGTGTGCTCATACGCCTTTTGGCTTTCGTTTGTAATGTTTGAGGTAGGTAGTGTACTCACTGTCTGATGAACATTTGATGAAGGTCAGCACATCCGTGTGGCACACTTTTTAGACCCGTTGGCTCGAGCAACCCCTGTCTGGGCTATCTTGCTAAACTAACTCATGATTTCTACAGTTCAAAAGCGTTATTTGACCGAAAGCTGGCACGACGCGAGCAAAACCTATGAAGTGCGCAACCCTGCGAATAATCAGGTGATTGCCGAAGTCGCGGACTGTGGCGCAGAAGAAGCCAAGCAAGCGGCAGATATTTCTGTAAAAGCCTTTGAAAGTTGGAAAAACACCACCGCCTATGAACGCTCAGCCATTCTCGAGCGTTGGCATGATTTGATGCATGAAAACCTCGAGACCTTAGCGCAAACTATGACCGCCGAAATGGGTAAACCCATCAAAGAATCACGCGGCGAAATTGCTTACGCGGCGGGGTTTGTCAAGTGGTACGCCGAAGAAGCCAAACGCGTCTACGGTGATACTGTTCCTAGCCAACACCCCAACAAACGCATCTTGGCACTGCGTCAGCCCGTGGGTCCTAGTTTTGCAGTGACGCCTTGGAATTTCCCCTCGGCGATGATTACCCGTAAAGCCGCGCCAGCCCTAGCAGCAGGTTGCACGTTCATTTCCAAACCCGCTGAGCAAACCCCCTTGTCTGCGCTGTACTTAGCAGCCCTGTGGCAAGAAGCAGGTGGCCCTGAAGGCACACTCCAAGTGCTACCCGCCTTAAACCCTGCGCCTGTGTCTGATGCGCTCATTGAAGACCCACGCATTCGCAAACTGACCTTTACGGGCAGCACCGAAGTAGGGCGGATGCTCTACGCCAAAGCCGCGCAGACCATCAAAAAAGTGTCACTGGAACTCGGTGGACACGCGCCCTTTTTGGTGTTTGAAGATGCTGATATTGAACAAGCTGTTCCCCAAGTGATGGCCTGCAAGTTCCGCAACAGCGGACAGACCTGTGTGTGCACTAACCGCATTTATGTCGCCCAAAGCATCGCTGATGACTTTGCTGAAGCCTACGCTGAGGCGGTCAAAAAACTCATCGTCGGCGACCCTAGCAACGACAACACCGACATTGGGCCACTCGTTGACGAACAAGGCCTCAACAAGGTCAAAGCGCACATGCAAGACGCCCTCGGTAAGGGTGCGCAGATTATGACCGGTGGGGAAAGCCTCGAGGGACTCTACTTCCAACCCACGGTGGTGCGTGGCGTCACGCCGGATATGAAAATGATGCAAGAAGAAACCTTTGGCCCGGTTGCGCCCATTCTTACCTTCAGTGACGAAGCCGAAGCTTTGCGTCTTGCCAACGACACGCCTTACGGTTTAGCTGCCTACATCTACACCCAAGACCTGAGCCGCGCTTTCAAAGTGGCTGAAGCCCTTGATTATGGCATTGTGGGGGTTAACGACGGCGTGCCTTCGACGCCACAAGCGCCCTTTGGTGGTTACAAAGCTTCTGGTGTAGGCCGTGAAGGTGGCAAGTGGGGCATCGAAGAATACCTAGAAACCAAGTACATCTCCATCGGGTTGCGTTAAGCGCCTACGCGAGGCCACTAGCACGATAGACTGACGCATGGACTTACAGATTCAAGGCAAAGTTGCCCTCGTCACGGGGGCATCCAAAGGCATTGGTGCAGCCGTTGCTGAAGGTTTAGCCCAAGAAGGCGTGACGTTGGTGATGAACGCTCGAGGCAAAGATGCCTTAGATGCTAAAGCCGAACACATCCGCCAGACAACAGGCGCAGAGGTCATCACTATTGCCGGAGACGTCGCTAGTGCTGAAGGCATCAAAACCTTGTTTGACGCCCTTGGCGACAAGCACCCCGATATCTTGGTGACCAACGCAGGTGGTCCTCCGGCAGGTCAAGCAGCAACACTGACCGAAGCCCAATGGGCAAGTGGTTACGACCTGACGCTCATGTCGCCTGTGCGCCTTGCCTATGCCGCTTTACCAACCATGCAAAAGCGCGCTTGGGGGCGGATTATCAACATCACCAGTTTGTCAGTGCGCGAACCCGTTGCCAACTTGACGCTTTCTAACGCTTACCGCGCCGCCGTGACGGGGTTTGCCAAAACGCTCTCTACCGAAATCATCGCCCAAGGCATCACCGTGAATAACGTAGGGCCTGGTTACACCGACACCGAGCGGTTGAATGAACTTTTTGCTGACGATGCCGCCAAAACTGCTTTTAGCGCTAATATTCCCGCCAAACGACTGGCGACACCAGCAGAAGTAGCCGCAGCGGCGGTGTTTTTGGCGTCAACCCAAGCGGCTTACATTACGGGGCAAACCGTGATGGTCGATGGTGGAGCGTTGCGCGGGGTGAGTTGACGCGGCAGCAACGAAGTCTGTGTTCACCGCTTTGGTATTCACGAATTTGTCATAAACAGCAAACCCAAAACGCGTTTCCGTTGGCTCGAGCCCTGTATCTTGCTCGAGCCTATTTCATAATGCAAGCATATGAAGACCCAAATGACGCGACGACCAAGACAGATAGTACAGATAGTGACGGCAACGACGACACGCGGTTGGCCTTCTCGCTGGCTAATAGGATTGCTGTTCGTGCTGTTACTGTTAAGCGGCTGCAATCGCAACGCCCAAGAAGCTCAACCGGATAACCAAAACAACGACGCCACGACTTCCACGACGTCTACCTCGAGCGATAGCGCCACACCAGCCACTGACCAAGCCACCACGCCCCTAGACAATCCCTTAGACAACCCCTTAGACAACGATGCTGCGTTGATTGACGCCCTAGGGCGTGACTTTTCCGAGCGGCGTGTCATGGAGGTGTACGAACGGGCTGCGCCTGCGGTGGTGAACGTGACCACCCAAGTATTGCGGCGGGGGTTCTTTTTTGACGCCATTCCCCAAGAAGGCGCAGGTTCAGGGTTTGTGATTGACGAAGACGGGCATATTCTTACCAACTATCACGTGGTGGAAGGCGCACAACAGATTGAAGTGTCGTTTAGTGACGACACCGTGCTCGAAGCAGAAATTGTCGGCACTGATCCGCGTAATGACATTGCAGTACTGCGGGTAGATGCGCCAGAGGGCTTATTGACGCCGCTCGAGTTTGGTACATCTGCTAACTTACAAGTCGGTCAGCGGGCGATTGCTATCGGCAACCCGTTTGGGCAGTTTGGCCGCACCCTCACCACGGGCGTAATTAGCGCTTTAGATCGCAACTTGCGCGGCCCTGAAGACAGGGAAATCGGCGGCATCATCCAAACCGACGCTGCCATTAACCGAGGCAATTCGGGTGGACCTCTGCTTGACTCGAGCGGTGACGTCATCGGCATCAACACCGCCATTTTTAGCCCTAGCGGGGTGAGCAGTGGTATTGGTTTTGCTGTGCCTGTTGACACCATCACCCGGGTGCTGCCTGAGCTTCTGACGGTGGGGCGCTACCGTCACCCGTGGTTGGGTGTGCGCTACGCTTATCCCATCAGCGAACGCTTGCAAGACCTGCTCGACTTGCCTGTGGCTGAAGGAGTGTTACTGGTGCAGGTGTGGAGCAGCAGTCCCTTGGCGACGGCCAATGTGCGCGGGGCACAGCGGGAGATGATTGTCGGTAACCGCCGTTTGCTAGTAGGCGGCGATATTCTCACCGAAATAGACGACACCGCCATTACCAGCTTGAATCAACTTGCCAACTTGCTCGAGACCCAATACCGCGTCGGTGACGAAATCACCGCGACAGTGTGGCGCGGCGCGGAACGGTTTCGGTTGCGGCTCAGCTTAGCAGAAGAACCCCTGCGCTGAGGCTGACGCGTTTTTCATCTTTTACTCAGTAAAGGTCTTGCGTGCGTTAAGATAAAGCAGCGTGTACCAAAAGGTTATCATGAACATTGCTTTTTGTATAAACTTTATGCGAACCTCGATATCCGCAAGAGAGGGGCATCATCTTGAGCCTGTCAGGTAGAGTATCTCGCGGTTGCGACGGCAACTGGCGTATGGATTTTGGGTATTGGCCCTGTGGATTACTGGGTGGATTACCGGGTGGATTACTGGGTGGATTACCGGATGTACTGTCGGGTGCACGGCCAATAGCGAAGCGACTGCTGTTCGTGAGTTGGTTGCTGTTGTTGTTCGCCTCAGGGCAAGGGCAAAATTTCAACGCCAACACCTATTATCAGCAAGGGTTGCGCTTTGAATCGGGGGGTGATTTTATCACCGCTCGAGAAAGCTACAACAATGCGTTGCGCATTCAGCCCAATTTTTTTGATGCCGCGTTTGGCAAAGCTCGAGTCGCAGCAGCCTTAGGCGAAACTGAACAAGCTAAAGCCGAACTTAATATGCTGATTCGTGACTACACTATCCAAACGGCAGCGCCCTACATTCTTTTGGCGCAATTGCATTTGGCTGATGCTGAATATAGCGCGGCGCAATTTAACCTAGTGAGAGCGCGGGGAGTGCCACAAAACAACACCCAACTAGAAGCCGAACGCAACTACTTAGAGGGCGAACTAGCGCGCTTTGAGGGACAATACAACCGCGCCTTAGAACTCTATGCTGCCGCGATGCGTTTGAACCCTAGTGATGCCAATTTTTATTTGGCCGATGCCCAAGTGCGTTTTGCCTTGGGGTTTCCTCGAGAAGCTCGAGCGACGCTAGAAAACTACATCACCGTCTCTGGCAACCGCAGCAATGCCGATGTTTTTTCGCTACTCGGGCAAGCTTCATGGGCAATGAGTGATTTGGCGAGCGCCCAAAGCTATTTTGAAGCCGCCGTCAATGCCCGTTCGCGTGCTTTGCGTGACCAAGATGGTTTGAGCCGCGACTATCGGCACTTGGCGTTGGTGTATTTTGCTCAAGGTGACTTTCAAGACGGCCAAAGCGCCCTGCGTTCTACGGGTGATTTGTTGTCTTATTTGTTAGGGCAACTTTTGCCGTGGGTGCTCATGGCGTTGGTGCTGCTCGCGTTGCATCTCGTAGGGGAAAGTTTGGTTGATAACGAGGGGTCGCTCGAGATTGTAGAAGGCCCGCAACCTTGGACGGTAGAACAGGTGTATGGCACGCTGTTTACGGCGTTGCCGCTAGCGTTTATTGCCATGCTAGCCTATAGTTATTTTGCTTACAGCAACTGGTTAGCCCTGTTAACACCGCTGCAATCGGCCAATACTCGAGCGGTTTTCTTCATCGTGCTGCTGCTGCTACTGATTGTGTTGTCTGTCCGCAAAGTGCGCGCCCTGGGCTGGAAACAACCCCTGCAAGAACTACTCGGCGACCATCCAAAAACCCCTGTGGGTATTGGCGTGGGTATCGCCCTATTAGCGGCGGTGTTAGCCTATCGTTTTTGGGTCAGCCGCAACTATGCCGATGTGTTGTGGTTGCAGGGTTATTACCTTGATATGTCGCGCTTAACGCCGTTTGTGGTCATTGCTACCCTGCTCATTCCGGTAGCAGAAGTGTATTTTCGGGCGTTTGTGACTGCGCCCATGAACCAACGCTACAGCCGCATGGTTGGCTTACTCATCGCTACAGCACTTTTTTCGTTGGTACTCGCCTCGCCTATACCGCTGGTGGTGGCCATTGGTGCGTCACTCGGAGGGCTTTTTTATCGCGACCGCGATGGTCTTACGCCTATGATTGCCCAGTTGGTGTTGCACTTGGGGTTGATTTTGGCTGTCGGTTTTAGCAGTTTTGCCCGCAGTCTGATGATGTCTATGCCGTTTTAACCTATTTAACCTGTGCCGTCTTAACCTGTGCCGGAGCAGTATGTGTAAGCAAAACATGTGTGTAGCATGCAAGTGTTGCCTCGAGCTATCTCGTTGATTGATATAGCGCGGGGTTATTTTTTGTGAGGCTTTGGGGCAATGGGGTAGTGATACTGCATGACCAAGCTAAACATCAAACAAACGTCGCCAGTGTGAGGGTATACGTGTAAGGACATTGATACGTGTAAGGACGTTGAAACGCATCGTTAATTGATACATCAGTCTGGTGATGCAGTGTGTTTGACATGTTTGTGCCCGTTGGCCTGCTTGATTCCCCGTTGGCCTACTTGATTCCCCGTTGGCCTACTTGATTCCCCGTTGGCCTACTTGATTCGTCGTTATACTGTTGGGGAGGTGGCATCATGATTATCGTTGATAGGGCGCTCGAGGCTCGTCAAAATAACCCTGTGCGCGTCGGTATGGTTGGCGCGGGGTTTATGGCGCAAGGTATCACCAACCAAATCGTCAATAGTGTGCCAGGCATGACGCTTGCTGCCATTAGCAACCGCACCCTCGACAAAGCCACAGAGGTCTATGCTCAAGCAGGCGTTGAGAGTGTAACGGTCAGTAGCCAAGCGGCGTTAGCCGATGCTGTTGCCCAAAGCAGACCTGCGGTCACTGAAGATGCCATGTTGTTAGCTCGAGCCAGTAACCTTGACGCCATCATCGAAGTGACGGGGGCGCTCGAGTTTAGTGCCCACGTCGTCTTAGAAGCTATCAACCACGGCAAGCACGTGATTTTGATGAACGCCGAACTCGACGGGACAGTGGGCGCGATTCTCAAGGTATACGCTGACCGTGCTGGGGTCATTCTCACGGCTTGTGATGGTGACCAACCGGGCGTGCAGATGAACTTGTACCGCTTTGTTAAAAGCATCGGTCTCACGCCACTGTTGTGTGGCAACATCAAAGGCTTACAAGACCCTTATCGCAACCCCACCACTCAAGAAGGCTTCGCTAAACGCTGGGGACAAAACCCCTATATGGTCACCTCGTTTGCTGATGGCACCAAAATCTCCTTTGAACAAGCCATCGTCGCCAACGCCACCGGCATGACAGTCGCCAAACGGGGCATGTTGGGTTACGATTTTGATGGTCACATCGACGATGCTACTAAGCTTTATGACGTAGACGAACTCAAACGCTTAGGCGGCATCGTTGACTATGTTGTTGGCAGCAAACCCGGGCCAGGGGTGTTTGTCTTTGCCAGCCACGATGACCCCAAACAACAGCATTACCTCAACCTCTACAAACTGGGCGAAGGGCCTCTTTACAGTTTTTACACCCCCTATCACCTGTGTCACTTTGAAGTGCCCTTGTCAGTAGCTAGGGCGGTGCTACTTAATGACGCAGTGATGCAACCCTTGGGTGCACCCCACGTTGAGGTCGTCGCCATTGCCAAGCGCGAGCTAAAAGCGGGTGAAACCCTCGACAAACTCGGGGGCTATTTGACTTATGGCGTGTGTGAACGGGCGGATGTAACAGCCCAAGAAAATTTGCTCCCCATGGGTGTGGCTGAAAACTGTGTCCTCACTCGAGATATCCCCCAAGACCAAGCCCTCACCTACGCCGACGTGCGTCTTCCCGAAGGCCGCTTGATTGACCAGTTGCGCTACGAACAACGCGACTACTTTGCCAAGTCGCCGCAGACTGACCAACCCATCACCCTGCGGCATGCCCCACAAGAAGCAATACCAGCAAGGCCAGAAAGTACCCCACAACCGCAAGTGGAGGTTAGCGAATACACGCCCACCGTGAGTATCTTGATGGCCACGTACAACTATGGGCGTTTTATTGAAGATGCCGTCAAGCGTGTGTTGAGCCAGACCTATGGTAATTTCAAACTGATTATTGGCGATAATGCGTCTACTGACGATACCGAAGCGCGCCTCAAGCCCTATCTCGAGGACGCCAGAGTGCATTACTTTCGCAACGATGACAACGTGGGCATCACCGAGAACTTCAACCGCTGTTTTCGGGCGATGCCCGCTGAGAGCCGTTATTTTATTGGCTTACCCGCTGATGATTATTGGCAGGAGACGCTGCTCGAGCAACTCGTCACCATCGCTGAGGCCAACCCAGATGTTGCCATAACCTACAGCAACGGCTACCGCTTCGAAGACCCCAATGAGGGCAGTGGTGATGTTTATGGTTACTATACTGATATATTTACCACTCCCATGCCTCCGCCCGGTAAGCACCGCGCCCTGCGCGAGTTGTATGAGAACAACTACATACCTTTTCAAGCGGCTTTGGTGAGTGTGGGGCAATTTCGCCTGCTTTATCCCTATGTTGACCCCTACATTGATACCGTCCCACACGTACACGATCATCACCTGTGGTTACAGCTTTTGAGCCAAGGTGGCATCGCCTATTTTCATGACCAACCCCTGGTTCACATCCGCAAGCACGGTAGTGCTATGACTATGGAAAGCAACATCATCACCCGTTTAGAACAAGAACGTTGGTTGTTAGCGCATGTTCAAGAGGTAACGCCACGGGCGCTCGAGCCAAAGCGGTTGCTCGAGCAGCAAAACCGCAGCAAGCGCCTTCTTTTCAAATTACTAGAAACCGAACGCCTCAGTGAAGCCCAAGAGGTGCTAGCCGACTTGCTTCCCCAACGCCGCGACCGTGACATACGCTTGGTGCGTTGGTTGCTTGCTTTGCCTGTTTCTGCCCCTGCCAAAGTGCGGTTGTGGCGCACCATCACCTACGTCTACCAATACAACGCCAACATTCGCCGCCCACCACAAAGTAAGCAGACGACATAACTCGAGGTGATACGGACAACATAGCTATGAATGCCACCTTCGATGCTCGAGGTGTTGGGTTGTGTTGGGTTGGGTTGGCATGCTCATGGCATCATCACGCTGATTCACCTATGCATTACGTATTACATTACCTATAGCGTATTGCGTTAAAAACATCATTACCTCGAGTATATAGCGTTCTACGTGTTGCTTCTATAGTTGCTGATGTTTATCAACGTTGCATCGACATAAAACGCGTTCAACTGTGTATTCAACTGTGTAGACGTCAATCATGGCAATGCTAATAAAACGTGTTGCTTCGATGTCTATGAGCACTATATATCTGCCCGCAAGCCCCGCATGAACGCCCGCTGAAACAGCAAAAATAGTACTAACTCTGGCACTAACATCAACGTCGATGCCGCCATCAACAGTTGCCACTCCACGCTGTAGGTAGACTGATAAAAACTCAACCCTACGGCCAGCGTGTATAAGCTCTCATCTTGCAAGTAAATAAGCGGCCCAAGAAAGTCATTCCAACTGCGCACGGCGGCCAGTACCGCCACAATAGCGAGCGCCGGACGGCACAAGGGCACCATAATGCGCCACAGAATCTGCCATTCGCTAGCACCGTCGAGTTTGGCAGCGTCTGACAGGCTAAAGGGGATGCGAAGTAAAAACTGCCGCAACAAAAAGATAAAAAACGGGTTACCAAAAAAACTGGGCACAATCAAAGGCAAAAAGGTGTTCACCCAGCCCAGTTCGGCAAAAAGCCGGAATAGGGGAATCATGGTCACGGGGTTAACCGGAAACTCTACGAATAGGACAATAGACGCCACCACGCTGTAAAACACCAACTCGCGCCCGACCCAGCGCAAGCGGGACAGTCCGTAGGCGATGATGAAGCTCGAGCACGCTGTCCCCAATGCCGAGAACGTCGTAATAATCAACGAGTTAACAAAGTAACGCCCAAAGGGAATAAAACGCACCGCATCGACAAAGTTTTGCGGGCGCGGGTTTTGGGGGATAAGGGTAGGCGGAAACGCGGTGATTTCACTATCGGGTTTGAGTGCTGTGGACACCATCCACACCAGCGGCATCAAGTAAAGCCCAATGAGCCCCAGGATGAGTAGCCTCGAGCCAAGTTTCACACGCCCACCTGATACGACGCTCGTTTGTCGAACAAGCGAAACAAGCCAAGCGCCACTATTAAGTTGAGGGCAAACAAGATGCTCGACATGGCTGCTGCGTAACCCATGTCACTGTAGCGAAACGCGTTGCGGTATAAATAGAGCGCATAAAACAAGGTGGCGTTGTTGGGACCGCCTTGGGTCATGATGTAGGCGGGCGTAAACACCTGCAGCCCCAAACCCACGCCAATCACCACGTCATAAAGTAGTACTGGTCGCAGAAGTGGCAAGGTGATGTGCCAAAAGCGACGCAGTCCGGTTGCACCATCGAGTTTGGCGGCATCGAATAGGTCGCGAGGAATATCTTGTAGTGCCGCTAAGACGATTAAGCCAAACTGCGCTGCGCCCATTTGCGCGAGTAGCACAATCGAAAACTTTGCCCAAAAGGGGTCACCCAACCAGTTAATTGACGGCAGTCCCACCGCCAAAAATAAGCGATTAATAAGTCCGTAACGCGGGTTAAGAAGCCACACGAACACAAACGACAACGCAAAGATGGGAAGCACTGAAGGAAGCACCAACAGTGCTCGGTAGATGGGCATTTCTTTAAGGCGCACGTTCATCACCAAACCGAGCACGAGCGCCATCACTGCACCCAAAGGCACGGCGAGCAGGGTGTAATAGAGGGTGTTGTAGAGCGAACGCCAAAAAAGGTCATCGCGCACCAAAGCACGGTAGTTGGCAACACCGAGAAACTCGAGCCCCCCAAAACCACTGGCGTCGTGCAAGCTGAGATGGATGTTACTCACCAAGGGATAAATCACAAACACCGCAAACCCAAGCAGCCAAGGGCTCACAAACAGCAAGCCCAAGGCGGTTTTTTTGACGTCGTGGTGTTTCATTGAGTGGTGTTTCATTGAGTGGTGTTTCATTGAGGGGCGTTTCATTGATGCGTTACCGACTGCCTGATTATTGACGGTTCGATGACTAACTGCCTGATTACTGACTGCCTAATTACTGACGGCAGAGACGGTCTAAGCGGGGTTGCACGCGGGACGAAACGCGCTCGAGCGCACTTTCGGCTGTCTGGTCGTTCAACACCACCGCTTCTTGCGCAGCCGTCAGTTCGTCCCAGTAGCGAGCGGCCACAGGCAGCGCAAAACGCTCTCGAGAAACTTCAAGCAGGTCATCATAAAACTCAGCATTGACACCCAATACGCTTGCGTCTGCCAGCAAACTTTCCAGCGTCGGCATGCGCCCGGTTTCACCTGCCCACACCCGCTGCCCGATTTCGCCGGTAGCAAAGCGAATAAAACGATAGGCGGCTTCGGGGTTTTCTGCGCCTGCAGGAATGGCTAGCGAAAAGCCTCCCGACCAACTAAACGGTTCACCCGTCGCACTTGGAATGTAGGTGATGCCGTAATCCAAATCTGGGGCGACGTCGCGGATGGTGTCATCAAAAAACGTGCCCGAAATAGTCATCGCCAAACGCCCTTGCAAAAACGGATGTTGCTGCGGCGGTTGACCGCGAGGAATATAGGTGCTCTCAAACGCACTGGCTCGAGCTGGCTCTAGTGCCTCGGCAAAGTCGTATAAAAACTGATAGCCGCCCACCACGCCTTCATTGGTTGGTGTCACGTCACACGCCCCGTCGGTAAACTGTCCGCCAAACGCAAACCCCCACGTCACGTGCCAGCCTTGGTCACTCCACGGTAGTGCGCCCAAGCGGGTGTAAGCGCCGCTGTTGTCGCTTTCGTTTAAGGCAAAGGCAATCTCGCGGTAGGTGTCTGGGCTGATGGGGCCATTGGCGGGGTTGAGTTGCTCGAGCTCAATACCAGCTTCTTCGAGCAAGTCGCGCCGATAAAAGAGCATGCGGGCATCAGTATCAAACGGCAAACTGTAAACGCCCTCTTCGTAGGTCGATTCGTTCCAAGCAAAATCAGCATACATATCCGCAAGTTCATTTTGACTGATGCCTTCAGCGTCAATAAAAGGCGTCAAGTCCGCTAACAAACCTGCTTCCGCCCTTTCTGCTGTCGTAAAGCGGTCAAGGTAGTAGATATCCGGGCCTTCGCCGGCAGCCACGGCGGTCATCAAGCGGGTAATTTCGGTTTCTGCACCAGGCACGAGCACGAATTCAACGTTGACGTCAGGGTTTTGTTCGTTGAACATCTCGGTGAGTTGCTCGAGCAGTGCTACCTCATCGGGATTAAAAAACGCCCCCCAAAAGGTCACTGGCGTCTGGGCTTGCCCAAAAACAAGCATGAACAAGCCAATCCCAAGCAGATAACGGTGCATTTGCTTACAAATTGTGTCACTATTCATGAAGATAGGCTACCTTGCTTGTATGCGGACAATTACCGAGCTAGCTCACGTTGTGGACACTTCAGCCACCATCTGGCATGAGCGCACGGGTGATGGCGGTGAGATTACGGCTGTTGTGAACAGCAGCGTAGGTAACCTGTGTGGGTATATTGTGATAGCGCGGCAACAGCACTTGCAAACTGGCCTCGAGCCAAGCTCGGTCTTGGGGATTGATGCGAGCCAGTGGGTGACGGTGCACCTCGGGGTGAATCACATTGCAAACCACCGCCGTGTGCACCTGCAACTCAGGCACGGCTTGAGCAAGTAGGGTGGCACTGCGCGACCAGTGCCCCAAGCTGGCAACTGCGCCAGTTATATCTCTGGCCGGGTCAGGTTCGATGCGCCCAGCAGGAAACAACAACACGCACCTGCCTGCTTGCAAATGACGAATCGTACTGCGTAAGGCGGCACTGCGGTGATGCTCATTGACAATGCCCAAGTGAGGCCGCAAGTGCGGTAATGCCGCTAATAAAGGGCGTTCGGCGGCGATGATGGTGACGTCTGCTCGAGGCATGCTAGCTAGCAAGGCTAAGGCGTCAGTGAGGCCGGGGTGATTGGCGGTGATGAGTAGTGGCCCCGTGCGCGGAAGGCAGTCGTGTCCGGTGCATATTGGAAGTGGGGAAGCGGTGTAGTGCTCGAGCAACCCCCGCGTGGCTGCTTGCAACCCTCGCGCCGCAATGTCTGCATCAAACGCCAACAAACGGGCACTAAAACGCCGCGCCAAGCCATGTACCAACGGACGCAAGCCCCACCCCCACAGGCTCTGTGGTGCAATACCCAACGCCCGATACAAATCTCGAGCGTTCGCAAGCAGCAGTTCAGGCGGCAGTGGCGGCGGTTTTCGCCTTTGTGGTGGGGTGTAAGGTGGTTGTGATTTTCCAAGGGGAATCATGAGCGTGAGTTTACGCAGCCTCGAGCCACATCACCGCGAAGCAGGACGAGATTGCAAGACAAAACGGCTATAGAAAACAAGCATTACAGATTTTTGCGAGACAATAGGTTGATGACGCTAACCGTCGAGTACTAGCTGAGCAAGAGATTTTTCTGTAGTTTTGATCACCGCCGCAGAAG
>CAZKAZ010000024.1:0-1992 GCA_964550765.1 uncultured bacterium | reverse complement strand
GCCTGATCTGTTCCGCGAAGGTCAGGGTATCGTCGCTATGGGGCGTTTCGATTCAAAGGGACATTTTGTTGCGGATGAAGTACTGGCCAAGCATGATGAAAAATATATGCCTCCCGAGGTAGCTGCTGCATTACAGGCTGCTGAGGAGGCAGCTAAAATCAAGTCTGCTAAACAACAAGTTGGTGACGCTAACCATCAAGTGCTAGCTGAGTAAGAGATTTTTCTGTAGTTTTGAACACCGCCGCAGAAGACGTCACGGACGTTGAAAACACCTAGCCCACCACCGCGTGGACTTTTTCATTTGACGCGTTTTTGGCAAAAACTTAGAGCAACCTCACACATACAAGCCGCTGAAGCGTTATTATGTGTTGTAGCAACATCTTGTATACCAAACTAATTGCTTACAAGATGTTGTACATATTAGTCTTTAGGATAGAAAGGGGGTTCGAAGGATTAAAAACTATGTGGTTTGTAGGGGGCTGGCTTGGCGGCTACAACCCCCCTACTATCCACACTTAAACCCCGTAGAGGAGGTTCATCAATGGTAGATTAGCACGACAACCCCGAGGAGATTAGTGACTTTCAATTCATGTTCCTTGTGCACCTCAACAGGAGGGTTGGCATGCTGGAAACGCGATATGCCTTTTTGCTTGGCGAAATGCAGGCAGATGATGCGGATCGTCGGGCACTGGCTGAACAAGAGCTTTATTTCTACTTTGAGCACCGTCGCAAGCGACGCTACTGATTGCAACGCCCTCAAAAAGCCTGCACGCTGTGTGGGCTTTTTTGCTTTTTGCTTTTCTCACGAATTTTTAACTAGGCTTAGCTGGGTAGTGTCATATGTTGCATGTAGAGGGGTGTTGCATACACCATCTAGTGTCAGGTATGCTTTAACGTCGCCACTTGGGCTACTTCCCGAACATCCTTTGTATCACATTTCGGCCTAGGATTTGCGGTCAAAGCTTGGCATTTTGATAGATGAATTAAGCATGAATACTTTGGGGGACGCGATGACAGTTGCAAGCAGGACATTCACGATTATCAAAAAAGACGGTAGTCAAGGCACGTTCGACGAGCGCAAGATAGAAAAAGCGGTTGCCAGAGCTTGTCAGGGTTTGGAAAACGTTGACCCCGCCGTCATCGTAGAAAGTGCTAGCAAGCAACTTTACGAAAACGTTCCCACCAAAGACATCATCAAAACCCTCATCATCACCGCCCGCAGCATGATTGAACGCGAACCCGAATACCAATACGCCGCCGCCCGTTTGCTGCTTGGAGACATCTACAAAGAAACCTTAGGCCACGACCTTACCGACTTACCCACGGTCTACCGCACAGGGTTCAAAACAGGCTTACAAAAGCTGGTTGACGCAGACATCTTGAATGCTGACTTGTTGACGTTTGACCTTGATAGATTAGCGGATGCACTACAACCCGAACGTGATAAAGCGTTTAAGTACCTTGGTCTGCAGACTGTCTATGACCGTTACTTGCTCAAAGTTGACGGCAAACACATAGAAGCACCGCAAAGCTTCTTCATGCGCGTGGCGATGGGTTTGGCGTTGAATGAGACTGACCGTGAAGCCAAAGCGATTGAGTTTTACAACGTCCTATCATCGTTTAGGGTGCTCAGTAGCACGCCAACCCTGTTTAACAGCGGGACGGTGCACAGCCAAATGTCAAGTTGCTATTTGAATACGTTTGATGACAGTATTGACGGCATTTTTGACGGCTTGTGGCAAGAAGCCCGTAAGAGCAAGTTTGCAGGCGGTCTAGGGATGGACATGACCCCGCTACGCTCACGTGGTTCGTTTATCAAAGGCACGAATGGCGAAAACCAAGGGGCGGTGTTCTTTTGGAAGCTTTACAATGACCTGCTTGTGAGTGTGAATCAAGGTGGTAAGCGCAAAGGTGCAGGTTGTGCCTATTTAGAACCTTGGCACGCTGACATTGAAGACTTTTTGTCTTTGCGTAAAAACACAGGCGACGAAC
>CAZKAZ010000023.1:58669-61222 GCA_964550765.1 uncultured bacterium | reverse complement strand
CCCGCCCCCGCCCACGCAAGAGGAGTTGTTTTGGTGAACGTGGTCTGCGAGACGTTACAAAACAATCTAGGTACACTCTATCAATGCAGCGATATGGGTCAGTATCAGCGCATTCGCACGCCTTATCTATACCCAGATGGCGATGTTATTGATTTATACGTCAATACCACCAACCCCGAAGTGTGGGTGATTAGTGACCTCGCTGAGACGACCCGCTGGTTACGCATGCAAACCCAAACGATGAAGCGTTCTGTTAAGCAAAGACAACTCATCGAAGACGTGAGCCTGACGCATGGGGTGCAGTGGCGTCGGGGGATGTTGCAAGCGCGGTACTTTACGGATGGTTCTAAAGGGACACTAGCCGATGTGGTGACTCGAGTAGCCCAAGCCGCCATCCGCGTATCTGATGTGTGGTTCACCATGCGCTCGCGAGCAGTACAAAGCGCCACCGACGAAATTGCCGAGTTTTTAGATGAACATGCCATCCGATATGAGCGCCAAGTCAGACTAAACGGACGTTCTCAACAACCGTGGGTAGTCGATTTTCAGACGTATACGCCCAATCAAATGTCTCTGTTGCATGTGCTTAGCAGCAACAATCGTTCTTCTGCCCAAAACCACACGCACAAGGTAGTGGCGATGTGGCACGACTTGCAATACCGCACGGTGGGTTCTGAAGGGCTGCAGTTGGTGTCGTTGTTTGATGACACTAGTGACGTGTGGAGAGAGACAGATTTTGCTCGAGTTGCCGAGCTATCAATCGTAGCCCGCTGGTCACGTTTGGATGAGCTTCCTGATATCCTGCAAGCCGCGTGAGGGTAATAAGTTTCATGATATAAATAGCAATGGAAACAATGCCGCCACTATCAAAAACGACTAGACAACAGGCATGGTTAGGGTATATACTTAAATTTAACAATGCCTGCCAAGCCTCTACATGTATGACATGTATGCTCAAACTGGCGGGCTACTTTTTTTGGCTTTGGCTGGATACTTCTGCAAACCCATTATCTGCCCTCGAGGTAAGCGGATGAAAAAGCCTTTCAGTAAACCTCCTACTGACTATCAACAGCAACTTGCCTTGCTCGAGCAACGCGGCATGACAATCAACCACCACCATGCTGCCCACTACCTACAACACCTCAACTACTACCGCTTAGCAGCTTACTGGCTTCCCTTTGAAGCCGACCATGCCACGCATCAATTCATACCCGGAACAGCTTTTGATGTGGTGCTCAATCACTACATTTTTGACAGGGAACTGCGTTTGCTTGTGTTTGACGCTATCGAACGTTTTGAAGTGTCGGTACGTAGCCAGTGGGCATATCACATGGCGCACAACCACGGTGCACATGCCCACCTCGATGGCAATCTGGTAAGTGATCAAGTTATTTGGTGGCGCACCTGCAACAAGTTGAGGCAAGAGATGCAACGTTCAGACGAAGCGTTTATCAAGCACTTTATCAATACATACCAAGAACCCCTACCCCCTGTTTGGGCGGCATGCGAGTTGATGTCATTAGGGCAGCTCTCAAATTGGTATGGCAACTTGCGACCTATCAACACCCGCCAAGCCATTGCCAATGCCTACAGCATTCATCACAAGGTGTTGGCATCATGGCTACACCATTTCACCTATGTTCGCAATGTATGTGCGCACCACAGCCGCCTATGGAATCGTGAATTTACCATCACTCCCAAGCTCCCCAAGCGCAAGACAAGTGCATTGCGAGGACAATACAACGCCAACAACCGCCGTATTTACAACACCCTCCTTTTCTTGTTGTACTGCCTTGACCAAATTGCCCCAGACCATCACTGGCGTGACCGCTTTGCAGAGCTTGTACAAAAATATGGCATCAATGTCACGGATATGGGTTTTCCGCAGGGTTGGCAAAATATGCCGATGTGGCAAGGGGTTGTGCTGTGAAAGAGGTCTTTGCCTATTTACCACCTGAGATAGCCCGATGACGTCAGCGACGGATAAAACAGCAAAGCGAAAGGCTTACCCGCAGTACAAGTCGTCTGGGGTCGAGTGGCTCGAGGAGATTCCAGAGCATTGGGAAGTGCAGCGACTCAAAACTGTTACGAGATTTGGCTATGGCGACCCACTTGGTGTTGATGAACGCACAGGCGGCGATGTTTCCGTATATGGTTCAAACGGTGTTGTTGGATATCATCATCAAGCTAATACCCTTGCACCCTGTTTAGTTATCGGTAGAAAAGGCTCTTTCGGTAAGGTGTCTTATTCACCCAATGCATGCCACGTTATCGATACAGCTTTCTTTGTTGACAAGAGATTAACCAAACACGAAATCCGCTGGCTTTACTACATACTCGTCTGGCTTCGCCTGGATGCCTTTTCTAAAGACTCAGCAGTACCAGGGCTAGCACGAGAGGATGCTTACGCCAATATTTTGGCACTGCCCCCCCTCGAGGAACAACGCACCATCGCCGCCGTGTTGGGCGATGTAGATGCCCTCATCAGTGGGCTGGACAGCCTGATCGCCAAAAAGCGCGCCATCAAACAGGCCGCCATGCAACAACTCCTCA
>CAZKAZ010000023.1:28646-58659 GCA_964550765.1 uncultured bacterium | reverse complement strand
GGATACCTGAAGATTTCATCAAAGACTTTCGGCTAGAAATCCCACCCCTCGAGGAACAACAAACCATCGCCGCCTTCCTAGACCGCGAAACCACCCGCATAGACACCCTGATTGCCAAAAAACAACAGCAACTCACCCTGCTACAAGAAAAACGCACCGCTCTCATCAGCCACGCCGTTACCAAAGGACTTGACCCCACTGTAAGCATGAAAGATTCGGGTGTTGAGTGGCTTGGGGAAATTCCAGAGCATTGGCAAGTCCTCGCTATCAAACGAGTTGCCACCAGAATTCAGACGGGCTCAACACCTCCTACTGCACAACAAGAGTATTACGAAGATGGCTCAGTACCGTGGTTCGGTCCTAGTAGCTTTGGAAATAATGTAATTTTGTCTACACCCATCAAGCTAATTAATGAAAAGGCTATCGCGGATGGTGTTGGTCGCCTCTTTACCAAAGATTCCGTCATGATTGTCGGTATTGGTGCAACAATCGGAAAAGTTGGCTATCTTGATGCTAATGCCTCAGCAAATCAGCAAATTACGGCAATTACCCCACATTCAAAGAAAGCATCTGGTAGGTTTTTAGCCTATCAGTTAAAGGGTTTTGAGCCAATACTAAAAGGCATTGCACCAGTCACGACTTTACCTATTCTTGACCAACAGGTCATTGGCGGCTTTTTTTGTGCCTTACCTACCTTAAAAGAACAACTTGATATTGCTCAGTTCTTAGAACAAGCATTGGGTAAATTAGACGCTCTAACCTCTAAAGTCACTCACAGCATCACCCTTCTACAAGAACACCGTACCGCCCTTATTTCGGCTGCTGTTACTGGCAAAATTGATGTTCGTGAGGAGGTCTAACCGTGCCGAAAGTTCATGACGAAACTGCTTTTGAAGATAGCATCACCGCTCACCTGCTAGACCACGGTTATGAACAGCGCCATAGTCACGACTTTGACCTGTCTCGTTATCTCTTTGTAGCTGACGTGCTGGCTTACATCAAAGACACCCAACCCGATGACTGGGCATACGTCGAACGCATTCAAAAAGACAAAACTGCCGAGACCCTGTTGAACGACCTGTGCCGCGCCCTCGATGACCCCTATCAAGGCTGCTTGAGTGTCTTGCGGCATGGTTTTAAGTGCTTTGGGAAACGCTTTAAGGTGGTGACGTTTACGCCTGCTACCAACATGAACCCCACCACCCAACAGCACTACGCCGCCAACCGCGTTACCGTCACCCGCCAACTTCGCTACGATGCCAGTCACGGTAACGAACTTGATTTGGTGCTAGCTGTCAACGGCATTCCCGTGCTGACGGCTGAACTCAAAAACCCCTTTACAAACCAAACCTGGCGTGATGCAGTTAATCAGTACAAACATGACCGCAACCCCAACGACGGCATTTTTCAGTTTGGACGGCGCAGCTTGGTGCATTTTGCAGTAGATACCGACGCGGCTTACATGACCACCAAACTAGCAAAAGGCAACACCCGCTTTTTGCCATTCAATAAGGGCGATGGTGGCGGCAGCGGCAACCCGCCCAACCCCTCAGGGCACAAGACAGCCTACCTTTGGGAGGAGGTGTGGCAACGCGATAGCTTGCTGGAGATTCTGGGGCGCTTTATGCACCTTGCTGGTGACACCATGATTTTCCCGCGTTATCACCAACTGGACTGCGTGCGGCGCTTGGTGGCAGATAGCAAAGAACGAGGCGCAGGTAAGAATTACTTGGTGCAGCATTCGGCAGGTAGCGGCAAAAGCAACTCGATTGCATGGTTGGCGTATCGGCTCTCGAGCTTGCACGATGCCCACGACACCAAAGTGTTTAACTCGGTGATTGTCATTACCGATAGGGTGGTGCTTGACGCGCAACTGCAAGAGACTATCTACCAGTTTGAACACAAAGCAGGCGTGGTGCACAAAATCGACAAACATTCAACACAACTGGCTGAAGCCTTGACCGCAAGCGCACCCATTATCATCACCACCTTGCAGAAGTTTCCCTTTGTCACCGACAAAATGGCAGACTTGCCCAACCGCAACTACGCCGTCATCATCGACGAAGCCCACAGCTCGCAAGGCGGAGAAACCGCCACCGACCTCAAAGGGGTGTTGGGGGGTGAAGCCCTCAAAGAAGCCGCTCGGCAGGAAGCAGCCGCGCAAGGCGTAGAAGACTACCAAGAAGAAATCTTGCGGCAGATGGCAAAACGGGGGCAGCAAGAGAACATCAGCTTTTTTGCGTTTACGGCTACACCCAAATACAAGACGCTCGAGGTGTTTGGCGACAAGCCCGAAGGGGGTAAACCGCAACCGTTTCACCTCTACAGCATGCGCCAAGCCATCGAAGAAGGCTTTATCTTGGATGTGCTCGCCAATTACATGACCTACAAAACCTATTTCCAACTGGTCAAAGCAGTAGAAGACGACCCCGAAGTCGATAAACGCCAAGCCAGCAAACAACTAGCGCGCTTTATGAGTTTGCACCCGTACAACCTTGCCCAAAAAACCGAAGTGATGATCGAGCATTTTCGCGCCAAAACCCGCTACAAGATAAACGGTCAAGCCAAAGCGATGGTGGTGTGTAGCAGTCGCTTGCATGCCGTGCGTTACAAGCAGGCGTTTGATAAGTACCTCACGGACAAAAACTACCACGACATTCGCACCCTAGTGGCGTTTTCTGGTACTGTCCCCGACCCCGAGCTTGCTGGGGTGGAATACACCGAGACGGGCATGAACATCGACAGCAAAGGGCGCAAGGTGAAAGAAAAAGAGCTACCCGAGCGGTTTAGTAGTCCTGAGTTTCAGGTGCTACTCGTCGCCGAGAAGTACCAGACGGGCTTCGACCAACCGCTGCTTCACACCATGTTTGTCGATAAGCGCCTCGATGGTATTCAAGCGGTGCAAACCCTGTCGCGCCTCAACCGCACCCACCCACTCAAAGAAGACACCTTTGTGCTGGATTTTATCAATGAACCCGAAGCCATCAAAAAAGCGTTTCAGCCTTTTTACGAACAAACCCACGTTGACAATCAGGTGGACTACAGCAAACTCTATGAACTGCAAAGCAAACTCATGGCGCAGCGGGTCATGGACGCCCAAGAGATAGACGCGTTTGCCAAGGTCTTCTACCAACCCAAGAAGAAGCAAACGAGCAAAGCCCACAAAGCGATGAACGCACCGATTGACGCTGCCGTAACCCGCTTTGCCGCCTTGCCGCAAGAACAACAAGGGTTATTCCGCGACACCCTCAAAGCGTATGTGCGGTTGTATGCGTTTTTGGCGCAGGTGATTCCTTTTGCCGATAGCGAGTTGGAGATGCTGTATAGCTTTGGGCGGTTTTTGCTCAAAAAGCTCCCCAAAGACCCCAGAGAACCCGACCCACTCGGTGACGATGTGAAGCTCGAGTACTACCGGCTCGAGAAAATCAGCGAAGGGGCAATCACGCTCGAGACCAATACCGCAGAGGGGGTGTCGGGTCCTGGTGATGTTGGTACAGGCAAAGCCAAACCCAGCAAAGCGCACCTGTCTGAGTTGGTCGATAACCTCAACGAACGCTTTGGTACGGACTTCAAACCCAGTGACCAGCTTTTCTTTGACGCCGTGCGTGAAGACGCCGTATCCAGAGACGAGGTGCGCCAAGCCGCCCAAGCCAACACCCTTAAGAACTTTGGGTTAGTGTTTCGGGATGTCCTCAAAGACCTGTTTACCGAGCGCGTCGCCCAAAATGAAGACATCGCCAAGCGGTTTATGAATGAAGGCGACTTTCAAGATGCGGTGAGTGATTACTTGTTGCAGCAGGTGTACGAGCAGGCGCGGGGGGAGACTCAAGATAGTTAATGCTCGAGCCAGCGTTGCACCTTTGCCCCACCATGACTGACCTCACCGCTTCATCTGCTCGAGCGTGCCAAAGCCATCTGCGCTACTCGCTTCGGAAAGCCCAATCAAGCAGGCACGTTGGAACTGCCACAGGTATCACAACATCGCAGGGCAAACGCCGCCGAACATTCCTAAGAGGTCTAAGTGAGCGACCACAAACAAAACCCCCTTGAAGGACAACAAAGGATGAACACAACCCCACACCAAACATCCCAAAACACGCTTTTCTAATCTATGTACAAAGCAGCACAACGCTGCACCAAGGAGGAGAAATGAGACTAATCAAGTACGTTGTCTTACTTATCGGATTGAGTTTTTCAGTAGCAGCCCACAGCAACACCATCTGTGAGGGTGATTTCATCATTGATGGCGAAAGAGATGACATGCAGCAGGTGATAGATGAGGTATCTGGCTGCAGCGTGATAGAAGGCTCACTTATAATTGCTTTCACTTCACTAGAAAATCTTGACTTCTTAACTAACATTACTAGCGTAAGCGAAGAACTAACAATAGTGGGAGTGGGTGATGTCTTAGGCATTGGCGAAAACGCTTCCCTCACAACCCTTGATGCGTTCAATAACCTTGTCAGTGTAGGTGGTGATCTAAACATATTCAGAAATGATTCCCTCACCTCGCTCAATGGGTTCGAGAATCTCACCAGTGTGGGTGCTTTAACCGTTACAAACAACGATTCACTCACTTCACTTAGTGGGCTTGAGAGTCTTACCAGTTTAAGTAGTCTAGCGATTATAGCGAATGATTCACTCACTTCACTTAGTGTTGCTTGGCTTGAGAACCTTACCAGTTTGGATGGCGTTCTGATTGAAAATAATGCTGCCCTTACCTCAGTAGAGGGGCTTCAAAATCTTACTACGGTTAATTCCGAGCTTGTCATTCAAGAGAACGATTTACTCACTTCACTTAGTGGGCTTGAGAGCCTAACCAGTATTGGAAATTATCTGGATATCGGGAACAATGCCTCTCTCACCTCCCTCAACGGACTTGAGAACATCACTACTGTGGGTGGTAGCCTAGATATCGTAGATAATGCTGCACTCCCCTCGCTCACTGGGCTTGAGAGTCTCACCACTGTGGGGGAAAGCCTGTTTATCCAATTTAATGACGCCCTCACATCACTAAACGGGCTTCAGAATCTGACCAGCGTAGGTTACATATTAGACATCAGAGGCAACAATTCGCTTACTTCTCTCAGTGGACTTGAGAGCCTCATCATCAGTGATGACCTGACCATTATCGAGAATGCAACCCTCACATCGCTTGCAGGTCTTGAGAGTCTTACCAGTTTAAGTAGTCTAGCGATTATAGCGAACGATTCACTCACTTCACTCAGTGGGCTTGAGAGTCTTACCAGTTTAAGTAATCTAGCGATTGGGAACAATGCCTCTCTCACCTCCCTCAACGGACTTGAGAACATCACTACTGTGGGTAATGATTTAGCTATAGTCAATAACGATGTGCTTATTTCACTCGAGGGTCTAGAAAACATCACTACTGTGGGTGGTCTTCTTGGTATCACTCGTAACGATGCTCTCACCTCACTCAACGAGCTCCAGAACATCACTACTGTGGGTGTTAGCCTAGATATCAGAGACAATGCTGCACTCACCTCGCTCACTGGGCTCGAGAACATCACTACTGTGGGTAATGATTTAGTTATAATCAATAACGATGTACTTATTTCACTCGAGGGTCTAGAAAACATCACTACTGTGGGTGGTAGCCTAGATATCAGAGATAATGATGCACTCACCTCACTCGATAGTCTAGAAAAAATCACTACTGTGGATAATGATTTAGCTATAGTCAATAACGATGTGCTTATTTCACTCGAGGGTCTAGAAAACATCACTACTGTGGGTGGTTTTCTTGGTATCACTCGTAACGATGCTCTCACCTCGCTCACTGGGCTCGAGAACATCACTACTGTGGGTGGTAGCCTAGAAATCATAGGTAATGCTGCACTCACCTCGCTCACTGGGCTCGAGAGTCTTACCAGTTTGGATAGCGCTCTGATCGAAAATAATGCTGCCCTTACCTCAGTAGAGGGGCTTGAGAACCTAACCAGTATTGGAAATTATCTGGATATCGCGAACAATGCCTCTCTCACCTCCCTCAACGGGCTTGAGAACGTCACCAGTGTGGGTGATTATCTTGCAATCATCGACAATGCTGCACTCACTTCACTTGATGGGCTTGAAAACCTAACCAGTATTGGGCGTTTTCTGGATATCACGAACAATGCCTCTCTCACCTCCCTCAACGGGCTTGAGAGCGTCACCAGTGTGGGTGGTGACCTACAGGTCTCTAATAATGCCTCTCTCACCTCCCTCAACGGGCTTGAAAACATCACAGATTTTTTGGGTTTTAGTAGAATCAGTGGTAACAGAAGGTTCGATTGCACCCCGTACCGTAACTTTCCCCTTATGCCTGTTTATGTATCTTTTGATAACAGGTGGGACTGCCCCAGACGATAGACCCACCTCGTTCCTACCACACAAATAACCTGGACCGATAGCGGTTGTGCTCGGTGGCGTTTCTGTCATCAGGCACAACTTTCTTTCAAGAGTTAAGCGTGGTGCTCGAGCAACACCTCAGCAAACAAATGCCCCTCATCAATACACCCCCGCATCCGCCCAACCCGCATCCGCCGGATGTTGTCTTCACGGTCATGGTTCAGGTGGCAGCGATTACACAGCACCGCCAAGTTTCGTGGGTTGTTGTTGGTGTGGTCTTGATCAAGGTGCGCCAGCGTGAGGATAACGCGCTTGCCGGTAATGGGGTGAGGGTGTTTGTGGGCAGCACCGCACCACTCACAGCACCAGTCGTTGCGGGTTGCCCGCAGATAGTGTGACCACCTGTGCCAACCGCGAGGGTAGTTTTCATACGAGAAGTTCTTACCCACCGCGTTCATCCCTTCGCCGCCGCACTAGCTCGAGCACCACCCCATAGCGACTTTCACCCTCATCAAAGACCCGCGCTAGGTATTCTTGCCGTTCAGATTCTAGCGTTACCTTGCGCTGCGCCGCTTTTTCTTTCAGGGCTGCCACGTGCTTTTTGCGTGCCATAAGTTCATAAATCACCACGTCACCCCCTGCGTTGGCGTCAGTCGGAAGCTGCCCCCCTCAAATTCAATGGTGGTGCTGGGTTGTAACCGCTCGAGGATGCGCTTACCATAGGTTTTCACCATCGCTTTGGCTTGCAGGTTGGTGGTAACAATGGTCATGCGCTTGTGATTGCAACGTTGCTCGAGCGTGAGGTACAAAAGCCGTTTTTCGACCATCGCCGAAGCCGTTTCCCCCGCCCCCAGGTCATCGAGCACCAACAGGTCAGGCGTCGCCATCCGTTCAATCGCCATGCGTTCGGTCATCTTCTCGCCAGCATGTGACCCATACCCATCACGGACATCCACCGCCACCAAGCCAAGGTTCTCAAGGCGTGCCGTCAGTCCCAGCGACAGCGCGTGTTTCATCACCAACACCGCCGCTTGCGTCTTACCCGTCCCCAATCCACCCACCAAAATCAGGTTTTGCCCCGCCGCCTGTAATTCGTCAAAGCGCCTAAGCCCACGCAGCACCTGTGCTAGCCCGTCGGTGCGCCGCAGATTGTCAACCGAAACATCCCAATACTTTTCCCCTATCCCCGACTGAGCCAGTGCCTTGAGCGCCCTCTCAGCGTTTTTTTTGGCTTTGTACGCAGGGCGAAGCCGCACCGAGCCATCGTCAAGGTATTCCCACATCTCATCGGCATCAGACGATGCTTCCCCATGCTCGCCCCCCGTCGGCATCACCCCAGCGTGTAAACCGCGCAGCCCCTGCTTGAAGACATCCTCGGCTTTTTTCATAGTGGCGCACCGTCATCCGCCAAAGCCTCGGCGAGTGAGTTCCCACTAGCAACCGTTGCCCTTTTCAATTTTTTCTTCGGTTTCTGGCTTATAGTCTCTGTAGTAGTCTCTGTATGTAGTCTTGCGGCGTCAGAATACCCGTTAGGGACGGGGTTAATACCCGCTTCGGCTGCCCATTCTGGGCTGATGCAGGTGTCCACTTTGGGCATATGAGTGTGACCACTTTGGGCATGTCCATGTGTGGCTTTCGACAGATGAGCAGCGTGTAAAGCGTTCATCTGGGCATCTTCTGAAATCACGTCATCATTACCCCAGTTTTCCAAGTGATGCTCGAGCCGTTCATAGTTCAGGGAATAACTAAGCGTGCGGTCTCTTGGGTCATGGCTCAGTAATGCTTTGTCAACAATGCCCATCTTCACGCACTTGTCAATCGTGCGCCGCAGCGTGTTGCGTGACCAAAACGGAAACTGCTCATGCCACTGGGTCAAGGTGTTGTAAACCCACACCCGCCCCTGATACGTCCCCCGCCCCGCTTTTAAGTTGAAACGCATCCAATAGTGCAGTTGCTGGACAAACAAAGCCTCATTGAGTCCTACCGCGCAAGCTAGCCCCGGCTGAAGCACCAAGGGTGGTTCGTCGAGAAGTAGTTTGGTAGCCACACCGTCACCTCCCATCGGTCAAGCAATAGCTCGAGCAACCTCAGCGCCAGTTCGATGATGTCGCCACGCTCAATGAGGCACTGCGTCAAATCTCCCAGTGCCACGGTATAACTGACACCCCGCTCAAGGTCAGCAGCAAACGCTTGTTCGCACGTCACAGGCGGCGCTGTCACAGGTTCGTCAGAACACCCAACCAGCAGCGAAAAAACCAGCAGCAGGCTAAGCAGCACCCCCCTCATAGCGGGTCAAACACTGTGTATTCGCGTTGATTACCCACGGTGTCTGTCACCACCACCGACACTTCGCCGTTACCCAGCCCCAACCGCTCGAGCATCCGATGATCACTACACCCCACCGCCACCAGCGCATCAATCAGCAAGCGCCCCTGCGCGTTCAGGTGTCGGCAGCGAAAGCGCACATCCCGCCTGTTCTCATGTGCTGTTCGCTTATCAGCCAGCGTGACATTGACCCCATCTTCTCTGCCCATCTCACACCGCCTCACGCCGCAAAGACCCCCGCTTAATGGCGTAGTAGTCCCGAATGTCTTGCTCCAAAATCCGCACGTTCCCACCGAACTTGTCAAAACGCAACACCCCATCACGGCGCAACTGGTCTATCTGCCCCACGGGGATGTTCATGCGCTTGGCTGCTTGCTCCCGCGTATAAGACGTGTAAGGGTCGGGTAAACATTCGGTTTGCTTGGGTAGCTCGAGCCGTTTGGCAATCTCTTCAGCAATGACCCGCAAAGCATCCTCAAGCGTTGATGGTGGCACTGTCATCTTTCACCTCGCTAGCTTCAATAAAGGCGTCAACATCTTCAGGCAAGAAGCGATAACCCCGCCCCAAGCGCCGCGCTTTGAGCTTCAGTCCGTCTTTACCCTCGTGAATGTAGCGAACGAGTGTGGTTTGGCTGATGCCTAGCCGTTTGCGCACGTCCGCTGTCGTCAACAGTTTTTCCATAGCGCCCCCTTGGTTTTTGTGATTTCCAGAAAAAGCAGATATATCTCTTAACTGGATACTACATTATACAGCTTGTGTATGCCTTGTTAGACGTTATGATACATGTTAGGGGGTTATTGGTGCTTACAGTAGGCAATGAGTGGGCTACAGTAAACAGCAGAATGTCAGACACGAGCACAGGCGAACGATTAGCAGCCATTCGCAAAAAACTTGGCTACAGTACGAGACACGTCGCCAAACTCTCAGAAGGCGCAGTCTCACACGGTCAAGTGGGTAAGTTGGAAAATGGCGTACAGTCGTTAGATGTCACCTCATGGGGGGTTATCAAGGGGCTAGCACGCGCTTATCACCTCACCCCCGAAGAATTGCTCGAGCAGGTTCAAGGTCCTGGCACACTCGCGCCTATCTCTCATATCACCCGCACCATCAACGTCTACAAGTTGCAAGATGCAAGGGTGAGAGGCGAAAGAGACATTGTGACACACACCGAGATAGACGCATCTTTATCCGGTAAATTCGAGGCTTATCTCATCACCGAACCCTACCTTGCAGGATTGATTCCCACCCCATGTATCGCCAAAGTGCGCTTGCAAGATGCCGCCGAACCCAATGACCTGATCATCTGCTATCACAGCACCTTAGGTGTTGTTCTCAGACGTTTTATCAGCACTCGCGCAGGCACAACCCAACTCGCTACAGGTACAACCGTTACAAGTTTGCAAGACGTGGACATCATCGGCAAAGTCATCTCTTACGAGGTGTGGCTCGAGCCGTTCCCACAAAGCTAGTTTCTTGGGAGGCGTGGGTGTGTCATGAGCAGACGAGCTAACGGTGAAGGTACTGTCTACCAACGAAGTGACGGCAAAGGATGGAACGCGGAAATTGTGCTTGCACTACCAGACGGCACACGAAAGCGCATCTATGGTACAGGCAAAACCCGCCAGTTAGCCCTCAAAAAACGCAAACAAAAAGAGCGTGAGGCACTTGCTAAACAACCCGCCCTAGTTAGCGCAACCGTCGCGGACGTTTACCACCAATTTATCGCTAGTAAGCGCCTACGAGTCAGCAAAGCCACTATCAGCATCTATGAAACCAACTTCGGCAATACCATCTTGCCAGCCATCGGATACATCCCACTGGGCAACCTCAAGCCAGCCCACATCGAGGGAATGCTCGAGCCACTGCTTGCTGCCAATAAAAACGCCCTAGCCAGTCAATGCCGTCGCAACCTATCCGCCATGCTCAACTGGTCAGTGCGTCAAGGCTACATCCCAAATAATCCCTGTCACGCGGTTGAACCCATCAAGCAAGCTAAGACTCACCGCGAGCAATGGCAACCAGACGACGCCGAGCGGTTTTTAACTGCCGCAGCCAAGACTTGGTATTTTCCTGTACTATTTGCAGCCATCATGACAGGTCTAAGACGCGGCGAGCTGCAAGCTCTGCAATGGCAAGACATCGACGGCGACAAACTCTACGTCAGGCGTACCTACAGCAAACACGGACGCGAAATCAAGACCACCAAGACCGCTGCAGGCATCCGCACTATCCCCTTGGGCAAAGACATGCAAGCCATGCTCGAACTACACCGCAAGCGTGTGCGTCACGACCCTGAAGACTTTGTGTTTCCTTCAATGACGGGTTCAATGCTATCAGGCGACAACATGTTACGCGCTGTTCATCAAATCTGCGAACATGCAGGCATCCCCCACATCCGCTTTCATGACCTTAGAGTGTTCGCAGGCTCACTAGTAGCGAGCCAAACCCACGACCCCGCCATCTTGCAGGCTTTCTTGGGTCACAGCGACCCCCGCACATCCCTTGCCATCTACCGCCAAGTAATGCACCATGAGCGTTCTCAAATGGCACTCGAGCGTTCCAGCTTGCAAACTACCGACAAAACTACCGACACAACAAAAAAAGACGAGCTTTCTTAAATTAGAAAACCCGTCTGTGACTGGTGGAGCCTATCAGACTCGAACTGATGACATCCTGCTTGCAAACTGTTGTGCGCACTGTGGGCAACGACACCCAAAGGGCGGTTTGTTGCGTCTCTAACGGGGTTTTTCATATTTACCTCAAGGGCTTTCATAGGCATGAAAAAGCACCCATACGCATGGGTATAGGTGCCACAATAGGTGCCAATCACGTGTTGTCACCTTCGACGGTTGCATGGTTAGTTGCGGGGTTGGTTTGGGGTTGGGGTTGGTTGGTTGCAGCGTCTTGCGTGAGTTCGCCAAGGGACAAAGCAGCGCGGCGCAAGTCACTTTCGTAGGCGTGGGCATACACCTTCATGGTCATGGTGGTATCGCTATGACCCAAACGAGTGGCAAGCACTTTGGAGGGTACACCCTGTTGCAATGCCAAGCTGGTATACGTGTGCCGCAATTCATGTACCGCCATACGCGGCACGCCAGCGCGTTTGGTCAACCTATCCAAAGACCGGGCAATGTTGCTGCGTTGCAAGGGCTTACCGCTTGAGGTAGCAAACACCAAGCGGTAGTCATGCCACTGCTTAGACGTTTCACGGATGAGCTTTTGCAAGTAGGCTTGTTTGCTCAGTACCCGTTGTTGCTCATCGGTAAGGTAAAGCACCCGTTCAGAGCCTTTGGTTTTGGGCGTGCCAAAGCTAAAACCGGGGCGCTCATCAACCAAGGTGTGGCGAATGTGTAGCCTGTCTTCTTGCCAGTCTTGCCAGCGCAGCGCACGGGCTTCACCAATGCGTATACCCGTGGTGAGCAACATATAAAACAGGTATTCGAGCCTGTCACCTTCGCACGCGTCCAACAGGGCTACCACCTGTTCAGCAGTCAACGCATTGCGGTCTGCGGGTGGCTTACCTTTGGGCGTTTCCACGTCTTCGAGGGGGTTTTCAACAATGTACTTGCGGCGGCGTGCTTTTTTGAAGGCTTGGCGCAAAAAGTGATGCACGTGCTTAATGGTGCTATTCGCCAAGCCACGGTCACGCAAGTCTTGATAAAAGGCTTCAACCTTCGCCACTGTCACCTTGGTGAGTGGCACGTTACCCAACGCGGGGTCAATGTACTTGAGCATATCCTGATAGCTTTGCAGGGTACGGGGTTTACGCTCGGGGCGCAGTTCGTCAATGTGTTTGCGCAAGTAGTCAGCCAGCTTGACCTGTTCGCTTTCGTACTTGAGCATGTGTTCGGGTTGGCGGCGCAGTTCGTTGAGTTTTTGCACTACAATGCGGCGGCTTTTGCCACGTCGCCAGATTTTTTTCTGTTTACCGTTCGGTAGCATCACGCTCACAAAGCCACGGTAGTTTTGTTCGCCTAGTTTGATGATTGACCCTTCACCATGTGCGCGGCGGCGTTTATTTGCCATCACGGTCAAGCCCTGCTTCAACCAATTCTGTGATGCTGCTACGCTTAACACGCAGCAACCTACCAACCCAGAACGCCTTCAGCTCGCCACGTTTGACCATGCGGCGCACGGTATCGGGCGACACGCCCAACAAGCGAGCGGTTTCAACAACGCTGTAGCCTTGGCGGGGTAGCTTCTCAATTTGGGTGACTTTTTCAGAAATCATGCGGTTACACCCCCCTTCGTTTGTGGCTTGTGTGCGAGGGGTTTTGCCACACCGTTGTTGGGGGCGTGGTCACGGGGCATGTACACATGGAGAAGACTGTCTAGGATGGTTTTTTCCACGGGACGTGGATACGGGGCGTGGATACGTCGGGTAATGGTTTGGGTTACATGCGGTAAAACAATAGAAAACACGTGGTTTTCCTTTCTGACCACGTGCTTTTTGTGTGCTATGCTTTTACGTAACTCAGGCAAAAGCCACACCACGTGGTCTTTGTTGTAACGGGGTCTAGCTGCAACTAGACTCCTTTTTCTTTGGGTTGACTTGCTGGTTGCTGGCTGGTTTGACTCGCAAGTTGCCGAAGTATGACCATCACCTCCTTACCGCGCATACGTTTGCGCTCATGTGCACCATTCTAGCATATAGTACTGCGTTAGATGCAAGAGGCAAGCCAGCAAAACCACGCTATACTGTCTTTGTGCCACTGATAACCCGTGACCAACTGCTTGAAATTGTCGATGCGCCTTATGTAACCGTGAATAGCTGGTGGAACCGTGGATACTTACCCAAACCAGATGACGTGGGCGGGGGAACGCGACAAGGGCATTACACCCTTGATGAAGCCTTTGAAATTGCGGTCTTTGATGCCATCATGCGAGCGTCAGACGCACGGCGCAAACTTGCTGAAGCAGCCGTTGCGGTGGAATACTTTAATAAGAGACGCGGGGCGCTCGAAGTGCTTGCCACTCGTTGGGAACGCCCTATTACTGTCAGGGTTTACCCGGTGTTCGGGTTTACTGGGGTCAACGTTACTGAGGGTTTATTGCAAGACATCGAACAAAGCATCAAAAGGCAACACGAAGATTACAAAAAGCAGCGTGGTGGTGGTCAGTCAGGCACGCTAGCAGCACGTGAAGAACTACTAGCAGACATACAGCGCAATCGTTACAAGCTCACGACACAAGCAGCGCATACATTACTGCATGAGTACGCACTTTACGACGAAGGGGTGACAACAATGGTTAGCAAGATTAGTTACGACCCACTCGTACCCCTACCAAAGTACCTTCAACACGATGTTGACTTGTACACGCGCATGGTTTTGGAAGGCTGGGCAGTTGGGCATATGTCTTTTGCACTCAAGCCAAGTCCCTTTCGTAAGTTGTTACTCAACGTCGAAGACTACTACACCATTGACATTGACCACATCGTGACGGCGCTTTGGGCGTATGCCGAAGAAGCCAGCGCCAGCAGCTAAGCAGCCAGCAGGCTTTTGACCGTGGCTTCAAGCAACACGCTGGCGTCTTGTTGGGCTTGGTTGATATCTGCTTCAAGGCTGTCACACAGCGCCATGAGTTCATCGACTTTGGCGACAATGCGCTTTTGTTCGTTAAGTGGTGGTAGCGGCACGGGTAAAGACCCTAAGCCAGTTTGATTGACTGTCTTCTGCCCTGCGGTTGTAATTGTCTTCGCTTCAAAGTGATTTCGACTGAGAGAAGAACCTGAATACAAGGTAATAAAGTGTGGGTTCACGTACTCTTTTGACATTGTGACGCGTATCAAGTGATCGCTATACGCCAAATCACGGTCAACATCCACGGGAATAAAACGCCCTACAAGGTCAGCACTACCATTCACCCGTATAACCAACACATCACCACGTGAAGCACGGTATTTTTGCAACTCTGTCTCAGTCAGTTTGATATGTCTTAAATCACTCTCTGAAATACGACCATTTTTGATATCTGCCAACCTCAAAACGGGTACAGGCTGCCCTTTGTCAGATTTTCGCTTTGATAAGCCATTTTGAAAGTCGAGTACAATTTCACCTAACCGAGCCACACTCCACCCCACAGGCAACCCAAACGGCACTTCATCAGCCTCAACAGGCGGTAGCGGTTTGCTTTTCTTTATCTGCTTAGCCTTCACCAACCGCGCTTTTTCTGCTTTGATTTTTTCAAGCAGCACGCTGGCTGGTTCGTCCGTGGGGTCTTGGGGTACGAGCTTGCCTTGTACTGCCAGTTGCAAAATCACCTTGCGCAGTTCACCCACGTCTTGGGGGGTAGTGGTGAACAGGGTGAAGTTTTGGTGGATGTGTTGCCAGTGTTGGCGCAGATCGTTGGCGTCTTCGGCGTGGGTTACGTGGTGCAAGCTGGCGGCGGTGAAGGTCTTGCGAGCGGTGGTGCGGGTGTGGCGTTGGGTTTCTAAGTCATCACACAGCGCCATGAGTTCATCGACTTTGGCGACGATGCGCTTTTGTTGCTCGAGGGGTGGTAGGGGAAAGGGTATTGGATGCACGTTTCCTTTATTGAAGCCAGCTTGAGCAGACCTTGACATATCAACAAGATTGCGTTGAAAAAGGTTACTTTTGAGAAGGTAGTAGACATATCTATTGTAAATGTTCTCTTTGTCGTAAACGATTCTAGCCAAAGCAACATTGTAAGCACCATTTTTACCCATAAAGATTTTGCCCACAGATGCGCCATACCTACCAAGCATCACGTCACTCTCATCACAAAATCTACGCACCGAGTCGCGTGGCACATATGTTGGAACTGGCTTTGAACCAAAGTCACGTATTTGTAACAAGCGTACGTAACCCTTTTGCGGCTCATCTGAAAATTGACTTTTTGGTGGTTGCGTACCCCCTTGAATATCAAAAACGTCACCGAACTGAATCCAAATCCAACCATCGGGCAACTCAAAGAGTTTGTCATCGTCACTGACTAGCTTAGGTTTTGCAATGCGCTTAGCTTTTGAAAGCAGCATACTGGCGGGTTCGTCCGTGGGGTCTTGTGGTACGAGCTTGCCTTGTACTGCTAGTTGCAAAATCATCTCACGCAACTTGGCAACACCACCGGGCGCTTCAACATAGGTTTCAAAGTGGTCAAAAAAGGTGGCTAGCTCCATTTAGTTACCCGTTTCTGCTAGGGCGGCTTCTAATACGCTGCGCAAGGTGTCGCGGGTGTTTTGTACTTGTTGGGTCACTTCACCATAGTGCGCCAATAGTTCAGCGGGGTCGCCGTGGTCGTCTTCAACCTCGTGGGGGTTTTTGATGTCAAGGTTGTAACCGTTGGCTTGTATGTCGGTAGCACTCACCCGCCATGCTTGCGGCGTTTCCTTGCGGTCTTGCCACCATGCCTTCTCTGTGTCAAACTCGCTTATCTTCATGGGCTTGGTTTTGCTGTAACTTTTGTAGCCTTCGGGGTACGGGTGCTCGTAGTACCACACCTCGGTTGTAGGCGTGCCTTTTTCAAAAAACAGCAAGTTGGTTTTGATACCCGTGTATGGGTTGAAGACACCGTTGGGTAACCGCACAATGGTGTGTAGGTTGTTTTCCGTGAGTAGTTTTTCCTTGATGCGCGTCTTGACGCCTTCACCAAACAACGTGCCATCAGGTAACACCAGCGCAGCGCGTCCACCGGGCTTTAAGACGTGCATGATGTACGCCAAAAACAAGTCAGCCGTCTCACGGGTTTGAAACTGCGCCGGAAAACTGCTTTCAATGCCGTCTTCTTCAACCCCACCAAAGGGCGGATTAGTCACCACCACGTCATAAATCATCTGCTCTAAGGGGTCACCAATGCCTTCTTTGAGGGTGTTGTCATGCTTCACAGCAGGAATGTCCACATCATGCAAAAGCAGGTTGGTCACACACAATGAGAACGGCATCTGCTTTTTCTCCACGCCTCGGATGTTGATGTGTAACTGGTTGAGGTCTTCGGGGGTTTCACCCGTGGCTTGGGCGTTTTCGCGTACTTTCTCAAGGGCAGCCGTCAAAAAGCCACCCGTACCGCAAGCAGGGTCAAGTACTACTTCACCGGGTTGCGGGTTCACCATGTCAACCATGAATTGAGTAACCGCACGGGGGGTGTAAAACTCACCCGCGTTGCCAGCACTTTGCAGGTCTTTCAATATCTGCGCGTAGATGTCACCAAACACGTGTTTGTCTTTGCGGGTCGTGAAGTCAGCTTCGTTGAGTTTGTTGACCACTTGCCTAAGCAGCGTGCCGTTTTTCATGTAGTTGTAGGACTCGGCAAAAATATCGCGCACCATTTTCGCACGGGGCGTGACGGGTGGTAACTCACTCAAGGTAGGAAACAACTCACCGTTTACAAAGTCAAGCATGGCTTCACCGGTGATGCCTTCGGGGTCACTTGCCCACGTGCGCCAGCGCAAAGGCTCTGGAATGGGTGACTGGTAATCGTCTTGCATCAGTTCAAAGGTTTGCTCGTTATCGTCAAACACCTTGAGAAAAATCAACCACACCATCTGGTTGATACGTTGGGCATCACCATCAACACCCGCGTCTTTGCGCATGATGTCCTGAATACCTTTGACCATTGTGCTTAATGACATAGCGTTACCTGACTTTCTACAAGCTGACGTGTGACAAGACGCTTGGCACGTCCAGATACCAACAAAGCATCATGTTACCGCGTCTTTGGCGTCTGATTACCATGTTGTTTGCATCCGTCGTCACGATACGCCACACGATACCAACACTGACTTTTGCCGTGTGGTGGCTGTTTTGTAACTATCTGACACACGATAATCACACCATTACCGCACCCTTTTGAACAACCTTTTGTACTGCCTTTTAAGCAGCCGTGCTATACAGTTGGCTTTCCAATTCGCGCACAGCTTGCTGGTATGCCTGCTTGCTGCCAAACAATTTGACTAACTCCACAGGTGTACCTAAGTCGTTAAACGGTTGCACCCTCAACACGCTGATGTCTTCAATGGCGCTGATACCTTCGTCTTCGTATTTGTCCAACAAAGCAGCAATCACGGCGCGGGCTTGTTCACCATACTTGCTAAAAACATCATCACGCTTGCGCACCTGCGCGGCACGTTCGCGGCGGGTCAATGGTGGCTGGTCAAACGCCACATGGCAGATGATGTCAAACGGGTCATGGTTGTCAAGGTTGGCTTCTTCGGCTACCCACTCAAAGACAATGCCACGGTCAGCAAGGGCGTCGATGATGGCTTGCTTTTTATCGCTGCTTGACCACGTTGCCAAAAACGCATCAAGGGACGCGTATTCTTTGTTGACGGTTTTGCGGGTGTAGTCTTTCATCGACTCCGTAACCAGTTCACCCTCGGCATTTAGGTATTCAACACGCTCACGGCTCACGCTCACGGCAACATCATCGACAACAAACTTTTGGCGCGGGCTGGTTGTGGTGCCGGGGTCATCTTCACCCGTGTTACCTTCACCCGTGGCTTCACCTGTGTTGCCTTCACCTACGTTGCTGCTGCCGTCTTCGGGCGGTACGGGGTCTTCACCTTCACGGGGTTCATAGATTTGTACGGGGTCACCATCAAAGTCAGGGTCACGAAAAAGCACCGTGGCGCGTTTGAAATCCATGATGGTGAAGTAGTGCTTGCCATAGTTGTCATTGATACGCGTGCCGCGTCCAATAATCTGCTTAAATTCAGTCATTGACTTAATCACCCGGTCAAGCACAATCAGCTTGCAGGTTTGGGCGTCAACCCCTGTGGTCATCAGTTTGGACGTGGTGACAATCACCGGGTAGGCTTCCCACGGTTTGATGAAGTTGTCTAGCTCGGCTTTACCCTCGGCGTTATCACCCGTAATGCGCATGACGTACTTGCTGCTAGCATCAACCTTGTCGGCGTTCTCGTTAACCAAGGCTTGGCGCATACGCTCGGCGTGGTCAATGTTTTCACAAAAGATGATGGTCTTGTCCATACGGTCTGTCTTTTTCAAAAAATCTGACACATACCTTGCCACTGTGCGGGTGCGCTCGGTTAATACCAAGTCGCGGTCAAAGTCACTTTGGTTGTAGGTACGTTCGTCAATGAGGTTGCCGTGTTTGTCGCGTTGCCCTTCGCTGGGTGTCCAGCCAGACAGGTCTTTGTCTAAGTCAATACGCACCACTTTGTAGGGTGCCAAAAAGCCATCATCAATGCCTTGGCGCAGTGAGTAAGTGTAGATGGGTTCACCAAAGTAGTCAGTATTGGATACCGTTTCAGTTTCTTTGGGCGTTGCCGTCAAGCCAAGGTGGGTGGCGCTATCGTAATACGTCAGCACTTCACGCCACGCTGAATCTTCTGCTGCGCTACCTCGGTGACATTCGTCAATCACAATGAGGTCAAAAAAACCGGGTGAAAACTGCTTGTAGATGTTTTGGGCGTCTTCGGTGCCTGTGATGCCTTGGTAAAGGGCTAAGTAAATCTCGTAAGATTTTTCTACCTCACGGTTGCTTATCTTGGTCATGGCGTCACCAAAGGGGCTGAAGTCATTCACTTTGGCTTGGTCTACCAAGATGTTGCGGTCTGCTAAAAACAAGATGCGCTTTTTTGCGCCAGCTTTCCACAGTCGCCAGATGATTTGAAACGCGGTGTAGGTCTTGCCCGTACCCGTCGCCATCACCAACATGATGCGGTCTTGCCCTTTGGCGATGGCTTGCACGGTCTTGTTGATGGCAACTTGCTGGTAATAGCGTGGGCTTTTGCCTTCACCGGGGTCATAGTAGGGTTGGGCAGCAATCATGGCTTGCACGTTTTGCAGGTCGTTGTAATCACAGTAGCGTTGCCACAGTTCATCAGGTGAAGGGAACGCATCAAGTGATAACGCTTGCTCAACATCACCCGCGCTGTTCGTGGCGGTGTCTAGCGTGGCGCGGGTATTGTCGTGAAACAAAAACCCGTCACCGTTAGAACTAAACACAAAAGGCACGTCAAGCATATTGGCATAGCCAAGGGCTTGTTGCATGCCAGCGCCAATGCTGTGTTTGTTGTCTTTGGCTTCGACCACTGCCAAGGGAACATTGGGCTGGTAATACAGCACATAGTCAGCACGCTTAGACGGGGCGCGTTTGACTTTGTTGCCTTTAACTTGCAAACGTCCATCTGTGAGGCGCACTTCTTGACGTATCTGGCTTTGTACGTCCCAACCTGCTTGCGTGATGGCGGGGGTGATGAACTTCGTACAGATGTCTTGTTCGCTCAACGCTTTTTTATCCACAATGACGCCACCTTCATAAAGTGAGTGTAATGTCTATTGTACGCAAAAAAGCACCGTTAACCCTAGGGATTTCGGGCGCTGTCACGTGAGTATGAAGGTTGAATAGCGGCACCTGCTTGACTGGTTTGCATAGCAGCAAGGGCAGCGTCTAGCAACTTCACCGTGCCACTGTCTAGTTGTTTGGGGTGCGCTAAGGCATCCAAAGCAACTGTCACCGCGCTGTGGGTACTTTCAGGGCTTAACATCATGCCACTCACCGGGTGAACAAACGGTACAAGCTGTTTGGTGACTAAAGCGAGCCGCAAGGCTTGGTAATGCGTTGGGTCAACCTTGCTGTGGTGACGCTTGCGGGGTTGCTTATGGTGTTGGCGGGGTTCTGGGTATTTCGGGTAAGTAAGGGCGTTTTGTGAAAACGTCGCAGGCTTTACCGGAAATACACTTTCACTGTCAGAGACGGGATTGATTTGCGGTAATGGGCTTTGCCTTAAATCATCTGTTTGCCTTAAATCATCTGCTTGGTTAGTGTCTTCGGGTGTGTCGGTTGGTGTGGTTTGGTTGGGGTCTTGCCACAAATAGCCCACGGGGTTGCCGCGTCCCCCCATGTGGACAAATTGCACGGCGGGGTGCTGGCTGACATCTTGCTCTAAGGTTTTGCGTACGAGGTCTTCGGAGCAGCCAGCGGCTTCACACACATGCACTATCAAGTCTTTTTTGCTTATGGTTTCGGAGCTAGCTCGCAAGAAGTCTAGGGCGGCTTGCTTGGCGCTGATGGTTTTTGTGGTAGCTGGCTCAATGGTGTGAGCACTCAAGCTGGCAAGACCTTGGTCTTTATTGGCAGAACGGTTGACGGCAAAAGGGTCTTGGTAGGGTGCTGCGTTGGCTTTGAAGACTTGCCACTCAAGTTGATTCTCTTTGTCTTCAACCTTGTTGACAATATGCACCGTTCTGGCACGGGCGTGCTTTTGTTGGCTACCACTCACCCCACGGCGGTTGCTATCAATCAAGGTGCGTTTGGGTGTGTGGTCAAGCAGCACCATGCAAGCATCACCCGCAGCCACACGCAAGCGGCGCATGTGTTCAAACGCGTTGAGGGTTTGGTCTGCTTTGTTGCCGTCAGATGTTGGAAACGCACTTGCAAACGCGTCAATGATGATGAGCCGTGGCTGAATATCGCGCACGGCGTCAAGCATGTCAGCAAACACGTCTTCTGTCAGTAAACCGTGTTGTGGGTATGGTTCATCGGGGTTGGGTTGGTAATAGTGAAGGGGTAGGTCTTGCAAGTCATAACCCTTGGCGCGTGCTGTCCATTCTGCCCACTGTCTAGGTAGGCTTTCGCTATCATCAAAGTTGATGATGAGCACATCACCTTGCTGGGTTTCACGGTCAAGGAAACGCGTACCTGTTGCCACACACACGGCTAAGTCTGCCATCAACCAAGACTTACCCACACCGGGTTCACCTGCCAAGATGTTGTCGGCACGGTCTTGTAACAAGTTTTCCACCAACCATTCAGGCGGTGCTGGCTGGGGGCGTTCACCCCAACGTTGCACCAACGGCGTTTTTTGTTGGGTCTTTTTTTGGGGGTTTTTTGCGGTAAAGTCACCATTTGCGGTAAACCCCTTTTGCCGTAAATCATCACCGTCAGAGACAGGGTTTGTGCTATTTGCGGTAACGTCTTGCAACGCTCTGGCGATGGTCATTTCACCGTAGGTTTTGCCGTCCGTCGTGTGGCGTGTGTCCCACTTATCGCGCATTAAGCCAGATTGACGGAACAGGCTATCTATCCTTGTGGGGTCAGGCGTCCAAAACGCCAAGATATTGCACAAAGCAAGGTCACACGCGCTGTGGTCATCACCATGCACGCTGGTATCACCCTGCCACAAGCGTTGAAACTTAGCACCCTGACGTGACGCGCTGATGGTATCCAGCAAGGTGCGGTCATCGTGATGGTATCCCTTGGCAGGTTTTGCGGGTTGCGGTTCACGGGGTTTGTTGATGTGTTGGTGGTGGATGTGTTGAAGAGCTTCTTGGCGGTCTTCGATGCCAGCTTGCCGCAACACGTCACCCGTCATGGTGAAATAGCGGCTATTGTCATACATCTCAACCGCACCACGACGGCTGCCACCTTTGGGTAACGTGCCACGCACAATGATATGCACACCCGTACCAGACGGTGAACGCTCGGTATAGCTGTCAAGGCTGTCGATAATGTCAAACGCCCACGGTGACAGTGTGCCGTCAGCATCACAGCACCCATCTAAGTCAACACCACAAAAACCATCATCACCGCTAAAGACAAAACCAAGACCATCACCATGCCCTTGCTGGTAAGCGTTGGCAGCTTCGGTGAAGGTTGCCCACGTGTTGGGGTCACTAGACTTGGCTTTTTTGTCAGGTTGCTTGGCTTGGTAAGGCACTTTGGTGGGCTTGTTTTTACCGCGTTGCTCATAACGCCATAAAACCCACTGTGGGCGCTGCGTTAGGGCGGCGGGTAGGGCAGTCATATTGACGGGGGTTTTGCTGGCTACTGCCATGTTGACCCCAACGTTGACCACACGGTTACAGGTGCCAGATAGGTGCCAAAAGCACTAAAAGAGAGAAGCAGCCATCTCTGGCTGCCCCTTGTTTTGCGTCTTAGACGCTGTTTTTTGTGGTGGAGCCTATCAGACTCGAACTGATGACATCCTGCTTGCAAAGCAGGCGCTCTCCCAACTGAGCTAAGGCCCCGCGTGAACAACAAAAGTAAGCATAGTGATTTACCGGCAGCTTGTCAAGCCTCGAGCACACATCAGCCAAGCTTACGTTAGGCATCTTCCTCGAGGCGGGCGAAAAACATCCGGCCAATGTTGGTTTGTACGTTGCTGGTCACCACCACGCTGACAGTGTCACCAATTTTGTCGGCAGTGTCTTCGACCACCACCATGGTGCCGTCTTCTAAGTAGGCTAACCCCTGACCGGGTTCACGGCCTTCTTTGACGATGTGCAAGAGCAATTTTTCGCCCGGCAGAAAATTGGCCTTGAGGGCGCTAGCGAGTTCGTTGACATTGAGGACTTTGATACCCTGCAACGTGGCAATGCGGTTGAGGTTATAGTCGGTGGTAATCAAGTCAGCGTGACGTTTTTGGCACAAGCGCACCAGTTTTTCATCAACAGCATCGGCGTCAATATCATCAGCGATGATTTCCACGTTCAGGTGACGCACTTCGGCCAGTTTGTCGAGCACTTCGAGGCCGCGTCTGCCTTTGCGGCGGCGCAAGGTATCTGAAGCGTCAGCAATGTTTTGCAGTTCAGCCAAAATAAAACGAGGAATCAAAATGGGGGTGTCGATGAAGTTGGCAGCGACAATATCTACGATGCGCCCGTCGATAATGGCAGAAGTGTCAATGATTTTGGCAGCGGGTTCGCTCATGGGGGCATCGATGTGCGTGATAGTGGGATTGCGGCGGCTAAACAAGTGGCGATTAATCACAAAAAACCACGACGAACCCGTGACCAACACAGCGGTAATTAACAACGAGTGATACCAAGCAAACCCAGGGATTTGCTCGAGCAAACTGTTCAGCAACACAGTAATAAACAGTGCCACCGTCGCCCCGACACCGGCTGCTAACACCGCCTCGGGGGGAATCTGCCGCAAGCGCACCATAAGTTGCCGCCACAAGCGACTCCACCACGTTGCAAGGGGCAAACTCACCAAGTAACCAATCAGTAACCCCAGCACCGTCAGGTAGATAATGTTGATAGGGCCGTCTAAAATATTGCGCGACACCAACCAACTTGCCGCATAAAAACCCAGCACAGCACAAATAACAATCAGTATGCCTTGGGCTATTAAATAGGCCACATCAGGGCGGCGCGATTGGCCAGCAGGACGCGGTTGGCTTGATGAACGTGATGGTGGCAGTGACAGTTTAAACCTCCCAGATGGCGTGTAGTGCGTCGGCAAGTGTAATCACCTGTACGCTGGCGTCGTGGGCAGGGGCAATGACCCGCGAAAACCCACTGCGCTCGGCTTCGTTTAAACGTTTTTGTAGTTGCGGCACGCGGCGCAGTTCACCTGCAAGCCCCACTTCGCCCACCACGGCTGTGCCTTCAGCGACTGGGCGGTTAGTGACCGCAGAATACACCGCTGTGGCCACCGCTAAGTCGGTACCAGGGTCAGTGAGGCGCAACCCCCCTGCCACATTGACATAGACATCAAGGCCTTCGAGCGGCAAATTGATACGTCTCTCGAGCACCGCAAGCACCACATCAACCCGACGTTGGTCTAAACCTTGCACAATGCGGCGCGGCGAACTGTAAGGACTTTTAGCAGCCAAGGCTTGCACTTCCAAAAAAAGGGGTCTTTGCCCCTCGAGCGATGCGGCAACTACCGACCCCGGTACACCTATGGGGCGCTCAGCCAAAAATGCCAAAGAGGGATTACCGACAGCTTGCATACCGGTACTGGTCATTTCAAACACGCCCACTTCACCTGCAGCGCCAAAGCGGTTTTTGAGGCTGCGCAACACGCGATATTCGCCTGCAAGTTCGAGCGCTAACGTGGCATCAACCACGTGTTCAATGACCTTAGGGCCAGCAATGTTGCCCTGTTTAGTGATGTGACCAATTAACACCAAGGTCGTGCCGCTGTCTTTGGCGGCTTGGGTCAGTAGCGCCGTGCTATCACGCACTTGGCTGAGGCTGCCAGGAATACCATCTTCGCTGCTGGTGAGCGTTTGAATGGAATCCACGATGAGTAAGTCCACCGGACTACTGCGGATGAATTCTGCTAGTGTCCAAGCGTTGGTTTCTCGAGTGAGTCGCAAACGGTCTGATACGGTTAAGCGCTGTGCCCGCAAGCTCACTTGTTCTAAGGATTCTTCACCCGCAACATACACCACGTCTCTGGCGTGTGAGGTGGCTTCGTGGGCAAGTTGCAACAACAATGTCGACTTGCCGATGCCCGGTTCACCTGCAATCAATAGCGACGCCCCGGCCACCCAACCGCCGCCCAATACCAAATCCACCTCGTTGATGCCAGAAGGCACGCGCATGACATCTCGAGCTGGCACATCGGCCATGCTGGTCGTAATAATGGTGGTTGCCGCTCGAGCAGGCAAACGCCCAGGCGCACTGGTGCTAGCCTGCGGATGCATCGTTCCCCACGCGCCACAACCCGGACAGCGCCCCAAAGCAGCAGCGGCGTGCGTGCCACAGGCATCACACACATAGGTTGTCGTGACTTTTGGCACACTACCCCCTATGAACAGGTTTCGTCACCGGAAAACATGTGAAGCGACATCGTTACAAGCAGTTACAAGATTGCAATAAGTTACAAGATTGCAATAAGTTTCAGGATTGAAATAAGTTTCAAGGCTACAAGAAATCACCAGAAAGTAGCAATTTTACAAGCACATGACGACAAATCCCATTAACAAACCCCATTAACAAACAACCCCATTAACAAACCCCGTCAACAAACCCCATTAACAAACCCTGTAAATCATCACCGTAAACAACAAGAGCAGCCCAACCCCCAAGGAGCGGACTGCTCAGCATCGGACAACCGTTAAACGAGGGGCACCGCAGGGCGGGCGAAGGTCACTTCATCGTCTTCAACGGTAGCAATGATGGCTTCGTCGCCCCCATTGGCCAGGAGCTCGAGCGACAACGGGTCTTCGATGTATTCCCGCAAGATGCCACGCATGGGGCGAGCGCTGATGGTCTTGGGCATTTTCTCGACCAAAAACGGCGCAACTTCGCTGCCAAATGAAATCTGAATATCACGGCTCGCCAGTTCTTCACGGATTTCTTCGAGCATCTGATTGGTGATATAAAGCACGCTCTCAGTGCTAAAGGTATCAAACGCAATCACCTCATCTAAGCGGTCTAAAAAC
The DNA here is from genome assembly GCA_964550765.1 of uncultured bacterium. Taxonomy (GTDB): domain Bacteria; phylum Deinococcota; class Deinococci; order Deinococcales; family Trueperaceae; genus JBCCBI01. The sequence continues at coordinate 32,881 of CAZKAZ010000023.1, read as the reverse complement.
TCTGGCGAGAAGATGCGCTTAAGAGGCCCTTGCACGTCGTGGGCAATTTCTTGGAAACCTACCGACACGGCATCATTGAACCCGGTGTTACTGGTCATAATCAAAATAACCCGCCGGAAGTCTACGGTGCGCCCGAGGCCATCGGTTAAACGACCATCGTCGAGCACCTGCAAAAAGGTGTTGTAGATGTCAGGATGGGCTTTTTCGATTTCGTCTAATAGCACCACCGAAAAAGGCTGCCTGCGCACGGCTTCGGTGAGGCGGCCACCTTGTTCGTGACCCACATAGCCCGGAGGGGCACCAATAAGTTTAGAAATGGTATGGGCTTCTTGGTATTCCGACATGTCCAAGCGCACTAGCGCCCGTTCGCTACCAAACAGTTCGACGGCGAGTTGTTTGGCCAAGAAGGTCTTACCAACCCCCGAAGGCCCCACAAAAAGAAACGAGGCGGAAACTCGAGTGCGCCCACCAAGACCGACCCTAGCGCGGCGCAAAGCAGCAGATAGGGCGCTGATGGCTCTGTCTTGCCCAACGACACGCTTTTTGAGGGTGTTATCGATATCGCGCAGTTTGTCGTCGTCTTGATCATCGACATACACGCCACCCCACGAGTTAACCACGGCCTCGAGGTCTTCTCGGCTGACAATGGGCGTGCCGTCTTCGGCTTCTTCGACTAAGAAACCTAGTGACTTATTGAGGCGCGTGCGCGCCGCTGATTCATCAATCAAATCAATGGACTTATCAGGAAAGTTGCGCCCGGGCAAGCTGCGTTCGCCGTATTTAACCGAAAGTTCCAACAGTTGTTCGGTGATGATGACACCATGGTGACTCTCGTAGCGTTCACGCAAACCGTGCAAGATTTCTAGCGTTTCTTCTGGCGTTGGTTCTAACACGATAACCGGTTGGAAACGGCGCTCTAAAGCAGCGTCTTTTTCGATATAACGGTGATATTCACCTGTGGTCGTCGCGCCGATGACCTGCACTTCACCCCGTGACAGTGGTGGCTTGAGAATATTGGCAGCGTCTAACGTGCCTTCAGCGCCGCCAGCACCTACCAGGGTATGAAGTTCATCAATGAACGCCACTACGCGAGCACTGCGTAATTCTTCGATGATTTGCCGCAGGCGTTCTTCGAACTCGCCTCGGTACTTAGTACCCGCCACAATATTCGATAGGTCAATGGAAAGCACCCGCATGCTGCGCAAGTTGGGTGGCACGCGGCCTTCGGTGATGGCTCTAGCCAAACCTTCAACGATGGCGGTTTTACCGACACCAGGTTCACCGATGAGCACAGGGTTGTTTTTGTTGCGCCGCGACAAAATCTGAATCACCCGGCGGATTTCTTCAGCCCTACCAATGACCGGATCAAGTTTGCCTTCGCGGGCTTCTTTGGTAAGGTCGCGGGCATATTCGTCTAAAAAGGGCGTGTTGGCCGTTTCAGCTTGACCTTTGGGATCAGCGGCTGCCAAAATGCGCCAACGCACGGTGTCGACGTCGCGGGTGAGTTGCTGCAAAATACGGTACGCAACCCCATCACCTTCGCGGATGATACCGAGCAAAATATGCTCAGTAGCAATCACATTGCTGCCAAGGCTGCGGGCTTCGCTGCCAGCGAGTTCCATCACTCGGCGCGCCCTCGGCGTGATGGCAGCGGTTTCGTTGCGAGGAAGGCCATCCCCGCGTCCAACCATCTCTTCGACTTGACGACGCAAGCCCTCGAGCGTTGCCCCAAATTCACTTAAAACGCGGCTAGCAGTGCCGCCTTCGCGCATGAGACCCAAGAGCAAGTGCTCAGGGCCAATCATGGCGTGACCTAGTTTGGAGCCCTCTTCCCTTGCAAAGTGAAAGACCAGTCTCGCACGGTCATCGTAGCGATTCAATTTTGGCTCCTCTCTTGGGTAGAGTCATGATTCAGTATATAACTGTTGCTAGCGGTTGTGGCGAAGCGTGTAGCAGAAACACGGGTGAACGCATGCAGATTGGCATGCATCACGACATACCTCAAACGAGTGACCATTAAGAGCCTCACTTTTCAGGATAGCTATTCTCAGGGCAGCTAACGGGGCGGGGCGTCTTGTAGGCTGACCCAGCCGAGGCTGTGACCCCAGCGTGGACAGTAACCCCATAAACGTATTAATGACAGAAAATGTATTAATCATAGCATGAGCATGTGGATTAATCATGGCACGAACATGTGGGAAGCGTCGTGGTAAATACGTCGCAAGCAGATGTGGTGACGTCTGATATAGGTTCATGATATTCTAAAAAACTCAGACACAACGTGACACACACCGAAGCGCGCACGAAACAAAGTGGTAGCGTTGAGGGTCGAAGCGGATGCGCGCAACACGCTCACGCGCAGACATGACAAACTTCATATCTCTCTATCTTACCGCGTTGTAGCTGAGAACAGAAAGTTTGAAAGGCACGTTTTGTGAAAAGCCGTGTTCATAAAGCCTTTACGCGTTGCCTAGCCACTTTTTACTTCACCCCTTCGTGTTGCTTGCAAGCAGGATTGCGCTGACAGTGCTAGACGGTGTTTGCTAGCTCGTGTAGTGATGACTAGCGTTTTGATTGATGGTGTAGGTGGCTCGAGCCACCTACTGCCGACTTACATCACAATTTGACCACTGGCGTTACGTTTGTTTGACAAAACCCCACCTTTGTTTGACAAAACCCCACCTTATGTACTTAATGTACTTACCCGTTTTGTTTTAACTAGACCTCTTGCAAAAATTAATTGGTCACTGATGGCGAAAGGCTGTTGCATGGTTCGGTTGATACTTGCGCAAGACGTCTACTGTTTTGTACTTACCCGTAATCACGCTGAGTAACACCACAAACCACAAGCACAATCGACCACTAACAATGTAGCAGATAACGCCGCCAACAAAACAGTGGGGGTGCGACTGTTGCTTGCGACTGTCACTATTGTAAGCATTGCTTGGGCAACAAAACCCTTACAATGACGCGCAGAGCAGCTTCTAGGGAGAAGACGCAGAACAGAGATACACCAAGGCACACATGCCTGCACCTGCTTGCACCCTGCGAACATCCTTTCAGACACTACTTAGTCTGAATGCCTGCAATCTGAATGCCCGCAATTTGAACACTTAGCTGTAGTCTGAGTACGCTGATAGCAGAGACATAGCAGAGACACTGACAACGCTTAGATTGTGGACATAGCATGGTGTCTGACAACCTGAGGTTAGTGGTAGATTATAACGCTGGGCTTAACAGCAAGGTTGGCTCGAGATTTTGGCACAAGGTTTGAGGTTTGAATGCTGTTTCAAGAAATTTTGTCGCGACTCAACGACTACTGGCGTCAGCAAGGCTGTGTTGTCATCTATCCCCATGACAGTACTGTCGGTGCGGGTACGTTTTATCCGGCGACGTTTTTTCGGGCGCTCGATGAGCAACCTTGGCGTGTCGCTTACCTCGCCCCTACCCGCCGCCCCAGTGACGGACGCTATGGCGAAAACCCCTATCGCTTTCAGCACTATTTACAGTATCAAGTGCTCTTACAACCCTCACCCACCAACAGCCAAGACATGTATTTGCAATCCCTGTACGCCCTCGGTATCGACCCGACGAAACACGACTTGCGCTTTGTCGAAGACAACTGGGAACAGGCCAGTTTGAGCGCGTGGGGTCTCGGTTGGGAAGTGTGGTTAGACGGCATGGAAATCAGCCAATTTACCTATTTGCAACAACTAGGTGGCATCGCCCTAGACGCAGTGCCTGTCGAGTTAACCTACGGCCTAGAACGCATCGCTATGTACTTACAAAACGTCTCCCACGCTTATGAGGTACGCTACAGCGACACGGTGAGCCTCGGTGACTTGCGCCGTGATTTTGAGTGGCAACACTGCGATTACAATTTTAATCACGCCGACGATGGTTTGCAGCGCGACCTGTTCAATCGCTACGAAGCCGAAGCTACCCGTTTATTAGAAATTCCCTTGGTTTATCCGGCGTATGAATTTGTCATGAAAGGCAATCACGCGTTTGATGTTTTGGATGCTAGGGGCAGCTTATCGCAGAGTGAACGGCAAACCTTCGTGCAACGCTTGCGCCGTTTGAGTGAACAAACTGCCGCTGCTTACCTTGACCTCACGAACGACAACCCCACTCGTGACAACCCCATTAGTGATAATCCCACTAGTGACAACAGTACAAATGACAACAGTACAAATGACAACAGTACAAATGACAACAGTACAAATGACAACAGT
>CAZKAZ010000023.1:0-28546 GCA_964550765.1 uncultured bacterium | reverse complement strand
ACAAACAACGATGCCATAAGCGATAGTGACCTGCTCGACTTGGATGCGCCCCACGCCCCAGATGATAACCCTGACGCCAATACAGCATCCTCGAGCAATGCCCCCCATCAACCCTCTCATCAATCCCCTGGAAAAGGCACGGACTAACCCCAATGGCAACGTTGTTGTTTGAAATCGGTACCGAAGAACTACCCAGTTGGTTTGTCAGCCGTGCCAACGCTCAGTTACCCGCTTTGTTGGCGCAAAAATTGCACGACGCCCACTTGACGTTTGCCAGCATTACCCCCTATGCCACCCCGCGCCGCTTGGCGCTACTCGTGCGTGGCCTAGCCACAGAAAGTTCGCTGCGTACTGAGAAAAAACGTGGCCCAGCCAAAGAAGTAGCCTTTGATGACGCGGGCAACCCCACTAAAGCCGCTTTGGGGTTTGCCAGTGCCAACGATATAGCAGCCGAAGCCCTCGAGGTCGAACACACCAGCAAAGGCGACTATATTTTTGCCAAAGTACAACGCGGGGGCCGTAACGCAGGAGACCTGTTGCCGGCTATGCTCAGTCAGTTGCTTGATGACCTACCCGCTTTGCGCAAGATGCGCTGGGGTACGGGTAATATCACCTTTGTCCGTCCTTTGGCGTGGTTGGTGGCCCTACTTGACGACCGGGTGCTCGAGTTGCACATAGGCGATTTGCAGGCCAGTAACCTGAGCTATGGCCACCGTTTTTTAGCTCCGCAGGCGATTGCTTTGGCACATGCTGAGGATTATCCGCACGCCCTCGAGGCCGCTTATGTTATCCCTTCACTAGCTGCCCGCCGCGCCAAAACCTGGCAAGTAGCCTTAGAAGCCAGTCGCGCCCGTGACTTGACCCCAACGCACAACCACAAGTTGTTAGAAGACGTTGCCAATTTGGTGGAGTATCCGGTAGCGATTGTGGGCACGTTTCATCCACGCTATCTCGACTTACCCAGCGACGTCCTAGAAACCGTCATCATGCACCAACAGCGGTTTTTACCCTTGCATGATGACAGCGGCGCGGTGACTGCCCAGTTCGTGGCCATTGCCAACAACCACGTACCCGACGAAGCCATCGTCCGCCAAGGTTACGAACGGGTTTTAGCAGGCAAACTTGAAGACGCCACCTTTTTTTGGCAGGCTGACCGCCGTAAAACCCTCGCCCAACACGCGTGGGGGCTATCGGGTATCAGTTTTTATAAAGACCTTGGCAGCATGGCCGAAAAGGTCACCCGGGTCGAAGTGAGTGCAGGCCATCTAGCTGAAGCCCTCGAGCTACCTGAAACACAACAAGACATTTTGCGCCAAGCATTGCCTGTTTTTCGGGCGGATCTTAACACCCAAATGGTCACCGAAATGCCCGAACTCGAAGGCACAATGGCGTGTGTTTACGCCAAAGCCGAAGGCTATCCTGATGCGGTAGCTGAAGCGCTCGAGCACGGCGTACGCCCGCAAACCCCAGGTGCACCCTTGCCTGGCTCGAGTGCAGGGGCGGTGCTCGCCGTCACCGACCGTAGCGACCGTTTGGTGGGGCTTTTTGCCCTCGATAAACGCCCCTCGGGTTCAGCCGATCCTTTGCGCTTGCGCCGCGACGCCATTGCCCTCGCCCGCATTCTCAACGCTCAAGGTTGGACGCTCACCCCCAAACAACTGCTCAACATGGCCGCCCACGCTTACAGCACCAGCAACCTCAACATCGACCCCGCTTCTCTAAGCGACCTTGACGATTTTATTTGGCAGCGCATTATGGCGCTTTTGCGTGAAGAAGACATCGACGGTGATATTGTGCGGGCAGCGTGCTATGACCATCCGGCAGTGATTATTGCCGCTAGGCGAGCACATCTGCTGATGAGTTTGCGACCACAAGACGCTTTTCAAGAGCTATTAGCCTTGTACCGACGGGCGGCTAACCTCGCCAAAGACGCCGAAGACGCTACCATCAACCCCAAACGCTTCAAAAGTGACCACGAAGCCCCCCTGCTAGCAGCGCTCGAGCACGCCCAAAGCAGTTTGCACCGCCTTCTCACTACCGTGCGGCGTGTCCTCGTTCCGTGGGACTTAGGGCGAGGGCCTGCGCGAACCTTACCTGAACTCACCGACGACGTTGCAGGCATCTTGGCGCTCAAAGAACCCTTGGATGCTTTTTTGGATAACGTCTTGGTCAAAGTCGATGATGACAAACTGCGTACCAACCGCTTAGCGTTGTTGCGTAATGTGCAAGATACTTTGCGGGTACTAGGCAACCTCGAAAACATCGCCAGCCGAGACAAAAGCGACGACACCGCAGAACATCTCACGAGCAGCGAATACCCTCACCCCTAACGGCAGGTATTGATAACGGCGGGCATTGGCCAAAAAAAACCCGCCACATATGTAGCGGGTATCGTAAGCAAGTCCAAATTATACCCATTCCGATCGAATGCGTTTGATTGAACGCGAGTGATGTCGAGGTGACGTTGATACAAATCAGCAACTGTAGAAACGACCCGTGGAATTGCTACTCGTCTGAATACAAACACACCCCATAAGTTCCCGGACCTACATGTGCGGCAATCACCGAACCGAGGGTGTAGCGGCCATGGTCTTGATACTGCACGCCTGCGTCAGCTAGGGCTTTTTGCAGTTCAGCAATGGTGTCTTCTTCTTGAATACCAATAAACACCGCGTGTAACGTGCCTTTAGCTTCTGAAGCCACTTTGCTAATGTGCTCTACGAGTTCTTTGCGGGCGCGTTTACTGCCGCGGGCTCTACCGATGGGTTCAATTTTGCCCTCAACGAGCGTCAGCAGCGGTTTGAGATTCAGTAAGCCCCCGAGTAACGCCCGTGCACCACCGATGCGGCCGTTTTTTTGCAAAAAGTCGAGCGTCCCTACCGAAAAGAAAATACGACTGCGCGCCCGCATACCCTCGAGCGCCGTCATAATCTCTTCAGCAGATGCGCCTGCTTGTTGTTTATCGACAGCGTACTTGACCATCAAACCAAGCCCTAATGACCCTGTCTGACTGTCAAAAAGATGCACGGGTACGCTCACTTCTTTACTAGCAACATTGGCCGCTTGGATGGTCTTAGACAGTTCGCTTGAAATCGTCAAACAGACAATCTCGGTTGCGCCAGCCTTGATGGCATCGTTAAACACATCTTCAAAGTCCTGCGGGCTAGGTTGGCTGGTCGAGGGCATGTCCGCGCCTTCGTTCACGCCATTAATTAGCGTGTCGGGATCGATGGTTTCCCAGTCTTTGAAGGTCTCACCCTTAAAAAACACATACAAAGGCACGCGGCGTACGCCGAGTTCGTTAAGTTCTTCAATCGGCAAGTCACAAGTCGAGTCCGTTACGATGGCAACGCTCATGGGTTATCTCCTTTGAGTATTAACGCAGCAACGCTCGAGCCGCACTCGCGACCTTATCTGTTACTGCGTGTTGTTGAATGGCGATACTTTACCACATTACTCGGAATACCCTTTTCAGCTTGCCTGACAAACTGAGAACCCGTCCTCATTCATACGACCAGCCGCGTCACCCTCAAGCCAATACACCTACAGCATCAGACAGTTATCAGACAGTTGTACCAACAGCGTTCACTTCAGCGTCTTGCCCGTCAACCTCTTGCCCATCAACCTCTTGCCCGTCAACTTCTTGCCCATCAGCGTCTTGGGCGAAGGTCTCTGCAAACCACGCCTTAAAGTCAGCAATACCTGTGTGATACATCCGCTTGCGTCTATCCGCTTTGCCTTCACCACGGCGCTTTTGGGGTGTTGGCACCAGTCCCCAATTGGCGTTCATGGGCTGAAAGTTATCGGCATTGGCAGTAGCCAAAAAGCGCACCAAACCACCTAACATAGACGTTTCTGGTGGCAATAGTGCAGGTTCACCGAAGGCAGCTCGAGCGGCGTTCGTGCCAGCAAGCCACCCTGTCGCCGAGGATTCTAGGTAGCCTTCCGTACCAGAAAGCACGCCTGCCACAAACACTCGAGGATTGTCTTCCAAAGCCAGTTCAGGGGTGAGTAGCGCTGGCGCGTTCAAGTAAGTGTTGCGGTGCATGACACCGTAACGAATCACTTCGGCATTTTCCAGCCCAGGCATTAAGCGAATGAGCTCTTTTTGGTCACCCCACTTGAGGCCAGTTTGGAAGCCCACCAAACTCCACATCTGCCCGCGCACGTCTTCTTGGCGCAGTTGGGCTACCGCGAAAAAGCGTTCGCCTGTGTCAGGGTGTTCTAAACCGACGGGTTTCATAGGGCCAAAACGGGGGGTGTCGTAGCCGCGCCGAGCGATTTCTTCGATGGGCATGCACCCTTCAAAAAACTCGAGCTTCTCCCAATCGTGCGGCACGTGTTTGCGGGCATTGGCCAGCGCTTCAAACCAACGGTCATAGGCTTCTTTGCTAAACGGCACGTTCAGATAGTCCGCCCCTTGGCTGTAACGCCCTTTGCGGTAGACGATATCTGTGTTGATGCTGTCCACACTCAAAACGGGTGCCGCCGCGTCATAAAACCCCAAAAAGTCCATGCCCACGAGTGCGCGTACCTTGTCAGCAAGGGCATCTGAGGTAAGTGGCCCAGACGCTAGCACCACCACCCCATCGGGAATGTCAGTGAGTTCTTCGCGGTGCACGGTGATGTTGGGATGTTCATTCAGCGTGCGGGTCACCGTCTCACCAAAGGCGTCGCGGTCAACGGCTAGTGCGCCCCCTGCTGGCACGCGGTGGGCGTGGGCACTGCGCATGATCAAGCCACCTGCGGTGAGCATTTCGGCTTGAAGTAAACCCTTGGCGTTGGTTTCAGATTCGCCACCGAAACTATTGGAACACACCAATTCAGCAAAGCGGTCAGTGTGATGGGCAGGGGTCATCTTTTTGGGACGCATCTCATACAGATCAACGTGAACCCCTAAATTGGCAGCAGCCAAGGCGGCATCGCTACCGGCCATACCCGCACCAATTACGGTCACGCGAGGTTTGTGAAAAGTTGTCATAGGGGGCAGTGTAGCAAGTTTCAGACAGCACGAAAGTACCAAGCATAGGTCACAGTAAAAAGTGCAGCGACAGCATGGGCCATATTTTTTTGCTGGGATAGCCAATCTTAACTGCAAAAAAACTGCAAAAAGCACCCACGCAGACAGCAAGCAGACAAATGTCCCGACATGCCTCTCGAGCAAAGCGTATCATTTCAATCATGGTTGATTCAACGAATTTTGAAACGACAAATCTTGAAACGACAGATTTTGAAACGACACCCCTCGAGCGAACACCCCCTTCGCTCGCTGATTTACTCACGGTGTTTAAGGCACTTAGCGACCCTACCCGTTTAGCCATCGTCGAACACCTTGCTACGGGGCAACATTGCGTGTGTGAACTGCAAACGGTGCTCGAGCTACCTGCTAACTTGCTATCGCATCACTTGCGGGTCTTGCGTGAAGCTGGTGTAGTGCGTGACCAACGGCGCGGACGCTGGATTGATTACGCCCTCGAGCCAAGCGTCCTGCACAGCCTGCAAAGGGCGCTCGAGCACTGCTACACATCAACATCTTCACCACAAACTGCAACAACCAACACAGCCTGTGCCTCTCCCGAGGAGGTCGCCTCATGAGTTTGCCAAACACCCCTTCGCTACAAAAACGCTGGCACAGCCTCAGCCAGCAACCTTTTGCGCCTTGGTTAGCCCTCGCTCTTGCTGCAAGCATATGGACGGTGCTGTATGTCAACTTGGTGCCGTTTTGGGATTGGCTCATTTACGACCTTGTTGCTTTGTCAGCAGCAAGCCGTTGGGGCAGCGCGGTGCATTTCTTTTTTTATGACACCACTAAAATCCTCTTGTTACTTACCGGGATGATATTTGTGATTACCGTCATGCGCAGCTTTTTTAGCGTCGAACGCACCCGGGCACTCCTCGGTGGCAAACGGCAAAGTGTCGGTTCGGTGCTCGCGGCGCTACTTGGCGGGGTGACGCCTTTTTGTTCGTGCAGTTCGGTGCCAGTGTTTATCGGTTTTGTGGCTGCAGGCGTACCACTCGGGGTGACATTGAGTTTTTTGATTGCCAGCCCACTCATTAACGAAGTGGCTGTGGTGCTACTGCTAGGCTTATTTGGTTGGCAAATCACCTTGCTTTATGTGGTGACGGGTCTCAGCATCGCCATAGTATCGGGCTGGATTTTGGGCAAGTTAGGGCTCGAGCGCTACGTGGCGTCTTTCGTCTACGACACCCCTGTAGGTAGCGCCCCTGCTGGCACGACGCTCACCTGGGCAGACCGTTTTGCCATAGGCGTGCAAGAAGTGCGCGATATTGTCGGCAAAATCTTGCCTTACCTGCTCGTCGGTATCGGTATTGGTGCGGCTGTGCACGGTTGGGTACCAGCTGATTTGCTAGCGCGTTACGCGGGCGCAGAACAAGTGTGGGCAGTACCAGCGGCTGTGCTTATGGGTATTCCGCTTTACAGCAACGCCGCTGGCGTGTTGCCGCTGATTGAAGCCTTGCACGCCAAAGGGGTCGCCCTAGGGACGTTACTCAGTTTCATGATGGCGGTCGTCGCCCTGTCGCTGCCGGAACTTATCTTGTTGCGACGGGTGCTTGCCGTCAGGTTGATTGTGATTTTTGTGGCTGTCGTGGCTACGGGCATCTTGACGGTGGGATTTTTGTTTAACGCGCTACTGTAAATTAGCTTCTGGTTACCGGCAAAGATAAATCAGTTTATCACCTGCCAGACTTTATCACCTGCCAGACAAGGTTTCTTTGACCTAGTATGGATACAACAGTATGGATACAACAGTAAGGATACTCAACGCGACACAGAAAGGATAAATCATGGAAATTAAAATTTTAGGTTCTGGATGTAGCAACTGCAAAAAGCTCGAGGCCAACGTGCAAAAAGTATTGACGCACTTCCCCAATACCAGCGCCACTATCAGCAAAGTTACCGAGTACCCCGACATTCTTGCCTACGGCGTCAGCAGCACCCCTGCCCTGGTCGTTGACGAACAAGTACTGGTCTCTGGACGGGTACCGAGTCCTAAGCAGCTCGAGCAACTGCTCAACCTCCACTAAACCACTCATCAAAAAAATTACGTTATGGCGTACGTCAACGTGCCGAGGGAGCAACACCCTCGGTTTTTTGATGGTGAACAACACACATCCAAAAAGAATAAGGACAAGGCATCGTTTGTATTCCTGCCTAGGCTATTGGTCATGTGAAAGCTATTGCTCATGCGGAAGGTCTCGAGGTACGGGTAGCTCGAGCTTCATCAACCGACTGCCCAAACGAAGCGCCACCGTCACCACCACACCTGCGACGGTTGCCAGACTAGGCTCGAGCGGATACAACCAAAAGACCACTAGCGCCCCAAGCGCCGCTGCTGAAGCGTAAAAGTCCCCCGAACGGTACAAAATCCCTGGCACTTGCCCCGACAGTACATCGCGCAACACGCCCCCGCCCACACCAGACACCGCCCCCGCAAACAGCGTTCCCCACATGCCCAACCCAAACGTCACCCCGCGCTCTGCACCCAGGGCAGCAAAAATGGCCAGACCCAGTGTATCCAGCAGGTACAGGGCGCGGCTTTCAAACGAGACGATGCGGTGCAGATAGAACGTCAACAGCGCCGACAGTGCCACCACCCACAAAAGCGGTTCGTTACTAAAAGAACTCGGCGGCAAAATGCCCACGATAATGTCGCGAATGGCCCCACCGCCCACCGCCGTCACCGACGCCAGCACGAGGGTACCGATGAGGTCAAAACGCTTTTCGATGGCAACGAGTGCCCCTGCTACGGCAAATGTCATTGTGCCAAGCCAGCTAAGAAGTTCAAACACGGCTCGAGGCTAACCTAAATGAGCAAGTGCTCGAGCCACTCCATGTCATCTACAACGTCATCCATCACTACTTACACGACTACTTGGCCATTTGCGTCATGTGCGACTACTTGCCGCCACAAAAAAACCGGAAGACTAGGTGCTTCCGGTCAATGGTTCTTCTTTTGTCAATACGTTTACTGTTAACGCTAATGTTAATGCGTTTATGTTGTCCTTAGCCTGCGTTAGAAGCAGGCGGATTGTCTTGCGACAGTGGCGCTTGTTCTTGACTTGCCCGCTCTTGACTTACCTGCTCTTGACTTGCTGGTGCTGACGACTGGTTCTGACCGAGGGTGCTATCCCCTTGGTAGTGTTGCCACAACAGGTAGCCACCTGCGGCCAACAGCACTACTGATAGCAAAACGTTATCAAAACCGCCAAACAACTCATCAAAAGCAATCATGATGCTCAGTGCCAAAGTACCCAAAGCCGGATAACGCGCCCACTGTTGTCGTCCTTTGCCTTCTGGCAAGCGGTACAACGTCACGAATGTGGCCGTAAGACCCAAGAAGAAGACGATGCCATCATCAACAAAGGGAATTAAGGGTGCAGCCGTTAAACCCAACGTCAGCAGCACACCACCCGGAATCACTGCCCACCAGTTGCGCGGGTCGTTGACATACACCGCAACGAACCCCAAACCGACCGTCCCTAAGAACAACCCTCCTGAGAAAGGCCCACCGACGATGGCAAGGGCGATGGCAAGCAGGGCAAACCCCGGAATGAGCGCCCACCAGTGTTCGTCGCGATCACTGTTAAAGTGACGCAAAAACAGCGCACTACCACCAAAAAACAGTAGCGACGGTAAAAAGTCACCGAACCCGAATACGCCTAGGTTAGCTAACAAGAAAAACGCGCCTAGACCCACTAACGCAATACCCAGTTGCTCTTTTGAAAACTTGTCTAACATCATGCCTCCTTAGAATCCTCGCTGTGTGACGCCCTTCGCCGCCGAGAATAAAAACGAAGGGTCAACCCTTGTAACGTGCTTTTAGTGTAGAAAGCACAGGGGTGAGCCGTCATCACACCTTGGGGTGAGTGAGGCATGAGCGGGGTTAGTAGGGGCTGCTGCTTTGGGTGTCGGTGTTGCCTTTGATGCCCTTAACCACGTTGGCGGCTTCTTTGGCGAGAAAACCCAAGTCACTTTGCACAGTGACAAGCTGAAAGCCCTTGTCTATCATGGCTTTGGCGTACGCCGCTGAACCGTTGTGCAACCCTGCTACAAGGTTGTATTTTTTGGCGGCAGCAAGAATCGTATCTAACGCTTCTGGTACCGGGCCTTCGCTAAAGTCCGCCCCAGGTTTTCCACCGAGTGATTGACTCAAGTCAGCAGGGCCTACATACAAGCCATCTAAACCAGGCGTGCTGGCGATAGCGTCTAGGTTTTCCATTGCCGCAGCCGTTTCAATCATGGCTAGTGTCAGCACTTCGTCATTGGCGTGCGCCGGATAGTCTGCGCCAGCATAGTACTTAACCCGGGTAGGACCATAACTGCGGTAACCCAGAGGCGGATAGCGGCACGCCCCCACAAAGGCTTCGCACTCTGCGCGGCTGTTGACCATCGGGCAAATAATGCCGTAACAACCGAGGTCGAGCATTTTCATAATGACCCCCGGTTCATTCCAAGGTACCCTTGCCAGCGGCGTTACATCCGTCGTAGACATGGCTTGTAACATCGGCAGCGACGACTCAATCATCGCTAAACCGTGTTGCATATCAATCGTCAAACTATCAAACCCTTGGTGAGCCATCACCTCAGCAGAAGCAGACGAGGGAATGTGTAACCAACCATTAACGGCACTTTTACCTTCAGCAAAAAGGCGTTTGAGAGCATTGGGACGCATAGGACTCCTTTAGTTGTCAAGTGTGGCGCGCATCATACCGTGTTCTAGCTACCGGGTACTAAATAACTGACGCGAGCGTGCCGTGGGTCTCGAGCTTAAACGGCACTTCTTTCAAGTCCGCTAACGCTTTTCTGACCGCATCATGTTGCCCATCCGGACAGCAGACAATCACAAAAGCGCTGATTTTGCCCCCCGGAAGCTGAGCATACGCGCCGACCTCATGCACGCGGCGGGTGATGTCTTTGACATAGTCATCCAAAAAGCGCCCCGGCAGTTGCTGTTTGAGGTGTTGCTGTTCGGCAATGATTTCGGCCACGCGGGTCATATTACTAGCGAGGAAGGCTTGCTCGAGCGCTACCCCAATGGCTTTGATGTCGTGCAGCAAATCAAACGCTTCGCGGATGTGGCTGCTAAGTAGGTCAAGTGACGGTTTACTTTTGGCGTGCCTGCCACTGTAAAAAAACAATAACGAATCAGCAAACTGTCGGTGCATTGCCTCACTTATGGCAATATCCCTCGGGGCAATGTCGCTACCGTGGTATTCAATGGCTTTTAGCCCACCTAGGGCGCATATGGTGGGATCGTGATAACCCGATGCCCCTTGTAAGACGTCAACTTCGATGTAGGCGGCTTGTTGGTACACGTCTTCTTTGGAAGGCGTTTCCCCTTTGAGGCGGCGCATGGCGTGCAATAAACTGACCGTAACCGCCCCAGACGTGCCTAAACCGCTCTCCCCAGCTAAGTCCACCATGACCGATACACTTAAGGGGGTGTCTTGCAAGCCTGTTAAGAAGATGGCTTCGCGGATGAGGTCGTTGCGGATTTGCCGGGCGTCACTGACTTTTTCACGCACGTTTTGGTACTGAAGTTCAAAGTAGCCGTCTAAGTTTTCTTTCAGTGCCACATACACATACTTATCAATGGTGGTGCTGATGGTGATGCCCCCGTAGGTAGCAGCGTATTCTTTGATATCAGTTAGGCCGCCCGCTAGCGGAATGCGCAAGGGCGTTTTGGCAACGATCATGTGGCTCATTGTGGTTTTCCTCGGTGAGATGATGGGGTTGATGATTTGTCTGAGGATGTCTCTGCTTGGCGCATTGGTGGATGCAGTTCTAACAGACGTTGGGCGACGCTTACCACGTTGGCTGCTGGCGTGGGGTTAACACCGCCTAAGTGAATCCATTCATCCACGACTACTGCCCCAATGTCAATGCCGCGTTCGATAGCTTCTTGCAAATTCGGTAACACCCGAAATTCACCTTCGCGCCGCGACAACATCAAGTCGAGCACAGCAGGCGAAAACTTCCACACGCCAATGTCATAAAGGTCATCTTGGCCGCACCACGCTCGAGTGACTCGAGCCACCCCCTCTGACCTATCAACTGTCGCTTTCAAATTATCTTTCTCGGCACTATCCCCCGGCGCAAGCGTCTGCACGTTGTCATAAGGATGACCTACGACTTCAGCAAAAAGCGTGCTAGGTACATAAGCATCAGCCAACCACACCACGATGGGGTCTTGAAACTGACGCTGCTCATGGGCGCTAAATATGGCGTGGGCGGTTCCGAGTGGCTCGAGTTGCTCCACATACCCAACTTCCAACCCTTCAAACGACGTCCCAAAATAACGCCGCACCTGTTCTTGATGATGCCCGACCACAAACGTCACCCGGTCATTGGCAGAATCAGCATGTTCTAACAAGTTGCGCAGCGAATACTCCACAAACGGCATAAGGCCAATGGGATACATGCACTTTTGCAAGTAACTTCCTAGTCTGCCCATGCGAGTGCCTTTGCCAGCGGCTAAACAGAGGTAATCCATAGCACCGCGCAGGCTACCATACCGAGCCTCATACGTTGATTTCCCTTAAAGCAGTTGCACGTTGGTTATACCAAAGTTATACTCACACTATGAAGACAGCCATTTCCATTCCAGACGCACAGTTTGCCGAAGCAGAAAAAGTTGCCGCAGACCTCGGCATCTCACGCAGTGAACTCTATCAGCGTGCCTTAGCAGCATTCTTAACCGATTATCAACAAGAGGACATCACCGAAAAACTCAATGCCATCTATGCTGAACAAGACAGCCACCTTGACCCAGACATGATGCGTTTGCAAGTTCTGTCTATCATTGACGGCGAAGAGTGGTAGCACGTGATATTTCGAGGTGACATTTGGTGGGCAAATTTGCCTCGACCTGTTGGCTCAGAGCCAGGTTACCTACGCCCCGTACTTGTTTTGCAAATCGATAAATTCAACCACAGCCGCATCAGCACAGTCATCGCGGTCAGTTTGACGTCTAATTTGACACTTGCTGACGCACCAGGCAACGTTTTACTCAATGAGTACGAGAGCGGTCTCGAGAAGCGTTCGGTAGTGAATGTCTCGCAAGTCTCCACCATTGACAAAAAATTCCTTGGAGACTTCGTAGGACGCATCTCAGCAACTAAACAACAAGAAGTTGACGCAGGGGTGCGCATGATTATGGGTTTGCATTAAGCATAAGCATGAGCATGAGGCACAACCCTGCTGTTACACCATCAGTTGTAGAGCGTTTTGTACACCGCGTAGCTGAGCATGACTTTTTGCAAGTATTCTCGCGTTTCTGGTTTGTCAATAAAGCGATAAAAATCATCGTGGTTGCCTGCCACGTGACCCGCTTCAAACAGTCGGGCGATGTAACCTTGGCCGCCGTTGTACGAGGGGACGACGCGCTCTAAGTCACCATCAAAACGATCCTGCAAGCGGCTCAAGTAATACGTACCGTAACGAATATTGTGCTCAATGTTGAAAGGGTCTCCCGGGGTTTCGTTGAGTAATTCGGCAATCCAATTCCACGTTGAGGGAATCACCTGCATCAACCCTTGCGCGTTTGCCCAAGAAACCGCGTTGGGATAAAACCGCGACTCTTCACGCATGACCGCCCACACTAGGGCAGGTTCAACGTTCCAGGTCTGCGCTTGCTGGGTAACCAATTGCGGGAACGCTTGCGGGTAGGTCGCTTGCCACGTGCGTACATCTCGCACCCCACCGCGCCACCATCTTTCAGCAGCCCGTTGGCTTTGGCGAAATTCACCCAAGTCTTGTAGCATTTCAATGACAGCTAAGGCGCTAGCTTGGTCGTCGATGTCTTGCAGGGCATAAATCAACTCACCGACGGCGGCATCTACCCGCCCAATGCGGGCAAGCGCACTGGCAACATCCATAACCGGCACACGCACTTGCGGCAAGGGGTCTTGAAAGCGAATCCCTAGGTCGCGCCCTTGTTGCCAACCAAAAAAACTAAAGTTAGAGAGCAGTTCGTTAGCACGTTGGCGGCTGGCTTCGTCGCCAAAACGTGACGCCAAGATATACGCCCGGTAAGCAGCATCGTCGGCAGTAGTAGCGTCGGTAGCAGCCAGTTGTAAATAGATGGGTAAAGCTTCGCGGTTGCGGTTTCGGTCTTCTAACAGGCTGGTGGCGTTCCACAAATAACGCACGTCACCACTGGCCACATACAAGTTCACAGCGCGGTCAACGTCACCTTGACGCAAGGCGATAATGCCCCGACCATAGTCCCTAGCAGGGGTAGTCAGTTGATTAAACGCGGCTTCAGCATCGTCCAAACGTCCGAGCGATAATAGCGTCCACGCTCTACCTGTGAGCGCCGTGACATCACCAGGAATTTCAGCCAGCCAGCGGTCATAGGCCTCTAGGGCGCTTTCGTAGTCACCTACCCCTTCATACGCAGGGGCTTCGATAGAAGGAACAGCCGCACCATTGAGCACGCGCAGGGCGTTGCGGTATTGGTTTTCTTGCAAGAAGATATTGGCGAGTACCAAAGGGCGGGTCTCTAAACGTTCTAGCCCCTGAAAAGCTTCAGCCAAAGGCAAAGCTTCGCGGTAAGCATTGATGGCAGCTTGGTTGTAGCCGGCTTGTTCGCTGGCTTGGGCGTACTCGAGCCACAACCCCCGCAGCACCCCCCTCGCCAAAGGATCACTAACGTGGGCGTCGATGGCTAAGCGCAAATAATCACTGCGAGCAGCAGCATTCACCTGCGGATGCCGCCCCAAAAAGAGTAACGTCTGATAACTCAAAAAACTACCCGCAGTCTGCCGCGCTAAGCTGTCTAAGGTGGCAATATCGGCGACTGCTGCCGCATCGCGAAACGTGGCATAAGCGCGCAACACGGGTTGCTCATAAGGGTCAATGTTGACCGCTTGCACGGCAGGCACAGGAATTTTGCTGGCTCTGGGTGTAATCCAACCGCTGGCTGTGACCAAGTAAGCACTGGCAATTCCCAACGTCAGGGTGAATGCTGTTAACCAAACCTTACGCATAGGCGTAGTGTAAGACATGGTGGCTCGAGCTATCAGTCAAACGGGTACCAAACCGCGACCAAACCGTGACTATGTAGCTCTTTTCACAGCTTCTCTCTCACCCGCAACTCAGTTCGCTGCAAGTAGCCAACGGCAGAATGACGTCAGCGTTTACATCGCAAGCTGCGCCCTTCATCGTTGCTTTATCCTCGCGTCAGGCTATTTTGTGTCAAGCTAGGGCTTGTTCAAAGTGGCTCGAGCCACAACCGACCCGCTGTAACTCGCGTGGTACAAACGAACGATGATGACGCGTTTGCAACAGTGGTGGCAAGCTTTACCCGATGGCCGCGTGCTCGCTGCCGACTTGCGGCGTACTGTCGCCTTGGTGTGGCGCACCAGCCCCCGGCAGACGCTCGCCATGATTACCTTGAGTTTGCTACAAGCGTTCGTGCCAGCTGTCAGTTTGTGGATCAGCAAACAACTGCTCGATGCTGTGGCGGCAGCCATTGCCGACGCCTCAGGTGACGTGAGCACCCTTCTTACGTGGTTGGCGCTGCAAGTAGGCGTCACGGCGGTGTCGGGGTTGGCAGGGTCACTGCAGGGGGCTAGCCGCGAGTTACTCGGTGACGCCCTGCAAAACCGCATTACCCAAGACATCTTAGAAAAAGCCAGTGAGCTAGATTTGCAACGTTTTGAAGACGCTGACACCTATGACGCCTTGCAAAATGCTTACCGCGAGGTTGGCTCGAGACCCTTGGGCGTACTCACCCAACTGATTAGCCTCGCCCAAGCCCTCATCACCTTGGGGTCTGTGGGGGTGTTGATGGCGCAACTTGGCGCTAGCATCGTGCCCCTGGTGCTGGTAGCCAGTTTGCCCAGTGTGTGGGTGAGCAGTCAGTTTGGCACGGCGACCTACCGGATGATTCGGCGGCGAGCAGCCGATGCGCGGGTGCAAAATTACTTAGGGCGACTGCTCACGCTCGATGATTTGGTCAAAGAAGTGCGGCTTTTTAATATCGAACGCTACTTACTAGACCGTTGGCAGCACTACTACCGCAGCTTTCGCGAAGAACTCGAAGGTATTATCGCCCGCCGCACTTTTTGGAATGTGCTCGCCTCCCTTTTTTCCACGGCATTAATCGCCTTAGCGACATTTTTCGTCTTGCAACGCGCCGCTCGCGGACAGATGACCGTGGGTGACTTTGCGCTGTTTGTGGGTGGCATCGGGCAATTACAAAGCCAGTTCGGCACGTTACTCAATGGGCTTTCGGGGATTTATCAAAACTTGCTTTATATGCGCAACTTGTTTGGCTTTTTGGAGTTGCCAACCAGAGACTTAGACGCGGGTGACACCTGGCAAGGTGACATTCACACCATCACCTTTGAAAACGTCAGTTTCCGCTATCCCAACAGCGACAGCGATGTGTTGAGCGATATTTCGTTTACGCTGCACAAAGGGCAGTCGTTGGCGCTGGTCGGTCACAATGGCGCTGGCAAAACCACCTTGGTGAAGTTGCTTACCCGCCTCTACGAACCCACTGCGGGGCGCATTTTACTGAACGACCAAGACGCTAGTCATTACAGCCCACGCAGTGTGCAAGCCGCCATCAGCAGCATCTTTCAAGATTACGGGCGCTATCATTTGACCGCAAGGGAAAACATCGCCATGAGCGGTATCGCAGTCAACGACACAACCCTGTCTGATGACATTGCGCTGGGAAATGCTATCGAGCGCGGCGGGGCAGATTTTGTGGGCGACTTGCCACAAAACCTCGACACCCTACTGAGCCGCTACTTTGCAGGCGGTGTGGATATTTCTGGTGGTCAGTGGCAACGCTTAGCCCTGTCGCGGTTGTACTTTCGCAATGCGCCGGTGCTGGTTTTCGACGAACCCACTGCCGCGTTAGATGCCGAAGCTGAGTTTGCAGTGATTGAATCCCTGCGTGAACACGCCAAAGCCCGCATCGTGCTGATTATCTCGCACCGCTTTAGCACCGTGAGACTAGCCGATACGATTATCGTGCTCGAGGGTGGTCACATCAGCGAACGCGGGACGCATGCGGTATTGATGCAAGCAGACGGCACATACGCGCATATGTTTTCGCTGCAAGCGCGGGGGTATCGGGATTAGCGGGTTAACGAAAAAAGGCTCGAGGGATGCTCGAGCCCTAACAACATCATGATTCATTACAAGGTTGCTTTATTCACCGCAAATTTACCTCGCGATTACTCCACACCTATAAGCAACGTCCGCGTGCGGGTCTTGTTGTCACCTTCAACCGTCAAGGTGATGTTGTAACTACCTGCTGCAAACCCTGCAAAGTCAGCGGTATTTTCACCCGGCACACAAGGGTCAACTGTGGCGATGGGCGTGATATCTTCACCGAGGGACACCTCAAAAAACGCCTCACCGTCTTCTTCGAATTCTTCTATGTCGACACTGATGTACTCGAGCCTACACACCTTGTCACTATCGGTATTGACAATCTCCCAACGAAACGTGAGCGGTTCACCTGCGGGTACCTCACGGATGGGCGTCGGCGCAATATCAAAGTCGTGCACAAAGAACAAACTACCGTCATCCTCTTGTGGGTTGATGGTGCTGACATTGCCAAAGTTGGCTGTCGCGTTGGCCGTCACAGCCAAGTTAACGCTGACGCTGCCGCCATCTTCACGGGCATTTGCAAAAATCCAGTCATCAAGTACATCCATGCGGGCGTACACCCCAGGACTATCAGGGTCACCGCAGCCAGCACCCCAACTGCTCAAACCCACTTGTAACCAACCGGTGTTCGTTTCATTGCGTACCAACAACGCCCCACCACTGTCTCCTTGGCAGGTATCGACCCCACCCGTGGGGCGTCCGGCACAAAGTTGGGGGACAAGATTGTCGAGGCTAAGATTACCCTCGTCGATGAGTGGCAAACAATCTTCATTACTGAGTAGCGGCATGGTGACCTCTTGAATCGTCTGACCAAAGATGTCGCTACCTTGAAAGAGAATCGTTCCCCAACCCACACCCGTTGCTACCATCCCGCTGGCGGCTTGGTCGGCTTCGGTGGCGATGGTGACCGTGGGATAAGACACGCGTTCTGCTAAGCGCAACAGTGCCACGTCGTACATGTTGGGGTCGTCAAGGGGATTGTTGAGATAGAGCGGGTGGCTGATGATGTCGGTAACTTGTACGGTTTGACCGTTGCCTGGCTCGAGCGTTGACGCGTTGAGCACCGCAAACAGACCATCCGCAACAAACTGGTCACCAACCACGGCATCACCAGCTTCATTGCCAAAACAGTGTGCCGCTGTGAGCACCCATTGATCGCTGAGTAACGTCGCCCCACAAGATTGACTGTCAAATGGTGAGTCTGGGTCAGTAATCAACGCCACTTTGAAAGGATACTCGGCAATGTCCGCATCACCGCCACCAATCACTTGGGTCGTTAAGGGCATAGTATTACTGGCCACGTTACGCCAACCGAAGGGCAAGTCTTGGCTGACCACATAGGTGGCATCTTCTGCTAGCCCTGTGATGGTGTAATCGCCACTGGCATCACTGGTTGCCGAAAAAGACGCTTCACCTGCGTCCACCATCCCGTTGCCATTACCATCGATGAACGCCGTCACGGTGAAATCCGCTAACCCTGCTTCGCCAGCATCTTGCGTATCGTTTTGATTGACGTCATTAAACACCCGCCCGCTGATGCTCGCACCTTCGGGATCGGGATCAGGATCGGGGTCGGGGTCAGGGTCGGGATTGGGGTCAGTGGTAAGTCCCGCAGGAAGCAAAATCCCATCGAGTACATGAATGATGCCGTTACTGGCTTCGATATCAGTATCAATCACCTCAACGGGGGCATCGTTACCAGAACCTTGCAACAACACCACACCATCTTCTACGCTCACGGTGATATCTGTACCGGGCAATGTGCCACCATCTAAGGCAATGACATCTGCTGCCAAAAATTCCCCACTCAACACGTGATAGTTGATGACGGTTGCCACTTGTTCGGCTGATAGACCCTCGAGCACATCACTCACCTCAGCAAAAGCCTCATTGATGGGCGCAAGCACGGTGAGGGTTTGTGATGGGTCACTGAGAAGTGCCACTTGGGCATCACTCAAGCTGCCCAGCAAACTGCTAAAGTCACCATCAGCACTGGCAATGGCAGCAATGGTCTCGAGCTGGGGTGGTTCAGGCGTCGGATCGGGGGCTGGGTCGTCCCCACTGTCACTACCGCAGGCTGCCAGCAACAACACCAGCGCCCACACCCAAAAACGTGCTTTCTTCATCGTTATTCTCCTTGTGGTTGCCCCGCGTGGGCACAGGTTCAATGTAGGGCTTCAAGCGGAGCTAGGGGTTTCCTCGAGCCAAGCAGCAACAAACTGTATGGAAGATGTGGATGGTTAGGCGATTTACTGCAAATAGCCATAGCAAGGCGGCAACAACGACAGCACATCCCGCTCACGTGATAACGAGGTGGCAGCATTGTAACCTAAATGGTTAATGAAGACACGAAACGAGCCACCGCACAGGACACATCAGCACCTGCCCACGTTGAGTTTGGTGGTTGTTGGGTTTATTGGTTGAGGTTGGAAAAAGGCATAAAAAAAAGCGCGCCTCGTTGAGCGCGTTTGATTTTTTTAGAATACCCTGGTATGCAGTATTTGTCAAGCACATACACTGAAATCCGGACAAAAGTCTGTATACTCCCTGTTTTACTCACCCTAAAAGCCTGCTCTAAGCTAGGGCATGACGTTGTTTACCCTGGCATACGAAAGGGACACACGAAAGGGGCACACAAAACGTCAGCTCGAGCCACTCCATGATGGCTCGGAATGATGGCTTTAGAGATAGCTTGGGTGGTAGCCGTTAGCGGACTTAGCATTACTCCATCAGCGGTAGCTTGATGTCGTAGGCATCCCAGTTGTCTTTAATCCAAGCGTGATCAGGATCGTCTACAGGTGGCAAAGCGCGTTCATCATCTAGCAAGTTACCTGCCAGATAATTCAAAAAGTACATCGTGCTCCCCGGGCTTGCCGCTACTGGGTGGTAGCCTTGCGTTACCAAAACAACATCGTCGTAACTCACAGCAAAAACCTCATCAAAACCTGTTTCTGGGCTGTAGTTGCGGTGCAGTCCAAAACCTTGCGGTTTATCAAAACGGAAATGATACGTTTCTTCTAAATAGCCACTACCGTTAATGGCATCGTGACGGTGCGGCGGCCAACCCGACCACATACCGCCTGGAATGTAAACCTCAAACAAAATAAGCCGTTCTGCAGGCAGTGGGTGCGACAAAATATGATGCACTTCGCGCATAGCAGGGCCACCGCCGCGCACCTCGGTACGCAGTTCTTCCGGCTTAAATAAGCGCACCGGATACTTGCCGCTAGCAGGGGCTGTGCCAACTGCAAACTCAAACAAGCTGCTTGCCTCAATGGTGATTTTGTGACCAGGAGGTACGTAGAGTACGTGCGGTTTTTCGTCAAACACACCCTTGCGTGACACCTCAAAACGCTCACCTGCCACACGCAACGTCGCGCTTCCTTGTAACGGTACTAACGCAGCTTCGTTACCCGCAGTGGCAATCTCCTGCTGCTGCTTGGGCGCGAGCGTTGATACCTGATACCCCAAATACTGCCAGCTAGCACTTGCTGGGGTAATGGTGTGTTTGTGAGGTCCCTGTTGCGGTTTAAGATGGTGCATATCGCCCTCCTTGGTCTAATGATGCCTTGATTTAGTGATGCCTTAATTTAGTGATGCCTTGGTCTAATGATGCTTTGGTCTACTGATGTTGATACTTGTATGTTCCTCATGAGCCGTACGAAGACTCGAGTTGTTAAGGTTAAACTTATTTACAACGATACATTTCTTGCTTTGTTTGTGAAATTTTATCTAAATTCATTATTGGCTTGATGCCATGCCTGCTCGATCCATATAGCCTAGTGTTTGGGACAAGGTTAGGCTCAACGCTTGCACTTGCGCTGCTAGTTCGGGAATACGAGATAAGGGTATACGCACGCTAGGTCCCGAGATGCCAATGCAGGCAATACACTGTCCTGTATCATCGTAGACAGGTGCGGCCAAACAGCGCACGCCAAGGTAGTTTTCTTCGTTGTCAAAGGCATAACCTTGGCTGCGAATGGTTGCCAGGTGAAGCTCGAGCTTCTCCACTTCGCTAAGCGTATATTCCGTTCTTGCTGTTAAGTCTTCGGGTAATGACAAATCCATAAACGCTAGTAAACACTTCCCAATCGCGGTGCAATGTAACGCCTCAGTGCGTCCTACTACACCACTCACCTTGAGCGATGCTGGCGCGTCAACATCGGCAATCACCAGCGCTCGTCTGCTCGAGTGAACGGCTGCATGCGCGCACTCACCCGTTAGCTCAACCAATTGGTGCAAAAACGGCTGAGCTAGCTCGCGTAAGCGCACATAGCCACTGCCTAGTTGCGTCGTTTGCAGGTGTCCTTGCAGTTTATGGCCCAAGCGGTACCCCCGCGACCCAGCTACCCGCTCGGCATAACCATACTGGCACAAGGTACTCATCAGCCTCGAGGCACTGCTTTTGTTGATTCCCAAGTGACTAGCTAGTGCTGAAACACTCACCGATGTTAGCTCATGCTCTGTTAGGGCGTCTTCGGCAAGTAGCATGTCGATGGCCTTAAGCCCCCGTGCCAACGATTTAATTTCGGACATAATCAACGCTAGCTTACCGGATTGTTGCCTCACACGCAACACTAACTTATACAACTGGTTGCGCACACTATCTGCGATTTTGCCGTCCTAAAAGACATTATTCAAAACAACTACCGCAAAAAAGACGCCTGAAGTTGCTTAATACGCACCAGCTATCATTGACAGCCACCCCAAACTCTAGTATATTTGTCGGGTACATATTTCAATCTGATTGCCTTGAAGAAGCCCCGCAGAAGATGGCACGCGTACGCGTGGACGGCGAAGGTGATGGTCTCGAGTTAACGCTCGGCGTAATGAATTGCAGCACCGTGATTCTGTTACACCGTAGTTCTGTTACGTAACATCCACTCGAAATCGTCCCTAAGCTTGCAAGCAGTCTGTTTTCTTTAGGCGGTTGTTATAGACCAGCGGTTGTCATAGACCAGCGGTTGTTATAGACCGAACGTCATAGACCAAACAGACCCTGTTGGCGCTACGTGTCTGCACATACACCTAGCATGTAGCGAGGCAAATGAGATTGAAAGTGTAACAAATGCTTTATTTTTGGAGAGGGTTACCATGAAAAAAATCGTCTTAACCGTTAGCTGCTTGCTTGCTCTCAGCTTAGGAAACGTATTTGCGCAAGAACGTGATATTGATATTGCCGTTGTTGCCCACGGTGGCGCTAACAACCCGTTTTGGGTCGTGGTGTTTAACGCTGTCAATGATGCCTGTGCTGACTTTGGTGTGTCTTGCACCTACGACGCACCTGACACCTTCGATTTACCCCTTATGGCACAAATGATTGACTCTGCTGTTGCCCGTGATCCAGACGCGCTTATTGTGTCTTTACCCGATGTTGCTACCTTGGGTGAGCCTATTGAACGTGCCATTGAGCAAGGTATTCCGGTATTTTCCATTAACTCCGGCAGCGATATCTTTCAAGATTTAGGTGTTTTGCGTCACATTGGTCAAACCGAGTACGAAGCGGGTTTAGGTGCTGGACGCCGTTTTGCAGACCTTGGTGGTACACAGGGCGTGTGTGTCTCTCACGAGCAAGGTAACCTCGCCCTTGACCTGCGTTGCCAAGGTTTTGCAGATGGCTTCGGCGGCCCGGTTGAGGTTATTGCTTCAGTGTCTTCAGATGAGTCTGAGCTTTACTCGCTGATGGACAGCTACCTCGCTAACAACCCCGATGTAGACACTATTTTGGCAGTTGGCCCGCAACCCGGTCAGCCAGCCGCCCGCTTGCTACGCGACCTCGGCAGAGATGGCGAAATTCTGCTAGGGGCGTTTGATTTGTCACCGATTTTGCTCGAGGCCATTGGTGACGGTACGGTAAGTTTCTTGGTCGACCAACAACAGTACTTGCAAGGCTATCTGGCTATTCAAAGTGCGGTGCTCTATCACGAGTACAAACTCCTGAACGGTGCTGAAATCATCCTCACAGGCCCCGGCTTTGTGGATGCTAGCAACTATCAAGATGTGATTGAGTTAAGCGCGCAAGGTAAGCGCTAAGCCTCTGACATCTTTGTTTGTCGTTTTTGTTTGTCATTGTGGCGTTTGCTTGCACGTAACCAAGATGTGTTAAGCCCTCTTGTTAAGGCTCATTACTCAGTACGTGTGAGCAGTCAAGGACATTCCCAAGGACATTCCCAAGGACATTCCCAAGGACATTCATCAAGGACATTCACACGTGGAATGCTATTCAGGGGACTTGTTAACAAGCCCCTGTTTTTATAGATTCACAGGAGATTTATTGTGACAACGTCTCAGTCTCAAGCAAGTCGTGACGAACGGGTTAGACAGGTTGGTGTTTGGAGCCGTCTACTCAGCCGTCCTGAATTTGGGGCGCTCGCAGGGGCGCTCCTGGTATTTGTGATGTTTTCTGTATTCGCTTGGGATGCCGATGAGGGCATTTCTGGCTTTTTACGACTGCGCGCCATTTCTACTTGGCTCAAGTTTTCAGCTGAAATTGGCATTATTGCCCTTGGTGCAACACTGCTGATGATTGGCGGCGAGTTTGACTTGTCAGTAGGGTCAATTATTGGCTTGTCAAGCTTGATTGTGCTCACCCCCATTGTGGTGTACGGCTGGGCACCGTGGCTCGCTATTTTGCTGACACTCGCCTTGGCTGTAGCCATCGGTTGGCTTAACGGTACGTTGGTGAATTCCACGGGGTTACCTTCGTTTATTGTCACCCTGGCGTTTTTGTATATCTATCGGGGTGTCACGCTGGTGACGACGCGGGCGTTTACGGGTGGGGCAACTCGAGTCGATATTCAAGCCCTCGTGGGTGAACCCAACGTCCACGGTGTGAATGTACCCAATGTTGATGCTGCTAGGGCGCTTATTCGTGGCGACTGGCTGGCACAAATTTTTTACCCCCAATCCAACATTTTAGTAGATGGTGTCATGTGGCAACCTGCTGGGAACATTTTTGGCACCCCTCGGCTCATGTTGTGGCTGTCGCAAGCGGGCATCATCCCCAGTAACGAACGGCGCATTTTAGACGCTGCTACCGGCATACGCACAGAGGTCACCCTCCCGGTGCTTGATGGCATCCCTATCGCTGTTGGTTGGTGGATTGCTCTAGCGGTACTGGCTATCATCATTTTGCAGCGCAGCCAACTTGGTAACTGGATTTACGGTACAGGCGGACACGCCGAATCGGCGCGCAATATGGGTGTGCCTACCAATCGCGTCAAGATTATCTTGTTTATGGGTACGGCTGTGTGCGCGACAATTTTGTCGATTATTCAGGTGTTTGAAACAGGCTCATCAGAAGTGTTGCGGGGTCAGCTCAAAGAATTTGAAGCCATTATTGTGGCGGTCATTGGTGGAACGATGCTCACAGGCGGCTACGGCACGATTCGGGGCGCTTTTTGGGGCGCGCTTATTTATGGCATGATTTCACGCGGCGTTGAGATTGTCCGCTGGATGCCCAACGACTGGTTCCGCATCTTTTTGGGCGTAGGACTCTTGGCTGCTGTCATCTTTAATACCTACATTCGCAAACGCGCTACGGAAGCCAAAGGATGAGGGAGGCTAAAAGATGAGCGCAGCGTTAGTTGAACTCAAAGACATCGTCAAAACCTTTGGGTCTGTGATTGCCTTAAACGGCGTAAGCACATCTGTCGATAAAGGACAAGTCTTGTGTCTTTTGGGCGATAACGGCGCGGGTAAATCCACGCTTATCAAGACCTTGTCGGGGGTACATACCCCTACTAGTGGGCAAATTTGTCTCGAGGGGCAACCCGTGACCTTTCGCTCACCACGCGACGCCCAGCGTTACGGCATTGCTACTGTGCACCAACACTTGTCCATTCAACCCCTTATGAGTGTGGCGCGTAACTTTTTTATGGGGCGCGAACCTATTAGCCGCAGCAGCAAGATGTTTGGCCCATTAGGGCTCATTCGCCACAAACACGCTGACCAAACGGCAAGGGACGAAATGCTCAAAATGGGCATCGACATTCGCGACCCCAACCAAGTCGTTGGCACCATGTCCGGTGGTGAGCGGCAAGTGTTGGCGATTGCTAGAGCCATCTACTTTGGCGCACGGGTGCTTATTTTAGACGAACCCACGGCAGCGCTAGGGGTAAAACAAGCCGGGGTAGTGCTCAAATACATTGCCCAAGTGCGTGCCAAAGGCTTGGCGGTGGTGTTTATTACCCACAACGTGCACCATGCTTACCCAGTAGCAGATAAATTCACCATCCTTAAACGCGGACAGTCGTATGGCACATTCATGAAAAGTGATGTGAGCCGCGAAGACGTGCTGGCCATGATGGCGGGTAAAGAAGAATTAGAAGCGCTAGAAGCTGAACTAGAAGAATTTTCCCGCGCTGACCAAGCCAAAGCCGCTGGCCATGATGCCAGCCTCGAGGCAGCTGCTGCTGCCGAACACGCCATTGCCGAAGGCCTCCACCAAGAAGTGAGCAGCTTAAAAGGAAAGTCATCTTAAATGAGGCTTTATTTCACGGGCGCAACGGGCTTTGTGGGCAGTGGTTTTCTTAAAGTTGCCCTCGAGCACCACCATGCCACCTGCTTTGCTGCCTGTAACCGCACCACCCCCAAGCCAAAAGATAATTTGAGTTTTGGCAAGGTCGATTTGACTAACGCGCAGGATGTGCTCGAGTCCGTGCAAACGTTCCAGCCAGACGCCATTATTCACCTGGCTTTTGAGGGAGACTTTCCCAAAATCTACGCCAATCGTGACATGGCGTGGCAAACTTACGTCACCACTACCCGCAATCTGGTCGATGCCGCCAACGCGGTAAACGCCAAAATGGTACTCATCTCGACTGATTGGGTGTTTGATGGCACGCAAACCGACGCCACCGAGCACACGCCTGTTAATCCCATCAATTTGTATGGCGTGCTCAAGGTGATTTGTGAGACGGTCGTGCAAGAACGGGCTAACAATGGCGCAGTTGCCCGTATTGCTGGCTTGTTTGGGGTGCAGTGGGAACGCGACGACTGGCAACCCGCGCCCAACGCTGGCTTTGGCTACTTGCCCAACGCCGTGGTGCAGGCTTTTGAACAAACGGGAGCGTTTCAGCTGCCTTTGGATGATAGCGTCAATCAATTGGCCACCCCCACGTTAACGACGGATGCTGGCGAGATGGCGCTGAAAATTGTCCAGCAGGACAAGCAGGGGGTGTTTCATTGCGTCGGCGGTGAGGGTATCGGTAAGCTCGAGCTGTGTCAACTCACTGCTGAGGTATTTGGCTTTGATCCCAGCAAGATTACCACCATCACCCCAGACCCAAATGACCCTGCCTATTTACCCGGGATTCCCGTCCCTAAAGACACCCGCTTGAGTTGTGAAGCCACAGCCAACACCTTAGGGCACACGCCCCCCAAAGTGCGCAGGGCGCTCGAGCTATTTAAGCAGCAATATGAAACCCAAAAATGCGAAAGGAACTAGGTTAGCCATGCGCTAATCACGCCACTATGAAACCACTCAACATCGCCATGATTGGTGCGGGTCGCATGGGGCAAACCCACGCTGCTGTGCTGAAAACCCTGCTCGAGGTACGCATCACCCACATTGTGGATTTTGTGCCAGAAAACGCCCAAAAGGTCGCCGAAATTTTTGACGCCAGCGTCAGCAGCGAAGCTGAAGTTTTAGCCAACCCAGACGTAGACGCGGTGTTCATCACCACACCTACCCCTGCCCACGCAGCATCTATTAAGCAGGCGGCCAAAGCAGGCAAAGCCATCTTTGTGGAAAAACCGCTCGCCCACGACCTCGACAGTTGCGCTGAGGTAGCCGAAGCCGTTGAAAAAGCGGGCGTGCCCTGCCAAGTGGGTTTTATGCGCCGTTTTGACCCCGCCTACTTGGAGGCTAAGCGCCGCATTGACGCTGGAGAATTGGGTACACCAGAAAACTTTCGGGCGATTAGCCGCGACCCTAAGCAGCCAAAGCTCGAGTTCCTCAAAACCTCCGGCGGCTTGCTGGTTGATATGGGCATTCACGACTTTGATAGCGCCCGCTACTTTTTTGGTGAGGTGGAAGAAGTCTATGCCATCGGCAGTGCTGTCCGCGATAGTAGGCTGGCTGAATTTGGCTTGTTTAACCTGGCGGTTGCCACCATGCGCTTTAAGAATGGTGCCGTAGGTACGCTCGAGAACGCCCTCAACACTAGCTACGGCTACGAGATTGTGTGTGATCTGTTGGGTGAAAAAGGCAAATATCACTTGCACAAAAAGCAGCAACTCAACCTCGAGGTCTGGGGCGAACACGGCGTGCAACACGATTACCCACAGTATTTTGATGAGCGTTTTCCAGAAGCGTATGCGGGTGAAGTGATGAGTTTTGCCAAAAACGTGTACGCAGGTAAGCCTGTTGGTCCAGGCGCACGGGACGCGCTCGAGTCTTCACGACTTGCGTTAGCTGCCCAGCATTCGCTCGAGACAGGTGAGATTGTCAACGTCCAGACGTTTGGGAGGTAAATCTCAGTGACTACCGACATTGACCCGACATTTGCTCGACATTGACATCATCAGCAAAATACGCATAGGAGTTTTAGACTGCTCATCAGCCGATTCACACAGCACACGTCTCCATGACGGAATATGACTCCCTCGAGCCATTCACCATGCCAGACATTCACTTGAATGGCATATAGCTTTCTGCGGTCGTACCACATTACGATGCGTGTCCAAAAACGACTGCCATCAATCACGTCCTCATTCAGTGTAACTATCTAAAATTCACTTCTTCGGAGGTACTATGTCGACCATTCGTCTAACTGTCGCCCAAGCGCTGGTGAAGTTTTTAGCTGTTCAGTACAGCGAACTTGACGGCGTGCAGCAGCGTCTCATTGCAGGTATGTGGGGCATTCAAGGACACGGTAACGTGCCGGGCTTAGGGCAAGCCATGCAAGAATATGGGCTGGCCAATGACATGCCGTTTTACCGCCCCCAAAACGAACAAGCCCAAGTGCACACCGCTGTGGCGTTTGCCCGTCACAAAAAACGCCTCAGCACGTTTGCCTGTACCGCGTCAGTAGGACCAGGTAGCAGCAACATGCTCACAGGCGCAGCACTGGCAACCATCAACCGCATTCCCGTCTTGCTACTACCCTCGGATTATTTTGCTAACCGCATCCCCGACCCAGTCTTACAACAAGTGGAACACCCCAGCGAACACGATGTCAGCATTAACGACATGTTCCGCCCCGTGAGCCGCTTTTTTACCCGCATCACCCGACCCGAGCAACTTTTGCACGCGTTACCTGAGGCCATGCGGGTTCTCACCGACCCGGCTGAAACCGGTGCCGTCACCCTTTCACTACCCGAAGACACACAAACAGAGGCGTACGATTTTCCAAGCAGTATGTTTGAAAAACGGGTCTGGCGCGTGCGCCGTCCGGTCGCTGAGCCTGAGGATATTCGCGCTATTAGCGACATGTTACAACGTGCTGAACGCCCTATGATTATTGCCGGCGGCGGCGTCAAGTACAGTCAAGCAACAGGCGCGTTAGCCACGTTTGCTGAGGACTTTGGTATCCCCGTCACCGAATCACAAGCGGGCAAAGGGGCTGTTCCCTGGCATCACCCCATGAGTATGGGTAACGTGGGGGCATTAGCAGGCTCAGCCGCCGCCCAAGTTGCCAGTCAGGCAGATGTCATTTTAGCCATCGGTACGCGCTTGCAGGATTTCACCACCGGGTCGATGACCGCGTTTGCCCCAGACGCCAAAATCATCGGCATCAATATCGGCGTCAAAAGCTATGCCGTAGTAGTGTAAGTTATGTAAAGAGCTATTACCTTCTATAAACGTTAAACTCATTTCATAAACGTCACCACTAACTAATGTAAGTGATTCAAGTTTAAAGACACCATACCTGTCTAAATCCCTCTTGTCACTTATCACGATGTTTTTACCAATCAATCTAGTTAGGTAAGCTATAGAATAACTACCGTTAAGCATTATAGTGTTTACATGTAGACTAGTTATACTAGAAAACGGTGTATTATCACCATCGTAGTTTTCAAACGATATACTAGCCTCTGGTCTATTACCACTTTCATTAGGATCTATTACAAATTGAAAGCTATTTGTCCCTAAATAAACATTGACAGCAGCTATAGATAGAGCATTGACAGAAAAGTTTTTAGTCTGTCCAGTGTCTACCGATGTTCCGATCATCATATCAGAACCTACTGGTTTGTTTTTTCTTTTATATGAAGATATTTGAGACATATTTTATTTTTTATATTTATTAATCTGCATATCCGTCAGAAATTAATCTTGCTAGTTCAGGAATAGCGCCTACACCATAAGTGCTTATTCTTGCCATATTTTTATTTTTATTAGTCTTTTATTAATAGTCAGTATTTTTTCAACAGCTTATGTTGTCA
>CAZKAZ010000022.1:63564-64304 GCA_964550765.1 uncultured bacterium | reverse complement strand
CTTTTTATCCTGTGGCTTTTTATCCTGTGGCTTTGTATCGCTGTCGCTTTCACCGAGCACGCACGAAACATCTGCCTCGCTGCAGACCCATCGAACAACCTCATGACGTTGTTGAAGGCGTCGCTCGAGCCATGCAAAGGAGAACACGACTATCGACCTTGCTCGACCTTTTAGCGATTTTTTAGCTAGCGGTAGCGACACAGGAGGCAGGCTACTGCGCTCCGTCATTCTGTTGTCGCTAGCCCTGCTGTTTGCGGCGCTGTGTGGGGTGATTGGCTTTTGGGTCATGCGCTTACTAGCACCTACTGCCCCCGCCTATGTCTCGCTGCTGTTTGGCCTCGCGGGGCTTATTGTTGCGCTGAATATCATCGCCCGGCGTTATCAGTGGATTATGCCTTGGTATTACCTGCTGCCGGCACTGCTTTTTTTGGGGACGTTTACCTTTTTTCCCATCGTCCTCACGGTGACGCTGGCGTTTAGTGACTACGCAGGTGTGCGCAACGGCGAGTTGAATTTAGCCAGCAACACCGCCATCAGCAATGTTTCGGGGCGAGTGATTACTATTGCTGATGCGGACGTGTTTAACTGCGATAACTTGCGCAATGGCTGTAATGGCGTCCGGGCGCGGATTTTTGCTGGCGGCGTGTTTGATACCTCTGGGGTGGCGCTCGAGGGCAACGTGCTGGAACTAACCGAACCCGTTCCCGAGGGGCGACAAGCCACCGAAGTGCAACTGCTGC
>CAZKAZ010000022.1:36140-63554 GCA_964550765.1 uncultured bacterium | reverse complement strand
TCGAAGTACGGCGATGGCGTCTATACCGACCCCCTGCCCCAGGCGCTGGTGCTGACGGCCATCGTGATCTCCTTCGGGATGACGGCGGTTCTCGTGATGATCTCGCTTGGCGCATTCCTCGAGGCCGATAGCGACTTTGCTGTGGCCGAGCAGGCTGGGACAAGGGTGGTGCTCGAGCGCGAACCCCCGGGCGATGCTGACCTCGAGGAAGTGCGCGTGCAACTTGACCGCGTGCCAGTAGAACGCTTGATGGTAGCCGAAAACGGCAACGACATCACCCTCGATGCCCCCTTGCCCGAGGGTCAGATATATGAGAGCATCGCCCGTTACAACGACTTTGGTTTGGTGGGCTGGCGCAATTTTACGGTCATTCTCGAGCAAGCCCGCCGTGGACTGTTACCTGTGCTGTCATGGAATGTCACTTTTGCCGTCACGACGATGGTACTCAATACCATCTTGGGGGTGTTTTTGGCGGTGCTACTCAACAACCCCGACTTGCGTTTTCGCAACTTGTATCGCACGCTGCTCATTTTGCCGTGGGCGCTACCGAACATCATCACCATTCAGATTTGGCGCAGCTACCTCAACAGCAACTATGGCGCAGTGAACCGCCTTTTGGCGCTTTTGGACTTGCCGACGTTCGATTGGTTAGGTGACGCTGGTGCAGCCAGAGCCGCCGTCTTGTTAGTGAACTTGTGGCTGGGCTTTCCGTTCATTATGACGGCAACACTAGGGGCGCTTTCAGCCATTCCCAAAGAACTCTACGAAGCCGCCAAGATTGATGGTGCAGGCGCGTGGCGGCGTTTTACGGGCGTGACCGCCCCACTGCTGCGCAGTGCGTTAGTACCTGTCACGCTCACGGGGTTTGCGTTCAACTTCAACAACTTCAACATCATCTTTCTGTTAACTGACGGGCGGCCTGCGGTAGCTGGTGGCATTGCTACGGCAGGCGCTACTGACATCATGATCAGTTGGGCGTACAAAGTGGCCTTTCAGCGGGAATTGGGGCTAGCTTACGGGCTAGGCTCGGCCATTTCACTGGCGATTTTTTTTATTACTGTGGCCATTAGTCTCATTAACTTTCGGGTGACGGGCGCACTGAAAGAGGAGGGCGTATGAGTGTAAGTCAAACGGGAGACCAAACACGACAGCAACCCGCTTGGTGGCGCAGTGTCGGCATTATGGCAGGGACGTTATTGCTTGCTGCGATCATTTGGGGCACAGCGCCTGAAGCGGAGGCTCGAGCCACCTTTCTGGTCATCCCGGGCGGCTGGTGGCGCTTTTTGCTGAGTTTTGTCCTGCTAACAGCAGGCATCGCCGGCGCGGCCTACGACTACGGCAAGCAAACCCGCCCCGGCAAAGCTAGCGCTTACGCCACAACCGCCATGACCCACTTGCTGCTGCTTGGGGCGGTGCTGTTTGCGTTGTATCCGGTGCTGTACTTACTGGCCGTGTCCTTTAACCGCAACGACAACCTGTATACCTCGCCGCCTGCAGTTGGCAATATTTTGGTGAGAGCAGGCATCATACCGGACTTAAGCAACATTTCGCTGTTGCAATATCAGCGGGTGCTGTCTGGGACAAACATCACCATGTTACAGGGCTGGTTGAGTGGGGTGTTACTCGCACTCATCGTGACGCTTGTGGCGCTCAACATTGTCAAACGGGTGCAGCAGGTTGAGTACAAGCGTGGCTCGAGCCTCCTCGGCTGGGGTATCGCCCTGTGTGCCGCTTGGCTCATTTTGAGCATTTCCCCAGACCAGTTTTATACCCTAAACGATGGCCAACGCGCCGCTGCCAACAGCGAACAAAAAATCCTCCTGTTCATCCGCAATACCTTGTTTGTTTCAGGGCTCACGGGGCTGTTTGCGGTGTTGATTAGCACCAGCGCTGGTTATGCCTTTGCAAGAATGCGCTTTTCAGGGCGCTATCAGACGCTGCTTCTGTTTATCTTTGCGCAGATGTTTCCAGGGTTCATGGCGCTCGTAGCTATCTTCTATTTGATGAACGCCCTTGACTTGCTCAACACCCACGTGGGCTTGATTCTGGCGTATTCGGGTGGGGCAATTTCGTTTGCAGCGTGGATTTTTAAGGGCTACTTAGAATCGATTAGCCCCAGCTTAGAAGAAGCCGCCATGGTCGACGGGGCGACGCGTTGGGGAGCGTTTTGGCGCATTATCTTGCCCATTAGCGTGCCGATGTTGATTTTTATTTTTATGTTGCAGTTTATTGGCACGTACAGCGAGTTCATTTTGGCCAATATCCTGCTCACCAGCGACAATCAGTGGACAATTGGCTTAGGACTGCGCACGTTTACTGCGGGTACGGGCAGGTTAAACACCCAGTGGGGCGCACTGGCTGCCTCAGCCGTTTTGGGAAGTGTGCCCATTTTGCTGCTTTTTTACAGCTTCCAAGAAGCCTTAACGGGACAACACCAAGCAGGTGGGGTGAAGGGTTAGTCGCTCGAGCGAGCCTCACCCAAATCATCACCCAGATTATGATTAAGCTCAGGGCGCAAAACACCGTCTGTGACTTTAACCGTCACCAGTGAACGGGCATCAATACCAACAGGGTCACCCTCACGAAAGTCAAACGTGGCGGTGGCCCCTTCTATGGGTGGCACGCTGATAATGGCATCGCGCAAACGCTGACGCACGTCAGTCACATCGTCAACATCAGCGCCGCGCAAGGCTTCACTCAAGGCAGCATCCAACACAATCAGAGCGTCCCATGCCCTTGCCGCTGCCAAGGTTGCAGGGCTAGCCGTACGCCTTGTTGCCAAGCGAAACTGCTGCGCAGCAGGACGTTGTAAGTTATTGGCCGTGATGTTGTCTAGCACCGTATACGCGCCTTCAAACGCTGCAAAGGACACACCTGAACGGGTGTACAAATTTGGGTTGAGGTAGATGGCCCCTTCGTAACCGCGCCGCCGCAGCGCATCAAACGCCACCCGTGTATCAGCAGGCAGCCCCCACACCAACACCGCATCGGGTAAGCGCGTCGCCACCCAGAGGGCTTCGGGCGTCAAAACAGACACATTGGGCGGATAACGTTCACTCACCACCACCGCCATGCTGCCCGGGGCAAGCATCCGTTCAAAAGCAGTCACTGCCACCTCACCAAAGTCACCTTCTAGCCCCATAAACCCCAGCCGCTGCACCCCCTTGTCGGTCATGTTCAACAGCATTGAGCGCAAAATGACCGATTCATCTGGGACTACGCTAAACATCCAATAGGGCGATAACCACGCAGGTAATTGCCCCACTTGCCCTATACCTGTAGCCGAAGCAAGGCTGATAATGGGCACAGCAAGGTCGCTGTTTTGGTCGCTGTAAGCCCGAAAGACGGCTCTTGCCACCGCCGCATCGTGACAGCAAATGATGGCGTGGGCGTCTTCTTGTTCTGCTAGTAGCGCCACCACCCGTTCGGGGTCAGACTGGCTATCTAGGAAGGTAATGTCAAAGGGAATGCCGTACACGCTGGGATTGCGCCGCACATAGGCCTCGAGCACCTCTTGCTGCGCTTGTCCCATGGCTGCATGTTGGCCACTCAACGGCACAATGACACGCACGTTGAGACTTTGAGCACTCGCCATACCTAGCAGCACCACAACTATCAACCAACCAGTTAGACCGCGCATCAGAGGGGTTTGCGTCATGCCCATTATTGTGGCACGCTAACGCCGCCATTGCCGCGTTTGGTAGTACGGTAGATAATGATTTTTTATAGTTTTACGTCTCTAACACGCGTTTGATAGCCCTTGGTTTGATAGCCCTTGGTTGGATAGACCTTGGTTTGATAGCAGTCAATCGTGCGAAAGGGCTACCGCGTCTACAGCGCGTTCTTTGGTAGCTGAGATGACACGGCGTTCTCGAGGTAAAAACTCGGGGTGTTCTTGTAGGTAGCTCACCAGTTGTTCGCGCAGGTTGCACTCGAGCGCCCACGCATTAGCCGGATTACGGGCTGCGGCTTTGCCACGCAATACCACCCGATCTTCCAAAAAGGCATACACCAGCACTTCTGGTTCAGCAACACCCGTCCACAAGTCAGACGCTTTGACCAAATCAAAAAACGTCTCCCGAATGGCGGCAATGTCCGCTTGGTAATCCACATACATATATACCGAACCCGCTTGTTGTCGATTGGTGTGATCCCAGTTTTCGATGCGTTCGGTGATGAGGGTGTGCATCGGCACCAAAAAACGCCGTTCGTCCCACGTGCGTATGGTGGCGTAGGTATAACCCAAGTCTTCTACATACGACCACGTGTCCTCAAAAATGATTGAGTCGCCGATGCGCACAGGCTGTGTTAATGCCACTTGCATACCTGCCACCAAGTTGGTCAGCACAGGTCGGGCGGCAATACCAATAACCACCCCAGCGACGCCTGCTGAGGTGAGTAACGTCGCCCCCAGTGACGCCAAATCAGCAAACTGACTCAACATGATACCGACGCCTATGAGCACCATGAACACTGTAAACACCCTGCGTCCTAGTGATAACATCGTGCGCCGTTGCCGCTGCAAGTCGTTGTATTCGTCGCCGAGGTTGTTAATGCGGGTAGCAAACATGCGCTCAGCCACGTAGTCGATGGTGCGCACCCCCAACCAAATCAAAGAGATGGCAAACAAAATCCACACCACCGACCGCACCGACGACACAAAAGCATCAGTAAACGGCAACACCCCCGAACTGAGGCCGAACAATATGCCAAGCGCCAAACTGATGGTGAGGGGTACAGTCAAGTTACGCACGAACGCCGCCAAGCGGTGGCTGCTGGTTTTTTTGAGTACCCAGCGCGACAAGCGGCTCGTGAGCCAAGCAAACAACAACGCCAACGCCAACAGCACGCCAAACGCCAACAGTTCCCAGAGGACAATGCCAAAAAGATGCAGTTTTAACCAACGGGGCAACCAGCGATCGATGATATTAGGGCCGTAGGTCTCATACAGCGCGGGAATATTCTCAACTGTAGACGCTGAAAACACCCACACTGGGGCAGTGTCAGCTACCCGCACCCGCTGCAAACGCAACGACACCGAATGCGGGGCAATGTCAAGAGACGCTAACGCCCACGAACGGCGGGGAACACCGACACTGTCATCACTAGCAGACACTTGGCTCACAGACATCTGCTCGAGCTGCCCATCGGGTCTATCCGGCAAGCGGGTAAAGTCAATCAAGTTTTCACTGTCAAGAATGTAAAAAAGCTGCTCTGCTAGGTCACTAGCGCGAACACGCTGTTGGTCAGGCGGGAGCAAGTTGAGGTTCAACGCACGTGCGGCGCGGGCAAAGTCGCCTGCTCGAGCACTGCGCACAAAGAACTCGAGGGTCGCCCTGGGGGTCTGCAAGTTAGGCACTGACACATCAAAACCAGCATCATCAGACCTCACCGATATGGGTGCAAGCCCCGCGTTTAATTCACGCAGCGGATAATACGCTTCTTGGTATTCTCCCATGAGTGCACCCGCACCTTGTCCTTGCGCCAGTGCGATAACCATGACCAGCAGTAAGCAGCCGAGTCTCAGTACGAACGTGTACGGTCTTTTGTGATGCGGTTTGTGGCGTTGCAGTTTGCGGCGTTGCAGTTTGTGGCGTTGCGGTCTGCGGTGTTGCGGTTTGCGGCGTTGCTGTTGCATAAACCTCCTCATGCGACAAGACACACCAGCACTTGGTTCACGAAACATAAAGCATACACACGTAACGAGCGCCCCAACGCGTCTTGGCACGTTATGTCACCTTAATGGGCAGACTTTGGGTCAACATAGTATTGGTTACGAAAGTGAACAAGCTATTAAGCCAGCACGATACAAAAACACCAAAAAAAAACGGCACACCGAGCTTTGGCTCAACGCACCGTCACTAGTAACAACCTGTTAAAAACTTTGTCGCAAATGCCCCGTCAAAAAAAATGGTGGCGATGGAGAGACTTGAACTCTCGACCTCACGATTATGAGTCGTGCGCTCTAACCAGCTGAGCTACATCGCCAAACTGAAGGATTATACGCCGCAGGCTTTGGCTTTGCAAGGTCACAGCATACCCACCTTACTGCACCCGCCAGCCGCTAGCAACCAACAACTAGAAGCGCGCGCCCCTGCTAGTCACCTCACAAAGTCCCTTGCGCGTCACCCTGCCAATGTCCCACACAAATGTCCCGCCCCCACAAATGTCAGCGGGTTATAATGCCTGCAGCGAAACAACACAATATCCTTGGTTACGAAAGGGGCTAACGCCCGCGTCGTGGACACATACGACATCACCACGACACCGCTTCTCGCCGTTTGAAACGAGGTTAACATGCCTGATACCGTTCGCAACTTGGCGCTACTTTCGCACAGTGGCGCAGGCAAAACATCACTCACTGAAGCCCTGTTGGTGCGCAGTGGTGTCAAACCTAGCTTAGGCACGGTTGACAGCAACAACACCAGCGCTGACTTTACCCCTGAAGAACAACACCACCACTTTTCGATTTACACCAGCATCTTGCCCCTTACTTGGGAAGGGCAAACGTTTAACATCCTAGACACCCCTGGGTACGCTGACTTTGTGGGTGAAATTCGCGGGGCACAACTAGCTGCCGATGCCGCCATGATTGTGGTCTCTGCGGTGTCTGGGGTAGAAGTCGGCACCGAACGGGTGTGGTTGAGTGCTAGCAAACGGGAACTGAATACCCTTTGTGTGATTAACCAAATGGACCGCAGCAACGCCAATTTTTACCGGGCGATGGCCGATATTGAAGCCACGCTCGAGGGCAACTTGGCTGCCATTCAGTTACCACTAGGGCAAGGCGAAGACTTTCACGGCGTCGTGGATTTGCTGCACATGCAAGCCTACACCTGGGCAGACGACAGCGACAGCGCCCACCCAGTGCCTATTCCCGAAGAGGTCGCAGGCGCTGCTGACGAGTATCGCCGCCGCTTGGTTGAAGCCATCGTCGAAACCAACGACGACCTGATGGACTTGTATCTTGAAGACCAACCCCTCGAAGATAGTGCTTTGCATGGTGCGTTTTACGAAGCCGTGCGCAACAACGAACTCACCCCAGTGCTGCTCACCTCGGCGCTTAAGCAGCGGGGGATTCGCTTGTTACTTGACTTTATGCTCGAGGGCGTCCGCTACAACAGTGACCACTTGCCGCTCGAGACCACCTCAGGTGACGCCCCTATTTTCAGTGAAGACGCGCCCTTTTGTGCGCGGGTGTTTCGCACCAGCATCGACCCCTACTTGGGCAAAGAAACCATGATTCGGGTGATGGCGGGGAAACTGCGCCCCGGCGATACTATCTTAGACAGCAACCAAGACGCCGAACTGAAAATCAGCCACGTATATGTCCCTAACGGCAAAAACCTCGACGAAGTCAGCGAATTATCAGCAGGTATGGTGGGCGTACTGACCAAACTCGATGCCCCGCGCACAGGCGACACCTTGTGTGACCCCGATAAACCCATCACCTTAGCACCGATGCAACTGCCACCTACCGTCATGGCCTTGGCGCTGCATCCCGAGAGCCGCAGCGACGAAGACAAGCTGGCTGACGCCTTGCACAAACTACTCGACGAAGACCCCACCTTGCGCTTAGAACGCAACGCCGAAACCCACGAAACGGTGCTCTGGGGCATGGGTCACGTGCAC
Source organism: uncultured bacterium (assembly GCA_964550765.1). Taxonomy (GTDB): domain Bacteria; phylum Deinococcota; class Deinococci; order Deinococcales; family Trueperaceae; genus JBCCBI01. The sequence goes on along the minus strand of CAZKAZ010000022.1, from coordinate 55,922 downwards.
TTAGACATCGCCATCGAAAAACTGCGCGAGCGCTACAACGTAAGTGTCACTTCGACGACCCCTAAAATCTCTTACCGCGAAACAGTAGCTGGCAAAGCCGAAGCCCGTTACCGTCACAAAAAACAAAGCGGTGGCGCAGGTCAATTTGGCGAGGTTTCCCTCAGGGTGGAACCCTTGCCGCGTGGGTCGGGGTTTGTGTTTGAAAACAAAGTCGTGGGCGGCAGCATCCCTGGGCAGTTTATTAGCAGTTGCGAAAAAGGCGTCGAAGGGGCGCTCAAAGACGGCATCAACGCGGGTTATCCTGTCGAGGACGTCAAAGTGACCGTATTTGATGGCAAACATCACCCGGTAGACAGTAAAGACATCGCTTTTCAGATTGCCGCTGCGCACGCCTTCAAAGAAGCCTGCCAACAGGCCAAACCCACCCTGTTAGAACCGATGATGCTCGTCAAAGTACGCGCCCCCGAACGCTTTACGGGCGATATCATCAGCGACATCACCTCGAGGCGCGGGCGCATTTTGGGTATGGACAACGCTGGTTCAGTCAGTATTGTCAGCGCCCACATACCGATGGCCGAAGTCCAACGCTATTCACCCGATTTGCTGTCGATGACGGGCGGGCGGGGCACGTTCTCGCTCAAGTTTGACCACTACACCGCCGCCCCTGAACACGTCGCCAACCAAGTGCTAGACGCGCAAAGCGTTGCCAGCTAGCGGGTATTTCCATGATTGACGTTTACAAATTTGCAGGTAATTGAAGCCGATGTGACGTTGGTAACAATCGGCAACTACAGCAACAACATCTGGCATTGCCGTTAGCTAGACCCTATTGAAATTAAAACGCAGGCAGTCTTTTCGCTTATCACAACAACAAGACTGCCTGCTGATTGGCCTAGCTGATGCCTCGTGTTTACCAGACTTTCCGCACGTCCGTATGAGATATTTATCAATTTTAAAAAGTAGTATTAAATAAAGGATACTTTTGCTAAAAATGAAAAACATTTTTCTATGCAATACACATATCAAGTTGCTGTATGTACTTGTATTCTCACACGACCCTTTTTCTGAACACGCGTCTCCCCAAAAGACCCCACAACCTTCTACAGGGGCGCGGAATATGAGATGATAACCATTCCAATTGATTCCTGAAGCGATTCATTCGCACAGAGCGCGTAGGAAAAGCAATGGATGCACGCCAGAACGGAAGTGATTCTGTAATATTTAATAAAATTTTTGTATATTTTATAAACAACTTATTTCACTGAGATGATAGGACTGAAACTATGGAGTTAACGAACACACTTGAAGTTGGTACGCTAATGATGAGGCTTTTGGGAGGCCTAGCCCTCTTTTTGTTTGGTATGGATCAAATGACCGATGCCTTAAAATTAGTTGCTGGTGGCGGGATGAAAAAAATTCTGTCACGTCTGACCACCAATCGTCTCAGAGCTGTACTTGCAGGCGCTATCATCACCTCAATTATCCAGTCTTCTTCAGTCACTACCGTGCTCGTAGTTGGCTTTATCTCTGCGGGACTGATGACGCTCACGCAGTCTATAGGCGTCATTTTGGGGGCTGATATCGGTACGACGATAACCGCTCAGATTATTGCTTTTAAGGTGACCCAATATGCCCTTGCGTTTATTGCCGTTGGTTTTGCACTCAATTTCCTAGGTAAGCGCAATTCGATTCGTCAGACAGGTGCTATGCTCATGGGTTTGGGGCTTATTTTCTTTGGGATGGAGTTAATGAGTGATGCTACGCGTCCTCTGCGTACCTTCGAACCTTTCATTAACATGATGACGCAGATGTCTAATCCTTTTTGGGGCATACTCATCGCCACGGTGTTCACTGGCTTGGTGCAAAGTTCATCGGCAACTATTGGTATTGTTATTGTTTTGGCGAGTCAGGGCTTTATTACCCTCGAGGCGGGTATTGCCTTGGCCTTTGGTGCCAATATAGGTACCTGCATTACCGCACTGCTTGCCGCTATTGGTAAACCTCGTGAAGCGGTTCAAGCAGCTTGGGTACATGTTCTGTTCAAAGTGCTGGGGGTACTTATTTGGCTAGCGTTTATCCCAGAACTTGCCCAAGTTGTGCGTTTAATTTCACCAGCATCCTTGGCGTTAGATGGTGTGGCGAAGCTGGCTGCGGAGACCCCCCGTCAAATAGCGAATGCACATACGCTTTTCAATGTTGCCAATACGTTTATTTTTATTTGGTTTACGAAACCCATAGCCAAGCTGATGCAATGGCTTATTCCCCTTAAGCCAGCTACCTCAGGTAAAGTCAAATCCAAGCATCTGAGCGATATCGTGCTTAGGGCGCCCAGTTTGGCACTCGACAGTGTCCGCTTGGAACTCTTCTTCTTGGGTGACTATGTTCTTAAAATGCTCAAAGACTCGCTAGCTTTTGTTGTGCGGGGTAGTGAGGAAGATCTGAAAAAGCTTGAAGCGATGGATGATGATGTCGATCAGTTGCAAGGTGCTATCGTTGCCTACCTTGGGGAACTCTCCCAGAAGGATATATCAAAAGAACAAGCTAATTTGATGAATAACTATATGGCTGCAGCTAACTACCTTGAAAGCATAGGAGATACACTCGAGACAAACTTCGTGGAGGTAGGCCGCGAGCGTTTACAACACCATGCTGAGGTTAGTGCTGAAACCCAAGCAGTGCTCACCGAACTCCATCAGGAGGTTTACCTCAATGTTGAGATGGCCATTAAAGCGCTGACAGATTTTGATACGACAATGGCCAAAAACGTTATTGAGGCCAAACCAGTTATTGCGTCATTAGCTGACAAAGCTGATAGTCACCTCAGTCAGCGTGTGACGGCCAGTGACGCTAATCGTATTGCCCTCTTCCGTATCGAAACCGATATGATTGAGTACTTAAAACGCGTATATTACTTTGCGAAACGAATCGCCAAACTCGTGTTGGATATGGAAAAGCAAAGTACGGCATCGCGTCATGTAGTACCAGAGGAATAAGCTAGGGATACCAGTCAAAAATAGCAATTCCACGTGTCGTTGCGCCAGTAGCAGATTTTTACCAAAGTTACTGCACGACCAAGGTGGACATCAAACAAAGACATTGGGCACTCGTAGCGATGATGTTACTGTAAACACAATGCATAATTAATAGGAGAATCAGCTTGGCGATGCATTACATCAGCATCAATCGTGTTCAACGATGTAGACAACTATGTATAGCCATCGTCAAGTGAACCCATACGCCTTGATGACTATCACATGGATTTCGATGCCTACTCAAGGTAGAAAAAACTATCTCCTAGATGTCTTGATTGAGTTGGCGACTGCTATAGACAACTATGTAGACATCAATCATGGAAATGCTATTTGAAGCTAGCAAGGGCAATAAGCGTCAAAAAACACGGGCGAACGATTCTATTCACTTTATCTTAGCGATTCATCAGGTGTCATATTCTTGTGCTAAGGCGCGCTGAACGTCTTCGTGATTAGCTGCTTGGGTGAACGCTTCAGCAGCTTCATCGGATAGTGACGTGTGGTAGAGCCTACCGCCTTGCATGTTGAGGGTTTTTGCTAAGGTAGCGGGGTCAGTATCCTTCACCAGCATAAAAAGGGCTGAATTACCGGGGGTGAGGTCTTCGGCTACTTTGTCGATGAAATCGTTGTCGATGCCAATGTCAACATCGCGCCCTAGTAGCCAGCTAATACCACCACCAGCTAATGCGCCAAGCAGCGGACCACCGAAGAATAACCCTATCAGCAAACCCCACAAACTGCCCGAAGCGATGGTGCTGCCTTTGGCGACGCTCTCGAGCGTCTGATGCACTTTGAGTTTCCCCTCGGGCGTTTTGAATGCAACTGCTGCATCTTCAATACCAATCAAGGCTTTTTGCACGTTTTCTTGTTTGAGTTTGCCGATTTCCTTGAGTACCTCGGCGGCTTTGTCTTCGTGTTGGTACGTAAATACAACTAAGTCACTCATTGATATTTTCCTTTCTTACATGCTCGGTGATGTAGGCGCGCCGAGCACATCAGCGCATGCCCATTGACATCTCTGCTGTGATGCGCGTTTGCTTTCATACTTGATACGTCCATACTAGATGCGTCCTCGAGCCTATACCTGCCACCAAACCTACACCTGACACCTTATATCTGCAGTGTGCGCGCCCGCTGCACCTGCCTCAGCACCTCCAAGGTCAAACACCCATCTTCATAGTGCAACTGTGGGGCAATGCTGTCGCGCTCGAGCTTGAGTGGAAAACTCAGTTCCGAAGGACAGTTCACCGCTTGACAACTCGCTATCACCGCCGCGTGCACCGTCCCAAGACCACTGCAGGCTTGTGAGCCGACCATGATGTGCTTGCCAGCATCTTGGGCGAGCTGCATCATCTCGAGCGACTGAACCACCCCTGTACGAGCGGGTTTGATGTTCAAAATGTCAAACGTATCGAGCGCCAACTCGCGCTTGAGATCGCGCATCGTAAAACACGAATCATCGGCGATAATCGGCACAATCTCGGCTGCGCGCAAGTCCCGTCTAGCGTGAACTAACTCCACGGGTAACGGTTCTTCGACATAGGCAATGCCCAGCTCGGCCAGTTCGTAAAGACGCTTGGCGGCACTGTCTGGCTCGAGCAGTTCATTAGCGTCGGCATATAACACTACCCCTTGCCCTGCAAAGTGTTCGTTCAGTGTTTGGATAATCGTTCTGTCAGCATCTGGGTTGCGCCCCACTTTCACTTTGAACACCCGCACGCCTGCAGCGAATACGCGACTGGCTTCCTCGAGCATCACCTCAACCTCAGCAATGCCCAAGATATAACTGACGTCAATATGACGTTTGGGCCGAGAAACGAGCTGCTCGAGCAACGTCTTGCCCATTTCATTAGCAGCGGCTTCGGCAATGGCAAAATCAAGCGCACCCTTGGCAGTGTGATTGTTCGGTAAACGTCCCAAAACTTTTTGCATGGCAGCCACATCATGACAGTCCGTCCCGACGAGTGCAGGCGCAAGTATCTCACTAATGGCAGCTTGCACACTATTGAGCGTTTCGCCGTAGATGGTTGGCCGTACGGGGGCTTCGGCCACGCCTTCACCATGTTCGGTGCGTACCCTGACCAAGACATGCTGCAAACTGTCCAAACGGCTGTGCGCCCCCCACTGCAACGCCCCACGCAAGGGCAAGGAGAACGGTTCACTGGTGATGCGGGTTATCACACTCATACGCTACAACCACCTCATTGGCTACAACCACGCCGCTAGCAAAGAAACGACGTCCTCAAGAGGGCGCATGCTGGTATCCACATACAAAAGACGCTGGTCGGGGAGGTGCTCGAGCACATTGAACGCCGCCTGAGCGTCGTAGTGCACCTGCTCGCGGCTGATGATGCGCACACCCGTCAGCAGGGCATCTTCGTCATAACCAGCAGCTTCAAGACGCGCTACTTCATACAAATCAAACACTTTGTCAGCATCAGGCACGGTTTGCAAATTGGCAATAAAGGTATCATTTTCCAGACGCGTAGCGCGCACTTGGTCGAAGCTATCTTTGCGGGTAGCCATGCGTTTGAGGCGCTCCAAAGGTGGCGCGTCAAGGACGATAAAACGGCTGTTGCCAAAGGTGTTCACCGCGTGACGGGTTTCGTCTGCGCCGCGAATATTATCGAACAAAACAGGGGTATCAAACGCGACGGGGGTTGCCTCGAGATACCCTTCAAGAGCGTGCACCACACCACCCGAATGATGTTCACGGTAGCGGCGGGTGTACTCGAAACGCTCGAGCCTATCGGTCACTGGGGCAGTAGGCGAACCATCCCAACGTTGCACTTCAGGAATGATGATGCGGTCAGTGAGTTGGCGGCGGTTGGGCAAAATGGTGATGTTGCGCTGGGTTTGTATTCCCTCGAGGCTCGAGCTTTTGCCCACCCCAGTGAGTCCCACAACAAAAATCAAGGCTTGGTCATTCACACGCTTGGTCATTCACACATGTTCTCCCTCAGTTTTGCCGCTCACCATACCGCAAAAGTACGTCCGTAAAACCTTTCACATCGACTAGCATAGGCAAGATTTTTGACAGTTTAGCCACACCAAGGCGCGCACCATGAGATTATGCGTGCACCAGCGATTCGTTTTTTTCGTTACCCCCCCAGCTATCAAGGTGACATCGTTGAACTGTCTCGGCAACGGGTTAATGTACGTGAGGGACGCTACCGAGGCCGTAAAGGCACCCTCGTAGGCTACATCGACGCTCGCCGCACGACAGCTTGTGTGGTGCGTTTGGATGATGGCCGCGATGTGGTGATTGGGGCAACCCAAGCCGATATTTATTGACCAAACTACCCGTATCAATCACTGATAACAACAATAAGTTAATAAATTTTAATAATACATGGTACAAGCGATGTGAAACGGCTAGCAGCATCTGAGGTTGGTTGTCTTTAGACTTTGGCTATGAGTCAAGAAGCAGTGCGTTTGGAACTAGCCGATAAGTTGGCACGGGAAATGCTCGAGCACGTCGGTCAAGGCAACTTCTTACGCGGTCTCAGTAAACTGGCCATGACCGCTAGCCGCAACCCTACTGAAATCAGCCTGGCCAAGTCTGCGCCAGAACTGTTACGGCGTGATATGGCGCAACTGCAAAGTGAGTATTGCACCCTTGTTGCCAATATTGCCACACATCTTGAACGCGAACTTGCCCAGCGGCAAAACCAACGCTAGTAACGACCTCGAGGGTGAACCTTGATAAAACATTCCGGGCTAAACATTCCGGGCTAAACATCGAGGCTAAAAATTGGCACTCGCCCTGTCGCGGATGAGGCGGTTGAGGTCTTCAATGCGCGCAAGCCACCGCAACGTGAGCGGTACGAGCAGGCTATCTTCGGCGTAAAGCATGTCAGTGTGCGTTCCTGGCACGATGTAGGTGACGATGGGCGCACCAAAACGCACGTTGTTATAAGCAGAAAACTCATCCAAACTAGGCATCAACCCGCGCTCAGCACCGACGGCTAAAGTAATGACGGGCACTTCTGCTGTAGGAATAAAGCCTGCTTCGCCCTCGAGGGTGATGTCAAGTCGCACAATATCGAGCGCCAAGCGGAGCGGAAAGTACCACTCGCGGCCACCACTTTCAGGGCTTACATAACTGCGGATAAAATCGTCGATATCGGTGAGGTCTTTACTAGGATTATTGCGTGTCCAAGACACGTATTGGTTGCCCTCAGCAACGCCAGATACGGTGCTCGAGTAAAACCCCGCCCTGCCCTCGAGCAAAACAGGCACAATGTTGCCACTTTTACGTGCCCCTACCGTTTCACCCATCGAATTACTAAAAATTGTCGAGTAGGTATAACTATCGTCGTTTTGCACGCCGATGTAGGCGCGATTGGTCATGGGAAAATCCACAAACGGCGACAAGCCCTCGGGGTCAAAGTGAGCAAGCAACATGGCCACTTCGCTACGGACACCTGCCCGTTCTACTTCGGGGCGAAACGGCATGGCGATACCATTTTCCAGTTCTTCAACCGTCGGTATCAACTCTACTGGGCCAATGGTGATGTTGCCCCGTTCATCCCCAAACCCCCCGGTTCTGCCGAGTGCGCCATCGAGCAAAAACAACCCGTCAACAAAACGATACCCAGGCGTCACCAGCTCGGGGTCATCGTCAACGTCAAACGCACTGTACAAACTGACGATGCTGCCCCCAAGGGAATGACCACCTAAGACCACGGTGTTAGCTTGGCTGCGGGCGTGTGTGATGATAGCGTGCAAATCACGCAAGTGCACATCGATGCCCCAGTAGCCTACAAAACTCACATCGCGGGGGGTGCGGCGTTGAAAGCCACCCTCTTGATTGCGTTGGGTCACGTAATAGTCATAGGCCAGTTGCGGGTCGCCTGCAGCAAAAGCTGCTTCAAAACCGCTTCTGTCCTCGAGCAAATTCGCCCTTCTATCCTGCGCCCACACTTCCAAACCGGGCGTGCTAGCCACCAACTTGCGGGCGTAGTCATCGAAGGTGAGCGCACCTGATAACAAACCAGGCACGAGTACCAAGACCGTCTCAGGGGGGTCAGCATCAGCGTAGTAACGCACAAAAGGACTTTTGTTGTACTGCGGCGGTGTGTGCGATTCGGGGTAACCATCCAACACGACATACTCCCGCAAGACACTGCGCGGATTGACGCGGTAGGTCACTTCTGGCACGATGGGGTCGCGCTCGAGCGTCGGAATCGGTAAACACGACGGTATGAGTGTCAGCAAGACAATGAACCATCCTATGTTTATCCCGATATTCGTCATACGCTGCACTCGCATCATGCTGTTAAGGTAGCAAAACAATGTCAAGCCTTGGTTGATGTTGTATGCATTCATGAAGGATTGACCAAGGAATATTGCAAACGATATTCATCAGCTTCATCACAAGCCATCGTGGGTTTGCTGCTGATAACGCCACACGGTGTGAATGCTCGAGCTGCGTTAGAGTGCAACCATGTGGCAATGGCAATTTTGGCAATCATGGCAATTTGAACCCATCCCGGTAGCGGGCATCATCAATTTGTGCCTCCTCTACACCCTCGGGGTGTATCCGTTTCGCATCGCCTACTTTCACAAACCCTTTCCGCTAACTAGGGCCATCAGCTTTGTGGTCAGCATGGTGATTTTTTTGCTGCTCATCATCACACCCTTGCACCTGATTGCCGAGGTGTACTTAGTGAGCGTGCACATGGTGCAGTTTATGGTGCTCATTTGCGTGGTGGCACCGCTGTTTTTGTTGGGGTTGCCCGCATGGTTGTTGCGGCCACTGCTCACCAATCGAACCGTCTACCCACTGGCACGTTTTTTTACCCGTCCACTTGTAGCGTTTGTGGTGTACAACGTGACGTTTACCTTTTGGCACATTCCTAGGGTATTTCGGGTGTTTTTGTATTCAGACATCTGGCATGGGGCGCTTTATATCACCATTTTTGGGGCGGCGTGTTTGGCGCTGTTTCCGGTGATGAGTCCTCTACCAGACGCGCTGCCGCCACTACCTTATGGCAAACGGTTGGTGTATTTGCTCGCCATTTTGTTAGCGCACTTGCCCGTATCGGGCATTATCGCTTTTTATCCGCGCCCACTGTATCCGTTTTATCAACCGCAGGTGTTTGGACTGACGCTCATGCAAGACCAATACACCGGCTCAGTGCTGATGGCGGTGAGTTTGCTGCTCGCGGTGCTAACAGGTATCAGCATCACCTTTTTGCACTGGTTTGCTGAAGGCACAACTCGAGGCGACCTTGACACCCCAGACACCCCAGACGCTCAACCTGACGAGCAAGCCCTATCCACATGAGTGACCCTATGCGTGACCATTCACACCCAAACGACCACAGCAACCATGAAGATGCCTCAAAAAATGACAAAGCAGTGCGTTTGTTACAAGGTTACATCTGGCATCCCAAAGACCTCGACGTGACGCTCGCAGATTACTTGCCTGCCCGCATAGGCAGCGATATTCACTTGCTCTGGGACGCCGTCACACCACCGTTTACGTTTTTTGATGATGGCACGCTGGCTGCTACCCAAACCATCTACCAGTTCACGGCGTTACTACTCGTTGACGCAGACACCGCCCAAGATAGTGAACGTTTTGACCCAGCGGGCATCACCCCGTGGTTGGCAGAAACACTCACCGAGAAGCTCGAGCACACCCCTGCGGGCGTCGGCTGGCAAATCATGGAAGATTTGCGTGAACTGTAGATATAAACCTTGGGCATCACCGCATGTGCTAAAATTCGTCTATTCATGACTGTACACACCTCGAGGCCGCTCGAGGTCTTTGTGTTTTTTTATTATGCTTAACATACCGCCTACTGACCGCAAAGGGGGAACCATCATCGACACATTGCGCCTCGGGTTCGTTAGCGTGGTGCGCCCGCTATTTAAGGGTGACACCCAACAAGCCATCACCAAAAGTATCGCCGGACTGAACGCACTCGCTGCAGACATGGGGTTTGAGGTGGTGGAATTTTCCCCTGCGAGTGATGCTGAACTGGCCAAAAAAGCCGCTAACAAGATTAAGCACGCCAACGTTGATTTTTTGCTGATTCAGCACACCACGTTTGCAACCGGGGATTTGCTCGAGCCACTGCTCACGTCGCATGCTCGAGTGGGCGTGTGGGCGCTGCCCGAAGCCGCTGGTGAACGCGGCCAGACAGGGGCTCTGCCGCTCAATGCCCTGTGTGGCTTAAACATGACCTTGAGCTTTTTGCATCACCCCAACGTCAACAAACGCGAACCCGTGAAGTGGTTTTATGGTGATGCTGACAGTGCTGTGTTCAAAGAACGCCTCGGGGTCACACTGGCAGCCTTGCGCGGATTGATTGCTACGCGCAGGGCGCGCATTTTGCAAATTGGCGGCACTGCACCCAACTTTTGGGGTATCGAAGAACACCCTGACTTGGCGCAGGTGCACGTAGACACCATGACCTTGGAAGATATCTTTACCAAAGTCACCGAGGTGTCTGAAGAAGCAGGCCGTGAACGAGCGCACACATGGGCGCAACAAGAACCCTTAGAAGCCCCCTTTGAACACTTAGTACAAGCAGCGAGGGTCGAACTGGCGCTGCAAGATGTAGCCCACGCGGGCGATTACACAGCGCTAGCGCTGCGCTGCTGGCCAGAATTTGCAGAATCCTGCGGGGCGATGGTGTGCGGGAGCGTCGGGCGCATGGGGGATCATCACCTACCTACCGCCTGCGAAGGTGACGTGATGGGGGCGCTGTCGATGTTGGCGCTGCAAGGCATCAGTAAACAAGCAACCATTTTGATGGATTTATCTGATGTTGACGCCAGTGACGACAGTTTGCTGTTTTGGCACTGTGGTAACGCCCCTATCAGTTGGGCAGCCCAACCCGGCAGCCGTTTGACAACCCACTTCAACCGCGACGGCGTGGGGGTAGTGCGCGATATGGTGTTGCGCCCCGGAGCAGCTACTGGCTTTCGTTTGCTAGCTGGCGGCAAAGAAGCAGTCATCGTCTCAGGGACGTTTGACAAACCCGAAAAAGCCAGTTTTGATGGCGTGCGTGGGTGGTTGTTTGACATGCACTGGAACGGGCAAAAGACTGACGGGCAAACAGTCATTGCCAATATCCTTGACCGCCGTTTACCGCATCACTTGGCGTTTGGCATGGGCAACCTCACGGCGAGCGTGCAAGAGTACTGCAGTTGGTTGGGCGCAGGCATCTTAGCACCTCACCCCTACCAACATGCCCTCTATACCCCTAGCGAGGCCAGCCTATGAGCAAACGCGTTTTGAGCGTGGGACTTTCTTGCATTGACCACATCTGGCAAGTGGCACAATTCCCACCCGTTCAGTCACGCACCCACGCCGAGCACTATCATCTGCAAGGCGGCGGCGCGGCGGCAACGGGGGCAGTGGCCATTGCCCGTTTGGGGATGGACGTGGAACTTTGGTCGGTGCACGGTGATGATGCCAACGGCCAGCACGCCACTGCAGAACTAGAAAGCTACGGCGTCAACTGCCAATTTATTCGCGTACCCAAAGATTCCGTGACGTTCGTGAGTGGCATTTTGGTCACCCCTGAAGGCGAACGCTACATCTTTCCCTATCGCGGCCAAGGCTTAGAGGATAGTGCGCAGGGGCAGGGGCTTGATGTATCTCGCTTCGACTGCGTGCTTACTGATGCACGTTTTCCCGTACTCAACGAAGCTGTCTTAAAAGCCGCCCATGAGCAGGGTATTCCCATCGTGGGCGACTTTGGCAACACCAAAAACTGGCACTTAGCCCAGTACGTCACGCATTTGATTGCCTCTGAAGAGTGTGCTGCTGAGGTGCTCGGACGCAACGAGCCTGACGCTGCTTTGGACGCCCTTAGACAACATGACGCCCAACTGGTGGGCATCACGTTGGGTGAGCAAGGCTTTTTGTACAAACTTGGCGACAAAGTGCGCCATATTCCGGCGTTACCTGTGGATGTGGTGGATACCAACGGCGCAGGAGATGTGTTTCATGGGGCGTATGCTTATGCAGTCGCCATGGACTGGGACGACGAAGCCTGTGGATTATTTGCCTCGGTGACGGCGGCACTGTCGTGTGAAACCTTGGGTAGCCGTAACGGCATTCCAGTGGCGGCTGATGTTGAGCGTCTACTAGAAGAACGCACCCGCCAAGAAATCGACGAGATGCAGTGGGTCTGAGTGTCTTGAGACGGTAAACCTAAGATTGCAAGGGTTCTTGGTTGTCTTCGGCAATCATGGTGGCAGTCGGGGTGAAGTCTCCCATCGCAGACGGTTGGCGGTAACCTCGGTAGGCCAGTAACCGCTCTGCCCACGGGCAACCTGTCGGCGGGGTGGTATCTTCGTCGCTACCGACGACGCCTAGCTCGAGCTTCATACCCTGCAACACGCGTGCAAAGGGCATTAACTCGCGCCGTGTCAGCGCGTGGCGGTCGCGCAAATAGCGGTCAAAACGGTCAACGTCTGCTGGGGTTAGCTGGTCTTGCAAGCCAAACACCTGCAGTTGCAACACAAAACGGCTGGCTTCTTCACCGAGGTTAAGGGTGGTTTCCTCGAGGCTCATGTCATGCGAAAACAGCGAGATGGTGAGGGCGAGTTCTTCTAGTTCTTCTAATTCATCAACTGACAGCGTGCCGTCAATGGCGCTGCCGACATACGTAGCAATAAACTGGCGGAACAGCTCGAGCTTCTTCTCAAAAATCAAGGTCTTGCTGGTAACAGCCGCTTCGCGGGCTTGCTCGATTGAACCTTGCCGCTTAATGAGCAGCATGGTGATCATGACGGTGAGTGTTGAACCCAAAAACGCCGCCAAAATTTCCGTGGTAAACCCGCCTGGGTTAGTATCAAAAAAGGTCTTGAAAAAGATAAACACCGCAATAGCCAACACCAAAATCAACAGTGCCAAAATAACGTCATCGCGGTGACGCCGTGTCCATATCATGATGCCCCCTTATCTGCCACATAAACGTGACCAGCTAGCAACCAACAACACGTCATGTCATCTTCACAAACAGCTGACATAGTTCGGCAATCATGCAAAATGTGCAGGCAACGCAATGTGTAGACAACGCAATGTGCAAGCAACGCAATGTGCGGGCAACGTATAGCAAATGGGTTTATACAAAACATGCCAAACGTGCGTGCAGTATACGACTTGCAGTAACGCCACCCTAGTGACATGCGTCCCGACTCGGGGTGATATGAACGTAGCATGTGTTGGTCATGGGTTTACCTGAGAAGTGTGAGTGGATACAATTCAATTATGTTTTCATACCAAGCAACTGCCTTGAAATTTATGGTGATTGGGTGCTCGAGATGACCACAGCCAACACACTCAACATAGCCGTCGTCGGTGCAGGCGACATGGGTCAGCGGCACGCCCAGCACTGGCAACACGCTGGTGCAACCGTGAGTGCCATCTGTGATGCTTATGTGCCACAAGCTGAAAAAGTCGCAGCGACATTTGGGGCAAAAGCCTTTGAGACGTTAGATGCTGCTCTCACCTCTGCTGACATTGACGCGGTGTCCATCTGTACGCCCACCTTTTTGCACGCACCCCTTGCCACTACTGCACTGGAAGCAGGTAAACACGTCCTATGCGAAAAACCCATCGCCCTCACCTTAACGGATGCCAATGCCATGAAAGACGCCGCTGCTAAAACTGGCAAAGAACTGCGGGTGGGCTTCATGCGCCGTTTTGACCCTGCTTACGAGCAACTTATAGACGCGTGTAACTGCATCGGTAGCCCCATCTTGGCAAACGCCACCATTGCAGCAGGCATCCGTCCCAAACGCCTCATGCACGACGCGACTGCCAACGGTGGCCCGATTATCGACATGTGCTGTCACGTGTTTAACCTCTGGGAAGGCATCCTCGGTTGCCGCCCGACGCAGGTGTCTGCAAGGGGCTACACCTTTAGCGACAGCAAAATTGAACTGACCAGTATCGAGCACAAAGCTTTGGACAGCGCCCACATCACCCTGCACTACCCCAATGGGTCGTTTGGGCATATTCAAGTGTCGTGGGGGCTGCCGTGGGGTGTACCGACGCTCGAGCAACACACCTACCTCGCCCCTGAAGGCATTGTGCAAACCTCGTGGAACGACCACATCACCCTTGATAGCGGCCAAGGCGTGACCCGCTGGCAGCGGCAGGGCGACATGAACTACTTAGACCCTTGGCGCAGGGAAATTTTGCAGTTTTACCGCGAACTGACAACAGGTACACCCCAGCAAGTTGCCTCCGCAGATGACGGTATTGAAGCCCTCAAAATCTCACTGGCAGTGCTAGAAGCCATCAAGACAGAACAACCCGTTGACCTCAGCACGTTTGGACTGATTGCATGAAGGTAGCACTGATTGGCGCGGGGCGTTGGGCGGGGGTACACCGCGATGCTCTTAAGCAACTTGGGGTGGATATTGCCGGGGTGCTGGTCTCGAGCGATACATCTGTCTCGAGGGTAGAAACTGACTGGCAACTGCCTGCAACAACCAGCTTAGACACATTTTTAGGTTATGACCCCGACGCGGTGATGGTGGTGAGTCCTAACTACTTACACGCGCAGCACAGTTTGGCGATGCTCCAAGCAGGCAAACACGTCTTGGTAGAAAAACCCATGGCGCTCACCGCCAGCGATTGCGACGCCATGATTGCCGCCGCAGAAGCAAATAACGTGGTGTTAGCTGTTGGCTTAGAAATGCGGGTGTTTACCCTGTTTCGGGCGGTCAAAGATTTACTGGATAATGAATTAGGCACGCCTTTGCATGTGCAACTCGACCTCACCCGTAGGCCGTATCGGGCAGGTGCTGGCGGCTGGAAAAGTGACCCCAGTAAGCTCGGTAACGCCATTTTGGAAGAACCCATTCACTACCTCGACTTAGCCCGCTGGTATTTGTTGCCCCATGGTGAACCCGTGCGTTTACAAGCTTGGGCGAATAGTAGGACGGGGCGGGAGATGTTTAACGAGAATTTGGATATTAGGCTCGAGTTTGACAGTGGCGCATACGCTTTGGTGACGCGCAGCATTGCCGCTTTTGAACACGCCGTGCGCTTACGGGTCATCACCGAAAAAGGCAGCCTGTTGGCGCACTGGTACGGCAGCATGGACGCCGACACCAACCCGCAAGTATCACTGCGCTACTTTGATGGCGACACCGTCCATCAGCCCGCTATCACCCCACACACCGGACACGCGTTTGACGTTCCCAAACAAACTGAGGCCTTTTTGGCAGCCATGACTGGTGACGGCACGGTAGCCGTAGACGGACAAGACGGTAAAGCCGCTGTGGTGTTGTGTAACGCCGTGGTTGACGCCCTCAAAAGCCACAAAAGTATTGACCTTACGCCTAGCTAAGCTATACATTTTGATGATTCACATGCCACACGCCACATGCTTAAATGAATTTAGTTAACTATCCGCGCGTGATGCCGCTGTCTCAACTACCGTATACAACGTCCCAAAGCGATACATTGCCCAATGGCATGGCGCAAAAACATACGACTTCTTGAACGCTCATACAGTACTGACATAACCCCTGTGATGTACATGTTGTGATGTCCATGTGATGTAATGGTGCGTACGAAGGAGGCACGATGAAATTCCGCTATATTCTTATGACCCTGCTGTTTGTCGTTGGCGTAACCGCCCAAGCGCAGACGGTAGTAATCGCTCAGCAGCTCGAGCACGGCTCCCTTAATCCCGCTGACAACCGAGGCTTATCTGACAACACCGTAGGTCGGGTTATCTACGAAGGTCTCGTCGGCCTAGACCGCGACCTCAACTTAGTACCAGAACTGGCCACAAGTTGGGACATCAACGCCGAAGCCACCGAAATCACCTTCACCTTGCGCGAAGGGGTCATGTTTCACGATGGCACAGAATTTAACGCTGACGCCGTCAAAGCCTATTTCGACTGGGCCATTGACCCCGACAATTCTTTGGGTGGCCGCGCTCGCAGCATCTTTGAAGACGTGGATACCGTTGACGTGATTGACCCCACCACGGTGCGTTTTACCCTTTCGCAACCCAACGGGGCAATGATTTTTAACTTTACCCTGGCCAATGGCCGCATCCTCAGCCCTACCGCCATTGAAACCTACGGCGAAGACATCGGCAGAAATCCCGTCGGTACAGGGCCGTTTGAGTTTGTCGAGTGGGTGGACGGTCAGCAAATCACCGTCAGTGCGTTCGATGGTTACTGGGGCGAACCTGCCCAAGTTGACGGCATCGAGTTCCGCGTTGTACCTAACGACGCTACCCGCATTGCCCTGTTGCAAAGCGGCGAAGCGCATTTCATCGAGATGGTGCCGCCGCCCTTAGTGGCCGCCCTTGAAGCCAACCCCGACGTGACTGTGGAAGCCACCAAGAGTGTGTTTGCCCGCATCTTCCCCATGAACACCCAGATTGAACCCTTTAGTGACGTGCGGGTGCGGCAAGCTTTGAACCATGCCATCAACCGCGAACAACTGGTGCAAGTGGCCTTGCAAGGTTACGGCACGGCGCAAACGTCGCCTATTCTCGAGCCAGTGTTCGGCTACAGCCGCCAAGAGCCTTATGAATATGACCTCGAGCGCGCCCGTGAACTGCTGGCTGAAGCTGGTTATCCTGACGGTTTCACGGCCACGGTCTTGACCTTTAACAGCGATGAATTTCGAACCGTGGGGCAGATTTTGCAGCAGATGATGGCAGAAGTGGGCGTAACGCTCGAGCTGCAACCCACCGAACGCGGTGCACTGGTCGATGCCATCTTCAAGCCCTTTGAAGAAAGTGAACTCGAAGCCTCCCTGGTAGGAGCGTCAACCAGCACAGGCGACGCCGATATTGCCTTCAAAGCGTCTTTTTACAGTGAATCATGGCCACCGGCTTACAACAACTGGAGTTTTTACAACAACCCCGAAGTTGATGCTTTGATTGAAGCAGGCGCAGCCACTGGCAATCAAGAAGAACGGGCAGAACTGTACGCTCAAGCGCAAGAAATCATTTGGGAAGACGCCCCGTGGGTATTTTTGTACAGCCCCGATAACTTGGCGGCTTATGATAACGACCTCGAGGGGGTTTACTATATGCCCTCGCGCTACGTAGACGCTCGCAACGCCAGCATCAGCCAATAGTGTGAACATACTTTGTGAGAGGCGCACGTGTTGCGTCTCTTTTCTTTGTAGGATTTCTCGTGAGATGATGTTGCGATGAGGACGTGTGATGGTTCGCTACACCTTTAAGCGTTTGCTCGAGACACTCCCCACCCTATTCGGCATCATGATTGTGGTGTTTTTTTTCATCCGCGCCCTGCCCGGCGACCCTGCGCGGTTGTATGCAGGTCAAGAAGCCACAAGCGCCGAAGTTGAGGTTATCCGCGAACGTTTTGGGTTGGATGCGCCTTTGCCCGTGCAGTTTGGCCGTTTTGCCATCGCCCTAACCCAAGGTAGCTTTGGGGTGTCCTATCGCAGCAATCTGCCTGTGATTCGGGTGATTGGCCGTCACTTTGTGGCCACCTTGTGGTTGTCTATCTTGGCAATTATCTTGGCGTCAGTGGTAGGCATTGCCCTCGGGGTGCTGGCTGCTTATGCACGGGGGTCGTTTTTCGATGTGTTTATGACGGTGCTGTCCATTTTGGGTATCAGTACGCCGTCGTTTTTTTTGGCGATATTGCTTATCTATCTGTTTGCCGTTGACCTTGGGGTGTTGCCCGTAACAGGTAGCGTCAGTGTGCGGGGGCTAGTTTTGCCAACCATAGCCCTCGCCGCCAACTCACTAGGCACAATTGCCCGCTTTTCGCGCTCGAGCCTGCTTGAAGTCATCGGTCAAGATTTTGTGCGCACAGCGAGAGCCAAAGGCCTCGCCGCCGCTGCCGTTCTCAACAAACACGCCCTCAAAAATGCCCTCATTCCAGTCGTGACCATCATGGGGTTGCAGTTTGGGTTTTTGCTCAGTGGGGCGATTATCGTTGAAACCGTGTTTAATTTTCCCGGACTGGGCTGGCTCTTGATTCAGTCGATTAACGCAAGGGACTACCCAGTGCTTCAGGGGTTGATGTTGGTGTTTGCGCTCGAGTTCGTCCTTATTAACGTCCTCGTTGACGTCCTTTATGGCGTCATTGACCCCAGGATCAGTTACAACTAATGACCACCTCTACTGCATTAATCAAAAAACGCTCAGGCCGAAAAAACGTCTTGGCACGGCTCTTACGCCACCGCAGCGGCGCGATTGGTCTCTTTTTGAGTGGCTTTTTTGTCTTTGTGGCTATCTTTGGTGGCTTTTTTGCCCCCTACCCACCCGCCCAAGCCGACTACAGTGCCATCAACCAAGGCATGTCAAGTGCCCACTGGCTCGGTACCGACAACTTCGGACGCGATTTATTGAGCCGCATTTTGGTGGGTGCACGCTACTCCATTGGTATTGGTGTGGCCGCCAGTTTACTGGGCGCGTTCGTCGGTAGCCTTTGGGGGCTGTGGTCGGGGTTTGTGGGCGGTTTTTGGGATGCTGTGTCCATGCGCCTTGTCGATGTGCTCTTAGCGTTTCCAGGCTTGTTACTCGCCATCGGCTTTATCGCCATTAGTGGCCCGGGCATCCTGCCGCTTATTTTGGCGGCCAGTTTGTTTGGGTTGCCGATTTTTGCCCGCCTGGCCAGAGGGGCAACGTTGAGTGTCAAATCGCGCACCCACATCGAAGCCGCCCACACCCTAGGTGCTCGCCCTACCCGCATTATCTTCCAGCATATTTTGCCCAATATGATTGCGCCCGTATTGGTGTATGTCAGCTTGCGCACAGGTGTCACCCTACTTGTGGCCTCTGGACTGTCGTTTTTGGGTTTGGGCATTCAACCGCCTACACCCGAATGGGGCGCGATGCTCAGCGAATCGCAGTTGTACTTGCCCATTCACCCCATTATGGCGTTTGTGCCAGGTACCGCTATCACCTTGGCTGTACTGGGCTTTAACTTGCTTGGTGACGGCTTACGCGATGTGCTTGACCCCACGTTATCAACTGAAAGATAACGGCAACATCCTGAAATCCGTCTACGATGTGCGGTAAGCTGTCAAGCCATATGAAAACGCACACTCATGAAATCACCCATGAAATCAACGATGAAATCCGTTTGCTCATCCGCGAAGCAATCGCTGACGATGCGCCTGCCATTATCAAATACTTAAACGAGGTCAGCGGCGAGTCGGACTTCTTAACCTTTGGTCCGGGGGAATTTGGCATCAGCGAAGGCGAAGAACGCAGTATCCTGCAGCAGTATCATGACTCAGACAATCAGCTTTGCTTAGTGGGCGTCATCGATAATCGCATTGTCAGCGTGATGACGTTCACCGCTGGGCAACGCCCCCGCACCCGTCACAGCGGCGAGTTTGGCATGTCTGTGCGGCAGTCACACTGGGGGCTTGGTATTGGCACGTTACTCACCGATGCGTTGATTAGTTGGGCAAACGCTACTGACATCATCAAAAAAATCAACCTGCGGGTGCGCACCGACAACCACCGCGCCATTATTTTGTACGAAAAACGCGGTTTCAAAATTGAAGGCACGATGCGCAAAGAGTTGTTTGTTGATAATGAATATTTCGATTATCACTGGATGGGCTTAGAGTTATAGCTTATTCGGCCTCGAGCACCCCATTGGCCGCGTTGAACATCACATGAGTATCGGGTGGCTCGAGCGTCCACAACTGAAAACTCTCCGCCCCCTGATACACCAACATCGGCAGGCCATTTTGTGTGCCCAAGCCTTTGGCAGCCGCCTCCCGTAACAGTCTTGTTTGGGCAGGACGGTA
>CAZKAZ010000022.1:14248-36130 GCA_964550765.1 uncultured bacterium | reverse complement strand
TAGACAATATCGCTGACAAACCCCGCCTCTGGCAGTGCTTGCGTCGCTAGGGGCGATTCGTTGGGGTCGATGCCCCCGTGCACCATGCCCACTGAGGTGGTGTTGACAATCAGGGAGGCTTGTTTGGCGACAGCGTGCAAATCATCAACGGTTGCAATGACTTTGGTTGCACCCACATCAGCAAACGCGCTAGCTAGGTCAATAGCTTTTTGGCTGGTGCGGTTGTAGAGCGTGAGCACTGCGCCTGCTTTAAGTAATGCAAAGACGATGGCCCTAGCAGCACCGCCTGCCCCAAGCACAAGGACGTTTTGGCCAGCTAGCTTGAGGTTAGCTTGCTCGAGCGCCCGCAAGTATCCGCCAGCATCGGTATTATGCCCCAACAAGTTGCCACCCTTATTCACAATGGTATTAACCGCACCAATGCTACTCGCGGCTTCGGTCAGGTCGTCCATGTACTGCATGACGGCTTGTTTGTGGGGAATGGTGACGTTCGCCCCGAGCACATCAGCATCGCGCAGACGGGTAACAGCCTGACCGAGTGCGTCAGGGGGCACGTCCCACGCTTCGTACACGGCGTTTATACCCGCTTCAGCAAACGCAGCATTGTGCATCACCGGACTGAGCGAATGCCCCGCCGGGTGCGCCAATAGGTACACTCGAGGGGCATTATCCACAGGCATCATAATCATTATTTATTAACATGAAATACAGTTTGCATAAGAAGCAGTTGGCATAAGAAGTAGCTAATCCGTTTAAGCACTCACCGCGTCACGGCGCAAGCAACTAGCAATCACGCTCACTGCCCGGTCAATATCAGCATCATCAATCTGATAATGCACCACCAAACGAATGGTCGCAGGCCCTAGCGCGTTGCACTTGACGCCCTGTTCGGCCATGGCTTGGGCCAGTTCAGGAGCAGCTACCCGCTCGCGGTCAACGTTGAAATAGACCATGTTGGTTTGTACGCTGTCGAGGTTGACGTTCACACCAGAAATCTCAATGAGCTTGTGGGCAAGGCGGGTGGCTCGAGCATGGTCTTCTCCCAAGCGCCCCAACATCTCCCGCACAGCCACCAAACCCGCTGCAGCTATGACGCCCGCTTGCCGCATGCCACCACCCAACAACTTGCGGTAACGGTGCGCTTTGGCAATAAAGTCATGTGAACCTACTAGCACCGTACCCACAGGCGCAGCCAGACCTTTACTGAGGCACAACGACACCGAATCAAACGGCTCACAGAGGTCTTTGAGCGAGACATCCAACGCGGTGATGGCGTTCCAAGCACGTGCCCCATCCAAATGAATAGGCAAGCCTTCTTCGTGTGCCATCTCAGCTATCTGGTGACAGCGTTGCAAAGAAACCACCGTGCCACCCGCTTTGTTGTGGGTGTTTTCCAAGACGATTAAGCCCGTGGGTGTTTGATTGGGATTGCGGTGAATGGCAGCGCGCATGTCTTCTACTTCTGGCACACCCAAAGGCGCAGGAATGAGCCTCGGCAACACACCACTAATCACGGCGAGCGCCCCAGGTTCGTATTCGTAGACATGCGCCCCATAAGGCATGATGACCTCTTGGCCGCGTTCGGTGTGGGCGGCAATGGCGGCTTGGTTACTCATCGTACCCGTTGGTAACAATAAGGCTGCTTCGAAGCCTGCCATCTCAGCGATAACAGCTTGCAGTTCGTTGACGGTAGGGTCTTCGCCGTAGACGTCATCACCTACGGGGGTGTTATGCATGGCTTCGCGCATAGCGGGCGTGGGTTGGGTAACGGTATCAGAACGTAAATCAATCGTTTTCTCAGTCATCGTTTTCTCAATCATCGTTTTCTCAGTCATTGTTTTCTCAATCATGGTAATCAGACGTCCTCTCGAGCCACCTGACTAGGTGAAGGATACACAGGCAAATCCACCAAGCGCGCCCCCGGCCCAAACTGAGCGGCTGTCACCAAAATATCGGCAATGCGGCGGATGTCAATGAGGTTACCTTGTTCTTTACGCGGCATAGAACGGCGATTTTCGGTGGTGTCTACCAGTCCCATCGGATAGATAATGGATACATTAATTTCCGTACCGCGCAATTCTTGATCGAGTGAGTGTAAAAACGTGGCCACGGCACTCTTGGCAGCCGCAAACAAACTCGCCCCAGCCGTACCCGAACTGAGCCAACCATCTTTAGAACCTATACCAGCAATAAAGCCTTGGTTTTTTTCTAAAAGCTCGGGCAAAACGGCGCGCACTGCATAGAACAGCGTGCGCATGTTGCTGTCAAACACGTCGTCATAGACGCTGGGTTCTAGGTCTTGTACTTGGCCAGCGCAGTTCGTACCCACCAAGTGAATGAGGCCATCGACGCGGTTGTAACGTTCTTTGGCCACCCGCACCATGGCTTCCGCGCCAGCAGGCGTGCTGACATCGGCTTCAAGGTGAAACGCCCCTATCGACGAAGCTAACCCTTGTACCCGAATGGGGTCGTTGTCTACGAGCAGCGGGCGCGCCCCCATATCTGTAAAGGTTTCGGCGACGTAACCCGCGATGGCTCCGCCGGCACCTGTAATGATGATGACTTTTTCTTTGAGTTCTTTCACAATAGCTGTCAGTATGACATGTTTGCAGGCGCATGTTGGCAGGCGTGTTTTTAGCCATAACCTTACGATGGCAAGACCCCATTTTGATTGCAACACCAATCATCCAGCAAAAAACCCACCCTACATGCAAGACATGTAAGGTGGATTAGGTTCGTCGGACGTTGTTACTCAGTACTTTTTGTTATGCCTTGAGCTTTTAGTAAGGAAAGACGCTACAGCCAGTATTGGTATTGCCATCAATGTGAATGTCCGTCTGAATCATCGGTACCAAAATCACATTGCCATCAGCGCCTTGGAAACGATCGCCGTTGTTGTTTTGACACTGGTTAGATTCGATAATGCCGCCCGCCAAGTACTCGTACGAAAAGGCCACGTCAGCATTGTCGCGCACGATGTTGCCGCGAATGGTTGGGGTGGCAAAGACGCTCACTTCAAAACCATCGTCACCGTTGAGGTATACGGTGTTGTTTTCGATAGTGGGGGTAGCAAAGTCACTAATATCAAAACCATCATCGCCGTTGTCATCAACGATGTTATCCCGTGCTAGACCGCCTGCGCTTTCGATAAAGCCGATACCATCTTCACGGTTGGCGGTCACTTTGTTACCTTCAATAAGAGGTTGCGCTGCGGTGAGTACCAAGATACCGTCATGACCGTTGTTAGTCACCAAATTGCGCAGGACGTTAACACTCGAGCTACCCCCAATGCGCAAACCATTTTGTTCGTTGTTAGTGAATTCGCTTTCGACAATCGCGCCACTGGTTGCACCTGATAATTTGAGACCACTACCCCGAGGCGGTTTGGCAATAGGGTCTTCAACACCGCCACTAAAACGGCATTTGATAATGGACACAAAACTATCATGGACTTCTACCACATCAGTATTGCGACTCTTACCGTGGCTGTCGTATTCAAAACTGATATCGCGGCAACTAAAGTCGCTGTGGTTTTGCACCCTTAGCACAGGGCCATTACCTGCATTCACAATCGAGGTACGCCCATGTTTGGACACAAACGAAAGCCGCTTGTTTGAGACAATCAAGCTATCTTCAAAAGGCCCATACGAACTGCCCTCAAAAACGATAGTGTCACCATCTCGAGCGCCATCGATAGCGGCGCGCACCTCGGCAAAACTGGCACCTTCAGGTACGTTGATGTCAGCAGCAAACGCCAGTGACACACACCCCAACAAACATCCTAACAACACTTTTCCTTGCATGTTCACGATTGATACCCTCCTCGAGCTAACCTCCCAGTTATCGGTTTGTGGCACTGTTCGGTCTCAACCATGATGGCAGGTGAGTATGGAAAGGCACTGAGTTTCATCTAAGAAGTGTGAAATATCGACTTTTTTGAGTTTTATGAGCTATTGATGGTAACTTGCTGACAAAAATCTGAGGTTCGTGAGGGCAAGCACCAATACGCATTACCCCACCCCTACCCCACCGTCCCTTACAATGTTGCCAACAGCAGTCATGTGTTGCTAAAAGCAGCCATGCGTTGCCAACAGCAGTGTCGCCAACAGCAGTGTCGCCAACAGCAGTGTCGCCAACAGCAGTGTCGCCAACAGCAGCTATGCCGTTAAGCGCATTTGTAGCATGCGAACTATCCCCTATCCCTGACCATGCCACACTGACCATGCCACACTGACCGTCCCACACCGAAAGGAGTCACCGTGTTTTGTTTCATGTCACACCACACCCGCCGCTGCGGTTTTACTCCTTGGGACAAACCCCTCGAGGCATTATCGCTTTTACTAGCGACCGTCACACCGTCAGTACTCCCTCACAGGACGCAACCATGTCGCTGAGACAGCGCAGCCGCAAACAGCGTGTGGGGTTAATTTTGAGTGGTGGCGGCGCACGTGGGTTTGCGCACATCGGTGTGTTGCGTGCCATTGAGCACGCTGACGTACGGGTAGACGTGATTGCAGGCACGTCGATGGGGGCGATTTTGGGGGCGTTTTATGCTAACGGTTACGACGCCGACGCCATTTCTGACATCATCAAAAGTATTTCATGGCGCAATATCATCGATGTTTCTTTGCAAAGTGGCGTCTTTAAGGGCGAAAAGTTACACAGCTTTTTGGCCGAGTATTTGCCGACCCGTTTTAGTGCTTTGGTCAAACCTTTGGCGGTGGCCACAACCGACGTTGAAACGGGCGAAGAGGTGTTCATTACTGACGGGGACTTGATTACGGCGCTGCGGGCGTCGAGTTGCTTTCCGGGGGCGTTTGAACCGGTGAAGTTTCAAGGGCGCTTGCTAGCTGATGGCGGCATTGTCAACAACTTACCCGTGAACGCGGTGTCGTTTTTGAATGCGTCGTTTACCATTGCTTCCAACACCACCCCACCACGCCACATGGTGTTTCCCGATGACAGCGACGATCACTGGTGGGAACGGATGATGGCCACCGTCAAGCTCGAGCGCAGAAACCCCGTCGCCCAAATGATGATTCGCTCTACCGACATCATGCAGAGTATTCTTACTGATATTCACTACAGCATGCACCCTGCCGACGTGTTGGTGCGCCACACCATGCCGGGGATGAATATCGAGAGTTTTCGCCATGTGGAAGAAATCATCCGCTTGGGCGAAGAAGCTGCCTTTGAGACGTTTCAGGAAGTGGGGTTGCTCGAGCACCCCGCCCTCACTAGCCGCACCCCCTCTAACACCACAGCAAACACCCAAGCAAACACCCAAGCAAACACCACAGCAGAAGATGCCCTAGATAACCACGCTGTCACCAAAAGCAACAGCAGTACCTCATCTGACTGAGTAGCCTCTGACCACTCTGACCACATAGATGTTTTTCGCTCTGGCAACGTTTTTTTGGCATTTCCACGATAGACAGCTACGCATTTCACTCGAGTGAATGTCAACGTGACGTTGATGAAAATCGAGGTGAAAATCGACCCTTGTGGTAACGACATGTGGAATTACCACTTGTAGCATCTCCACGATTGACGTCTACAAAGTTGAACGCGATTGATGTCGATGTGGCGTTGGTAAGACCCAGCAGTGGCGTTGGTAAGACCCAGCATTGGTAAGACCCAGCATCGGTAAGACCCAGCATTGGTAAGACCCAGCATTGGTAAGACCCAGCATTGGTAAAACTCAGCAATCGTAGCAACGACATGTGGAATTGCCATCACGTTTTTGCCATCACGTTTTTGCTGTCACGTTTTTGCTGTCACGTTTTGCTGTCACGTTTTTGCTGTCACGTGGTTAGGGCATCTTGCATCATCCGCGCCAATCACTGTCACATCCGCGTCACATCCGCGTCCATCGGTGTCATGGATTATCATCGTGGGTCATCGTTGTGACATCAACAGCCTACAAGCAACATCAAGCAAGGAACGTCGAGCCTTGAACGAACGTCAAACAGGGAACATCATTGAGTGAGTTTTTACGACTGTTCAGCTATCGTCATCAATCCATGCGTGTTTAGGTAAGCGTGCTAATGACACCCGGAAAGCGGTAGACTCGAGCCATGTCAGGTAAAGCAGCCAAGGCAAAAGCCAAAGCCCCCACTAATAATTCAGCCAATGATTCAGCCAACAAACCAACCAAAGACAGCCCCAACAAACCCAAACTGACCTTTCAACAGCGTTTTTGGCGCGAAGTGCGCGGTTACGCCGAAGCGCTAGCTATTGCCTTTCTCATCGTTACTTTTGTGTTTACCACGGTGGGTGTTGTGGGCAGTTCGATGCGCCCTAACCTCAATGGTGGCAGCGGCCAATTGCCAGAAGCACTCTTCACAGGCGATCGGGTGTTTATTCCCAAATACGACACGTGGTTACGTCGTGCGCGCATTTTGCCCGAATATCAGCGCGGCGAAATCGTGGTGGTGCGCGAACCCGCCAACGCCCCTTCTGCCCAAGTGCGCAACCGCCGTCCGTTTTTCATTAAACGCCTCATCGCCGTAGAAGGCGACAGTGTGCGCATTCAACGCGGGCAGGTTTTTGTCAATGGTGAAGCGATTGACCAAAGTTTCATCACCGAAAGCGGCGAAATTACCCCCGATCCGGTGGACTTTCCGGTCATCAAAGTGGAAAACGGCCAAGTGACCGCCTTTCGCGGCCTCGCCCCGCGCACCAGCAGTTTTAGTGGCGACCGCACCGTGTCTGTCAGTGACCCTTACGTGCAACTTTTTTATGGTGGCGTGTTGGACGCCCTTGCGCCCATTCCGGCAGACGCCCCTGAGGGTGAACCGTTCGTACACGACATCATCATCCCCGAAAATCACGTGTTTGTGATGGGCGACAACCGCGAAAGCGCCAAAGGCGGCAGTGAAGACTCGCGCTATTTTGGACCCATTCCACGCATAACGGTAGCCGGCAAAGCCACTGCGGTGATTTGGCCACCCTTGCGCGAAGGCGGCCTCAACTGGCGCACGTTAACCCCACCTGACGCCTTTGAAGCCATTCCCGCAGACCCTATGAACGCCCTTACAGATACCCCCGCAGATACCCCCGCAGCAAACGCCAGCAACTGACCACGCACCCCTGCGAACCATGCCGCAAACAACCATGCCATCAGCGAACCATGCCGCAAACAACCATGCCGCAAGCAAGTAACGACCCACACCATCAGCAAAACAGCCAACAAAACAAGGCTGCGCCAAAACCCGTCAAGCTGCTGCGGGTAGAAGGGTGGGTGCTCGAGAGCTTACTGGCGCTGTTGGTGGTGACGGTGTTTGTGATGAACATCGTGCACATCGCTGGCAACTCAATGACGCCCACCTTGCGCAGTGGTGAGTATGTGCTCGTCAGTAAGCTCGAGGACTGGCTCACCCACGTTGGCGTGCAACCCTTGCAGCGCGGCGACATCGTCTACTTTCGCTCACCCGCAGGCAGCAGCCGTTGGTGGGCTACCAACCACCTCTACATCAAGCGGGTCATCGGCTTACCAGGAGACCGCGTGCACATGGTCGATGACCAAGTGTTCGTCAATGGCGTGGCGCTACCTGAACCCTACACTCGAGGGGCAAGCCGTTTTGACATGCCCGAACAAACCGTCCCAGCAGGGCATTATTTTGTCATGGGGGATAACCGTGTGCCCCTAGGCAGCAATGACTCGAGGCACTTTGGCACCATTCCCAAAGATTACGTGCGCGGGCGGGCGCTACTGGTCATTTTTCCGTGGTGGCGCAACCAAGCTGCCAACGTGCGCATCCTCACCACACCCGCTTACGCCACCCCAAACAACAGCACGCCCTAACCCTGCTAGCACTCAACCAACAACTAAGCCGCTTGCCTGCCGTCGAGTTCTAGCACATCGGCTCGAGCTTGCATGGCTGCTAACACAAAAGCAATATGTTCCCACAAGTCCACGCCGAGTTCTTCTGCCCCCCGCGTCACGTCTTCACGGTGCACGCCCTTAGCAAAAGCTTTGTCCTTAAATTTCTTTTTGAGGCTTTTGACCGTCTGATTGGCAATGTCTTTATCTGGGCGAACCAGCACTGCCGCCGTGATTAAGCCCGTGATTTCATCGCAGGCAAACAGGGTTTTGGCCAGTTGGGTGGTGCGCGGGTGACTGGGTACATCGGCGTGGCCAATAATGGCATCGAGCACGTCTTCGGGATAACCCAATTCTCGCAGGTGGGCAACACCTACAAACGGATGCCCGTTTTCGCCAATCTCGGGGTGTTTTTCGTAGTCAAAGTCGTGCAAAATGCCCGTGACCGCATACTTGGTTTCGTCTTCGCCGTATTTATTAGCATAGGCAATCATGGCGGCTTCTACGGCCAGCATATGTTTGCGCAAACTTTCGGATTCTGTCCACTGTTCCATCAACATCACGGCATCAGCGCGGTTAAGTTCCATGTTGTCTCCTTTGGGTCTAGGTTTTTTGGATCTAGGTTTCATGAAAAACGCCAGCAAAGCACTGGCGCAAAGTGTGTTTTATGCTTTCACGGCAAGGTGTGGCTTGTCAAACCTGTCGCGCAGCCGTCACTGAATACCCAACTGCTTTTTGACATCCTCCAGAGACACGGTTTCTGCATCACCTTCTTCTGCTACAGCACGGCGCAGTTCCAGCAAATCTTCTAGCAGCTCGGCATCGACCACTTCCAATGCGGTAGCAGGCAAGGCGACCAAGGTTTGTGTTCTACCATCATCATCAGCAAACTCGACTTCAAACACATCTTCTGCCAGCACTTCAACAATCGTACCAACTTGCCCACGTGTGAGGTTTTTTTCGGGGTTGTCTTCGAGCAATGTTACCGCGTCAAGCAATTGCAACATATTTTTATGGTAATGCTTATCGCAACGAGACGTGCAACCTATGCAATAATTTGAATTGCTCGAGAAAAGGCGAACGCTGGCTTCATGTCATGTGTCTAGGGGCGCTGCCACCTATTCCTAGCCTTCATCGAGTTTTTTATTTGCACACGGTTATCCTATCCCCAACTGCTTTTTGACATCCTCCAGTGACACGCTTCCTTCTTCAGCTTCTGCTTTGGCACGGCGCAACTCTAGCAAGTCTTGTGCATCAGCCAGCATCTCTTGAAGTATTTTTAGCGTTTCACTATCTTTCTGTTGTTCGTCAGCCACCAAAAAGCTCCCGTATGAGTGAAGGCTTGTCCATATCAAAATGCTTTGCGACATCGGACAAAATTGCAGAAAGTGTGCCTAATCGCAGCGGATTATGACGTGGAATGGTCACGTGGTGTTACCCTCGCTCGGTGGTCGTGAGGCGCATGTGGCTACCTGTCTGCCGTGTAACGATGTAACCTCGTTTGGCAAGTGCCTTCACCAAATCATCACCAGAAATGTCCCTTGGTAGTTTCACACGCTCAGGACTTCTTCACGAACAAAGTGCAAACGAATCAACTTAGGGAGTTTATCTTCATCAAAATGACAACGCACCGCGTCTCGCACCTGTTCGGCGATGTCTTTGGCGTCGTCTGCTTCGGTAAAGATGGATTCCCCAAGTGCCCTTGCAATAAAGCCACCTTCGGGTGCTTCTTCGACTAAAAAGATAAGTTCGCTCATGATGTCCCCTCCACAATAGCGATTTCGTCTTCGGTAAGCTCATAAAGCGCATACACCAGTGCATCAATCTGGGCGTCCAAGTCGCTGATGCTTTGGTCAACGTCTTTGCCTGCCGCTTTTTGTTGGTGGAGTTCGAGCATCGTTTCGACTTTTGCCACCATGTCGTCGTGGTGTTGTTTGTCGGTGGGGTTGGAGAAGTCGATGGTGCTCAGAAAGTGATTTAACTCTTTGGTAATAGGCAATTAGGAAGAAGTGAAAACGTGAATATCGAAAACTTTGTTTACTTTTTCGAGTACTTGATTGACAATTCGTCTTCTAAGCCAAGCAAAGTAAGTGCATATTTAATTCTTTCAAATTTACCGACACTATCTATATTAGTCTCTATAAAGTAAACATCATTGATGGGAAAAGGGCGTCGCAAACCAACTTTGCTGGGGTTTCTAGTTAAACCCAATCTATCACTCAAGTCTGTTGTAAAAAATGTTTCTTTTTGAAGTTCAAAAAGTTGACCAATAATTTCAATATAAAGCTGCGAGGCTTGGTTGACTTCAATTTTTTGATTAAGAAAGACAGCATAATCAAGTCTTTTATGTGTTGGGTCTTCTGCTTGAAAAATATTTATCTCATCATTTTCAAGGTCACCAACGTTAAGCTCAGGGTACTGCCATATTTTAAGGAATCGCTCTGCAATGATGTTGAAACGCTGTTCTATTTCACTACTATCCCACTTCCCAAGTGTAGCTAAGTGCTTGTTCAGCCACAACCTACTATCTTTGTAGCCCGCCTCTGGCAAATCCCTCTTTTCTAAAAATGTTTTATTTCCTAATTTTCCATTATTGCCAGACAAGGTCAAATTTCCGATTGTGTTAAGATGATTTTCTTTAATGTGCTCATACTCTTTTGCCCCTAGTTCGCGCTCCCATTTCAGACTAGGATTCTGTGGAAAAATATGCTCAACAGTAATACCTGAGTTAGACTCAATCAAAACACGCTCTCTATTTTCAAAATTTTCTAACTTTTCAAATAAGTAAGTACGGTTTTTTGAGTTGATGTTGTAGAGATCTTTAACTCTGAGTGCGTCAATAACCTCGGCATCCCTCGGGAATCTTTGCGTACCCGGTTTTTGCAGGAGGGCATATTGAACAGATTGTAGATAATTATTTTTGTCTACTTTATCATAAAGATTCATAAAAATTTTATTACGACCTTCTGTACCTATACCCATTATGAATCTTCGCCATGCATAGGACTGAATTAGATTCAGAATACCAACGAAGATTTCTTTGTCAATCACCGACTTATTGTAATCATGATAAACTCTGAGCAGAAATGGAAAGGCAACCTCAATCTCGAGCTTGTTGATATAACCTACTTGTAACCTGATATCTTTATCTGATTCTTTATCAGGATTAATTAATTTATTATAATAATTTGCGATTGTTTTTATATCTCGCAGATTATTCTCCAAATCATCTGCTGAGGTAGTCGGATACATAGCTTTGAACTCTTGGTACACTTTCTTTTTGTTGGGGATACGTTTTATCTCTACGGTCAGATAGTCTCTAATAAAGTCTGAGACTCGATTTTTGTTACTAGTCTCGTCTCTAGCTAGCTTTTCGATGATTTCCCAGTAGTTTCGATATATTCGGTCTTGGTCTTTTCGAGACAATCCAATCAGGATATAGTTTCGAATCAAATCGGCTTCCGAGAGATCTAGCCCAGTCGAGTTCAAACTTTCAAATATCCTTTGGGGATCATCTCTTTCTCTGTCCAAAGATATTTCTACAAATATAAGTTTAGATAGACCATCAAGGACATATTGATAATTTTCTTGTTTTATTTTACCTTTAAAAAAATTAAAATTTTCAATTATTCTTGAATAACCCACAAACTCTTCACTACCGTCTTCTCTCAGAAGATATTGGATTGCAGTGTTGTTATTTTCCGTGGGGCGCAGTTTTAACTTTTCTGCCTCAGATGCGAATTTATTGGTCAAATAAGTTTCATCAATTTCATCAACGAGTCTTTTGTCACCTAAATTTTGAGCAACACTGCGAACTGCTAAGTAAATTAGTGTCAATGTTGTTAATCTTTGTTGGCCATCTATAACCACAAGCTCTTTGAGCTTTGAGGAAACATAAACATTATCGTGAACATAAACTATACTTCCTATGAAGTGGGCATACAATTTGTCGCTAGAGCCAACCTCTAAAATATCCTGCAGGAACTGCTTGCACTGGGCAATCGTCCAATCATAATTTCTTTGATAGACAGGAATAATGAATTGCGCCTTGGATTGGGCTAAAAAATCTTCAACCTTTGTCTCAGTTGCTTTCACTGTGCTCAGACTCCTTTTCAAACTGACGATGAAAGAGTGTGCCTATAGGAGATTATTTGCAAATTATCGGGTGTGTCAAAGCAAATATCCAGCATATACGCAATATCTTATTACTCATATATTATCCTAGCCTCGAAGCCGCCCGCAAGTGTTTCGAGTGAAAAGAGTTACCCTCCAAGATTGGGTTATATATATTTTAATTTATATTATGTATTTTTTAATGTAATTGTAAATCTATGAAAACCAACAGATCACTTGGAGGAATTGCTTCTTGGGGAGGTTGAGAAGACGTTGCGCTTGCCATAGATGATGATAACATGCAAACTGTATTTTTTGCTGCGATTGTTGTGTTTTACAGGGCGCTAACGTCACGGGCTTATAATGAAGATAACGCTAGTTTATAGAGGTGTTCATGCGTCGTTTATTACTAAATTCCAGACGAAAACTACGTAGACTTGTGCGTCAAGCACAAACACAACCTCAAACAATTACTGAAGGTGGGCAGAAAGCTGTGCTGATGTCTTTAGAACACTACAAAGCCCTTACACAACAAAACTCACCCACAAGTCCACAAACCCAACCTCAGCAACAACAATCACTTGTAGAAATGTTACGAGCATCACCACACCGCGAGATTGATTTGACACCCGAACGTTTACGAGATGTTGAGCGTGACGCAACACTCGAGTGAATTACCTGCTTGATACCAACGTAATCTCTGAAATACGGAATCTCTAAAATACGGAGCAAGCGACCTAATGACAATATTGTGAGGTGGCTCGAGCAAACCCCCGAAGATTATCTCTACGTGAGCATCTTGAACTTGGCTGAAATTCGTAAAGGCATTGCTAAGCTCGAGGCAGGTCAACAATAAAACGATCTCATGCAATGGTTATATGACACGCTAGCAACGCGTTTTGCTGGGCGTATTTTGGCAATTGACCTCGAGACTGCCTTACTTTGGGGACAACTTTCAGGCGAAGCTGAACGCCGTGGTCAACCTTTGCCGGCTATCGACACACTGCTAGCAGCTACCGCTATACGACACGAACTTACTTTGGTCACACGTAATGAACGGGATTTTAGGCGTATGCCTGTGACGTTGTATAACCCTTGGCAAGGCTAACGTATATAATTTATATTATTTTTTAATTTATCGTTTATTTTTACATATGATAATGTCAACCATGATAATGCGTCTTCACTCAAAACGGGCATCGTTCAACAGCCAATAGACATCACTACCGCGCAGGGTTTCGTTGTCTTTGGCGTAGTTAAACGCTAACATCCCCTCGCGGTCACGGGCGGTTGGGTTGGCACCGGCAGCTAGGAGGTGCTCGAGCACTTTGGGGTTGCTGTTACTCCACGCCGCATAAATCAGTGCCGTGCGGCCTACTTCATCTCGAGCGTCAATTTTGCTGCCTGCCGCAATCAGCACGTCCAACATGGCCACGTTGGGGTTAATCTGGGCGGCCAACATCAAGGCGGTTCTACCGAGTTCATCCCTTGCATCAAGTTTGCCCCCTGTGTCAACGAGCACTTGTAACACCTCAGCACTGCGATTTTTTTCAGCGGCAATCATCAACGCGGTTCTACCAAGTTCGTCACGCACGGTGGTGATGGCACCCGCGTCAATCAATAAGCGCATCACCTCGGGGCTGGTGTTGTGACGGGCAGCTTCCATCAAGACCGTTTTTTGAAAGACCTCATCTCGAGCGTTCACATCTGCGCCAGCCCGAAGGAGCAGGCGGGTAATGGCAGGGTTGGTATTTTTTTCGGCGGCAAACATCAGTGCCGTGCGCCCCAACTTGTCGCGGGCGCTTACCTTAGCCCCTGAGGTAATGAGCGTCCGTATCAGTTCGGGGGTGTGTGCATGTTCGGCAGCAACCATCAGCGGCGTGCGTTGCAGGGTGCCATCTCGAGCGTTGACATCCGCCCCAGAAGCAATTACATCGCGTAACAGCGTCACAGCATCGGCGCGGGTGATCAATTGAAAGAGCAAATTGTCGCGATCAATTAGGTTCATTGAAGTCTCTAGTGTAACGCCACTATATTAAACTATATTAAAAACACATACTCACGCATCAGGCAGCCTATGCCCTTTTTGCTTAACGTTTGCCCCACGGGTCAAAGATTGTTTCACGTCATGAGGTAGGTGCGCAGGTGCTCGAGCATCACCTCATGCCCCACTTCTCCCGCTTTAATCACGTCGTGCGTGGCTTGGGGAATACTGATAAACGTCGCACGCGGCATCTTTTGTACCAATTTAGCGGTGCTTTTGGGCGTCACCACCGGGTCAGCGTCTCCTTGTAACACCAAACAAGGCGGTTGATACTGGGCGTGCTTTTTGGCAGACTTGCCCAAACGGCGCAGTTCGTCAAGTGAAGACGTCGGCAAGACAATCTCTTGGCGCAGTTTTTCTTGCACCTCAGCGTCATCGAGGTCAGCTTCGGGAAACATCACCGCAAACTGTTCGCGCACGCTTGCGTCAGCAAAGTCCGCTTTGGCAAAGGGTTTGAGCCAGGGTTTGAGGTAACGCACGACAGCGAGCACCCCAGCAAACGGCGAATCAAAACGGCTAAACGGCGCAATATACACCGCTTCTGTAACGGCATTCTCCCCTGCTTGGCGTTCGCTGGCCACGTGCATGCTGATGGCTGCCCCCATCGAAAAGCCGATGAGCACGCAGCGTTCGCTTTGTTGAGATAAATCATCCCACGCGGCGCAGGCAGCACGAATCCAATCGGCTCGAGTCCTATCTTTGAGCGTCTCGATGTCACTGCCAAACCCCGGTAACAGGAGCGCGTGGGCTTCAAAACCATGTTCCACCAAGTGTTCAGCAACGGGGCGCACCTCGAGTGGCGTACCAGGAAACCCGTGAATCAGCAGGGCTTTATGACGGCTTTGGCCCAACACGAACGGTTGATGCTCAGGGGCATCGAAGGGGTTAGGAAACGCCACGCTCGAGCAAGTGCGCCGGAGACGGCATATCCGCAAACGCCCGACAGCGGTCAATGACTTTGGCAAAACGTTCTACAGTAGGGGCTACCATGGCTTGGGTGACGCCGCGCCCGAGCGACAAACGCACGCTGGCTTTGGCTTGTTCGCGGCTTAAGCCCATGTGGGTAAGCACGTGACTGGGTTCAAACGTCCCCGCCGCACAAGCAGACCCGGCACTGGCGTCAATACCTTCGGCGTCAAGTCCTAACAGCAACGCCTCGCCGTCGACACCGTCCACGCGGATGCTCAAGTGTTTGGGGGAAACGGGTGCATCTTCGGTGTTGAGGTGGACACCGGGTAGCTTTAGCAACCCCTTGCTCAGTTCATCACGCACCGCGGCAATATGCACAGCATCTTCTGCTAAACGCTGTTGCGCCATCTCGGCGGCTGCCCCCATTCCTACAATCGCTGGCACATTGAGCGTCCCTGCCCGAAGGCCGCGTTCTTGTTCGCCACCAAAAAGTAAGGGGGTAAGTTCGTCGTCTCGAGTAATAAGCACCCCCACGCCTTTAGGGCCATACATCTTGTGACCCGATAACGCCAACATATCCACCCCTAGCGCACGAGCATCTACCGGAATACTGCCAAACGCCTGCACGGCATCAGAAAACATCACCGCCCCCACGCTGTGCGCTAATTCGCTCATAGCAGCAATATCGGTAATCACGCCCGTTTCGTTGTTAACGAGCATCAGTGCCAGCAAACATGTGTCAGCTTGCAGGGCATCGCGCACCATCTCAGGGGTGATTTCACCATTAGCGGTAGGCTCGAGATACGTCACCTGCATGCCGCTGCGTGCTAGCTGTTTGGCGGTTTCGAGTACGGCTTTGTGTTCGATGCTGCTGGTAATAATGTGCTTACCTGGGTTGGCAGCGGCAACAGCGCGCAAGGCATGATTATCGGCTTCGGTTGCCCCTGAAGTAAAAATCACCTCTCTGGGAGATACGTTGACGGCAGCAGCGACCTGCTCGCGGGCACGCTCCACAGCAGCACGCACTTTTTGTCCGCCTCTGTGCAAACTAGCAGGGTTGGCAAAGTGTTCTATGAAATAAGGTTGCATGACCGCGAAAACG
The DNA here is from genome assembly GCA_964550765.1 of uncultured bacterium. GTDB lineage: Bacteria > Deinococcota > Deinococci > Deinococcales > Trueperaceae > JBCCBI01. The sequence continues at coordinate 20,137 of CAZKAZ010000022.1, read as the reverse complement.
GCTGGCTCGAGCGGCGTGGTCGCGGCGTAATCAAAATACAAACGGTCAACATACGAGCGCATGAGGTTATGGTAGCCAAAAAGTAGCGAGGTAGCAGTAGCAGCCGCACAAAAAAGCACGCCTAAGCAAACTGAGCAGCAAAGGCTTTGACATCCCTCGAGCGCGTAGGTACAGCAAAACTGGGTATCTCGAGCTGTTTGTGTGGTGCGTAGTTTAAGACTTCAATACCCACCACGTGATTCATGTCATCAACATCTACGTAAATATCAGAGATATCAGGGTTTAGCTCGAGTGTTTTGGTTACATGGTGATCACTCAAGCTAATATAAAGGGCATCGGCTACGGTATCAATGTTCAATATCATCCTATCGCCCCTTTCTATGCGTTTATGAAGAGTTTGTAGGTATAATTTAAAATAGGATTTTATCTTGTTCTGCTTTACTCGGCGCATGCCCACGCACGTCTTCAGGCAGTTGTGACCAAACGTTTTTTTCTAGCCAAGCCAATATCTCTGCTGCTCGCTCGTTGACATCGACTTCACCATCGGACACGTCACTAACACCATCATGCGGATATCGGGGTGGTTCGTGGGTAGGCAAGGTAGCAAGACGCTGCTCGAGCGCCACTCTCAAGGCAGATTCAGCACTTTCACCTGTGTGGGCAGTGAGTTGCTCGAGGAGTTGCAACACCCCTTCATCTGTCAGCGTGAGGTGCATCATGATATTAGGGTACAACATTGGCGGCAACAAAAAAGCTCGAGGTAGCTCGAGCCTTCACGTTCCGATATTGGATATTTTTGTCAGTTTGCTCGTTAGTTTACCTGCTTAGTTTGCTGAGGCAAATTTATCTGGCAAAGCTTCAAGTTGCACCAGTTGGCTTTTTTCTATCACCAAATCTGCCAAGGTCGTCCCGCCCAACACTTGGCGCACGGCATCATCAACCCGCCGCCACAAGGGTTCGGTAGCACAGTGCCCCACGCGGTCGCAGTTGTCTTCACTGTCGATGCAGGTAACGGGCGCAAGACTACCCTCCATGAGTTCAACGACCTCGAGCGCGGTCACCTCATCACCTGGTCGTGCCAAGCGGTAGCCACCATAAGCACCGCGCACGGACTCAACGATACCCGCCCGGCGCATAATGGAGACAAGTTGCTCGAGATAATGCTGGCTGATGCCTTGTTTTTCAGAAATGACTTTGAGGCTCACGGGCGCGTCGCCACTCAAGGCAATTTCTACGAGCGCACGCATGCCGTATTGAGCGCGTGTCGAAACCCACATGTTGACCTCCTAAGGGGTAGCGGGGTGCTGGCTGGTTCGTGTCATGCACTGTAACTACAAACACTGTACTCACAAATTCACCTAGCAGCAATGAAGCACAGTGACAGATGAAGTCGCGTTCGGAAGCATCGCGATGCCTATAGCGTTCAGGGCTTGGGTACTGATAACAGGCGTTAGCGATACCTACAACATCAACGCTTATCGGAATGCTTCTGACATTTACTTTAGCACGAAGCACCCTTGCGTACCATGACACCCTGTTGAACTTTTGTTAGCTGACTGTTCGTTAGCTGACTGTTTGTTAGCACTGCTGGCATTCGATTACTCGAGCAACTCAATATCGCGTTTTTTAATGTTACTCGCCTGTTGCGTTGGAAACATCACAATGCTGTGTTTGCTGATGATATCCGGACTGCCCAGAATATCAGTGTTGATAAGGGGTACATCATGCGCGTTGAAGTTATACACGTAGGTATAGCCACCGCGCCTGCTTACCCGCACCCCTTCAGGCAAGTCGAGCAGGCGGCGCTCGAGCACATCTTTGACGACATCTTTGAGCAAGTCCCTTTCCACCCATGCACCTATCGTCAGACACGCACCAGCTCCTACCTCACGCTGGCAAATGGCCGCCCCTTCGTAGGCATCGGTAACATACGTAGCAAGTACATCTGCCGTGGTTGGGGTGAGGATGTCTGCCCAGGTGTCATATGTATACGTGCGGTTGTGAAAGTTCACCTCTTCACTGATGCCCGGACGCAAGGCATCGACATGTTGGATGATGACGCCAGAAATATCTGCAAGTGGCCCTGGGGCTAGCAGATGCACCCGGTTGGTGAGGGTTTTTGCCCCCGAACGTGGCCCCAAAATAAGTTTGCCACCTGCTTCTACGTAGGCATGTAACTGGTCGGCTAGCGTGTCATCCACCAAGTAGAGCGCGGGCGCACAGACCAGTTCAAACGCTGATAAGTCAGCCCGTGGGTGCACCACAGCAACATCTAAACCCAATTCGCGCAGGGCTTGGTAATACTCGAGCTGAATGCGCCAATAGTTCCAGCCTTCAGCGTGCGGTTGAATGTGGGTCGCCCACAGGTTTTCGTAATCAAAAAGCAGGGCAACAGAGGATTTGGGGGGTTCTTGGGCGCTTGGCTCGAGCGTCGCTAACTGCGCTTGCACCGCCTGCACTTCTTCGGTGGCCCGATCTGGGTCGCCGCCGTGCAAATTCAAGCCCGCGTGCATCAGTTCTTGCGCCCCAAGGGCTGCCCGCCAGCGAAAATACGACACTAAATTAGCACCATGCGCAAAGGCTTGCTGTGTCCACAACGTCACCATGCCCCTCGCCGGCAGGGGATTCGTGGGTGCCCAGTTGACCTGACCGGGTTGTTGTTCAATGACCCAAAAGGGTTTGTTTTTGAGGCCATAAAAGAGGTCGTGATTAAGGGAAATCAAATCGGCGTGGCCGCTGCGGTGGTATTGATTTTTAAGGGACTCGGGCAAGAAGCTTTGCTCGAGCATCCCCAGTGGATAATTGTCCCACGAAAACACATCCACAGTTTCAGCCAGCTTAAAAGCGTCGTAATCGCCAAACAAGAGCATTCCATTGTGGGTAATTGCCCGACCTGGTGAATACTTACGCAAAATCGCCACTTGCCGCTTGTTAAAGGCAATAAGGGCATCTGATGAAAAACGGTAAAAGTCTAACCAGTGGCTGGGATTGGCTTCGGTGACGGTTAAGTTGGGCAGGTCAATTTCATCAAAATCGCGGTAGCCCATACTCCAAAAGACGTTCCACCAGGCGTCATTAAGCGCCTCAATGGTGCCGTAACGCTCACGCAACCATTCACGAAACGCCAGCAAATCATAGAGCCCATAACTGCGCACGGTATCGTGGCAGCCATATTCATTGTCGGTTTGCCACGCTTGCACGGCGGGGTGTTGACCGTAGCGTTCAGCGACCATCTGGGTGATGGTGTCAGAAGCTTCAAGGTAAGCAGGTGCGTTGAAAGAATAGTGTCTTCTCGAGCCAAACTTGCGCGGACGTCCGTCACTATCAACTGCCAACATATCTGGATACTGATCGACAAGCCACTTGGGAGGCGTCGCGGTAGGCGTTCCTAAAATCACCTTGAGGCCAGCGTTACCCAGCGTGTCAATAGCGAGGTCAAGCCAGTCAAAACGGTACGTGCCGGGACTTGGCTCGAGCTGCTGCCACGCAAACTCCCCAATGCGCACCCAAACTAGCCCCATGTCTTTCATGCGCTTTGCGTCGCGTTTCCAGGTGTGTTCTGGCCAGTGTTCGGGGTAATAGCATACGCCGAGTTCCATGTTTCCTCCCCAGTGCCTTGGGCGGCACACAATCTGTCATCGTGCTGAGGTGTGTATCAACCCCATCAGCCGACCCTGTCAGCCAAACCCATCAGCCAAGCCCGTCAATCGACCTCATCGTGACATTAAAATGATGTTGATTGTATCGCAAATTTGCCCGTTGGACGCGGTACTGGCAACGATTACTGGCAACGATTACTGGCAATGACTATTAGCAAGGTTTTTAGAGATGCTTATTGGCGCATATTTTTGTAAGCGTTGATAAGCCCATTTGTCGAACTGTCGTGACTAGTAACGGCGTCATCCCCTGAAAGTTCTGGCAAGATGGCTTTAGCGAGCACTTTGCCGAGTTCCACGCCCATTTGGTCATAGGAGTTGATGTTCCAAATGACCCCTTGCACGAAGATTTTGTGTTCATAGAGGGCAATGAGCATGCCGAGCGTTTCTGGGGTGAGTTTGGGATATAAAAACGCGTTGGTCGGGCGGTTACCGTCGAAGGATTTGGCAGCCACGAGGTGCTCGAGCTTATCTCCCGTCACGTGTCCCTCGAGCTCACTGCGCACTTCATCGGGTGTTTTACCTGCCATAAGCGCCTCGGTTTGGGCAAAGTAATTTGATAACAAAATGGTGTGGTGTTCGCCAAGGTCATTGTGCGAGTTAGCCGCCGCCAAAAAGTCACAAGGGATTAATTTGCTGCCTTGGTGAATGAGCTGATAAAACGCGTGTTGCCCGTTGGTACCCGGTTGCCCCCAAATCACTGGCCCGGTGTTCACTGCCACCCGCTGACCGTCTCTGGTGACGTGTTTGCCGTTACTTTCCATGTCGCCTTGTTGAAAGTAGCTAGCAAAGTGCTCGAGATACTGGTCATACGGCAAAATGGCGTGACTTTGGGCGCCAAAAAAGTTGTTGTACCAAACACCCAAAACAGCCATGATGACCGGCACGTTGTCCTTAAAAGGCGTGTTGCGAAAATGCCTATCCGCTTTGTGCGCACCCTCGAGCAAGGCTTCAAAGTTGTCCATACCGATATACAGCGCAATCGACGTGCCAATGGCTGACCACAGTGAATAACGCCCGCCAACCCAGTCCCAGAACCCAAACATATTCTTTTCGTCAATGCCAAACGCCCGCACTTTTTCGCCGTTGGTAGATAACGCAGCAAAGTGTTTGGCGGTAGCACTGTCGTCTTGGGCGTGTTTGAGTAGCCACCCTTTGGCGGTTTCTGCGTTGGTCATGGTTTCGATGGTGGTAAACGTCTTAGAGGCCACCAAAAACAAGGTTGTTTCGGGGTCAACGGTTTTGAGGGTTTCGGCCATATCAGTACCGTCAACATTGGAAACAAAGTGTACGTTCAACGCGCCTGCATAAGGCTTAAGGGCGTGACAGACCATCTTCGGCCCCAAATCCGAACCACCAATACCGATATTGACCACATCTTTGATGGGTTTGCCGCTAAAACCGCGCCATTCTCCCGAACGCACCGCAGCAACAAAGGTGCGTATCTTGTCAAGTTCCGCGTTCACGTCCGGCATGACGTCTTGACCGTCCACGGTGATGGGCGTGTTGCTGCGGTTGCGCAAGGCGACGTGTAAAACAGCGCGGTCTTCGGTGGTGTTGATTTTTTCGCCTGTGAACATGGCTTCGGTCATGGCTTTGACGTCCGCTTGTTCAGCGAGTTGCAACAGCAAATCTAGCGTGTCTTGGCGGATGCGGTTTTTGGAAAAGTCGAACAAGATGCCTTCAACCGCTCGAGAAAAGCGCGAAAAACGTTCAGCATCTTCGGCAAACAGCGTGCGCATGTGCAAATCTTTGACGGTTTGGTAGTGCTCACGTAGGGCGTTCCAAGCGGGTAAGGTGTCGGCTTGTGGCATGATGGCCTCCTCAATCAGGTCAGTCGGGGTTATATCTGAGCTTGTTGTGTTTTTCTATCTTCGCCTCAGGGGACGGTTATCAACACACGGTTATCAACACGAGGTATCTTCACGATAATTCTTGATGTGTGTATCAGCTTACCAAGCCACACCCGCAACACAAACAAGCCAACAAAAAAGCCCAAGCTATCTGCCTGGGCTGAGGTAAACATGGCTACTATTTTCGGACTCAGGATTATGGACTGATAACGAGTGGTGCACCTGTGAGGGGCAGTCCGGTGATGGCGGCGTTTTCTTGGGTATCAGCGGCCACGAGACGCAGGGTAATTGTCGTGGGTGTTGGGTTGGGTTCGTCCGCTACGGTGACTTCAACGCGGACGGTTTCGCTACCGATGGTGATAACAGCCACGCCGCTTTGG
>CAZKAZ010000022.1:7011-14238 GCA_964550765.1 uncultured bacterium | reverse complement strand
ATGGTTCTTGGTGTGTGTACCAGCTTACCAAGCTACGCTCGCAACACAAAAAAAGCCCAAGCAATCTGCCTGGGCTATGGTGAAAGTTGATTCCGTTTAGGGACTAAGCACGAGGGGTGCACCTGTGAGCGGTAGCCCGGTGACGGCGGCGTTTTCTTGAGTATCGGCGGCTACTAAACGCAAGGTGATAGTTGTTGATGTCGGTGGTGTTGGTGTCGGTGGTGTTGGTGTTGGTGGTGTACTGGCTACGGTGACTTCAACGCGGACTATTTCGCCACCGATGGTGACAACAGCTACACCACTTTGGGTGGCAGATACCTGCAGGGCGATGCCGAAAGCATCAGCGCTCGAGACATCCGTCAGCGTCATGCCTGCAGGCACGTCAAGGTCAACATTTACATCTGTTAACTTATTGAGTAGCGGATTACCGAGCAAGATAGTCTGTGTTTGGCCACTATCTAAAGACAGGTTAGGCGGACACATAGGAATGGCTTGTTCGATGCCCACAAACTTGCGTAACACGAACAGCACGTCGCTGATGTTGACCACGTTGTCACAATTAACATCGGCGTGATAGGTAGCAAACGCGTCTACTGGATTGCTGTTGCCCACGACGATATTGAGTAAGTTCACGATATCCACAAGGGTGAAACCGTTGCCGTCAAGGTCACCCAAGGAGGCATCCACAAAGCTGGCATCTAAGGCATGCGTGACGTTTTGGGGGCTTGTTTGTTGACTGCTTACCACCATATCGTTTGCTGTTGCCCCCATGCTGAGCGTATTGGCCTGCAAGGTCAACTCTGCTGTGATGACGTCGCTGGCAACAAGCTGAGCATCACCAGCTAACGTGAACAAAGCCCCTGTCAGCGGTTCATCACTCACAAACGCCACCACCTTGCGGCCTGCTTCGACTGTCTCAACATGAATTAATGACTGTGCAGGCATGATGGCCACGGCTGGCTCGAGGCTAAACGTGCCCGCATACACCGCTTGTCCGCTGCTAATGGCCACACTCGGGGCGTCACTTTGGCGTTGACAGGCGCTCAGCAGCAACAATCCCAACAGGGTACATACTAGGCGTAACTTCACAGCGATTGTGGTGGTCATGGCAGTACTCCTAGGTCATAGGTGATGAGCAATGTCACCGGGCTACCTACCGGCACAGTCACCGGACTGTTCAAGGTGAGTGCTAGTGGCGTGGTAGCGGTTGTGGGGGTCGGTGGTATGGCCGTAGCCAATAAGGGTTCAGTGGCATCGACGCGGCCATTGGCGTTGTTGTCGCGGTAGAGTTTGATGGTGTTGATGCTCGAGAGATCCCTATCAGCTTGACCCAACGACACCGTCAGCACCGTGAGCGTGGCAGTGTCTCCTGTGGCAGTAGCCACAACCTGCAACACAGGCACGTTTGTCGCCCCTGGAATCGGCGTGATGCTGCTCGGGCTTGCCGCTCCCAAACTGAACGTCAGGGTACTCGCTGAGACTGGATTGGTGACGGTGAGGTTGAAAGGCGCTAGTGTCGCCGTGTTGGTACCGTCACTGACGCTGATTTCAACACCATTCGTGACACCAACATCCACTTCAGCAGGCGTGCCAGAAAGTTGCCCTGTGGCTGTATCGAACGTTGCCCACGTAGGTGTGTTGACAATACTGAAGGTGAGGGTGTCGCCGTTAGGGTCACTGGCAGTGGGTGTAAAAGTGAAAGCGTTCCCGACTTGTACGGTGGTGCTAGGCGTACCAGAGATAGTGGGCGTATTGCCGTCTGTGACAGTGAGATCAAAAGCAGGCAAACTGGCGTCACTCGCGCCATCGGTCACGGTGATGACGATACCTGTGGTGGTACCCACATCCACTAAGGCAGGTGTACCAGCAAGTTCACCCGTGCCAGTATCAAACGTTGCCCACGCAGGTTTGTTGGTGATGCTAAACGTCAGTGGCGAGGGTGCATTGTCGGCATCATTGGCGGTAGGCGTGAAGGTATACGCAGCTCCAGAGGTCACGGTGGTGTCTGGTGTGCCAGCAATCGTAGGGGCGTTGGGGTTCACTACTTCGATGTCGAATGCAGGTAACGAAGCCGTTTCACCCCCTGCTTCTACCGTGATGACGATGCCAGTAGTTACACCAATATCAGAAAACGCAGGCGTGCCAGAAAGTTCGCCAGTAGCAGTATCGAACGTTGCCCAGGTGGGTTCGTTGGTGATGCTGAACGTGAGCGGGTCGTTGTCAGGGTCATCGGCAAGAGGCACGAAACTATACGCGGTGTCGGCATTGACCGTAGTGTCTGGTGTGCCCGTGATGGTGGGGGAACTGAGCGTGCCTTGATACTCAAACGCCCCGATATCGCACGCATCTACTCGAGTTTCACCACGTTGGTCAGTCGCAGGACAGCCCGCGACACCTGCGTTAATGGCTGCACTGCCGTCACCCAAAGCAAACGTGCGCGTGCTGCCGCCATTATCCGCCAAAGCTTGTAGGAGCGGATCATCAAAAAGCGGATCAGGGTTGGTAATAATGTTGTTGATGGCATTACCTACACCGGGTTTTTCTCTGGGAAATTGCAGGTTGCCCGCTCCTGTGAGGGTACGGTTAGTGTGATAACCCTGAAAATCCGAGGTAGCAGGGTTCGTGTGATTGGGATCTAAGACATTATCGACAAACAAACTATTGGTGAGGGGCACGTTGGAATTGTTGCCTGCAAACAGCGCCCCACCTTGAAAGGTAGCAAAGTTGTTGGCGAAGGTGCTGCTACGAATGGGAATATTTCCTCGGTTGATGAGCAGTCCTCCACCTTGCCCCACGCGGTTTGTACCTGACTGTGAAGCGCGGTTACTAGCGAAGGTGCTATTGGTAATGTTGCCGTTACCGCGAATGAGAATCCAGGCGGCACCCCCTTGGCGGTAAGCGTAGTTGTTTTCGAAGGTACTGTTGCGAATTTCCAGGTTGTCTTCGCCCGTTGCACCAACGTCATCGTCTTCGATGTGATAAAGCGCACCACCATGTCCTTCAGTAGGAGGCACGTTCACAAGGCGGTTGTTGACGAAGCTCGAGTCACTTATCGTCAGTTTCGTCCCCTGACCGTCAGACACGGTGCTCTTAATCGCCCCACCACCACGCACGGCGGTATTGCCCGAAAAGGTGCTACCGCAGATATTGACATCTCTGTTGGAATTGGGATTGAAGTTATTCCTTACGCCGTCTAAGTGCAGTGCCCCGCCGTGTCCGCGCACAATACCGCCGCTGGTGTTATCTGTGGCTTGGTTACCTGTAAAACGGCTGTTGTAGACTTGCAACCCGGTGGCAATACCACCAAACGCACCGCCACTGCCAGCACGGTTATTACTAAACACCGAACCGATAATGACGGTTTCAAACGCATTGCCCACAAAGACAGCGCCACCTTGGTTGTCTTCGTCGGTTTGGCTGCGGGTATTGTTATTTTCCAAGGTGCTGTTGATGATGAACACCCTGGTGCCCGGACCACCGAGTCTGAGTGCGCCCCCTCGAGCATTGCCATCTTTATTACCTACAGCAGCAGGACCTCGAGCGTTGGCAATGCGAATATCGCGCAAGATGATGTCATTGGCGTAGTGACCATCAGCTTGAATACCCACGTTGGGGTCTTCCAAAATCCGCGAGTTGCCGCCACCGTCTAGGGTGATGTTACCGCCACCATCGAGCAAAATATCTTGGTCGTTGAGCACCAGCGGGTTGGTGATGGTGATGGTGGCTGCCCCGCCACAGTCAAAGGTGACGTGAATATCTTCGTTGCGTCCGGCGCTGTCGATGGCGGCTTGAATGCCCGCGCCCGTACAGGTTGTCACCACGGTGGGCGTCGCGGAGATGGTTGGCGGAGCAGGCGGGGTGCAGATGTTGATGTTGCTGCCAAATTGCGCCACAGCACTCGCTGACAACATCAGCCACGTCACCATTCCCCACGCCAGCCTCGACCTTTGCAATATAAGACAAGGTTGCCGTCGTTGTGTCATTGTGTCTCCTTTGCTAAATTGATTATATAAGACATATCATTTGTTAATTTTTTAGTTAATCTTCATCGTAAAAACCATGTTGAAGCACCACCCGCGCCAATTAGCCAAGGCCAACGCTGGTGTGACGCAAAACCATCACGGTAGGCGTTGCTCGAGTGATAGTAGGACATAGGCATGTGCAATATGTGAGAAAGATAGCAATTTGGTATGTTATCCACTTGCCCTACATCGCTCAATACATTCGCTTATACAGACCAACATAAACTTTTGACAGCAAATAACCTCCCAAAACAGCAAAAGATATTTCCACAGTTGCTTTTTTGGCAATATGGTGACCATTAGCTAGCCACAATCAGGCTTTTTTTGCAATGTTGATATCCCCCCTAAACAGGGGAATCATTGATGAGAAATATCGAAACTCATGTCGCTACAGAGCAGTGTGTCTCGTGTTGGTATGTCTCGTGTTAGCGTGAAAAGATGTCTCAAGAGCACCGTGCAACAGATGATGTGAAAACGGCTGGGGATAAGGCTGTAGATAAGGTGGAAAATGACCCATGGCTCGAGGGTGTCGCGTGTTTTAACCGTGCTGACTACTGGGATGCCCACGAAGCCTGGGAAGCCATTTGGCTGGCCGCCTCAGGTGAGCGCAAGCACTTTTATGGCGGGCTTATCTTGCTGGCAGCGGCACTGCACAAAGCGCGTGAAATGGGCAATGCTCGAGGAGGCAGACGCAACTACGCCAAAGGGTTAACGCATCTCGCCCTCATCGACACGGGGTTGCATGGGGTGAACGTGCGGGTGCTCGAGGCTGAGGTGCACGCGGCCCTGTGTGACGGTCACAGCCAACCGCAACTACCCACTACATCTCGCTTGCAACATCTTCCATCGCCGTAGCACGCGATAATAACGCCATGTCTGCTGAAACCACACCCAACGACACACCCAACCAACCACGCGACAACTTGCCACACGACCAGCGTCGGGCACGCCGTCCTAACACGAATGAGCGCCTCTTTCGCAGCCGCAGTGACCGCGTTTGGGGTGGGGTGCTCGGAGGCATAGGGCACTATGTTGGCATTGACCCGCACATGCTGCGAATCAGTTATGTGCTCATTACTATCATCACCGCGGGTATTGGCATGATTGGTTATTTACTGCTCTGGTGGTTAATCCCCGTCAGCAAAAACCCCTAACCGAGGCTAGGGGTTGGCGCGTTTTATACTGGCAAAGCGTCTTGCAAGCACTTCATGTTCACTTCATGCTAAAGATGTTAAAGCAACAAACGCACGGGCGTCAGCAGCAAGTCGGCAATGTCAGCGAGCAACTGCGCCCCCGCTTCAGCAGGAACATCGCCAGAAAGCGCCAAGACACTTTGTTGTTTGTCGGCTTCTTTATTGAATACAATCCGCCCTACCGTCAGCACCGGAGCATCTAGGTTGAGGACAGCTTCGTCGATGTCAAACGCAGACATATCAGCAATCACCACATCAGCTTGGTCGTGTTCGCCGCTAGCGCTTGTTTTGAGGGTATTGACCTGCTCGAGCAACCTACCAAACGAACCCCTCGCGGCATCAGCAACGGTTTTGACGGCCATACCGTCTTCTGCAAAGATGGCTAGCGCCACGGTATTGCCGAGATTGTGGTGCTCGAGCACCTTGGCGGCGGCGCGCACGACAAACGCTGTCAGTTCAATGGGGGTTTCGCTACCTAGCTCGAGGGCAAGGGCACGCTGCGCTTCTGTCACAAACGACAAGTCCAAGTAACGACGCAACACCACCCCATGCGACACCAAAGGCAAGTTACTAACGTCAATCACCTGTGACACCGGGGGAACATCTGTCGGGCTAGCAACTTCAGGCGATACCGGACTAACGGCGATGGTGTCATCGTAAGCACTCACCGGAATGTCGCTACCTGTGGCTTCTGATACTGACTGGTCAGACTCCGCTGGTGCAGGTGCTTCTGGTGCAACCAAATCGTCTGGTGCAGCAAGGTCATCGGCTGGTGTTCCCTGGTCGGCAAAGTCGTCGTTGCTATCGGACATATCCACCTCTGTTTCGGTATCTGCCGTAAAGATAGCGTCATCACTGAGTGCGTCCGCATTGGTTTCTTCTGTCGTGAAGAAGTCTACGCCATCACTTGCACTGGTGTCATCGTCCACACTATCGTCAACACCGTCTTCAGAACTTTCGACACCGCCTTCAAAAGCGCCATCAGCATCACTCACGTCAACTGCCCTATCACCATCAGCATCGCTAGCGTCATCCATGAGGCCAGCGCCAACATCGTCAGGCATATCAAAAGCATCATCGTCATCTGTGTCAGCTGAAAACTCAGCCGCAAAATCGCCATCTTCAGCAGCACTCTCAGCAGCATCTTCCGAGAACAAATCCGCCAGGTCGGCGTCATCGTCATCAACGGCATCGTCATCAACGGCATTGTTATCAACCGCATCGTTATCAACGGCATCGTCGCCCGTCATCATATCTACAGCATCAGCGCTAGCATCATCTGCTTCAGCAAAGAGATTGTCATCGGGTAATGCCCCATCATCAACGTCCGTCAGGTCAGCATCATCAGTATCACCGAGTGCCATAGCCTCGCCCATTGAATCATCTGTAGCTAAGTCATCTGTAGCTAAGTCATCCGCATCATCCGTCGCAGCACCAAAGTCATCATCACTGAGTTCATCACCGAAATCTGCTTCACCCTCTGCATCAAAATCGGCTGCATCAAAATCGGCTGCAAAACTTTCATCACTGTCGCTACTTTCAAAATCAGCACCACTATCATCGGCAATTACATCATCGGCAGCATCTTCGTGGGCAGCGTCTTCGGCAAACACATCGATGGCATCATCATCAATGGCGTCATCGTCGGCAAACATGGCATCATCCGCCGCCATATCTGTCTCAGCACTGTCACCATTACCCTCAGCGAACGCCTCGGAGAAATCCCCATCAGCCAGTGAATCATCAGTAACGCCTTCTGCAAACGCGTCATCACCACTAAAGTCATCTTCACCAGCATCAAAGACCATGTCATCTTCGGCGTCATCTTCGGCCATGCTGTCGTCGGTGAAGGTTGCATCATCGTCACTTTCCTCAGCAAAAACGCCATCACCAAAGGCGTCATCGTCACTAAAATCGTCACTAAGTGCGTCCTCAGCAAAAGCATCATCGTCAAGGGTCCTGGAAATTCTTAAAATTTCACTGACAGAGTTATTGACCAATCTAGCATCCAG
>CAZKAZ010000022.1:0-7001 GCA_964550765.1 uncultured bacterium | reverse complement strand
GTTTCGGGAGCACCTTCAGTTTCTTGATTGGCGATAGCCTGGGCAGCTTCGCTAACTTCAGCGGGCATCTCGAGATAGGTTTCAAACGGTGACAGCGCGTCATCTGCTTCATCTGCATCATCTGCAAAGTCATCAGTTAGGTCTGCTAAATCATCGCTTTCGTCATCTGCCTCGAGCTCAGCAAAATCATCATCTTGGGCATCCGCTTCACTACCGAGGTCATCATCTAGTGCCACCTCAGAAAAAGCATCAAAACCGCTATTATCTCCTGAATCAATAGCAGGGGGGGCTTCCATGTAAATCGTGTCCATGGGGTTGAATTGCTCTTCGCCCGCATCAGGTTCAAAAGCACTGTCATCTGCGGCGCTGTCGTCTGCGGCAGCTAGGTCGCCAAAGTCATCACTGAGGTCATCACTGAGGTCATCACTAAAATCATCAGCAAAGTCACCGAAGTCGTCGCTCGAGCCACCTTCAGCCACATCACCTTCAGCCGCACCAACCTCGTCCTCAGCAGCAAAATCATCACCCACATCATCAGCTAGGGCGAGGTCATCATCGTCTAGGGCGAGGTCATCGAGGGCAAGGTCATCGTCATCGAGCAAATCATCGCCAATGTCGGTGTCTTCGTCAACTGCGTCTTCGTCAACTGCAGCCAATTCATCAGGGGCGTCATCTTCAGCAAACAGCTCGTCATCAAGCCCCTCACCAAAGTCAACCGTTCTACTAAACCCATCACTGAGGTCATCATCATCAGCTTCAGCAAACGCTTCCATACCGTCATCCATGCCGTCATCCATGCCATCATCAGTTGCGCTAGCGGCAAACGCATCGTCTGCAAAAACATCATCATCAAGATCAGCGAGGTCAGCAGCTAAATCGTCATCGTCATCCGCAAACGGATCATCAGCAGGGGCACTTTCAGCGAGGTCAGCCCCAAAAGCTTCGGCATCGTCGCTAAACGCATCGTCACCGAAGGCATCATCAGTTTCAGCCAAGGTGTCTTCTGCACCAAAGGCATCGTCTGTACCAAAGGCGTCTTCTGCTTCTGCAAGGTCATCTGCAAAAGCATCTTCTGCACCAAAGGCATCGTCCGTACTGAAGTCGTCATCACTAAACGCATCGTCACCGAAGGCATCACCATCATCAGCAAAGCTGCTTTCTTCAAAGCCGCTACCGCCAAAGTCACCCTCATCAAAGGCATCGTCGTCATCGCCAAAGTCAAGCAACTCATCATCATCAAAAGCAGCAAATTCACTGGTAGGAATTTCATCAGCTTCGTTCGCAGGGGCATTACTTTGCTTTGAGGGAAAAGTGCCAACGTCTTCTTCTGGCCACGCTTCCATGCCATCTGGCGTCGGTTCTGGCGTGGGGTCAATATCTTCTTCGCCAGCCATCACCTTTGCTAAGTACTCGAGCACATCGCGCTCAACTACTCGACCGTCTGGACCACTCCCCCGCAAGCGCTGCCAAGAAACGTTATTTTCTTCTGCTAGTCGTTTTGCTAAAGGGGATATGTCTGGTACGCTCACTTAACGCCCTCCCTGTTGCGAACTACGCGCCGAACTACGCGCCACTGTAAACTGCTTTGAACTGCTTGACTGCATTGCGTGCGCGGCGTTGCGTTGACACCTTCATAGACACCTTCATGTGGCACTGTCGTGTTTGGCTCTCGCTGGTGTGGCTCTGTTCATCAACACTCTGTCCACCAACACTGTGCCTACTGACACTGTTCGTATTCGTGTGACTGCTGGTGTGCGCACGCACATACAACGCTTCACGTCTGCTTCTTACACGTCTGCTTATGCGTCGTCTTATGATTTGGTGGCCACGACTCCCTCGCCAAAACCTTGCTTTTTGCATCCACATACCAACCTCATCACGGTTCACGCATCGCCAGCTTTCCTATTGGGTCACACCATGATGCGCACTTTGACTCGTGTGACGCATGTCGCTACACACGCTCTTTGTCATTCTCGCGCTCTCATCTACCCTAATGCAGCGATAATTATTACTTCAGGAGGGTCACAGCGCTTACACATCATGTTCATATAAGTGCTTACGTGACATGTTGACGTGCGGTTGCGCCCCTCAGCAAACTTTGTATTCAACATCTGTTTAGGCAATTTTTCAGCAATCTTCAGGCAATGCGTTAGACAAGCTGTTCGGTAAACCATTCAACGCTCATACCGATAAATACTAATCGTGAAAAACTTTTATCACGATAAAAGCTATTGCAGTGCGTATGGCAATTGAAGCACATCTCGTCATACACAACCGTACTGACTATCGTTACTTTACCATCTGTGAAGTCTCAACTGGTGACAATGCTGGCAAACATGCATCACACGGTTATAACGAGAGGCTGGCACGGCTAAAAGCTAACACGCTAGACGTGAGATACACGCTCATCCTAGCCGCTCTTAGGTTAACGGAAACAATTTTTTATAACATCAGCCGAGGAACAACGTGACATCACAACCCAAGGTGCAAGTGGCAAGGTTATGACATGTTGTGGATTTGGGCATAGCAGGCACGTGCCACAGCAGCCGCATCTGCCCCAAAAAGGTCGTCTGCTAGACGCAAACTTGCCTCGAGCACATACTCCCCCCCCAGCGTACACCACAACGCAGGCGCAGCAGCTCGAGCAGCATTTACCACCAATGGCACACTGCGTAGGGTGCGCACTTCACAACTCTGCAAAAAATCATGCAACCCCGGCACGTCCACGACGTCCAACCCCGTCAACAGGCCACCTGCACCGAGCACAGCCACACCACTGCTAACAGCCAGCACATAACGGGCTTGTTGGGCGGCGTCTTGTACGTAACGCACCAGTGCCCCATCACGCACAGGCAACGCCAACCCACTCGGCACAATCAATACATCAATAGCAGGCGCACCCGCAAACGCCCACGTCGGCGTGAGGGTTAACGCGTGTTGGGTTTGCACCGAATGGCGCGACTTGGCCACGGTAAACACCTGATGTTCAGGAGGTTGGTATTCAGGAGGTAGGCGTTCTGGGGATTCTGGGGATTCTGGGGGTTCGGGTGTTTCCGCCTGGCGGGCGTAGCTGGCATGGGTAGCCGCTTCGTGCAGCACGCTGTGCGTCAACGCAACCTCAAATTCGCTCACGTTGTGAAACAACACCGTCCCAATATTCATACTGGCATTCTAGCCCACCCTACGAGTTCACTACGCTAGCTCACCACGCTAGCTCACCAACGCCTGCTTGCTTCACAGCACCCCCTGCGGTGGTCTGCTAGGCTAATTAGCATGAGTATTGCCCGACATATGACGCGTTGTGGCGGTTTGGTGTGGGGGTTTGGCGTGATGTCTAGTTTGGTGTTGAGCATAGGATTCGCCCAAGCACAGCCTTCCTGTCAGCAACTGCTCGAGCACCTCGACAGCAGTTTCCGCGTCGCCCGCAGTGTGACATCAACCGTCAACATCCGCAGTGGTGTGGTGGAAATTGCTTACAACCGTTCCCGTTTTGACAGGCAAGGCGATGACCTGAAAGTGACCTTGCTCGAGCAACGCGGCAGGCGCACGCCTTACGATCAAGACGTCTTCGCCACCAACCCCCCGGCAGATAGTCAACGCGCAGATAATCAACGCGAAGACGGCACGGTAGCACTGCCGTTTGACTGCGCCCAGCACGACCTGACCCGACACGGTGATACGGCAGATAACCCTGCTGAACACACTGTCGAACACACTGCCAGCAATAATCACAGCAACAATGAAAGCACCACAAACGACACCCCGCGTTATGTGTTGTCTTTACAAAACCTGCAAGGAGACATTCCCGTGGAATATTGGCGGCTCGAGTTTACCCAAGTAGGCACGTGGTATGTGCTCGAGCGCTTATTTGCCCCTTTTAGCATCACCATTTTGAACGTACCTGTACGCGGTCACTTTACGATGGCGTTCGATAGCTGGGATTTACCCGCCCGCTTGCCGCAGTTGCCAACATCCCCTCGGGAACGCCTCAATTAGTAATTAGTACTAGACCCAGTGTTAATTGATATTGCATCACCAGACTGATGTGTCAATTAATGATGCGTTTCGATGTCCTTACACATGTATCCTCAAACTAACGACGTTTATTTGATGTTTTGCGCGGTAGTGCAATATTAATTGGTATTAATTGTGTTAGAACCAGCCTTCTATGCCCGCCCAGCAGACGTTGTCGCCCCCGAACTGCTTGGCACAACGCTAGTCGTTTACGTACCCGCACAAAACACATCGTCCCCAGACATAAAACAACTTCCCTGCGGACAGTATCACCTGCGCATTGTGGAAACCGAAGCCTATGTCGGCACGCACGACCTCGCTTGTCACGCTAGCAAAGGACGTACCCCGCGCACTGAAGTGATGTTTGGCGCAGCGGGGCATGTTTATATCTATTTGATTTATGGCATGTATTACATGTTCAACATCGTCACTGGAAATATCGACGAAGGGCAAGCGGTATTGGTACGAGCAGCAGAACCTCTCGAGCCACACACCCTCCCTGTTAACACCGACGGCCCTGGCAAACTCTGTCGGGCGCTCGGCATCGACAAACGCCACAACGGCATGTCTTTACAGCACGACGCGTTGCACCTACGCCAAGGCACGCCACCGCGCCACATTGTCACCACGCCACGTGTGGGTATTGACTACGCAGGCAACTGGAAAGATGCCCCTTTGCGGTTTTTTGATGCCGACAGTGAGCATGTTTCTGGCCGCAAAAAACACCGCTAGCAGGCACACCCTGCCAAACATCATCCTGCAAAACATCACTAGACTTCTTGCGAAAATATCAACCGAACTATGAAATAGCCTTTTGCTATCATCGACCAATTGTTTTTTGCAAGAGGTCTTCTCTGCTAAACATCACCCTGCAAAACATCACTCTGCAAAACATCACTCTGCAAAACAACTGTAATCGTAATTGGTAGTAATCACTTCGCGGCCTTCGCGGCGGCGCAAGGTAGTCAGGTTACCCGTGTCGTCGTAGCTGTACTCGAGCTCATCTACCAAGTCACCACCTCGGTCGCTGCGGGTGCGCAAGGTGAGGTTACCGTTGTCATCGTAGAAGTACTCGAGCGTCTCTAGCAAACGGTCATCTTGGTTAAAACGCTCTTGGCGCGTCACTTGGTCACTGTTACCTTCATAGGTAAACTCGTTGCGCTGAATGAGGTCATCGCCTCGGTTGTAGACCAGTTCTCGCGTCAACCTACCAGCACTGTCATAGACATAATTGATGTAGTTGCGTAAGCGGTCACGTTCCCGTTCGCTGCGCTCGATGCGTTGGCCATCTTGGTAGCTGTAGAGCACGGTTGACTCGAGGTCGTTGTTGCGATTAAAAAATTCTTCGCGAATGAGCCGCTCGCCGTCACCATAGGTATATCGCGTCACCCCTTGCAAGTTGCCGCGTTCGGTCTCTGTGACGCTATCGAGCAAGCCAGCATCGTTATAGACATATTGCCGCGCCCGAACGATGTCACCGTTTTGCCGCCTGGTCACCGTCGAACAAGGGCCTTCGTAAACAACATTCTGGGCAAACGCACCACTTAGGCTTACCCCTAGGAGTATTACCAAAACGAACATTTTGGATAGTAGATGATTGGTTAGACTATAGTACATAGTTTTCCTTTCCACTTAATCGCTTGTATCCCACATGGCTTATGTTGCTAAACCAAGGTAGACATCAAACAAAGGTGTTGAGTACTCGAGCTGATGATGTTGCCTGAAACACACCTGACACACAATACACAATGAGTTGGCGAATCAGTTTGGTGATGCAATATCTCAACTTGCATTCCAACGTTTATTCCACGTAAGAAGCAACAATACCAAGAATCGCGTAAGTGTAAGTTCGCAACCTACAACTTCACAACCTATAATTTCCTGTAACTTCAAGACAACACACCACCAACTAGGCATGGCGGAGAAATTCCGTCATCAATTAGCCCCGATTGAAATGTCTTATCTGCGTCTCCAACGAGATATAAAACCTTTAAGTCATGACAGTCTATACAGTTACGATCACAGTGACCGTCTACGCGGTTTACGTGCTGACGCCATGCTCAACTATACGCACTTAATCTCACTATACGCACATAGGCAAGCACACAACAGGCAATGCTTCACGCTCACCTGTTCACTGTCATACCTGCACACATCCGAATCTGCACACATCCGAATCTGCACACATCTAAAGTTACGAATCAAACGCTGGGTTCAAGACGGTAGCTGTGAGGGCAGCGTGGCTGTCCCAGTAGGCAGCAAGGGCTTGTGCCATCTCGAGCTGCGCGGGTTCAGTCACCTTCATGAGCCAACTGCTGCCTTCTACTAAAGCGACTTCATGACCAATCGCCCGCACCAACGATGCATCGTCTGTGACCTGTAAGTGATGGTGTTGGGCATGTTGGTGGGCTTGCACAATCAAAGGGCGCAAAAACCCCTGCGGCGTCTGCACAGCACGCAACCTGCTACGGTCATGCGTTGTCCCAGTAGCGGCTTCTACTAAACTGTCAGCGACGCGCATCACCACCGACGCAGCCCCTTGAGCAATGACAGCGTCGCGGGTGCGCTGGATGATATCGCGGGATAAAAACGGCCTCGCTGCGTCATGAATGAGCACGATGTCAGCGCGGGTGGCTTGCAAGAGCTTATACACGGTATCTTGCCGGGTGCTACCGCCCACAATGACCTTGACACCCGCTGGCAAAAGCGCATAGGCTTCGGCTTGCCAATCAGCAGGTGCTGCCACGATAATTTCATCGGCATCTTGAGCAAACGCACCGACGGCTCTGGTCAGTAGCGTCTTCCCTGCTACTTCGACAAATGCTTTAGGCCCTAATCCCAACCGCTGCCCGCTACCCGCTGCCGGAATGAGCGCCGCGACGCGCACCGGAGAAGTCGTCGAAAGAAGGGTCGAAGCGCTCGAGTTAGTCATACGTTTATGCTAACAAAGGCAAGGGTGGCTCGAGCGTAAGCACCACAGCCTTTTT
>CAZKAZ010000021.1:474-69755 GCA_964550765.1 uncultured bacterium | reverse complement strand
AACTAATTGCGTATTGTGTTTAAAGCAATATCATCGACTCGAGTACACAACACCTTTGTTTGATGTCCACCTTGGACTAGCAGTATCACTCAGCCAAAAAAACGAGCGAGAAACCCAGTGGCCTCGCTCGTGATGTTGCATGCTATCGACGTTACAAGTCGTACTTAGCGCCTACCCCTAAACCAAAGACAGAAAAACCGCCGTCGCCAAAGAAGGTGTTGAAACGCAGTTCGCCAAACAAGCTGATAGGACCAGTCAGCCCGTAGCTTGCGCCACCCCGGAAGCCGAGGCCAAAGTAGGCTTCTTCACCCAAAAAGAGTTGGGGACCGCCACCGACGTGAATGTCTAAGGGCAAATCATCTAAGGCGATGTTGTAAAGGGCGTTAGCACCAATTTCAAAGTCCGAACCGTCAAAATACAACGTGCCATCTAAGCGCAAGTCAACTTCTGATAACAGCAAACCTTTGATGCCAAAGTGACCTGCTAAAGTGCCGCTGCTGTTACCGTCATTGGTCGCAAAACCGAGTGACGCAGCCGCGTAAAAATTCGAGCTCATGCCGCCTTCATTGACGACGACGACACTGTCTTGTGCCCAAGCTGTGCTCAGGCAAAGAACGAAAAGTAAAAGTACTGCACGCATAATTCCTCCGCATTGTGCTATTTGGATAAGATGTTTAACACACACAAAAACAAACCAAACACGTTGATGTTTTGCCACCAAGCTTATCGTCAATATCGCGCTTCAATATCGCGCTATTGATATCGTGTTACTGACATCGCGCTATTGACATTGCGCTATTGACATTGCGCTATTGACTTCGCGTCCCTGACTCAGGGGGGCATAAAACCGTGTTGGTGATGCGTGTGTTCGCTCGTGGAACGAAGTGGGGCGGTTTACACCGCGTGGTTCAGGTGACTCCTTTCACTCGAGCCCATCTCTTACCTGTCTTTATAGCATGAGAATGGGGTGTGTGACTAGGCAAAGCAAACCTACTAGCTTCAAAAGGTGATGCCAATCCCCAAAGACGCCCGTCCGTCAGCAAACCAACCGCGATTGCCCTCACCCTCGAGCACCCAACCGTAGCGCACTGCCCCGCCGCCTTCGGCAAAAACATGCCACTGTGATCCAAGTTGCCAGCGTCCCCCGAGCAAACCTGCGCCTCCCAAACCAAAATAGTCGCTGCTACTTACCGAAAACACACTCAGTTCAGGGGCAACGCCCACATACGCCCGAATGTCCGGGGTGATGGTGGCCACATCGAACAATAAGTCCGCTGCGAGGATGGTGTCGCTGTCGAAGTCGCTCGAGAAACGCACCCGCAAGTCGCCTGCTGCTGCTGCGTCGCGAAAACCAAGGTGGATGTTGAACGTCGGTAAGCCAAACGCCACGCCTGCATAGGTCTGAGCGTAGCCGTGGGTTAAACACAACAAGCTGAGTAAACAGCTGAGTAAACAGACGTGTAAGGATAGTTTTTTCATGGTGTCAGCTTACGCGTTGGGGGATGTTGCAGCCATAAAAAAAGTGGCTCGAGCGCTCGAGCCACCTGTTAAGCACCACCATATATCAAAGGTATCGTTTGTTTACCTGCCTAGAAGCTATAAACAACGCCCACTTTGACCCTAGCAGCAACTTCTGGTTGGGTGATGAAACTGTTGTAGTCGTCATAAGCCGTGTCGCCCGTTTCCACGTCAAGGTCACCAAAGTCGTCGCTGAGGTTAAACGTCGGGTCGAAGTAAATGTCGATGCCAATGTCGCCTACCACGCTGAGGTTGTCAGTCAAAGGATAAAAGGCTAGACTGCCAAACCCCAAGCCAAATTGTGTCGCCGATACGCTGGCAATGCTGTCTTCAACTTCGATGCTGCCACTGAAGTTATTGAGACGAGGCCCAGCGTACACGCTGGCACTAAAAGGCATATTGTCCATATTCACCAAGCTTGCTAGGTCGTATGTGCCATCTAAGGCGATGGTGAAGTTGCGTCCGCGTTCGTTGGCGTCGTAGAGGCGGTTGTCTTTGTAGTCACTGATGCGGTTTAGACCGGCTTCAGGGGCAGCGCCACTAGTGCCATAAAACGCGTCGTCATCGTCAAAAGGACTGGTGAACGAAAACCCGAAACCAACCCGCCCACCAAAGGGTGAACCGGCGATGTTTTGGACGTAACCCTGAAACTCGAGCGACAAACCAAAGTTGTAACCACCCAAGCTGAACCCAGCTGCTAAATCTTGGGCACTCGCCACACTCAAGGTGAGCAGTACCAGAACAAGTGTTGTTACTTTACGCATTTATGCCTCCTAAGCTATGCAATCGTTATACTAGCGTCTTACTATCAATATCGTGTCAACAATGTCTTGGCAATATCTCAATAATATTTATATATTAAAATTACACTACCGATAGCGTGTTAAGCAATGTACTATGATTGAGCAATGTGCTATGCATCAATACTAATACTGAACTTAGTGATAACAAGCCAAGTGATAACGAACAAACGGTGTGCACGCATGTCCAACAAACCGAGATACTGAGATATTGCGCACCTACGTGCACTTTGGCTGGTTATAACACGCTGTCAGAAACCTCACAAGGCAGCATGAACAGTTGATGACTGCGTTGGGCGTCCTGTGATTGGGTGTTGTGTGCCCTTTAATGGCGGTTCGCTGATGAATTGGCTGCGTTGAGGTAGCGATGCCGTAAGAACGGTGTCGTGATAGTTGGGAAATTGTGTTGTTGGATGCTGTTGTTGGGGTAGCTCGAGGATGCGTTCACAAAGCGTTGACAGCTCTAAGCAACTCGGGTATTATGCCTTTTGCTTGCAGGCGCACAGGCTAACGCCCCTTGCATGTAAGCACCTCAAAACGTGGCATGGCCAGATAGCTCAGTTGGTAGAGCATACGACTGAAAATCGTAGTGTCGGCGGTTCAATCCCGCCTCTGGCCACCACCTTTTTTCTGTACGTTTGTTACTTAAAATGTTTGTTGTCAATATGTTTACTTTGTGTGTTTTGTACACAATCGTGCCAATAGTCTTGTGTTGCCTGACCATGCATCACCTAATGCAATAAATCGCTTGATGCAATAATTGATGTAATAAAGGTTCATAAGTTGTTAGGCTGGGTATTAAGTTGTGAGACTGGCGGCATCATCGAGCACACAACCCATCACAATTTATATGTAACATGTTCATGCTTGCTGATGTAATGGCGTGCCAATGTAGCTCAGAGGTAGAGCAATCGATTCGTAATCGATAGGTCGTCGGTTCAAATCCGACCATTGGCTCCATTCTTTTTTGTAAAAACACCTTCACCAATATAAATAGTGTAGTTGCTAAGTGGTTTGTTTAGTGGCAATTCTACGTGTTGTTGCCACAGCTGCCGATGTTTACCAACGTCACATCAATATAAAACGCGTTCAACTGTGTAGGCGTCAATCATAGAAATAATATTGGTTTGCTTGGTGTCGTAGGTGGTCATCGTAAAAGGGTCATCGCGATAGTTCGCAACTGAGCGGCTGGTATGCGATCAATAGCAAAAAACGGACTCCGGCGGTAGGAATCCGTCTTTGTGATGTGCGGTTACGTGGTGCGGTATTGGTTGTATGTATGCCGTATTTTGGTGGCTGTGTTTGTTAATACTTATGTGTGAGCTTGTGTGTGTGGGCTTGTGCAGGCGTTGGAACAGTACAGGGTAACGTTGAGCGTGTGTTAAGAGGCGTCTTGGTTGAACTTACCAAATGAGAACGATGCTTTGTACACAAACTGCGCTACTAGCCCTACAATGACCAGTAAAATCACGCCAGGTACGAAGCCAAAGAGCAACGCCAATAGGAGAAGCACAATGAGGTTGATGGGCAGCATAAACATCGCTTGGCCGTTGCTACCTTTGACAGTTAAGCCACTACCGCTGCCTTTGCCCCACGCGTCACTGATGGTGTCAAGCACCATTTGCATAGGGTTGCTGCTGGTTTGGCTTTGGGTTTGACTTTCTGCTTGGGTTTCTGTAGGGGTTTCCGTGGGGGTTTCAGTTGGTGGTGTGTCGTTAGGGGTTTGGTCGGACATAAGGACTCCTTTGTAAAACTCTGTCATGCAAAATTTTGTGAAGCGTACTGAGAAGTGTGGGTTTGGTGAGAGGCTTCAGCATCATGGCTGTTAGACGCCATTGTACCTAGTGGCGAGAACACGTCAAGCGTAGTAACGGTGTAATAGCAGCATAATGACAGCGCACTGACAAAAAAAGAGACTCGAGTTACCTCGAGCCCCTTTGAAAAAAATGTGTTTAGTTTAGTCCCCAGCAGGGGCAGGTGCAGCCGCACGACTAGCATCGGCGCGGGTTTTGGCCACGGCAATTGCGAAGATAAGCAAGCCGAAACCGGGTTTAGCGAGCACATCGGCTAAGGTGTAACCAAGTTGCACGCCCACAAACGCTTCTGGGCCAGTAAGACCGAAGAAGGGTAGCATGTAAGCAATTGGATAAACGCCCCATGTGCCTAGCAGGAGTAGACGTAGGTTGCGCACCAAGATGCGTACTTCCTCGGTTTGCTTTTTGAGCACTTCACCAAGTTCGCCCCAGAGCACCCAGAGGATGTAGACGAAAGGAATGGTGCTAGCAAAGCCCCAACCGAAGCGTGTGCCGAAGTCAGCCGTGATTTCCCCAGGATAACCCAAGCCAATCATCAACGCAGCTGCAATGACCAAACGTGCCGTAAGAGACTTGGCTTGTTCACGAGGTAAGTTGAGCACCGATACGGCTTCAACGAGGAGCAGAGGCACGGTGAGTAACCAATCCACATAACGATAAGCGTCTTGGAAGTCTGCACCAGACGGCTCATACACAGCACCATTGAGCACGTAAGCATGCTCGAGGCTGTTAAAAATGCGGAAGTAGTGGTAAGCGGCAATGATAACGACCAACGATGAAACAAGCAACGCAGGACGATATTTTTCGGCAACTTGACTGCGAGCCAACAAGAAGAAAACGGCTGCAGCTCCCATGCTCGCAATCGAGAAAGAGAAACCTTGGTAAACCAAGTTAAATTGACCTTGTGTCAAGACGGGCAAATCCATACTTCAACCTCCGAGAGCATTTGATGCACTAACGGGCATCACCGTGGATTCGAAAGATGCTCACCTTCGGACACTGCCTAGAAATAATGACTTGCTATGAGCATCATGCTTGCGTCTCGTGTTCAGAAAAAGGCGCAATCTTACATTTTGGCTATCATCAGCACAAAACCTTGCCCTTTTGGGCGGTAACGAGCATAAAATTGTGCTTTTTGTTACATTTCTAGCGACACCTTAAAGACTTTGGATGACTTTTGCAAGCCTGCCAAGTAGCGGTTTGATGTTCAGTTTTGAGGCGGTTGTGAGGTGTCAGGTTGTGCTTACACGTGTTGTGCTTATAAACGGTGACTGAACGAGATTTGAACGAGATGATGTAGCGGCGGTCAGGGATGATATACCCATTCCAAGCAATTGGCCAGCATGTGTTTGTTGACGGGTGAATATGATTGGCGTCTGGAAGTGTACGTACGGATGCTTGCGTACGTGTGCAGTGATACGTGTGCAGCGTGGATATTCCAGGCCGTGTGTGTTGAGGTGTCGATGAAATGCCACTGCCTCTATTGCCAACATTTATTGCCAACATTGCCACTCGAGCCACTGCCACGGCTAGCGCGAAGCGCCTATGATGACACCATGCTACTAATCGAACTTGCCATTCTCGATGTGTTGTTGATTTTGACAGCGTTCGTCTGTTTTACCTACGTGAGCAACCGCAATGCTCGAGTGGGTGCAGGCGCGGGCATCTTGGCGTTGGGTATCGCCGTCACCACGACGTTTCCGTTTTTTCCAGTCATCGGTATTGGTATTGCGGTGTCACTCATTGGGTTGTGGATTTTGAGTTTGCGGTTACCCCAAGCCCGAACAACTGCAGACACAGAAACCGCAGAGGTAACCAGCGAGGTGACCAGCAACGTACCCAATGATGACCCTAGCCAGCCTGACATCGCATCACAAGACATCGCATCACCAAATGACGTTTCGCAAAGTACCCAAAACAATGTCCCGTCTGGCGTTGAGCAAAACAACAATTCCAACGACAGCGCCCACGACATCGAACACCACGACATCGAACACAATGTCGAACACAACAAAATCTCCCACTAACAGCACGCGTTAACGCAGTGCAGCCAAGCCACGTGAGGCCATGATGTACGGTTTGCGTGGCTTAATGGTTAACAACATTTACCGCTGCAATGAGGCAGTGCGTCACACAGCACATGCGGGGTGTTAGCAGGGGGGTGTTGGGCACTGCCGCAAGAAACACAAAACGTGACAAAAGTCGTAGTTTATCGGGTGGGCTTGCGAGCAATATAAGATTCATCCACTGCTCAGTGACTTGATTCGTCCTCGGCAGGGGGATTTGGTATTCGCGTCTCCTTTTCCTCTTCCACAACTCATATTTACGGTCGTTATTTGTATCGTCTGAGTGCTGTCGTCCGTGCTTTGTTGCTGTTCGTGAGTCATTGTCTGTGAGTTGTTGGCTGCGATAATCGTTAGTGATGGTCGTTGGTGATGGTCGTTGGTTGACAGTGACCATCTTGCGGAAACATTGCTGAAGGGCGTCTTCAGCATGTTAGTGGGTGGTGCTGCTCATGAATGCGGACGTTGCGTGCACTGATGTTGTGTGCTGATGTCGAATGCATTGGGTCTGGTGAGGAAGGTATGACATAAGGGTGTACAAGCTTACGTTTGTATGACCCCTTGGTTAAACGCGCCATAAATACCTTACTAGATGGGATAGATAGTGTCTTAGGGTGGTGGCTCGAGCACACTCTGTCACGTATTTGTGTACATACCTTGTCGAAAGTGTGTGTAAGGTTACGTCGTGATGGTTGACTTTGGACGTACACTTCTCTCGGATTCGAAAGCGCATCACCTTTGACACCCAACTCCAGGTAAGGGAAGGATGTCATCATATGAAGTATCCTTGGTTGCTAGGCTTCGCAGTTTTAGCAACGCTACTACTAAGTGCTTGTGATACTGAAGAGACTGTGCAAGTGCTCGCTGAAGAGCGCAGCATGTTGCAAGAGACTGTCAGCAATCTTGAAGCCGAGGTCGCTAGCCTCGAGGCTGAAAACGCCGAACTTCGTGAGACACTGGCAAGTATCGGTGAGCTTTCGGCAGCATTTGCTGAAGAAGGTAGTAGTGAAGCCATGGCCGTTAATCCAGAAGTGACGGAAGAAACTGTTGCTGAGGGTGACGTGGAAGAAGCAATTGCCATTGAAGCAGAAATTGTTGAGGCTAGCGGTGAAGAGGAAGTCAGCAGCGCCAGCGCTGAAATTGACACGCTGATGGATGCTATTTCCAACCTGCAAAGCCGTATTGATAGCATTGCTGCAGAACAGGAAGCGCAGTAGCAGCACTTAGTCATAACTGCGTGTAATATTAAATTCAACATGTAACTGAGTATTTTCGGATACTCTTCTGACCCAGCCGATATAGGGCTGGGTTTTTTGGGTAGGGCTGGTAGCTGGTGGTTGTTTAGGATGATGGTGCTAGGCGCTAGTTTGAGGTGCTTGGACACGTTAAGCTCGAGCTTATGACGCATCCACTTATAAGACTGTGGCGCTACGGTAGCCTCTATCGGCAGCGCATCGCCACGGCAAGCTTTTTTTCCTTTTTAAATCAAGCGTTTGACTTAGCACCGCCACTATTAATCGGTGCGGCCATTGACATTATCGTGCAACAGCAGGATTCGTTTTTGGCACGTTTTGGCTTCAGCGAGGTGATGACGCAACTGTGGTTGTTAGCGGGTATCACCGTGCTGGTATGGGGCTTGGAGTCACTGACTGAATATATTAGTGAGGTGTTGTGGCGCAACTTGGCGCAGCGTTTGCAGCACGATTTGCGTATGGACACCTATGACCACGTGCAGCACTTGGAACTAGCCTACTTTGAAGACCGTTCTACAGGTGGCTTGATGGCAGTGCTCAATGATGATGTCAATCAGCTCGAGCGCTTTTTGGATGTTGGTGCTGCCGACATCGTGCAACTTATCACCACGATTGTGCTCATCGGTGGGTTGTATGTGGGTTTAGCGCCGAGCGTGGCGTGGTGGGCTTTTTTGCCGATGCCGTTTATCATCTGGGGTTCGCTGCGTTTTCAGCACCGTATTGCTCCAAAATATGCTGCTGTGCGCGAAAAAGTCAGCCTTTTGAATGGACAACTCGCCAATAACTTGAGTGGTATTACCACCATCAAAAGTTTCGTGGCCGAAGCCCGTGAAACTGAACGCATCCGCGAAGCTAGTGATGATTACCGCAGCAGTAACCGCGAAGCCATTCGGCTCAGTTCGGCGTTTGTGCCCCTCATTCGCATGGCCATCGTTGTGGGGTTTACGACCACGCTGGTATATGGTGGTTATCTGACCAATCAAGGCACGCTCAGCGTGGGGGCGTTTGGGGTGTTGGTATTTATGACCCAGCGTCTGCTGTGGCCGCTTACGCGTTTGGGGCAAACGTTTGACTTGTATCAGCGGGCGATGGCTTCTACCAACCGCATTTTGAACTTGTTGGCTACCGAAAAGCGCATGCAAGACGGCGAGCAAGAACTTTACAACATTCAAGGTGACATGCGTCTAGAAGACGTGTTTTTTGCTTATCCTACCAGCGCTGAAGTGTCTGTGCTGCGGGGGGTGTCGCTCGAGTTTACTGCTGGCAAGACCACTGCCATTGTCGGTGCTACAGGCGCAGGCAAAAGCACCCTCATCAAGTTGCTGTTGCGGTTTTATGATCCTACTGACGGACGCATCACCCTAGACGGGCGCGATGTGCGTGATGTGCGCATGGCGGACCTGCGCCGCTCGATTGGTTTGGTCAGTCAAGACGTCTTTTTGTTTCATGGTACGGTGCGCGAGAACATCGCCTATGGACGCCCTGACGCGTCGTTTGAGGACATTGTGCGGGCTGCCAAAATTGCTGAAGCCCACGATTTTATTATGAATTTGCCGCAAGGCTACGACACCATCGTGGGTGAACGGGGGCAAAAACTGTCTGGTGGCCAGCGGCAGCGGGTGTCTATCGCCAGAGCCGTAGTCAAAGACCCGCCCATTCTCATTCTTGATGAAGCCACTTCAGCGGTTGATAACGAAACCGAGGCCGCCATTCAGCGCTCACTCGAGCACCTTGCGATTGGGCGCACGACCATTGTCATTGCCCACAGGTTATCGACGGTGCGAGGTGCAGATAAAATTTATGTACTCGAGCACGGCCAACTCGCCGAGTCTGGCGCACATGATGCGCTGATTTCTCAGTCTGGCATTTATGCTAGCTTGTGGAACGTACAAACGGGCATCCGCCCTGCGGCTGACTGACCAGCTTTATAATAATATTTTGTTAATGTTAAAGTATTGCTAAAATTAAAGTGTTGGTTGCAGGTTTACGTAGGTTGATGTTGTGGTTTGGCCAAGTCCATCAGCGCCACAACCGCCATGTGCGGAGCAGTGAGGGCGCTGATGAGCACCAAATAGATGGCGACGAAGCCCTCGAGCGACTGCACGTTATCTGACCGCCACACATACAGCGCCACCAAGAGGCCAATAGCCGCTAGAGTAATGGGCAAAGCGTCACGCACCAAGCGGAACAGGGGTCTGCGCCAATGGTGCTGAGCCACCGCTGCTGCATCGTAGGGGCTGAGGATTAACAACCTGCCCAAATGTCTGAGCGAGTGCCACGCCAAAAAATACAACCCCACGCTGAAATAAGCAGGTGTGTACAAAAAGAACAATAGCAACACGACAAGCTCGAGGCATTCTGAGATTAAAACGTTCCAATCAGGCGATACATGGGCAGCAATAATCACATACGCCAGTAGCCCTAAAATCAAAAAGACGCTCAAGCTGTTCACGACGCTCGAGGCGGTCAAGTTGATGGTTTCCGGGCTGACGCCTAGACCCACAGCCGCGTGGCGGTAAAGGGCTTCAGCTGTCTCTGGAAAGGCCACAATCGGTACTAAGATGGGCAAACTGCCCCGCACCACCAAAGCAACGGCGCGTTCTGCCAAACTGCCATACGAACGCCCCACAAAAATTTCCATATGCCGTAAGTCACCATGTCCCCAGTGCAACACGGTGATGGCCAAAAACAACACAAACGCCCACAAAGGTGCTTGCAACCACAGAACGAAGTAGGCAGCAGCAATGGCAATATAAGCCAGCAAGTACACACTCACAGGCACAATGCGCTTTCCCCAAGCCAGTTGCATGCGCGCCGGCACGACATGATCTAGTGCGCCATGCGGCAAGCCCAACACAATGATGCCTACCAGCAGAGGATAAAGGGCATAGCTCGAGATAAGTTGCGGCGCTAGCCAACTTGCCAGCAAAGTTGCAATGAGCAGTAACCAGGGCACAGTTGACAGCCACGGCAACAGGTGATGGGTGGCTCGAGCATACGTCTGTTCCTCATATGTCTGTTTCGCATATGTCTGTTCCAACGTACTCACATCATAGGGGACGTCATCAGTGGCGTTCGTGGTTGAAGAAGGCATCCTTTTGACACTACACCTTGTGACAAAAGAAAACCGCATCACTTTCTACGATGCGGGCTTCTCGCGTGGCGGCGTGACTAAAGGATTTTCTCAGAACGCAACAGCAAAAACAGTGCAATCCAAAAAATAACCATCGACACCGCCAAGACAATGACGTTGCGAGCACTACTGTACATTTCGTTGATGGCGACAACGGCAGCAAGCAGCGCTACGATAAACAGCAGCGGGGTATTGAGTTTGTTTGCTTGCAAGGCAGCCTCCTTACCTGATTATGGCGGAGGTTGTGTGGATAACACTGTGAGCAAGGCTCTAAGCACGGCTAGCAAAAGGGTACGTTTGGCGGGGTGGGTTAATGGTAATGACTAATAATGGTGGTTTAACGGGTCAAAAAAGCCACTAACGTCTGACTGACTTTGCTAGGTTGCTCGAGACTGACATAATGCCCGCTGACGGTAATTTTACTGAGACTTGCTTGGGGCAAAAACATAAGCATCTGTTCGTGCACACTGACCGGTGTAATGCGGTCGTGTTGCCCAACAATAAGTTGTACCGGGCAGGTAATGTTGGCAAGGGTGGCTCTGCTGTCGATGCGGCTTTCTAACATAGCCAGTTGTTGTAGCAACACCGCTTCGCCCAAGTTGTGCGCCATCGCCAACAGGACATCGCAAAAGACATCTTGATGTTGGTAGTAAAGCCCTTGACACAAGTCCTGCACCACATCTTCAAAACGACCCTGATAGACGCGTTCGCGCCAGCGTTGCCAAGTCGCTTTTTGGGCGTCGGTGCTGCCGGCGGGATTAGCGGCAATCAGGACGAGGCGGTTCACTTGCTCAGGGGCTTGGCGCATGATGTCAAAGGCAACGACTGCCCCTTGGGAAAAACCCACCAAGTTAAAGGTTACAGGCGTGTGCTCGAGCACCCAGCTAGCACAGTCACTGACTGTCGTACCTACCCGCAAGGGCAACACCAAACACAACTCACCTGCTGCCTCGAGCGCACTGACTTGCGGGGCAAACACGCGTTCATCACACAACGTACCGGGTAAAAAAACCGTTGCCACGGGGTGTCCTCAACTAACGCAAAAAGGGGATGAGCACTTGCCGTAACAAGCGCCCGTTAACACTATTTTAGAACGTATGTCTCGCTCGAGGTAATCAGCGAAAACGTTTTCGCAATGCTGTCAAAAAATATGCCAAAAAACAAGCGCCCAAGGGCAGCGTTACCCTACTCGCTGCTTTGAATGCGGTTGAGAATGTCTTGTTCCATATCGGCAAAGTTATCTGGCACAGAGACCAGTTTGCCGCTTTCGTCCGCGTGAAACCCCATGCGCTCGGCGGCGGTGACTACGTATGGTGACCAGTAGGGGTCTTTGAAGGTGTAGGCGTCGTGAGGTTCAAGCACAGCAAACAACCACGCTGTGCCTTCGGCGTCTTCGGCGACTTCAAACCCGCGCCACAGTTTGGGCGGCAGGCTAATCAAATCCCATTTGTTGAGAATGGTTTCGCCATCGACTTTGTCTTCGCTTTCGCCCCAATAAAAACGCCACGGGTGATCAGTCAGGGGCATAAAGCACTCGATGTAGTCGTGGGTGTGATACGCAGGGCCGTTGCCCGGTTCGGCTTTGACCATGCCAATTTGAAAACCATGCGGGGTGGTAATCATGGGGCTGAAGTTGGGGTTTTCGCTAGCGGTGTCGCCGATGACAGCGTAGTTGAGGCGTTGGTGATGGGGCAAAGGGCTGTCAATGAACATGAGCGGGATGGGGCGGGTAAGCACGTCTTTAAAACGGCTGATATAGCCTTCCATCGCACCAAGTTGACTGTCGTCGCCCTGTTGCTCGCGGGGGTCTTTGCGGTCTGCCATGTCTCCTCCTAAAAACAATGTCGCAGTAATGGTGTGGCTATGGTTATATCAGGCTGTGTGTCATCTTGCAATTCATGGGTCGTGTGATAAGCCGTGTGGTTGACAATTTGGCGTGTGACGCGTGAAAGGATAGTTTTCAGTTACACTGTGCATGAAGATGCACCACAAGATGCACCACAAGATGCACCACGAGATGCACTACGAGATGTCCTACGAGATGTCCTACGAGAAGAGACCCCTGTGGCCGTAACCATCAGCGACCTCGCCAAGCATTTGGGGTTGTCGGTGTCGACAGTTTCCAAAGCGTTGAACGGCTACAGCGATGTGGCTGATGCGACGCGTGAAGTGGTGCTCGCGGCCAGTCAGGAACTTAACTATCAACCGCGTTCGGCAGCGCGTACGCTCAGGTTGCAACGCACCGAAAAACTGGGCATTTTGCACCCGCTCAAGGGCTACGAAAGTGAAGCCTTTATCAGCTATTTTCGCGGTGTGGCACGCGCAGCAGAACGTTGTGGTTACAGTTTGATTTCTTATGCGGTCGGCAGTGACCCGGCGCGCAGCCTCGAGCGCATTTGCCGCGCCCGTGAAGTTGACGCCATGATGGTGATTAGTTTGGGTTTAGGGGGGGCGCATCCGTTACATGCGGCTTTAGCTGTCCTCAACGCAGAAAACGTGCCGCATATCGTAGTGGGGCAGCCCGTGTATGCCCTTGACCCGCACCCGTTAGCTACTGACAAAGCCGTCGCTTATGTCGCCCCAGACAATCATGCTGCCGCTCGAGCCCTCACCGAACATCTGCTTGCTGCTGGCCACACGCGTTTTGGCTACCTGTCGCGCCGCGATGACACCTACAACGACATCGAACGGCAACATGCCATCGAAACCACCTTGCAACATGCTGGTAAGCAGCTCGAGCCCGCTTACATCAGTGACGCTCCTTATGCACCCTACAGCGGTCACGCCGCCATGCAGCGGTTGCTCGAGTTGCCCGCACCACCCACAGCCGTGATTGCCTTTAATGACCATGTGGCCATCGATGCCATTCACGCTGCCCAAGCCCAACAGGTGCGCGTGCCTGATGATATTGCCGTGGTGGGTGTGGATGATATTCCCTCTGCCCGCATCATCACACCCGCCTTAACGACGGTGGCTATTCCCATGCGGGCAATGGGAGAATATGCAGCATCGTGGTTGTTAGGACAGTTGGCATTGCCGCCGCTAGCGCGTTCGGAAGTGCTGCAAAAGACCTTTGCTACCGAGCTTGTTGTGCGTAGCTCGAGCTGTACTGATCAGTCTGGGGGCATGTATAAGGATGATGTTTCTTGAAACCTCTTGTATTCACAAAGCAATTTCGGGTATAACCTTGAGAGATCGCTAAAACGATTTCGGTTTGCTTGAATATCGTGTGCACTTGAATGTAATGTCAATCAGCAAACTGGCATGGCTCGAGTCATGCTCGAGCAGAAAGGGGTTTTACGTGACCTACAAACAACTAGGCTTAGTACTAGGCACGACGTTGGTTTTGGGTGTAGCCGCCGCACAAACCTGTGATATCGCTGCACCGAGTAGTAACACCACCATCAATATGGTTGGCTGGGCGTTTCCTATCACTGAGTTTTACGCTGAGGAGCTCGAGGTTTGTAATGACGTGGATAATCTCAGCGTCAATACCCAACTTCTTGATTCTGGCAGTGCCCGCGAACAGGTGCGTTTGGCGCTTTCAGGGGGAGGTTCTTCACCTTTTGCTGTCGTACACGGTGCCAATGGCGACGTAGTTGAGTGGGCTTCAGAAGGTTGGGTGCAACCCATCACCGACTTAGTCGAAAAATACCGCGAAGAATACAACCTTGATGACATTGCGCAAACCGCTTGGGAAGGTGCAAGCTACCAAGGTGAAATCTACGGTGTGCCGATTGTGGCCAATACCCAGCATTTGATGTACCGCATGGATTTATTTGAAGAATACGGCTTGGCAGTGCCAACGACCTATGATGAAGTCATTGAAGCTTGTAGCGTCTTAGCTGAAGAACCCAGCATCGACTTTCCTTTCACCTTGAACTTGCACGCAGGCTGGGCGTGGGAACAAGAGTTTTTCCACTTCCTAGAAGCCTTTGGTGGTACCTACCTCAACGAAGACAACACGCCCGCGTTTAACAGTGAAGCAGGCGTGCAAGCGCTGAATAAAATTGTGGAAGTTGCCGAAGCGTGTATGGGACGTGAAGGTCTCACCTACAGCTTGGACGATAGTGAAGTAGGG
The DNA here is from genome assembly GCA_964550765.1 of uncultured bacterium. Lineage (GTDB taxonomy): Bacteria > Deinococcota > Deinococci > Deinococcales > Trueperaceae > JBCCBI01. The sequence continues at coordinate 55,093 of CAZKAZ010000021.1, read as the reverse complement.
CTGAGCATCGGTAGTTTGGCGTTTGTGCAACTGTGGGCAAGCCGCGCACCGAGCATGGATGACCCTGACCGTTCAGCGTTTGTAGGGGGCATTGGCTTTGCGCCTGCACCCGCGCCTGCTGCTGGTACACCTTTGGGCGGTTCAGCTTGGAACGACTTCTACATGATTCCGACGACGACCGATGTCGAACGTGAGTTAGCGTTTTTGGTCATTATGGAAGCGGCTGACATTGAAAGTCAAACTCGAGCGGCTGACTTTGGCATTGTTACTCGCCAGTCCGTTGCTGAAAGCGGTGTAGGGGGTCGCTACTTAGAAGCTGCTAGCCAAACCATCGCCAACGGTGTCGGTATCTACGAAGCCAACCCCGCTGTGCCGCTCGTGCGCACCGCACTCAGTAGCATCTTGCCTTTGGTGGGTAATGGCGATTTAACACCAGAAGAAGCCCTAGCCCAAGCCGAAGCCGCTTACACGGCGGAAGCCACCGCCCAAGGGTTCATCGAGTAACCGTTATTGCCGTTAATTGATATGGCTGACAGGGGTCGTCGGGTTTGTCGTGCGATCCCTGTTTTGCTAGCCTTTTTTGCTCACTTAGAGCACACCCAAAGGAGTCAATGATGAAACGGGGAACGTTTTTCCAGTTTTCTGCCCCAAGTATTGCAACGATGACTATTTTGATGGTTTTCCCGCTGGTCGTTGCCATTTGGTTGAGTTTTACCTTTTTGACCTTTCGCAACATCAACGCCCCCGATTTCGTCGGTTGGCGCAACTATATTGAGGTTTTGCAAGACGCCCGCTTTTGGCAATCGTTTCGCTTTACTTTGTTGTTTATTGCTCTTACAGTACCGCTGCAGATGCTGGTCGGTTTCGTGATTGCCCTATTTTTAGATCAAGTATCGCCCAAAATTCGCGGAGTATACGTTACTTTTGTGCTGTTGCCTTTTATTGTGGTGCCGGTAGTCGGTACGCTCATGTTCAAACAACTGTTTGAACCTTCTGGGTTAATAGCGTGGTTTTTTCGTGTCATTCTCGAGCAACGCTTCATTCTCACCGAAGCCTCGGTCAAAACCCTCATCGTTACCCACGCGGTGTGGTACACGACACCGTTTGCGCTCATCACCTTTTTTGCGGGTTTGCAAACCCTGCCGCAATCAAGCGTAGAAGCCGCCCTCATTGACGGTGCCAACCGCTTTCAACAAGTACGCTTTGTGACCTTGCCGCACTTGCAATCCCTGATTGTGTTTGTTGCCCTTATCTCAATTATGGATATGTATCGCGTGTTTGATAGTGTGTTTGTATTAACAGAACAAAACCCAGTTTATAGGGCAGAAACAGTCATGGTGTACAACTTTCAAGTTGCCCTCACTGTGCAGCGACTAGGCAAAGCCAATGCTATGGCCATGATTACGGTACTAGCCATTTTGGTGGTGCTGATTCCCTTTTTGCTGCGCACCTACCGTGAGCAAGTAGGAGGCAAGTAATGCAACCCATTCGCAACCCGCTGGCCAAACTAGGCATTCACGTGGTGTTGATTGTTTTTTCGCTGTATAGCATTTTGCCGCTCTTTTGGACGGCGCTGCAATCGTTTAAGAACGTGCGTCAAGCCAACTCGAGAACCCCTTTGTTCGTTTTCGAGCCAACGTTTGATAACTATGCGGATTTGTGGCTCGAGTCTACCCCCGAAAATTTTGCGCGGCTTGGGTTTGCCATCATTGCCATCAGTGTGGTGTTGGTGCTGCTAGCGTTGACTGCCCGCTACTTACCTGTGCCGAGCAGCTACGTCTACTGGGGGGTGTTGCTTGGGTTTGCTATCCTCTTCAACGTGATTCCGCGCATCATCGACACCGCTGAGTTCTATGATTACTTTCTCAACACCCTCATTGTTACGGTAAGTACCGTCATTATCTCGATTTCTATAGGCTGTCTGGCGGGCTATGCGCTATCGCGTTACCGAGGCATCACGGGGTTGATTATTTTGGTTGCAGCGTTGGGTTTTCGGGCGCTGCCGCGCATGGCGTTTGTGTTGCCATTTTTCTGGCTAGGGCGGGCAACAGGACTGCACGACACGCTATTTTTGCTGACTATGACCTTAGTGGCGGTCAATCAACCGTTTACCATTTGGATGTTGCGCAGTTTTTTCATGGATATTCCCAAAGAATTAGAAGAATCCGCCATGGTCGACGGTGCCAACCGTTTTACCGCTTTCCAAAAGGTGATTGTACCGATCATGTGGCCAGGGATTATCTCGACGGCGCTGTTCACCTTGCTGCTTGCTTACAATGAATTTTTGCTGGCTCGAGTGCTCACCCAGTCCAACTGGACGCTGCCAGTAGCCATTGCCCAATTTACCGGTGGCGAAGACCCCGGACACATCACTTTGGCGTCCGCAGCGGCCGTATCGGCGACCATTCCCATCGTTATTGTGATTCTCTTCTTTCAAAAACAACTCGTCAAAGGCCTAGCGGCAGGGGCTGTTAAAGGCTAAGTAAACCAGGCGCAAACATCATCATGTTGGGCGCAGTAAGGTGATGCGTCCAACATTTTGCTAGGGTCTAGCAGCATTACAGCCATACCCCCGCACGACATCACCCCGCACGACATCACCCCGCATTACATCACCCCGTCAAACACTACTCCGTCAAACACTACTCCGTCATACACCAACCCGCTAGACACGCTATACAAACGTAAGGAGCTTATGAATAAACAACGCTATTGGGACTTTTGGCAGCAAATCACGAATGTGCGTGATGTTCAGGGTCACTGCCAAGACTTTTTTCACGAAGACCTCTTTTGGCAAGGCCCTGCTCCCATCGACGCTGTACAAGGCCGCGACGCGTTTGTAGAAACCGTCTGGCAGCCACTCACGCATGCGTTTGAACTTTTGCAACAAAAACCCTACATCGTAATGGAAGGGCAGTTTGAAGGCGGTGATTGGGTCACTTCAACGGGTTATTTTACGGGCGTATTCATGAACGACTGGCTTGGCATTCCGGCAACTGGTAAAGCTGCGTGGCTTCGTTACGGCGAGTTTTCGCGTTTTGTGGGCGGCAAAGTCGTCGAGAGTTATGTAATTTTTGATATTCCCGAGTTGATGTGGCAAGCCGGTTACACGGTGTTTCCCAAGCGCCTGGCTGAAGATGGCTTTGCGCCTATGCCTGAAACTCGAGATGGTCTGTTGCTCAGCGCCCAAGACCCCCACACCACCCAAAATTCCTTGGCACTAGTTGAGTCGATGATCTTTTCTGGGCTTAATAGTTTTGACAAAAATGACCTCGAGAGCATGGGGCAAGAACGCTTTTGGCACAGCGACATGGGTTGGTATGGTCCGCACGGTATCGGCAGAACTTACGGCTTAGATGGCTTTAAAAAGTACCACCAAAAACCCTTTCTGGAGGCATTTCCTGACCGCAAAGGAGGCAACCACACGGCGCGTTTTGCCGATGGGCACTATGTAGCGTCAACGGGCTGGCCAAGTTTGCAAGCAACCCATTCGGCAGACTACTTGGGTGCACCTACGACAGGCAAACGCATCAGTTTACGGGTGATGGACTGGTGGCGAGCAGAAGCGGGGTTATTAGCGGAAAACTGGGTGTTACTGGATTTCGTTGATTTGTTTAAGCAGTTTGATATTGATTTGTTTGCCCGCCTTACCCCTGCCCAACCGCGTGAGGTTGTGCCAGATACGCATTACTTGGTGTGATGATGGCAGACGATAATCAACCACCAAACCAACCACCCAATCAACTACCCAATCAACCACTGGCAGCTCGAGTGCTTGCCCAAGACCCCACCCCGCCTGACTGCGATGAACTGCGCAGCCGTTTTGCCCACAGCGAAGCCAGTCGCCGTTTGGTTGCGCAGATGGTGAACGCGCTGAATGACCACGTGATTGAGGGTCAAGAAAGCTACTGGCATGGCGACATGCACTGGTACGGGCCTGCGGGCATTGGCACCAAAACCAGCTTGCGACAATTTCAAGACGAACATCAACGCCCTTTTTTGCAGGCTTTTTCCGACAAGCAAGCTTTTGACCAGGTCTACATTGCCGATGGTGATTATGTGGCCGCCTACGGTCATCAGGAAGCCACCCACACAGGCGATTATCTGGGCATTCCAGCGACAGGAAAGCGCGTCAAAGTGCGCTACATGGACGTCTGGCGGGTTGAAGATGGCAAACTCAAAGACAACTGGGTGATGATTGATATTTTGGACTTTTTAGAACAAATTGATGTTGATGTGCCTGCACTGCTGGCTGATGCCATGAAATACCGCAAAACGCCTGAAGGTCATCACGCTAGCAGTCACGAGAATCATCACAGCGATGAACACGCTGAGCCTCAGGGTGGGGAAGGGTAATGGACGAACAACACGCAGATAATACTCAAGGGTTAGCTAATACATCCAACGAGGCCATTGATTTCAAGAGCAAAGACGTGCTAGCGATTCTCGAGCAACCCCACCCCATCACCCCGCGCCAGTCCATGCGTGGTTTTGACCCCATGCATGCTGACATTGTCGACTACATCGTGCGCATCACCCACCGCATTTGGGAAGAAGGTGACATGGGGCATATTTACGATACCTATGCCCACAACTGCACCGTCCATACTGCCTACGGTCTTTCTTATGGTGTTGAAGAAACGGTTAGCGGTTCGATTGCGTTTTTGGCGGCGTTTCCCGATAGGCGACTGTTTGCTGAGGATGTTATTTGGACAGGTGACGACGAACAGGGCTTTCACACCTCGCACTTGCTTGTCAACAAAGCGACCAACTTTGGTTACAGCCCTTGGGGTGCCCCTACGCACAAGCGGGTACAGTACCTTGCTATTGCCAACTGTGCTGTTTTGAATAACAAAATCTACGAAGAATGGTTGGTGCGCGATACGGCAGCGATTGTGCGGCAGTTGGGGTTTGATGTCTTTGCTGTCGCTAAGAAAATGGCCAAAAAACTGGCTAAGTTTGAGCTTATGCCGGTAGGCGAAACGGAACGCTTACAGGGGCAGCATTTTCCGGAACCCTATCAGGGGAAGCAGGCGTTTGAAGCTCGAGCCACCCTATCTGAGCGTATTCGTGCCATTGAAGACTGGCTCAAAGGCGTTTTTCACGACACCTGGAACCGTCGTTCGTTTAACCGCGTCCTTGAAACCCACACCAGTGACGCCATGATGTTTGCCCCCAACAATGCTACTTTGTACGGTGCCAAGCATATCCGCACCTACTTGCTGGGTTTTATCGCTATGTTTGCTGATGTCACCTTGAACGTCGAACATGTCTACACCTCTGTAGTCACCTCACCAGCGGGAGATACCTACCGCGTGGCCGTGCGTTGGCGCATCTTTGGTACGCACACGAGTGCGGGGTGGTACGGATCAGCGACTGGCCAACGGGCAAACATTCTCGGTGTCAGTCACGTGCATGTGATCATCAAAGACGGAAAGCCGCGCATTAACAAGCATTATTTTGTCTTTGACGAACTAGCAGTATTGGCGCAGCTTTTGCGGGAAGACTAACGGGTGACCTTTTAGTAATTCCAGGTGTCGTTTCTACAGTTGCTGATGTTTACCAACGTCACATCGGCATACAACGCGTTCCACTGTGTAGACGTCAATCATGGAAATGCTATTTAACTTTTCCCCCTTCAAGGTTGTCCCTGAAATGTCGTCCCCGAAATGGCTTCAACGTGTCAGCACACCTCAGTTGGCTTTTTTCGTATGATGTATGCTAAACACAATTCATAATTTACATCAGGGTCAACCCGAAAACGTTTTCGGTAATTTGTAAATTTACCCCCGGAGGAGTGATTATGGCAGTTCGTTTTATCAAACAAGGCATGGACGCCAGCACCAAACGCGCCCTCAGCAGCGACGTGCAACGCGCCGTTACCAGTACGATTGAGGATATTGAAGCTCGAGGAGACGCCGCCATCCGCGAACTCTCAGAAAAGTTCGACAACTATTCTCCGCAATCGTTCCGGCTCTCGCAAGAACAAATCGACGCCTTGGTGGCGCAAGTGCCCGATGATCAAATCACCGCCATCAAGTTTTCGCTCGAGCAGGTGCGCACCTTCGCCAAAGCGCAACGCTCAGCCATTACCGACATCGAAGTGGAAACCTATCCGGGGGTGACCTTGGGGCACAAAAACATCCCCATGAACAACGTCGGGTGCTACATCCCCGGTGGTCGCTATCCGATGATTGCCTCAGCCATTATGAGCGTGGCGACGGCCAAAGTAGCGGGCGTCAAACGGGTGGTTGCCTGCACCCCGCCCAAAGATGGTCAACCTTACCCGGCAACGGTGGCCACTATGGCGCTTGCAGGGGCGGATGAGATTTATGTTCTAGGCGGTATTCAAGCGGTGGCAGGGATGGCCATTGGTACCGAAACCATCGCTCCAGTAGATATGCTGGTAGGGCCTGGTAATGCCTTTGTCGCGGAAGCCAAACGGCAACTGTTCGGGCGCGTTGGCATCGACTTACTGGCTGGACCCACTGAAACCTTGGTGATTGCCGATGATTCGGTGGATGTGGAGATGGTGGCGACGGACCTACTCGGGCAAGCCGAACACGGCACCAACTCGCCAGCCGTCTTGCTCACCAACAGCGAAGCACTTGCAACGGGCGTGCAAGCAGAGATTGATAAGCAGCTCACAGTACTTGCCACTGCCGAAGTCGCTGGCAAAGCCTGGGCAGACTACGGCCAAGTGATTTTGGTCGATACCATCGACGAAATGGTCTCCGAAGCTGACCGTATCGCCAGTGAGCACGTGCAGATTTTGACCGCTGACCCAGATTATTTTTTGAACCACATGACCAACTACGGGTCGCTCTTTTTGGGCAAAGAAACCAACGTGGCCTATGGTGATAAGACCATCGGCACCAACCACATATTGCCCACCAACCGCGCGGCTCGCTACACAGGGGGCTTGTGGGTTGGGAAGTACCTCAAAACCGTTACCTATCAACGTTGCAGCGAAGAAGCCAGCGTCACTATTGGCAAAAACTGCGCCAAAATCTGTGAAATTGAAGGCTTTGCAGGTCATAAACGGCAAGCTACCTTGCGCGTAGAGCGTTTTGAGAAAGTTGGCACGTGAGCCTTGCGGGTAAGGTTGCCTTAATTACGGGGGCAACAGGCGGCATTGGTTCGGCGATTTGTGAGCGTTTGGCGTCTTTGGGGGTGCACGTCGTGGTGACGTATCGCAGTGATCCGCAAGCGGCACAGGGGTTGCTCGAGCACCTTCCCGGCAATAACCACAGCAGCATCTCCCTAGACCTCGCCGACAAAACCTCCATCACCGCCGCCACCAAGCACGTGCACGAGCAATACGGCCAGCTTGACATACTAGTCAATAACGCTGGTATGACCCGCTTTGTTGCCCACGACGACTTAGACGGTTTGGACGATGACCTGATTGACCAGATTTTCCAAGTCAACTGGCGCGGCGCGTTCGCCATGATTCGCGCTTGCCATCCGCTCTTAAAAGCCTCTGGGGAAGGCGTGGTGGTGAATATTTCTTCGATTGCTGGCCGCACCGGACACGGCAGCAATGTAGCCTACTGCGCCTCTAAAGCCGCCATGGATTCGATGACCCGTTCGCTGGGGCGGGCGCTAGCACCAGAAGTGCGGGTGGTGTCAGTGGCACCTGGTTTGGTTGAAGGCAAGTACAGCAGCCAACTTGACCCAGAATGGAACGAAGCTCAACGGCAAAACACGCCGCTTAAGCGTTTGGCAACGGCGAATGATGTAGCGAGGGCGGTGTGTGCGGTAGCAGGTGAGCTGACCTTTTCGACGGGGTGCATCGTTCCGGTTGATGGGGGGCGTCCGCTGACCTAAATGTCGTCGCTGTAATTGTTTTTGATGTGTTGTTGGCGGTGACTTGCCCTACACGCACAAAATTCAAACATTATCCTGGGCGGTGTCTATGTTGATGCCGCACGTTTTTTGTCCTGACTTTTGCCTTGACCGTTCAGCTTTATTAGCTTTTCCGTAAATGACGTCCACCTGGTTGAACGCGATTGGTGTCGATATGACATTGGCAAACATTGGCAAACATCGGCATGACATTGGCAAACATCGGCAACTGTAGAAACGACACGTGGAATTGCTGTAGACCGTTTAATGTTGACCCATCTGATAGTCCACGCCTAGGGCGGGTGCGATAAGATAGCCCATGCTCACTTACGATTTTCCCTACCCCTCGCAGCGCATGCCCGTCATGGCCGATAATGTCGTGGCTACCTCACAACCTTTAGCCGCCCAAGCGGGTTTGCGGATGCTCCTTGCAGGCGGTAACGCCGTTGATGCTGCCATTGCCACCGCCATTACCCTCACGATTGTCGAACCCACCATGAACGGCATCGGTTCAGACGCGTTTGCTATTGTCTGGGACGGTCAGCAGTTGCACGGCCTCAACGCTTCGGGTCGTTCGCCCAAAGCCCTTACTGCCGAACGGTTTGCTGGCCAAGACGCCATGACGGTGCTCGGTTGGGATGCGGTGACGGTGCCAGGCGCAGTGTCAGCGTGGGTAGCACTATCGGAAAAACTGGGCAAGTTGCCCTTTGAACAACTGTTTGAACCCGCCATTCACTACGCCCGTCATGGGTTTGCGGTGTCGCCTATTACCGCCCACTTGTGGGATAGAGCCCTGCCACGTTACGAAGCCTTTGCCGAGTTTGCTGCCCACTTTGCCCCCGCCGGACGCGCCCCCGTGGCTGGGGAGCGTTTTCGTTCAGAACAACAAGCCAGCACCTTAGAACAGATTGCTTCAAGCAAGGGTGACGCCTTTTACCGTGGGGCACTCGCTGAAAAAATCGCTGCCCACGCCAAAGCTAGCGGTGGCCTTATGACCGAAGAAGACTTAGCCAGCCACCAAGCCGATTGGGTAGGTACCATTTCGCAGCACTATCATGACGTCAGCTTGCACGAGATTCCCCCTAATGGACAAGGCTTGGCGGCCCTGATTGCCTTGGGAATCGTCCAGCATCTTCCGCTTGCAGATATGTCGGTAGATTCAGCGGACAGCTTGCACGTGCAAATTGAAGCCATGAAGTTAGCGTATGCTGATGCCTATCGGTTTATTGCTGACCCGGACACGATGGACACTAGTGTTGGGGCGCTCCTTGATGGGGATTACTTGAAGGCTCGAGCCACCCTCATCGACCTCAAACAAGCAGGCGACCCCGAACACGGCCAGCCACCAAGCAGCAACACCGTCTACCTCACAGCAGCAGATGCAAGCGGCATGATGGTGTCGTTTATTCAATCTAATTACATGGGGTTTGGTTCGGGTATTGTGGTACCTGAAACGGGCATCAGCTTGCAAAATCGTGGCGCGGGGTTTGTGTTAACCGAAGGTCACCCCAACCGCGTCGGTGGCGGCAAGCGCCCTTATCACACCATCATTCCTGGTTTTTTGATGGCAGGGGATAACCCGCTTATGAGTTTTGGGGTGATGGGAGGCCCGATGCAACCGCAAGGGCATATGCAGATGGTGACCCGCATTCGCGACTATGGTCAGAACCCACAAACGGCCAGTGACGCCCCGAGGTGGCAGATTTTTGAAGGCCGCAAAGTGGGGGTTGAACATGGTTTTTCCGCTGAGGTGCTCGAGGACTTGCGCGGACGCGGTCATGATATTGAGGTTATGAGTCCGTTGATGTTTGGGGGGGCGCAACTGATTCACAAGTTAGAAGAAGGTGGTTATGTATCCGGCTCAGATCACCGTAAAGACGGCGGTGCGTTTGGCTACTAACTAACCATGACTAAGCGAGGACGGGTGCGGCGCAAGGCTTGTGACGTGTGTGGTGAGCGTCATGATGTCTTGTACCGCATTCAAACTGAGCCAGCGGGTGATTGGTATTTTGCTTGTCCGACCTGCCGCAAGCAGCGGGAAGATGACCCCAACTATCGCTATGGCGGCACGTGGAAAGCCCGAAAGCGTCATTGACTCGAGCTGCGTGTACGCCAAGCTGTTTCTTAGAGTTGCTTCTCAAACCAGTGATGCGCATAGCGTTCGTCGTTGTAGGGGGTAACTTCGAGGTAGCCAAGTTTTCGGTACAGGGATTGCGCTTCGTGTAGGGATTCGTGGGTATCCAAGCGCACGACAGATAAATGATGGTTGCGTGCTAGTTGTTCAAGTTTTTCGAGTAAGCGCTGACCAAGACCAAGGCCACGCATGCTAGAATCGACCCAGACACGTTTGATTTCACCATAATTAGCGTGACACTTTAAGCCACCGCAACCAACAGGTTGATGGTTCAGGGATGCCACAACAAAATATCCCTGAGGTGGTGTGAGTTCATCTTTGCTCGGATTGAGGCTTTGTAACTCATTAAAACCTTCGCTGAAACGTTCGTTTAACTCTTGATAATAATGTTGTAGGCAGATTTGGGCTGCTTCACTGCTAGGGTCTGCAGTGGCAATGTGAATGTCGCTAGCGTTGAGTAAGCGGACGATGGTTTGCATAGCTTCTGTGAGCTTTTGGCGTTGTCGGGTACTGAGTGGCTCGAGTAAGGCTGCAGCGGCTTGGTCGGAAAGTTGGTTAATGACGGCTAGCTCCTCCCGTCCTGCGGTAGTCAAGTGAGCAACGCGCACGCGAGCATCGTCAGGTGAGTATTGGAGGTTAATCAGACCTTCTTGCTCGAGTTGCTGTAGTGATCTACTGAGGTAGCCAGAATCGAGATTTAAGCGGTGGCGTAGATCTCGTAACTCTGCACCCGCTTCACCGATCTCAAACAGCAAGCGCGAAGCGCCTAAAGACCTACCGCGACCAAGGAAAGCATCATTCAAAACGCCAATGCGTTGCGTGAGCAAGCGATTGAAACGTCGTATGCTTGATATATCTTCCATAAATTCTGATTATAGTCAGAGTTTTTTGCCAAGGCAAGCTCGAGCCATTAACAAGCGCGTGGTCAGCCTCACAACCACGCGCTCATTGTTGTAGTTAGCTTACTGGCTGTCGATGATGATTTGGGCTGCGCCTTCGCGTCCGGGCGTGGCTTGGGCAACTTGCACAGCGGTTTGCCCGTCGTTGTTGGTGATGCTGGGGTCAGCACCTGCTTGCAATAACACGCTGATGATGTTGCCACCAGCATCCCTAGCAGCGTACATAAGCGGCGTCCAGCCAGCATCCGTTTGGGCGTTGACGTTAGCACCTTGGTTAATCAAGGCTTGCACCACAGCTTGGCCATTACTCAGTGCATAGATGAGGGGCGTTTGCCCAAAATCATCGCGGATGTTGAAATCAGCACCAGCTTGAGCAAGGGCGTTGATTTCTTCTGCAGTGCCGCTGCCTGCTGCGGTGAAAATGCGCTCCGGCGTGACCTCGACGATGGCGTCGCCGCTGTCTTCGGGAACATTGTTGGTGTCGGTAGGTGGCGTGGTGTCTGCGGTGTCTGTATCTTCATCGAATGACGGTACAGCGATGATTTCACTGCCGTCACCTTCAGTGTCAGCATCAGCGGTGTCCGTTGGGGTCGGTGTAGTGCTGGGTGTATCGGCAGGTGTATCGGTAGGTGTGTCTGTTACAGGTGGGGTAGGTTGACCGCCCCACAGGGCTGACACGCGCCCAGGTAAGGAGACGAAAAAGCTCGAGACAGTCTCGGGTGCTTGTTCCACACTGGTGCGCACGCTTTCTGGTACAAACGCGGTGTACTCTTCGGGTAGCAAGATTAATGCGGCAGCCGAACCGAATACCAACAGTAACAACACCAATAGCACGACAAGGGCAGGGTTACTGCCTTTTTTCTCGCCCTCGGCTTGGCGTGATTTTTTCTCTTTTTTGGCAGGTTTCTCTTTTTTGCCACGCCCACGCCGTTTTTTCTTGTCACCTTGATCTTCTTTAGCTTGATCTTCTTTGTCGTCTTGGTTGGCTGCCGGAACGCGTTCGCGGATGGCAGTACCGAAACCATCATCGTCAAACGCATCGCGGTCGAAGTCATCGTCGAAACCATCAGCGTCGAAACTAGCGGGGGCAGCTTCACTTGCTGGGGCGCTCGAAAAATCATCTTCGCCAGCAAAATCATCTTCAGCAGGGGCGCTAGCAGCAAAGTTGTCGTCACTAAAGTCGTCACCGCCGAAGTTATCAGCGCCGAAGTTATCACTGCCAAAATCATCATCAAAACCCGACTGAGCAGCTGGAGTAGCGTCGAAATCATCATCGCTAAAATTGTCGTCACCGCTAAAAGCATTGGCGGCAGTTTGGCCAAAACTATCGCCTTCAAACGCATCGCTGGCAGGTGTGTTGGCGTCAAAGTCATCTTGAAACGCACTGCTAGTAGGTGCACCAAAATCATCGTCAAACGCGCTGCTACTGGCAGGTTCATTGCCAAAGTCATCTTCAAAGGCGTTACTCGCTGGCGCAGCAAAAGCGTCACTGCTGCTAGCAGCGCGACTGTCTGGACTGCTTGGCGGCGGTGTGTCTTCCTCGGTCAGTTTGGCATCAACAGCAGCGGCGGGTCGGGGGGGAGGGCGTTTTTCGCCTTCACCGAGCACGACAACATCGAGACCCGCTTGCTTGAGGCGGCTTGCGAACGCGTCAGCTTTTTGTTTGCTGGTGCCCTTGGTCAACTTGCCTGGGCCGCGCCCGAGGAGTTTATTGACGGCAGCGGTATCTTTTTTGATGACTGCGGCAACTTTTTCAACGGTGTCATCGAACTTGTCCGGTGGAACAGGCGAAACCAGTTCGACGGTGTACTTTTCATCCATGCTCGAGTGCCCTCCGAAGGCTAGCTACGCACTAACCCAATAATACGCACTAACCCAAAAATCTGCGAAACGTGTCGGTGCTGCGCGTGTCAAGCAGCTCAAGGGGTGCGGTGTCTAGTGTGTGTCGTCACGTCGCGAATTACAACAATCACAAAATATGTTAATCATGGTATGTCGCGAAGCAAGGCTACTATTGTCAATTCTAAAGCGACGCACGCTCAGGCACTGCGACATACTCGGCATATCTTGTCATAACCTGCTCGGCTAGCGGGTAGCTATAAATAAAGCTACTTTATGCTAAGTAGGCACTTTATGCTAGGTAAGCACGGAGTGGCTCGAGCCACTGTTGCGGCAACCGCACGGGCTTCCCCTGAGCATTCACCGACACGTGCGTCGTGCGGGCAGTAGCCAAGGTGACGTCGTCGCTATCTCGAGTGACTTCGTAGTAAAACGCAAACAGCCGACTTTTAGCAGTCACCAGTTGCGCTTGCACAGTAAGTTCATCATCAAACAGCGCACTGCGCAGATAATCCACTGTGACGTTCGTAACTGCCAAACTGATGCCGCTTTGTTCAATGTCACGATACGAGATACCGCGTTCACGCAACCATTCGACTCGAGCCGCTTCTAGCCAAATGACGTAGCTCGAGTGATGAGCAATGCCCATCTGATCGGTTTCTGCAAAGCGCACCCGCAGTTTCACCTTTGCACGCTACCTAACTGGCGCACGCTACCTGACTGGCGCATGCTACCTGACCCAACAGATGCTAGCCAAAAGTTAGCTGATGTGAAAAAGCGTAACCTGACAGGCTGGCATGTTGGATAACAAATTGTGCGCCAGATGCATCGCATTCGTGTCAGTATAGCTCGAGCCACCCGCAGCTTAAAACGCCGCTGGTATTTTTGCGCTGTTTTCCGGCTGTTTTCCGGCAGGTTTCCGTGTCTTTGCTGCTATGTCTTCGGATGTACTGTCCTTAGATGCACTCAAGAGACGACAGCAGGACGCAGTGAAGCACTTTCTACGTTTTCTACTTTGACGGGCAAACCACTGCGGGCACTTTCATAAGACGCCACCACTAAACGCACGGCTTCGCGGCCATCTTCACCGCTACACACCACGTCTTCGCCGTTGACAATACTGTGAACAAAACTGTGCACGCTGCGCGGATGGGCGGCGTAACCAGCAAAGCGATAGTCGGCCACGTCGGTTTCTGCCCAAGTGGTGCCGGGTGAGGTGCGAAAGACGTGGCGCAGGTTGGATACGTCAGTAGTACCTGAGTAAGACGCCCGGGTGCTGTACTCGAGCGCCCCCTTGGTGCCATAAATCCAAAAACCGTTTTCCCAGCCTTTGGCCGTCCAAGCGTTTTCCACACTGCCGAGCGCCCCAGACGCAAACTGCAAACTCACTTGGGCGGTGTCTTCGACTTCCACGTCATATTGCAAGGTGGCCATGCGGGCAAACACTTCGCTGACATTACCGCCAAAATAGCGTGCCAAGTCCATCATGTGGCAACCGTTATCGAGCAGGGTGCCGCCGCCAGAATTGGCCAATTTGCCAAACGAATCGCGCACGGTCTCTGCGCCTGCCCAGTCGTGGGCTTGCCGCAAGCGAATATAAGTGATGCGCCCTAGTTCGCCGGCTTCGATCATGGCTTTGGCCTTAACAGAGGCGGCGTCACTGCGCATGTGATGACCAATTTGTAACTTCACGCCCGCTGCATTGCACGCGTCAATCATCTCTTGGGCTTTATCGAGTGATAGCGAAATGGGTTTTTCGCACAAAACGTGTTTACCTGCTTTGGCTGCCGCGATGGTAGCTGGATGGTGAAACGCGTTGGGCAAACACACTGAGACAGCTTGAACCTCGGGTTCTTGCTCGAGCAATTCCTCGTAACTAGCATACGCCCGGGGAATGTGCCACTCGCGTTGACGGGTTTCTAAGGCTTTGGGGTTCACGTCAGCAATGGCGACGACCTCTGCACCCGCGGTTTGATAGCCAGCGTAGTGAATACGGGTGATGCCGCCTGCCCCGATTAACGCAACTTTGAGTGTGTCCATAAATTCTCCTGAAAATGATACGCGCCAGAACGTATGTCCAGCGGCGTGGTGCATGGGAAACGTAAAAACGTCTTGTTGGCTACCAGTTTTGGGCTACTAGTTTTTGGCGACCAGAGCACGTGCATGTGACAGCCTAAACGTTTGCTACTTAGCCTTGACCTCGAGGGCAAACTGCTACGTCAGGTGCGAAACAAACTAACCTTAATTGAGTGGCTCGAGCGCATCCGGGCGCTGTCCAAACGTAACTAATGGACTCTCAGTAGGTGTCGCCCAAAACACCGCATTGCGAATGACCCGTTGCACGTTTTCATCCTCGTAAATCGGATAACGCTCATCACCAGGTCGAAAATAAAAAATCTTGCCCCGCCCCCGATGGAAACAGCAACCACTGCGAAACACTTCACCACCTGCAAACCAACTGAGTAGCACCAACTTGTCCGGTTCGGGAATGTCAAAGTGCTCGCCGTACATCTCCGCTTGAGGCAGTTCAAAGTATTCGCCCAAACCTTCAGCGATGGGGTGACTAGGATCTACTACCCAAAGGCGTTCTTTTTCGCCCACGTTGCGCCATTTGAGGTTGCAGGTTGTGCCCATGAGCGTCTTAAAAATCTTAGAAAAATGCCCCGAGTGCAGTACCACCATGCCCATACCAGCCAGTACCCGCTCGTGCACCTTGGCTACCACAGCATCATCAACCTCACCGTGAGCGATGTGTCCCCACCAAATCAACACGTCGGTGTTGTTGAGAACCTCATCGCTTAAACCGTGTTCGGGTTCATCCAAGGTGGCCGTGCGCACATTGACGTGTGGCTCGAGGCTATCTGCAATCACCTGATGAATACCTTGCGGGTAAACCTTAGCAATTTCGGGGTCGTTTTGTTCGTGGCGATATTCGTTCCAGACGGTGACATTTAGGAGTTTGGTCATAGTGTGCCTCCAAAAGCAGCACCCTAGCTTAAAGGATTGTGTGCCAGCTTGCCTAGCGTGATATGGACATAACCAGCCCCGATTGTGCATAGCAACGTGTATAGCGGCTGAGAATCCTTGATTGACAAGGGTGTTTGTCTTGGTTAGCTGTGGTTAGCTGAATGAAAGTCAGTGCTCACTGATGTGATTAGCGCAACACCAAATAACGTGCTAATAGTACCGCCCCGTAACCCAAGACGAGATTGCCCAGCACGTAGAGGCTCGCCCCCCAAGCACTACCGTCTCGAATCAGCGCGGCGCTTTCGACTTCGAAAGTAGAAAAGGTGGTGAGTGATCCCAAGTAGCCAGTGGCAAGAGCGGCACGTAGTAGCGGCGGTACGGTAGTGCGGGTTTCTCCCAGGCTGACGAGTAATGACAACAAAAACGCCCCCACCACATTCACGACCAGTGTTCCCAGTGGAAAAAGCGCCAGATGTCTACCCAACCACAACCCCACGCCATAGCGGGTGACTGCGCCCAGTGCGCCACCGACCATAATCACAATGACAGTCATTGGTACGACGTTTCTGTTCTTGACACCCTTGTACCTTACCAAGTTCAACGTGTAAATCCGACAGAAAAAAACAGTAGGCGTTCGCGTCTGCTGCAACGTAGCTTTTGGTGTTGGGGTTGCTTACATCAAGATGCCACCGATGCCAGCAATGATGGAGGCAAAGATGAGCGCCACGGTGTTAATCACTTTGATGCGCTTGATTCAGCAGCACCTCTGCAAACATCAAAGGGGTCATGATAGTGCTAGTTGTTTTTGAAAAGGTCTGCATGTGTTCCAGTGCGCACAAGATAAAGTGCTTCGTTGGTTACTTCGTAAATCAATATCCAATCAGGGGTTACATGCAAATCCCATGAGGGTTTCCATGCTCCTTTGAGTGGATGAGGTTTGTGCTTTGAGCCAATGGGCATGCTATTAGCAAGCCTATCAATAAGCTCGAGCATCTGGTCAATGTCATAACCCCGTTTTTTGAGACGCTTGACATCTTTACGAAAGGCGGTACTTGGAATAACCTCGAGCAAGGCTAATCGCTACTGAGCATGTCTTTCTTAAAGTCTTCAAATGAGTCATAGCGAATAAGATTGCGCCGCGCACTAGTATCTTGCAACGCTTTGACAGTTTCATCATTAGGGATGTGACGCGCTAATGCAGGGGTAGGTGCACCACACCCAACCTCATTATCGGTATCTTCAACGGACTTGTCTTTGTCTTTGAGCATCGCACCCTCCTCAATACAATCAGTTTACGCGCTACGAGGTGAAAGGGGCAAATGGTGTTGGTTCAGGTCTTGGCCGCTTCGATGTGCTAAACGCAGCAGCACCTTGCGCTTCTTTGTTTTACTGCGCACAAAAGTAACAGCAGACGCGAACGCCTGCCGTACAGTAGCTTTTGGTTTTGGGGTTGATTACATCAAAATGCCACCGATGCTGGCGATAATTGAAGCGAAGATGAGGGCAACGGTGTTAATCACTTTGATGAGCGGGTTGATAGAAGGCCCTGCGGTGTCTTTGTAAGGGTCACCAACGGTGTCACCGACAACGGCTGCCGCGTGCGCCTCGCTACCTTTGCCGCCGTGGTTGCCGTCTTCAATGTACTTTTTGGCGTTGTCCCACGCACCGCCACCATTGGACATCATCAGTGCCATCATCAGACCGCTACCAATCACGCCAATCAGCAAACCTCCGAGCGCCAGCGGGCCAAACAGTAAGCCCACAATTAAGGGGGCGGCGACGGCAATAATGCCGGGGAGTGCCATTTCTCGCAGGGCGGCTTTGGTGACGATGTCCACGCAGGTGCCATATTCGGGTTTTTGCGTGCCTTCCATAATGCCGGGCAGCTCGCGGAATTGGCGGCGCACTTCTTCGATGATGCTGCCAGCAGCTTTACCGACGGATTCCATCAAAAACGCTGAGAACAAGAACGGCAACATCGCCCCAATAAACAGACCAATCAACACAATGGGGTCATTAAGCCTAAACGCACCCTCACCAAGGTCGAGGCGGTAAGTGTAATCCGAAAAGAGCACCAACGCTGCTAGCGCCGCTGAACCGATGGCGTAACCTTTGGTGACCGCTTTGGTGGTGTTACCAACGGCATCAAGGGCGTCGGTGTTGTCACGAACACTCTCGGGAAGTTCGCTCATTTCGGCAATGCCCCCCGCGTTATCGGTAATGGGGCCGTAGGTGTCCATGGCGACAATCATGCCCGTGACGCTGAGCATGGCCACCGCCGTGACGGCAATGCCGTAGAGACCCGCGAGTTTGAACGCCAAAAAGATGGCAAACGCCAAAATAATCACCGGCACTGCCGTGCTTTGCATGCCCACAGCTAAACCACTGATGATGTTGGTGGCACTGCCCGTCACTGAAGCGTTGGCGATGCGTTTAACGGGGGCGTATTCGGTGCTGGTGTAGTACTCGGTGATGTACATCATGGCGAGCGTCACGCCGATACCAAGTACAGACGCCAAAAAGAGGGTGAACCAGCTGGTGTACGTAGGTAAGCCAGCGATGGCAGAAAAGTCAAAAGTGACGAACATAGCTAGCGAAGCGATGAAAAAGCCTGCGATGCTGATAATAGCGCTTGCAAACACCCCTCGGTATAAGGCTTTCATGATGCTGCCGCCTTCTTCGTCCATGCCCACATAAAACACGCCGACGACGCTAGCGACGATGGCAATGGCACCAAGCACCAGCGGATAAATGGCTAACCTGCCGACGAGTTCAGTACCGGGAATCAAATAACCCAAAAAGACCGCCCCGATGGCGGTAACAGCGTAGGTTTCAAACAGGTCAGCACCCATGCCCGCACAGTCACCGACGTTATCGCCCACGTTGTCGGCAATGACAGCGGGGTTTCTGGGGTCATCTTCGGGAATGCCTGCTTCGAGTTTACCCACCAAATCAGCACCCACGTCAGCAGCTTTGGTGTAGATACCGCCGCCAACCCTTGCAAACAAACTAATCAAACTAGCGCCAAAGGCAAACCCAACCAAGGGTTCAACGGGGTTTTCTAGTCCGAGAATCATGTGGAACATATAAAAGAAACTGGCCACACCCAGCAGTGCTAACCCGGCTACGGCTAAACCTGAAACAGCCCCACCGTTAAAGGCAATTTTGAGGGCTTGGGGTAGGCTTTCTCTGGCGGCTTGCGCCACGCGCACGTTGGTGCGCACGGCCACGTTCATACCGATGTAGCCACTTAGCGCTGAAAAGAACGCCCCTACGACAAAGCCCACTGTCGTCCACCACCACAAGCTCGCGCCACTGTTCCACTGAGACAACGTGACAAACAAAAAAATCACCGTGATGACAATGGCCACCATGGTGATGGTGCGGTACTGGCGGTTCATGTAGGCCATTGCGCCTTGTTTGACGGCATCAGAGATTTCGACCATGCGTTCGTTACCTGTTTCGTGCTCGAGAATCTCCTCAGCGAGCACATAAGCAGTGATGAGGGCAAAAATTGCCGCCACCGGAATGAGAATGAGTAGTGATTCCATGCGTCCTCCAAGAGTTGATGTCGTTAGTCATTACAAGGTAACCCACACAAGGTAACCAACACAATGTAACCAACCTGACCGCGATAACACCGTAAGGTAAGTTGGTTGTTGATGGTTGCGAGTTTAACACGCAGGCTCTGGGCATTGGCGGTTTTGTTAGTGAGTGTATGGGTTGGCTGGTGCATGTGTGGCTAGGCGCACGCTTGATGCGTTGTTGTAGCTCGAGCCGCAACCTCGAGCTAGGTCACTTCAGTACACACACGGCTTGCCTGACGTGCTGTGCTAAGCTACACCCTTGTGTGTACGTCTATGTGTGCGCTGTGATGGGTTCAGTGATGGGCTCAATGTGCTCAACACCACACCCCATCCCAATCCATGTGACCCAATCCACGTACTTGTTTATCTCATTTAATAACCTAACTTCTTAGAAAGGTCTATCATGACAAACCTTTATAATCTGCCTATTGGTGCAGAAGCTCCTGAAGTCGTCAACGCCATCATCGAAGTGCCGCAGGGCAGTTCTAACAAATACGAATATGACCCTGAATTTGGTATTTTTCGCTTAGATCGCGTGCTCTACAGCCCGCTTCACTATCCTGGTGGTTACGGTTTTTTGCCGCAGACGCTGGCTGAAGACGGTGACCCCATCGATGTGCTGGTGCTTACGACCATTCCTACCTATCCGGGGACGGTCATGGAAGTGTATCCACTGGGGTTTTTGGAGATGAGCGACGAAAAAGGCCGCGATCAAAAAGTATTAGCTGTACCAACCCAAGACCCGCGCTACGACAATCAGCGCACGTTAAGCCAAGTGTCGCCGCATATCTTGCGGGAAATTGAGCATTTTTTTGATATTTACAAAGAGCTCGAGGGCAAAAACGTCACCGTCGAAACTTGGTTTGGCATCGCTGAAACCCACAAGATGATTCGCGAGGGCATCAAAGCCTTTGAGGCTGATAACAAAGTAGCTGATAACCAGGTAGCTGATAAGCAGGTAGCTGATAAGCAAGATGATAATGCTTTAGATGCCGTCGAGGCAGAATAATCGGTCACCAGTATGTATCAATCATTAATGTATCAGCTATTAGTGTGTTAGTGATAGCGACACATTATGCCGTCTTGTCGTGCCAGCATCGCTAGACTGAGGTCGTGAGACGTCATAAGAACACGACATTGCAAGAGATTAGTAAGCTCGAGCCAGAACGCCACCACGAACAAATCGTCTTTCTGAGTAGCGCTTTTGACTTCCCTTGGGACACCCAACGGGCGCTCGAGCTTGCGCTTATTCGCACCTTTGCCATTCCCAAAAGTTCTGCGTTATTGGTTGCTACCCGCGAATTTACCGAACGCACCCAAAAACGTTACGACGACACCGTGGCTATCATCAGTGCGCTGGGGTTTTACGGTTACAGCTCCAACACGGGCAAGCGGGCGCTGCGGCGCATGAATCAGATTCACGGACGCTATGTGATACCCAACGACGAGTTTTTGTATGTGCTGTCGACGTTTGTGCTCGAGCCACTACGCTGGAACGCCCGCTACGGTTGGCGGCAATTGAGCGATATTGAGAAACAAGCCACCTACGTTTTTTGGCGCGAAGTTGGCAGACGCATGAACATCGCTGATATTCCTGATAGCCTTGCTGCTTTGGATGCTTTTAACCGCGCTTACGAAGCTGAGCACTTTGCGTTTCATCCCAACAACCGTATCTTGGCCGATGCCACTGAGGCGTTATTTTTGAGTTGGTTTTTGCCAACTTGGGCAACGTGGCCGCGTAGTGTGGCTCGAGAAGCCGTGCACTGCTTGATGGATAAACCCATGCGCGATGCTTTTGGTTATGATGACCCGCCTGCTTGGTTGCAGCGCCTGCTTGAAAAAAGCTTACAAACCCGTCAGCAGTTGTGGCGCTATGTGCCTGCTAGACAAACGCCCTATGTGTTGCCGCCACTGCGCAGTTATCCTGAGGGGTATGCGCTCGAGCAACTTGGTCCGCAATTTCCCAAAACATAACCCCCAAATGGGGGACAGCAAGATGTCACCTAGGTGACGGGGTATGCGCATTTTCAGGTGCATATTCAGGATAGGAAAAGCCACGCCGTCAAAGCTGGCTTTGCATTGATTACATTAGCAGTCAACACATTAGCCGTTAACGGTGATGAACGCGTTTCTTTTCATACGTACAAATCAACATTCATGCGACGACGAAAAGGCAACAACAAAACACGTCATCACTGTTTTCAAGCCAAACTGCTCATAGTATCAGGGAGGTTACCATGTTCGAAACCGATTTTACAACCCGTCTGGTGAAAGACCACATTCATGAGCTGGAGCAACTGCGCCGCAACATTGAAATTGAGCATATGGTCAAACGCCAACACCATCAGAAAAAACTGCCCGCCATCATCAGCCACTGGCGCAAACGCCACTAAGCGCGGCAGCAGTGACACAAGCCGGAGGGGAAACCTTCCGGCTTTTTTGTGGTTTGGGGTCTGCTTAAGAAACGGCTTCGGCAGCAAACTTTTCAAACAGGGTTACTTCGTGTTTGCTACCAATGAATAGTGGTGCACGTTGGTGAATGTGTTGAGGTTCAATGTCCATAATGCGTCTGTGACCGTCGCTAGCAGCACCGCCTGCTTGTTCGGCAATCATGGCAAGGGGCGCACATTCATATAAAAGCCGCAACTTACCTTCAGGGCGCTGGGTTTCTGCAGGATAGTAATACACCCCACCTCGGTGCAAAATCTGGTGCAAATCTGCTAGCAGTGCCCCCGAATAGCGCAACGAGTATGGGCGTTCGTCGGCTTTGTCAATGGTCATAAAGTAATCGGTGTAGGCTCGAGCATCAGCAAACCACTTGCGGTAATTGCCGAGGTTAGCACTAAAAATATTGCCTCGCGTTGGCATGGTGATGTGAGTTTGCATCAACACAAACTCGCCGATAGTGTGGTCTAAAACGAAACTGTGTACACCTGCGCCTGCCGTATAGACAAGCACCGTTGAAGGTCCGTAAATCATATAACCGGCAGCGATTTGTTCAGCACCTTTTTGCTGACAAGACTCTTCTACTCCTCCGATAATATCGTGAACAGAAAAAATTGAACCGATAATGCCGTTGACATCAATGTTGCTCGAGCCATCAACCGGGTCTACCATCACCGCGTAGCCTTTGTCTTGAATGTTGCTGGTGTCGGCAAAAGTGCGGGCGCTCTCCATCTCTTCAGACACCACCGTACCGACCATATCGACATATTCAAAGGCTTCAACAAACACCCGATTGCCCAAGTCATCGAGGATTTTGACGCGTTCGCCTTGCACGTTGTCGTCACCTGTTTGGCCAATCAGCCCTTCGAGAGCAGCACGGCGCATGTAGTTAGAAATAATTTTGGCAACCGTGCCAATTTGCCCCATAAAACGGGTAAAGCGCCCTGAAGCGTTGGGGTGTTGGCGTTGCCGTTCGACCAAAAAACGGTTGAGGGTCATTCGTGGTTGACTGTGGGGCATGCTTCCTCCTCAATGACTCGAGCAACGCAAGACACCTCATAATAGGGTGTTTGCAAAATCAAACATCTACCAAGCAAAGCATTCGCCAGGTTGTTAACGACGTGCCGATTGGCAACAATTATAGCGCATATGCAGATAGCTAGCAGTAGACTCGTAGATGTGACCTAGGTAGTGCCTAAATCTAGGTATCATATAAATAATTATTATATTTAACTAATTGCCATACTTATTCAAATAATGTAAATTGTTCAGAAATCCACAAGTGACGGCGGTTGTGTGACAGCAAAATGGCATACATTTCGACCAACGAAAGTTTAAGGTATTTGTTTTCGGGTGAAGCCGCGGTGATGCTGTCGATGGCCATGCCTTGGGATGCCTCGAGGCTCTTAGCGAGGGCGTCTTGGGCGGTCAAAAAACCATCTTTCACCGTCTGTGCAGTGATTGTGTCTGTTTGGGGTGTCCAGTTTTTGGTTGTGGGCATTTTAATGACGCGCACAGGTGGTTCCATCAAGCGGGTAAACCACTTGCCTAAAAAGCCTAGCGCGTAAGGTTCGTTGCCCTTTTGGTCAGCGTTGGCGGCTAGAGCATCGTTGATGACCTTGAGGTAATCGGTGTTGATGAGCGTTAAGTGGTTGATGTTTTCGGCGACTGACCACTTGCCTGTCGGTGGGCGGGTGGTGAATTGGTGGTCGCTAAGCGCAAAAAGGGGGTGTGCTCGAGCAGTTGTTTGCTCGAGTTCTTCATGCAGTTGAGACAAGGTTTTTTCCATGCGTCACTATATCGTGCTTCGTAGGGACGTTTGTCAGCCCAAATATGTCAACCTAACAGTTAATCCAGCCATAGCAAATTAATCCAGCCATAGCAAAAACGCGTGAAGTTGCCCCCACGCGTTCGGTTGTTCGTGTCTGGTTAGTTCGCACGCTACTGTGCGATGCAATCGCTTTAGAACAAGCTCGAGACATCCACCTTAGCTTGTGGTTCGATGTAACCTGTGTCCATTTGTGCTAACTGCAAACTGCCGCTAACATCATCATTTACGCCGTGCCAGTAGGTGTAGTTATCAAGCACCCAAATGCCTGATTCACGGCTGCCGTTGCCCGAACCTTTTACTCCACCAAAGGGCATGTGCGCTTCTGCGCCGTTGGTGGTGTTGTTAATGGAGGTCATGCCTGCTTCGATGCGGTCTTTGAACGCGTGCGCCCAAAGGCGGTGATTGGTGTAGATGGCGCTCGATAAGCCATAATTCACGGCGTTGGCAGTGTTAATGGCTTCGTCGATGCCGTCTACTTTGACGAGGTTAATGGTAGGGCCAAAAATCTCGTTTTGAAATTGGCGCATGTCTTTTGTGACGTTTTCCCAGATGGTTGGGTAGCCGTAGTAACCCGCGTCAGGGTCGCCCACAAAACCACTCGGCTGACTGTCTTTAGTGATGCGCCCGTCGCCATAAAGTAACGTTGCGCCGTCTTGTTTGCCCCAGTCGTAGTGTTCTAACCAGCGTTCAAAAAAGCGTCCGTTGATAAAAGGGCCATACAACGCGTCTGGCACGTCTAGTGGATTGCCAATTTTAATCTGCTTGGTAGCGTCTACGAATTTGGCTTTGAATGCCTCATAAATAGGCGCGTCGATAATGATGTTGCCCGCGCTGGTGCAACGCTGTCCGCCGGTAGCAAACGCTGAGAAAATCGCCCCTTGTACGGCGTTATCCAGATCAGCATCACGCATAATCACCAAGGGGTTTTTGCCGCCAAGTTCTAACGTCGGGTGCTGCAGATTGCGCCCAGCTACTTCCCCTACATAGCGCCCGACAGCGGTGCTGCCCGTAAACGCCAACTTATCTACCAAGCCTTCGTCCATCATGTCGATGAGGTACTGCCCTGCGCCGTCCTTACCGCCACCGAACACCACATTCAACACGCCCGCTGGTAAACCTGCTTCATGGAGAATTTGCACGAATGCATACGCGCAAGCGGGAGTATCTTCAGAGGGTTTCCAGACGATGGTATTGCCCGTAAGTAGTGCCGGAATAATCTTCCAACTTGGTACGGCAATGGGAAAATTGCCCGCCGTGACGATACCGACCACACCTAACGGGCGGCGGTAGGTCATCAGTTCTTTGTTGGGCATCTCTGAAGGTACGGTCTGACCGTAGAGCCTGCGCCCTTCGGATTGGAAAAAGTGACAGGTGTCGATGGCTTCTTGCACTTCACCGCGTGCTTCTTTAAGAGTTTTGCCCATTTCCCGGCTGATGAGGCGGCTTAAAGATTCTTTTTCTCGAGTAATCGCTGTGCCCATGTTGCCAATCATCTCGCCGCGAATAGGGGCAGGCAACTTAGCCCAGTCTTTAAAGGCAACTTGAGCAGCGCGGCAGGCGTCACGCACTTGCCCTACGTCTGCGGCTGGAAAACGCCCCACAATATCGCGGTGGTCGTTGCTGCTGATTGAATCAAAGTGCTCACTGCTGTCAATATGTTGTCCGTTGATGTAGTGCTGAAACGTGCGAGTAGCGGTTTGGGTCATGATTACTCCTTTTGGTGTGTTTATCTGTTGGCAGATGGGTATGGTGTGCGTAATGACTGCGTGCGTGTGTGTTGTGTACGTGTTTTACACGTGTTGTACACGTAGAGGTAAGGGGATGCTTGTGCGGTAGAAAACGTTGTTGTGGTGACAGCTAAGTGTTGGTTACGGCTACTAAGTGTTGGTGACGGCTACGTTGTGCTGCCAGCTAAAACGCCTCTCACAAAAAAGCTGGTTATGAAACAAACATGAACCGCTTATGAGAAATGGGTTGTGTCTTAACTGCCATGTTTTTGCATAGTGAGACACGCTCTGGGGCGCTCGAGCCAGTATAATAGCACGTATGACTTCATCTTTTGATACCGGTATGTATGCAACGCAAACGCGCCCTTTGACCGGTGAGAAAGAGTTTCACTATCCGCAACAAGACCTCGAAAAAGGTGACATCCTCTATCACCTCGGCGAACCCGCTGAACAGGTGTTTTGTGTTGAGGAGGGTCTTCTTAAACAAACGCTACTACTTGCTGACGGTCACGAACGCATTATTTCGCTAGCGGGTCCTGGTGATTACATTGGTGCGTTGGGTTTGCCCGTGCGCTACCAAGATAGCGCCGAAGCCTTGAGCCCGCAAGTGCGCGTCGGTTGCATCGATGTGCGTAACCTGCGCAATCTCGACGAAACCCTCAAAGACACCTTGTATCTTGCCGCTGGCAAACAACTCAGTTACCTGCGCGACGCCCTAGAAGACAGTGAACTGCCCGTTGGTGCCCGCCTAGCGCGGATGTTTTTGCGCCTCGGTCAGCGTTTTGGCAATGTTTCTGATGACCATGTACACATCACTTTGCCGCTCACCCATGAGAACTTTGCGTCGATGGTAGGCGCAGCAAGGGAAACGACCACGGCCATGCTCAGTGAAATGCGTGCCGAAGGGGTTATTCACGGCACGCGGGGGCGTTATAACTTCGACCACAACGTACTCAGCGACTACGCTGTCAGTGCGTCTTATCACTACTAGTCAGTGCGTCCTATCACGGCTCAATCTATCACAGCTCAATAGTTCTCGAGCCTCATGCCTGAGAAATATCTTGTCAAACAGTATCGGCTCGAGCCGTCAACACGTCACAAAGTCAACACGTCACAAATAAGCATCATGCCCTTAAACATCATGCCCTTAAACATTGGGACAACATCAAAGACGGCGCGTCACAAGCTGTGGGTAGAAAACAGCTATCGAGGTGCTGTGGTGCTTGGTTAGGTTAGCAGGTTAGGGCAGCGGTTCTACCTTGGGCAATGTTCCTTTAAGAGCCTGTGGTAAGCCAACGATAACCAAGGCAACCGTGTCACACAACGTGGCGATGCGTTGGTTGGTTTGGCCGAGGGCTTCACGTGTCCACATGCCCAAATGATTAGACGGCAACACGCCCGCGCCCACTTCGTTGGTGGCCATGATGACGGTGTGCTGTGAATGCTCGAGCGTCTCGAGAAAGTGATCTGTTTCGCGCGTAACAGCATCTCTGGCGGCTGCCGCACCACTGGCTTCGTGCTCGAGCAAAAGATTGGCTACCCAGCCCGTCAAACTGTCAATCACTACCACGTCGTGTTTGGCCTTAGTGAGGGCGTCACTAGGGCGAATGTGGTGCTCTAGGGTCTGCCATGCTGCCGGGTGATGCGCCCTGTGTCCATCGAGTCGCCACAACATATCGCTATCACCTGCGGCCAACATGGCCACATACGTTACACTATCGCCGCCAAAATGCCGAGCGAGTTGGGCGGCATAACGCGATTTACCGCTGCGCATACTGCCCGTAATCAACACGCGGCGGGGTGTATCACCTTGTTCATCGCTCAGGGTCGTTTCTGAGGCTGTTGCTGCTGTCTTCTCTGCTGCTGTGTTGGATGTGTTGGTGGCGGTCACAATGGCAAGGTTTTTTGCTGTGGTGGATACTTGACCATAGGTTGATACTGGCAAAGGTCTATCAAAAAAAGTATTGGGGGGCATTGTTTGATTATCATTGACTGTTCCCATATATACAGCATAAGGTAGCACATTGTGTGGTGGTCACTGCCTATTTCAGCAACACATGAAAATATCTGCGGTGATTGATGGTTTTGGATAAGAGTAGCTCGAGCCTCGTGATGCAGGGTGATAAACAGGTAGATAGACTAAGGTGATAAACAGGTTTCGTGTTGTGTGCCTAGCGTTGTGTGCTTAGAAAGGCATCATACCCATGCCAATTGGTTTGTCAATTTGATGTGTCAATTTGGTTTGTCAATTTGATGTGTCAATGCGCGCAGAGTGCGTGGGAAAAGCTACGGATGCCGGCAGGAACGGCAGAAAGTCTGTAGGAATCTGTGACGTGTTTAGTTGGAATCCGTTTTTGGAATTTACATATGAAGCCTCAAAGGTAGTGGAGCGGCAGGGGCGTCGCGAGAGGGTAACGTTTTTGACGGCGTTATCCTGAGGACTTGGTTAGACTGAATGGTCGCAGGTGACTGGGCGCAGTTAACAGAAAATTGTCTTACTGCGTGACCTAGCATGTGCAGCGTGGTACACGCGGTGAATCTTGCTGCCGTCGCCAAGCAACTGGGCCAAGCAGCTGGGCCAAGCAGCTGGGTTGTAACGGTCTGGGTTGTAATAGTCTTGCGATGAACGCGTGATTTACGGCTAAGCTACAGCAGCGAATCTGTTGCGAGCTGTGTTTGGTTGCCAATATGAATATTAAAAAACGTTCCTAGTGGTGGAATAATGCTATGTATTTTATGTATATGCGATGCTAAATGTATGTATGCAACTTATGTATGTAATTTATGCATGCAACTAACGTTATCTTGTGGCGTGCTTGATAGTAGCTCATTTCTAACGCGCTGGCACGCACACGTTCAATGTTTAGAAGCTCGTTCAGAAGCTTGTTTAGTGGATAAGCTTTAGTGAGAAGCTCGAGATGTTGTCATGAGGAGAGACATGATGGTTACAGGTAAACACAGCTCAAACGCAGCGCATAGTGGGTATCCGCCCTCCTTGGCTGAGCGCGTGCAGGTGCTAATGCGCAATATCAGCCCATTGGTTAGCCCAACCATCAAGGGTTTGGTGCTGATGATACTATTGATGGCCGCAAGTACGACAGCAGCACAGGATGTGACTCGAGTAGCGGTGTTGCCGTTCTCGACAGCGCCAGAAGCGGCTGCTTACTCGCTGGGCTTACCGACGGTCATTCAGCGCAGTTTGAACGTGATTGACGGCGTATATGTGCCGCCAGTTGGAGACGCGTTTTTTGTGTCCCAGCGTCTGCAGGATAGGGGTGCAATGACGCCGGAGAGTGTGGCTCGAGCCTTTGATGCAGCAGGCATTATCAGCGGGCAGATTACCGTATCGGGCGAGCAAATTGAGGTGCGCCTTGGGTTTGCTGGTCCTAGCTATCCTCAAGTGCCCGATGCCACGGTGACGGGCAGCCTGAGTGATACTCAAGGGGTAGTCACGCAGGTAGTCAACAGGGTCATCGATGGTTTGGCGTTGGGCATCAGCAGTTTGGATAACAGCGAAGTCAGTAGTATTTTGTCTCGCGTGCCTTCTTTGTCTTCACTGGCCACTGTAGGTGAAGCGTCGTCGCGTTTGGGACCGCCTGACTTAGACGGTTTGCGTGTCGCTATCACCCCAGATGATGACTTGGACTATGCCTCGAGCTGGTTACTGGCCGAATATGCCCGGGCGCTTGCCCTTGAGGGCAACGAAAGTGACGCCCTCACCTACTCACAGCGGGCGTATGACTACGGTACGCTCGACGTAGAAAGCGCGGTAGTACGCGGAATCATCCTGTTGTCGTTTGGCCAAGAAGACGCCGCCAGAGAAATGTTTGAAGCCGCGTTGCGCTTAAATCCGGTGCATCCACTGGCGCTCGAGGGACGTGGACGCTTGCAAGACAACGTGCAGATGGCACAAGCCGACTTTGAAGCCGCGTTGCGTGCCAATCCGCGTTTTGTGAATGCCTATTTGGACTTAGCCGGTACCCAAGATGCCCAGCAAGCCTTACAGACCTTGCGTCGAGGCGCCGAACGCGTGCCTGAATCATTAAGTTTGCACCGCGCTGTGGTGCGTGAGGCAGTGCGTTTGGGCGATCCTACGGGGGCGCTTAGCTACCTAGAAGGCTTTTTGGCAGAGACACCCGAAGCCGCTGACGATATTTACGCTTTGGCTGCCCTCATTCCGGCAGGAGGCCCTAGCGAACGTGCTTTAGAAATCGTCCGTCAGGGCAAGTCGCTCTATCCTGAATCGGAAGCTTTGACGCTAGCTGAAGCGACGCTCCTTGAAAAACAAGGCAATAGCCAAGCTTCCCAAGAGGTGCTCAGTAACGCCGCTCAAAATTCACCGAGTAACGACACCGTGAGTAGTATCGAGCTAGCTGTCACCCAAGCGCGCAGTGGCCAGTTTGAGCAAGCTCGAGCCACCATGGCATCACTTGGTACCGAAGGAGACGCTTTAGAGTTCAATGTCGCCCAAGTGTATTTGCAAGCTGGCCAAAGTGGGGCAGCCATCAGCGTGTTAGAACCGCTCGTTAACCGCAACCCCAACGACGACGAAGCCTTAACGCTCTACGGGATTGCGCTAGGAAGAGCAGGCCGCTACGACCAAGCCCTCAATACGCTTGACCGCGCCGTGCAGATCAATCCCAGTAACGAACAAGCCGAACGCGCCCGCAACGTCATCGAGCAAAACCGTAACCTGACGGGCAACCAGCGTATCCCGTTGTCACAAGATGCCGCTACTGCGTTTGAAGCGGGTTTGTCTGCGCTAGAACGGGGTCAATTTAACGAAGCCTTACGTGAATTTGACCGGGCAAGGGGCATACAAGATCAAGGTTTAATTGCTTTTTATCAGGGCTATACCCAGCAACTTTTGGGTGACACGCGGTCTGCTGTGGACGCTTACGAACGCGCCCTACAAGACCTTGCCAACAGTGCTACGCTCCTCAACAACCTCGGGTTTGCCTATTACCGTTTGGGGCGTTTTGATAGAGCGGTGGACTACTTGCAACAAGCCGTTCGAGCTGACCCCAACAACGTCGAAGCGCAACTCAACTTGGGGTTGGTATATTACGACCTCGATCGTTTTGCCCAGTCGATTGATCCCTTACAGCAAGCGCTAACTTTGAACCCTGAACTCGCTGAACTGAACTTGCAAACGCGAGCAGGCAGTATGACGTATACCCAACTGCTCGAGGACGCCAGAAACCGCGCCCAGTAATACTGCATCACCAAACTGATTCACCAATGAATGACGCGTTTCGATGTCCTTAACACGCGTACCCTCAAACTAGCGACGTTTGTTTGATGTTTTGCGTGGTCTAGCAATACGGATTCCAACTGAATACGCTACAAACTTGTTGATGCTATGAGGCATGTTGTAGCCTTCAATTCGTAAGAGAATCAAACGGAATCGGTATTGCTAAACCACATTGAACATAAAACAAACGTGTTTGTCTCGAGGACGATGTTATCAACCTAGATACTGCTACAAGTTAGTTGAAAAATCAGCTTGGTCATGCAGTATAAATAGGTGCATGTTTGGGCTCTAAACTCAAGAGAGACAGGACAGACAAAAAAACCCGGCGCGGATGGCCGGGTGATTACAAAGCAGGCTGTACGAGTTAGCGTGCTGTACTGGTCGAAAAAAACAGGTTGGGAAATTAGGCGGTCACGTTGACCTCGAGGCCGAGCAGCTTAAAGAGTTGGTCAGCCCAGCGTTGCGCGTCGTACTCGGTTACCGTGTGGTACATCTTGCTCATCCGCGCTTTCTGTTCTTCGGGGCTCATGTCGAGCGCCCTATCGATGTCGGTGTCCATCCGGTCTTGCGAGTAGGGGTTGGTCAGCAGCGCGTCAGGGAGTTCAACGGCAGCGCCAGTAAATTCGGAGAGGATTAGCGCGCCGTCTTCGCCGCCCTTCGCAACGATGTACTCTTTGTTGACGAGGTTGAGGCCGTCGCGGAGCGGCGTCACCCAGCAGATGTCGGCGGCTTTAAAGTAGCAGACCAGATCTTCGAAAGGTACTGGGTTGGTGGTGAGCACGACCGGCGTCCACTCGAAGGTCGAATATTTGCCGTTAATTCGCCCGGCGACGTGCTCGATCTGCTGCTGCGGTTCGTCGTAAATGCGCATCCCCTTTGCTGATGCAACCGACGTGGTCATCAGCCGAATCTGACCGTGCAGGGCGGGGCGACGCTCTAAGAGCCGTTCGTATGCTTCGAGCATCTCGCGCGTGCCTTTGACGTAGTCGACGCGACCCACCGACACGATTAGCTTGCGCCCGTTCATTTCCTCGCGGATCTCGCGAATCTTGGCTTGACCTTCTGGTGAGTTAACCCGGTCTAGAATCTGTTTCGGGTTGGTGCCGACCGGAAACGCGTTAAGTGTGATTTCGCGTCCCTTGTAGCCGAGGCGGGTGGTCACTTCAGGTTCGGCGAGTGCTGTACCGACCGGCGTCATGTAGCTCTTCGAAACGTCTTCACGCGCTAAAACCTCGACCGAGCGGAGGCTACGAGCGACGTTGGTAAAGTTTTCGGCGTAGCGGGGGATGTGAAAGCCGACCACGTCACAGTCGAGCAGGCTGTCGATGATCTCTTCGCGCCACGGCAAGATGTTAAAGATATCCGGGGCTGGAAAGGGCGTGTGGTGAAAGAAGACGATTTTGGCGTCGGGCTTTATCTTTCTGATGTAGTGCGGCACGAGCCAGAGGTTGTAGTCGTGAACCCAAATCAGTGCGTCGTCGGTCGCTTCGTTGACGGCAGCCTCAGCAAAGCGCCGGTTGACCTCGTGAAAGTTCGCCCAGTCTGATGTTTCGTAGGTGAAGTGATACGGAAACGAGTGCAGAATTGGCCAGAACGCCTCTTTCGAGGTGATGTGGTAGAAGTCGTTAATCTGCTGCTGGGTAAGCGGGATACGCTTTACGGTGTAGCTGTCATTTTCGACGCTGACCCGTTCGGGGAAGTCGGGTGCATCGCTCTCGCACGGTTTCCAAGCGATCCAGGTGCCTTGGTCGACCGAGCTAAAAAAGCTTTTAAGGGTCGGGACGATGCCGTTCGGGCTCTTTTTCTCGACGTAGTGAATGACGCCGTTCTCATCGACCACTTCGTCGTGGGGTTCGCGGTGATAGATGATGACGAGGGATGACTTTTTGCCCTCAGTTTTAATCGAGGGGTTGTTCAGGTTCTGGTCGAACTGTTGGGGAGTGATACTCATAGGCTTTTCTCCAATTCAGAAGGGACGTCAGCGAGGTCGATTTTGCCAAAGTGTTGCAAACCGTCAAGGATGCCTGCTGCACCCGGTTTAGGGCTGTGGTAGACGTTTTCTAACGTTTGAATTGCGGCGACGAGTTTTTCTTCGGCGTTACCCATCGCAATCCCTGGCAGCTCGGTCTGAAAGAGTGAGAGGTCGTTAAGCGTGTCGCCTGCTGTGACCACGTCGTCTTGATACAGGTCTAGTGCCTCGATAAATCTCAGCAGCGTCGGGCCTTTCGCGACCCCTTTGGGCATCACGTCTAAGTAGATGTCCGCAGACGTGATGCAGTCGAAGCCGGCGTCAGTAATCTTTTGGACGGTGTCAGGTTGTAGCAACGCCGGTTCGTAGTAGTACGACACGCGGCGTTCGGGGTTGACGTTTTGAAGACGCAAACCGGGCTCACCTGCTAACATCGCTTTGACGCGGGCGTTCGCATTTTGCCAGCGTGAGGCGACCCAGTCTTGAACCTCACTCAGAGGCTCGAAGGTGTTGCCGTGGACGACGGTAGTGCCAACATCGCCGATGATGTAGTCGGGGCGGGGAAAACCTGGCTCGTCAAAGAGCGAGCGGATAAAGGTTAGGTCGCGTCCGGTCACAAAGACAAGGAGCGAATTGTCGCGTTGGGTTTCTAGAAAACGGTAGAGCGTTTCGCGTTGAGCGTCGCTCCCCCCTAGAAAAGTTCCGTCTAGGTCGGTAGCAAGAACAAAGTCATAGCGCAAAATCAAAGTCTCCTTACGGATAGATGCGTTTAGGTGGCCGAATTAAAAATACGTGTTGGTTGTCGCGTTCACTACCCGATGGGTGAAACAAAGCACAAAGACAGAAGGAGCAGCATAAGAACGCTGCGCACAGGTGTTCTGCATCTGTCAGAGTAATGGTGTTGTCGCTGTAGTAGCGCTGGCAGTAGCGCTAGTCGTGACGATGTAAGAAGGGCGATACTTCGTCATGGGTAAGTGACAGGTAGGTGTTGAAATGTTTGCCGATCAGGTATCGAGTCGATATGTATAAAAATGTGACTCGCAACAAACACAATGAAAATAATATCATGCCTTCGCTCGCTAACGGTAAGCCAAGCATAGTTTGGAAGGTATTGGCTGGCCATACCTTCTGCTGAGTAGAAAAAGCGGCTGTGGGCAAAGGGGACGGAATGTCAGGTATTAACGGCACGTAGTGGCAACGGTTTTTTGCCTCGTAGAGGATTAAAACATGCTCACACAAAAAGCCATTCATGACCTTATTCAGCGTATGACTGAGCTTAACGACCTTGGCTATGAGACTGCTGCACAATATGCCGTGTGCATCGGTGATACGCCTGATACTGCATCACCAAACTGATTTGCCAACTCATTGCGTATTGTGTTTAAGGCCACATCATTAGACTTGAGTACTCATACCCATTCCAATTGATTCATGAAGGAATCAATTCGCGCAGCGCGCGTAGGAACAGCTACGGATTCCGACAGGAACGGAATAAAGCCCGTAGGGGTTTTTGAAGTGTTTAGTTGGAATCCGTATCAACACCTTCGTTTGATGTCCATCCTGGTCTGGCAATATGGATTCCGAAGACTGGCGCGTCGGTTTGCATGTAGATCCCTGCATGCTGCCAAGGTCAGCGATGGGGATATCCTCACCGCTAACATGGTGGTAGCGAAACAGAAACCGCCTACGGCCAAAGGGTTTGCGTTTTTTATGTTGGAAGATGGTAGTGCGCGGGCGCAACTTACTATCTCCCTGCAACTGTGGGCAAAACATCGCGAGATATTGCAGCAAGCGAGGATGCTTATTACCCAAGCCTGCCTATTACCCAAGCCTGCTTATTACCCAAGCCTATGCCAGCAAGCAAGGGCAAGTATTGTCACTACGAGCAGAGCAGCTAGGGACGAAGTAGCGCTCGAGGCAGTTGCGGCGCTGTTGCCTGATGTGTTGGGGTGAACGCAAAACATCTCAGATAATCCTGCGTGCGTCACGGCAATGAAAAAGCGTCCGTGAGTGCTGTGTGTAGGTAAAACTACATCATGCAAGCGTCACGTCATGTTTAATTATGAAGCAAAAGAGAAAATTTATTCACAAATGGCTATAAGTCGAAACACTGTTTACTCAAGAAGGTGGAGCAACGTTGGAACGCGATTTTGTTGGATATGGTTCTAAACCGCCTGTTTTACAATGGCCGAGCGATAGTCGGTTGGCGATAAGTTTAGTGGTTAACTACGAAGAAGGGGCTGAATATTCTCTCACACATGGTGATGATCGCCAAGAACTATTAGGTGAGTGGGGTGTCAAACAGTTTCCACCCGGTGTCCGTAATTTAGCTAATGAATCTTTTTTCGAGTATGGAAGCCGGGTTGGTTTTTGGCGCTTACTCGATATTTTCAATAAGTATGACGTGAAAGCAACCTTTGGTTCGTGTGCTGTTGCTCTCGAGAAAAACCCCGAAGCCGCCAAAGCTATCACCGAGCACGGGCATGAAGTGTGTTCACATGGTTACCGCTGGGAAGAGTATTACCTCATGTCAGAAGACGAAGAACGTGAGCGTATTCGCCTTGCTGTTGAATCTCTCGAGAAAACAACGGGTCAGCGTCCACAAGGGTGGTACTGTCGTACAGCACCAAGTATGAACACCCGAAAACTGCTGGTAGAAGAAGGGGGCTTTCTCTATGACTCGGATGCTTACAACGATGATTTGCCTTACTTCACAACTGTCAACAGTCAACGCCATTTGGTCATACCCTACACGGGTGATGTTAATGACACGCACTGTTGGCATTCACCCGGTTTTGAAACGGGATTTTTTGACTACTTGCGTGACTCGTTTGATTACTTTTACGAAGAAAGCGCCCACATTCCTAGGATGATGTCGGTAGGCTTGCACATGCGCATCGTGGGACGCCCCGGACGCGCTAAAGCACTACGTGATTTCATTGATTATGCCGGTTCTAAACCGGGGGTGTGGTTTGCTCGCCGCATTGACATCGCCAAGCACTTTTTGGCTGCATTTCCAGCATGACGCTTATGCGCCTTGAAAATCGCGTGGCTATCGTGACGGGTGCTGCCTCGGGCATCGGGCGTGCCATTGCTCTGAAATATGCCAGTGAGGGTGCTACGGTCGTGCTCGCTGATGTGCGCGAAGACCCTCGAGAAGGTGGCGAAAAAACGCTCGATGTCATCACCCAACAAGGTGGCAACGCCCTTTTTGTGCTTACTGACGTATCAAAGTGGGAGGATGTTGACGCCCTGGTCGCTGAGACAGTCAACACGTTTGGCAAACTTGACATTATGGTTAATAATGCCGCGATTAGTCTGGGTAAACCGCTGCTCGAGACAACGGAAGATATCTGGCAACAAACGCTTGCCATCAACCTAACGGGGGTATTTTTTGGTTGTAAACGGGCTGTTCAGCAGATGTTGATGCAACCGGTCGTGGACGGTGTGTGCGGCAGGATTGTCAATATTTCTTCTCAGCACGGCATGATTTCGTCGCCGGGTAGTTTTGCCTATGGCGTCACCAAGAGCGGCATCGTTTACATGACGCGGCAGATAGCGTCTGATTATGCCAAGCAGCACATCGTTTGTAACGCTGTTGCACCCGGCAAAATCGTCACGGGTAAAAGCGGTGCTGCCGCGTCTCAAGAAGCGCTAGATTACTCCTATGCTCGCACGCCCATGCCGCGCCTGGGTAAGCCCCAAGATGTAGCCAATGCGGCACTGTTTTTGGCGAGTGATGAAGCAACGTACATCACTGGTATCAATCTCATGGTTGATGGCGGTTGGATGGCGAGTTGATAGTTGATAAATAGTTGATACATGTAGCAGGAGGTGTGGACTGAGTAGTGGGCTGGTCGTGTAAGGCGACGACTGCGAATTTCGACAAGACGTTTTTCATGGAAGGACTACAAATGTTTAAAGTTAAGAAATCAATGATAGACAAGGTGAAGCCAACCATTGCCCGCTTTGGGATATTGGTGGTCTTGATGGCGGTTGCTACACCCGCTTTGGCACAAGACGAAACCGTTGTGTTTGCGTTGTCAGTAGAACCAGGTTCAATGGACATGCACGCCGACACGACGACAGCATCGTTGAACGTGAACCAAGCGATTTATGAAACGCTGCTTCGTTTCGATTACGACATGAACCTCGTACCCTGGTTAGCAACGTCTTGGGAGCAACTTGACGAAACGACGTACCGCTTTCAGTTGCGTGAAGATGTGACCTTCCATTCGGGCAGTCCTTTTAATGCTGAAGCTGTCAAAGCCCACTTTGACCGCATGACTGACCCAGATAATCCGGGGCTAGCTCAAGCGTACCTATTCTTTATTGAAGAAACGGTCGTCATTGATGAATACACCATCGAACTGCAGTTGAGCGAACCTTACGGTCCAACGCTGGCGTATTTAGCGTTGCCTTTTACGGCCATTCAAGACACGCAGCGTTATGAAGAGATTGGTGACCAGTTTGGGGTTGAGCCAAGTGGCACAGGCCCTTTTGCAATGGTTGAGTGGAATCGTGGCTCGGCGATTACGTTAGGCGCGAATGAGGCTTACTGGGGTGGTGCGCCTGAGGTGAGTGGTTTAGAGTTTCGCATTATTCCCGAGCCAGGGCCTAGAACTATTGCCCTGCAAAGCGGTGAAGTTGATGTCACCACGCAGATTTCTATTCAGGATATTCCTACGCTACTCGAGAATCCCGATGTCGAGGTCATCGTTGAACCCGAACCACGGCGCATTAGCTGGTTAGTGAACCTCGAGCACCCCATTCTCTCTGATTACAACGTGCGTAAAGCACTCACCCACGCCATTGATTATGACCTTGTTATCGAAGTCATCCTAGAAGAATATGGCCAACCCCTCGATGGGTATGTGACACCTGAGTCGTTTGGCTTTTTGGAAATTGCCAAAACGTACGACCCCGAACTGGCAGATGAATTATTACAAGAATCAGGCTGGGCAAAGAACGCTGACGGCATCTACGAACGAGATGGTGAACTGCTCGAGCTGACCATCATGACGGGTAACAAAATGCTGCGTGAGCTCGAGATTTTTGAAGCCATGCAAAGCGAGTTTCGCAATTTTGGCATCGCCATGAATCTGAATCTGATCCAGGGTTCAGAAATATACCCCAACATCGCTAGGTTTGCCAACATGTATGGCACTGAAGAAACCCCTGACTTCGCCCTGCTGACCATGGACTTCGGTATGCGTACGGGTGAAGCCAATATTGGGCTCGAGACGACGTTTCGTTGTAACGGTTCACGCAATGCTAGTCAGTTCTGTGATCCTGCCTTTGATGACTTTGTGGATATTGCTATTTCTGGTGCACCGGAAGAAGAACGCTTGGCTGCCTATCAAGACGCCCAACGGGTGTTAGATGAAACCATTCCCGCCATTAACTTGTGGCAACCTAGCTGGGCCATTGCAAAAAATGCGGCTGTTGAAAACTATCAACTGCATCCTGCTGGTGTGTGGTTCTACGAGGACATTGCCGTCTCGCCTTAAACTTTCGTGTTGTTACGTTTCATACCCATTCTGATTGATTCCTAAATAATCAATCTGCGCAGAGCGCGTAGGAAAAACTACGGATTTCGTAAGGAACGTGAGAAAGTCCGTAGGGGTTTAGGTAGCGTATAGTCGAAATCTGTAGCAGATGGATTGGGCATTGCTCAATCCATCGATTTTGCTAATTGACCGTCGAAAAGGTTGCATGATGTTTGCTTTTATTCTCAAGCGTATCCTCGAATTTATCCCTGTTTTGTTTGCTATTTCCCTGTTGTCGTTTCTTGTTTTCTATTTCGATTCAGCAGACCCTGTGGTTATGATTGCAGGTGAAAACGCTACGCCTGAACTTGAGATGCAAATCCGAGAACGACTAGGGTTAGACCAACCACCACATATTCAATATTTGGTTTTCTTAGGCAATGCTTTACGTGGTGACTTAGGGACGTCTTACCGTAGCAGGCAACCTGTGACGTCGCATGTGTTACCTGCTTTTCGCGCCACACTGTACTTTACTGGTGTTGCTCTGATTTTCGTCATTTGTATCGGTGTGCCTGCTGGCATACTGTCGGCGACCCGCCCCAATAGCGTGCTGGACAATATCGTCATGTCGAGTGTGCTCGTAGGTCTTTCTGCGCCTATTTTTTGGATTGCCATTATCTTTATCTACGTGTTTGCGTTGCGGCTTGGTTGGTTACCATCTGGTGGGCTTCACACGTGGCAAGGTGTGATTCTGCCGGCACTGACCATGGGACTGCACTACGGTGCCATTGTTGCGCGTATTACCCGAACAAGCATGCTGGATATTCTGAAAGACGACTTTATTCGCACAGCACGCTCCAAAGGCATCAGCGAACAAGGGGTTTTTTACCGTCATGCCCTCAAAAATGCTTCTTTGCCTATTGTGACAACGATAGGATTGCAGATTGCCAGTATGTTAGGCGGAACTATCTTAGTAGAAACTGTCTTTGCTTGGCCGGGGCTTGGCAGAATGCTGGTCAGAGCCATCCTCGAGCGCGACGCCCCTATCGTACAAGCAGGTGTTCTCGTCATCGCATTTGCCGTTGTGTCTTTGAATATCGCAACGGATATTTTGTATGCCTATCTTAATCCCCGTATTCGACTCAACCAAAGCTAGGAAGCAAGCATGAGTGCCACATCATCTGTAAAATCACGCCGAATCACGCCGCGACAAGCGTCCCAGTTTGGCAAATTTCTGAGGAGATTCTTTCAAAACCGTTTGGTGGCAATCTCCTTTGTGATTGTTGTGCTGTTTGTGTTGGTTGCCATGTTTGCACCTTGGATTCGACCAGAAGACCCCTATCGTAGCAATCTGCGCCAACGTCTTGTACCGCCTTCTACTGAGCATATCTTTGGTACGGATCAACAAGGGCGAGACATGCTCAGTAGGGTGATTGA
This sequence comes from uncultured bacterium, assembly GCA_964550765.1. Classification (GTDB taxonomy): domain Bacteria; phylum Deinococcota; class Deinococci; order Deinococcales; family Trueperaceae; genus JBCCBI01. The sequence continues at coordinate 15,667 of CAZKAZ010000021.1, read as the reverse complement.
AGGCAGTCGAGTGGCTTTAGCCGTTGGCTTTGTTGCCGTTGCGGTAGGGCTTGTGTTTGGTGGTGTGCTGGGTCTGATTGCCGGTTATTTTGGTGGTGGGGTAGATGCAGTCATCATGCGGATGATGGATATTATTTTAGCGTTCCCTTGGCTTTTGCTAGTGATTGCTATTGTAAGCATCTTGGGACCAAGTTTAGCTAACGCCATGCTGGCCATCAGTATTACGATTATTCCGCAATATGCTCGCTTGGTGCGCTCAGTGGTTTTGTCCATTCGCGAACGAGACTTCGTCATAGCTGCGGTTGCTCTTGGAGCCACCCATTGGCGGCTGCTACGTATTCACATTGTTCCTCATTGCATTGCCCAAATTGTTGTTCTTTCAACTATCACTTTGGGCAAAGCCATTCTTGCAGAAGCTGGGCTGAGCTTTTTGGGTCTTGGCGTTCAACCACCACAGCCTTCTTGGGGTTCTATGATTGCGGTTGGACAAGACTACTTGCTTTCACATCCCTATCTCTCGATAGTTCCTGGGGTGGCTGTGATGATTATTGTCATTGCCTTGAACAAAGTTGGTGATGGTTTACGTGATGCTTTAGACCCGAAAATTTAAGCTCGAGCATAGTACCCATTCTCATTAATTCGCAGCATCAATTCGCGCAAAGCGCGTAAGAAAAGCTACGGATGCAGGCAGGAACGTAAGAAAGTCTCTAGGGCTTTTGGCAGTGTCTTTTGGCAGTGTGTAGTTGGAATCCGTATAAGTCGGTATCTTGATTGATGAACCACCACGTACCCGATAAATGGATCATGACCTTTACTATTTACGCGTTAGCTTGACAATGCGTCTGCGCACTCACATAGACAAGGGCACTGGTTTCATCACGCAGTTGGGCGGCAATGTAGATACCGTGTTTGCGAATGTCGACGGTTCCCGCTTGGGCTTCAAAACGGCGGGTGACATTGCCACTAGCGTCGTGTAGCTCGAGCGTCAACGTGGTGTGGGGTGCTGCTAACGTGTAATAAGCATCAACAAGTGGCTCGAGGCTTTCAAACGTTAATTGCATCGGCACGTTGATATGGGCATCACGAGCGGATTGGACATCACGAGCGGATTCAGTTACCGCATGCGTGGTAATCATGTGTTCACCGCACGTTGCGTCAATTGGCACCCTCGCGTTGATTGTTCCCGTGAGCGTCATGACTGAAATGGGCGCAATGGGTTTAATGACGCTAAGTTCGCTAGTCGTGCTGCCTAAGCCAAGTAACCACCCTACCAAAAGCGCCGTACACAGCAAAGCGAGCACGAACTTGAGCGGGTGATAACTAGGTGGGGTGACGTTCAAGACCGACTGCCAGCGGTAAAACTGGCGTGTTTTTGGCTTGTTTGACATAACCATCGCCTTTCTAAGAACACAAACTGCTGATGACACAAACGGGTTACGAGTGACGGCTAAAACATGGCTTTATGAAGGTGTGCAAAACGTTTGACCACTGATATAGACGGCTGCACCTTGCTCGTTGCGTAACAGGGTGGATAGGTAGATGCCCTCGAGCCGCAGGTCGACGGTGCCTTCGTAGGCACTAAATACTTGTGAGCTGCCGCCGTTTTCGTCAAGGAGCTCGAGGCGCACCTCCATCGCCGCGTTAGGCAAGCTGTAATAGCCGTAAGCCAAAGAGGTGTCAGTCACTAACTGCAAGCGAAAAGGCACACGTCGCGAGGTGTAGTCATCAACTGCATTGTCGATGGTGACGATGCCGCCTTGACACGTCGCAACGACTTCACTCAACAGGCTGATGCTGCCGCTCAAATGCAATTCTGAAAAAAGTGGCTCAGTAGCTTCACGCGGCCTGCTCAACCACATCACCCAACTGATAAACACAATGACAAACAGGATGGTCAAAATTTCCTGTACCTTGCGGCTTTGTTGCTGATGAACATTGTGGCGAAGGTCTTCGGTAGTGGTTGCTTGCGAAGGCAACAAGTGGGCGCGGTCAGACTGTCTAATAGGGGGGCTTTTTTCAAACATAATGACTCACTCCTTGGTAACTAAAAACCTAAACATCTAGTAATTTGGGCAAAAGCGCGTACCCTAGGCAGATGCTAAGAGGATGGGGTCGCTCGAACGACAAACGTGAGGGTCAGGTGTGAGAGGTGTTTGCGCGTCAGCTAGTTGTGAGAGGAAACGTTCGGATGGGGTAACGTGTTTGGATAGGCTTACTGGGTGACTGGCTTACTGGGCGGCTGGCTTACTGGGTGGCTGGCTTATGACCTGACGATGATTTTTATAGGACTCCTCTCGCAAACAAGGCTTGATATTTAGATTAATCTGTGGCTGGTACGCTTAACAGAGCCACTTAAGATTGAATTGGTAGAACCATTTTTTGTTTAAAGCGCGATCGCCAAGGGGTGTAGAAGCGTGCTGTTGATTAGGTTACGCTGCTTCAAAACAAAGAACAAAAGCATTTATCGATGGTTTTCAGGCATTCTGCCTAGTTTTTGAATGGATTGACGTAGCTGTCTGTGAGCTATCTGTGAGCTATCCGTGAGCTATCCGTGTACTGCAAGCAATGCTACCTGGGCGTTCTCATCGAAGCTAAGCACAAGCTGGCTGATGGTCTCGAGCTGCTTTGCTACTGCTTGTTCGGGAATGCCTAAGGGGGCATACGCTACATAAAGGGCGTCTCGCGTCTGCCGGGAAATGGCAGTGCGCTGGTCTTGACCGTAAAGAATGGTGCACACCGCACCGCGAGCATCTCGCATCACCATGTCGCCACCTTTGAGGGTGCGGGTCTTGCCAGTAAGTTGGGTAAACGTTTCCCCTGCTTGGGTGACGTCGATAATGAGGGGTGGCTCGAGCGTATTTGCATCATGCCCTGCCGTCAGGATGAAGGTGTCGAGTTCTGCGGCAAAGTTGGCATCGACCAACGGACTCACCTGAGGCAGTGACTTGTGTTTGTGCGCCACGGACTCGAGTTGCAACTGCACGTGATAGCTGTTGCCAAACTTTTGGTAGTAGTTTCGGTAGGCTTGCAAGATAGGGAGGGTGTGTAAGTCCGCTCGAGACAGGTGTCCATAACGTTCTCGCAAGTGCGTTTCAAGGTTACGCTTATGTGCCTCGAGAACGGCAGGATTCTGGGTGTTATCGACACCGTTTAGTTGCAAAATGCCAATGTGCGCCCCTGCAAATGTCCGTTTCCAAGCGTCGCTAAAAGAAATATCCATACGCCTTAGCCTAGCGAGATGCACCTGTTATCGTCTTGGAGGCTATTGCGATACTGCGCGGGCGTGTAGCCCCACAAGCGTTTGAACCAACGCGTTAAGTGACTTTGATCGTTAAAGCCAGTAACGAGGGCAACCTCGGCAATGTCAGTACCGCGAGCAAGCAAGGTTTTAGCATGGCGCACCCGCACTTGCCGCAAGTAGGCATGGGGTGGCACGCCTGTGTGGGCTTTGAAGACCCGCACCAAGTAGTAGCGACTGAGTTGGCTAATTTGGGCAAGCTCATCGAGGGAAATGTCATGGGCATAGTGGTGCTCGAGGTAATCCTTGACCCGCGCTACGGCAACTGGTTCTTGTGCGACCTCCGCTGATGACACGGGTACATCTGCGTGACGGGAAATGAGCTGCACCAGGTTAACAAGTAATGCCGTTTGTTGCTCGAGGCACACGCCGTGTTGTTCGCATGTCTTGTGCAGATGCCACAAGCGTTTTGCCATCAGGGGATCGTCGAGCCTGCCCGCTTGAAAAAACGGCAACCCACCTGACTGACCCCTTAGTTCGCAGTAGGCTTGCTCGAGCAGCGAAACACCCACATAAAACATCCGATACGACCAACTGCCTGCTGCTGGTTGCCCGGTGTGAGGTTCATCCGGTACGCACAAGTTAATATCCCCCGCTGAGGCAACGACCTGTTCACCGCGATAATAAAACCCCAGTGCGCCTTGCTCAATCACCCCAAACGCATAACCATCGTGGCTGTGTTTAGGAAACGCGTGCGTTTGCGCCTTAGCGTGCAATAACTCAACGTCGGCCAAGTGAGGTGAGCGCCACACGTGGCTCGAGGGCGACTGATGTTGCGGCTTTGGCTTCATACCCGTCACGTTAAAGCCGCTTGCCCTGCTAAAACAACAAAGATCAGCGCCACTGTCCGCTGCAACCAAATCACGTGACGGGTACTAGTGACATATCGCTGCACCCGACTGGCTAGCACCCCATAAGCGATAAACACGCCTAGCGTCATCAACATAAATAGCCCACCCAGTAGCAACGCCTGACGAACGGCTGCTTGCTCAGCATCAATAAAGAGCGGCAAAAAGGTCAAAAAGAAAACCGTCAACTTGGGGTTGAGTAAATTGATGAGGATGGCTCGGTAAGCAATACGAAAAACACGCTCGTGCTCTTGTGCGCTCGCGTCTGCTTGCTTGTGGGTATCCCGCCACAATGTCCACGCCAAATACAACAAATAGAGCACACCAACAAACTTGAGTCCCTGAAACAAAAACGCTTGCTGTTGCAACACCGACACACCGAGCACGCCAGCAAGTAGGTGGGGCACAATACCCACAGTACACCCCAAAGCAGCAGCGATACTGGCACGCCAACCCTGTAATAAGCCGATAGACACGGTATACATCACCCCAGTACCGGGCATGAGGATAACGACAAAACTGGTGACAAAAAACGCACTACTTGGCATGACAACCTCCTGAAAGCTCGAGCCAATTCACGCAGTGTAGTCGTCTATGGTGAATACTGTCTTGTACGTTATTGCCTTCGGATTGTCTTCCATGACGTGTTTGTAGACATGACGTGTTTGTAGCAACGCGATAGCTCGAGTACCTGCGCGTATGTCTTTTACACCCACGCTCATTAATTTGTTGCTGTGACAGCCGTCAGTTGGTCAGTTGGCGAGCTTGAGAATCCGAAACGCCCCCCGGCTGACGATGGCAAACACAATTGCCCCCACGATCAGGTCAGGCACGCTCGAGCCAAGTACATTGACCAGCACCCCTGCAACGATGACCCCTAGGTTAATCACGATGTCGTTGCTGGTAAAAATCATGCTGGCACGCATGTGTACTTCTTGGCTTTTGGAACGTTGCAGCAAATAAAGACAGACAGCATTCGCTATCAGCGCCAGCACCGACACGACAATCATCACCTGAAAGTCCGGGAGCGCCTCACTACCAAATACCCGCCGCAACACCTCGCCAAAACCAAGTACGGCTAGCGTCAACTGAAAATAGCCACTCCAGCGGGCGACGGTTTGCTTGCGCATGAGCGTGCCTCCGACGGCGGCCAAACTGAGCGCGTACACCAAGGCATCGGCGAGCATGTCCAAACTGTCAGCGACGAGCGCCATCGAGCCAGAAATTAACCCGGTAGTGGCTTCAATCACAAAAAACGCCGCATTAATTGCTAGCACTGTCCACAAAAGCGTGCGCTGGGCGGGGGCTTCGTCTAGGGCGGCATCGTCTGCTTCTGTCGTCGTAAGGTGCTGAACCCCTAGCTCGAGCGTGCCGATCACCTGCTCAATATCATTTGGGTCAGCGTCGTGGTAGACGGTTACCTGACGCTCGGCAAGGTCAAAACGGGTGTTGTGTACTGCAGGCACTTGCTCGAGCTTCATGCGCACGAGTGTCTCTTCGGCAGCACAGTCCATGTTGGTAACTTTGTACGTGGATTTATGCATGATAGTTAGTATCACACAGCCCTAGCCATAGGGCAGCATGTCCTGCGTACGTGCCATACTACTCGAGCACCTCCCCAAACACATGCCCCGTCGCGACGGCTTTCCGTGCCCACGCCTTACGTATCCCGATTATCCTCGCGGTCATGATTCAAGTGACAGCGCCGATTATGGATTGGCAGTCATAATGTGGCAGCCACCCCTTGATACCTATCAAGCGCGTTCAAAGATGTAGACGTCAATCATGGAAATACTATTCGTTTTTCGTGTTGATTGTGCGTTCGGTTAAGGCTCAGGAAATACCCGCCAACCGTCTTGTTGTGCTTTGGTTGCCAGTATTTTATCGGGATACACCGCGACGGGGGTGTGACTCCATGCCAGCATAGGGATGTCTTCGCCCGTATCCCCCAAAGCCACCTCGAGAACGCGACCTTGCAAGTGCTGCTCGAGCCGTTGCTGTTTGGCGTCAGCGGTGTTGATTGCTCCGGCTGTCTTGCCTGTGAGAAACCGCTCGCCGCAAACGGTGGTTAGCTCGAGCGGCGTACCAATAGCCTCCGCGCCCAACCTATCAGCAAACGCTTGCACCACAGGTTGATACGCCCCGGAGGCAACAATGAGCTTCCCGCTATAGCTACTTATGTGTTCTAGCACATCCTCACGGCGTTTTGGCCACAGGTGATGTTCAACCACCCACGCGGCAATGTCTGCAAAATCTGCTTTGCTTGCACCCGCAAACAGCATAAGCAAGTCAATCATCCACTGCCGCTGCAAAGCAGGCACGTCCACCCGCTGGCCTATGGGGGGCACTTTGGTGGCTGCCACAATAGGATACCGCCACCAAAAATTGCGCCGATAACGCCACGCACCCCCGTATTTAGCCCCGTGTTTGGCAAGATAATCCGCCAAGGCTTGCCAGGTGCGTCCGGTGGTGAGCGTGCCTTCTAAGTCGCTGGCAATCATCGTCATATTGTCGTGCCCTGTGTTGTCGTGTCCTGTGTTGTCGTGTTCTGTGTGGTCATGTTTTGCGTTTGCGTTTTTGCCGTTCTGCCGCTTGATGGGCAACGTGCGCCCAACGTAACAAGTCAGCATCATCTATCGGGCAAGGTTCAGACACGCGCCAGTAAGACATGGTCATGGGTTGACCGTTTTTAACATACACAAAAGGCGCACCGCCTGCGGCTGCAAAGTCAGCTTTGCTCGTAGCGTCCACTTTGAAATAGACCACCTCATCGGCAATGAGGGCAAACATCACGTCATCTTTGAAGACACCGTGACCGCCGAACATGGCTCTACTGTGCACGTGACCGAGTGGCTCGAGCCGCCTCACTAAATCCTCTACAAATTCTGCCATGCTGCATCAACTTGGGGTAGGTGCGTCAGAGCGCATTAGACCTTCTTCTTTGAGGGCTTGCCAAAACCCCGCGGGGATGGTGGCTTTGGTGTGCTCGAGGTTTGCCGTAATCTCTTCTGCGCTGACTGCCCCAGGAATGACGCTGGCAACAAGTGGGTGTGCAAGAGGAAATTGCAACGCCGCCGCGATGGGGGAGACGCCAAAGGTTTCTGCTACTCGGTAAATTTGCCGCACTTTTTCTAAGACTGCTTCGGGAGCTTTAACGTAATCAAATTTGGCATCTGGGTTGGCACCCGTTGCCAGCACGCCGGAATTGAACGCTCCTCCGACAATCACGCCTACGCCTTGGCGTTCGCACTGGGGGAAGGCTTCGTCGAGCACGTCTTGTTCTAGCAGGGTGTAGCGGCCTGCTACTAAGAAAAAATCCAGCGGTACGTAGTCCAAAAAGTAGGGCAGCATGGGAATTTCGTTGACGCCTGCGCCAATGGCTTTGATGTCGCCGGCTCGCTTGAGTTCGTCAAAAGCACGGTAGCCGCTCGAGACCAACATGCCAAAGTGCGCTCGCAGCCGGGCATCGGTCTTTTGATAGCCCATGTCAAGGTCGTGAATAATCAACATGTCGATTTGGTTTAAGCCGAGGCGTTGCAGGCTGTCTTCATAAGAACGCATAATGCCGTCGTAGCTAAAGTCAAAATAGGCTTCAAACGGCGACGGGTCTGCCCACACTGGCGCGTAACTGTCGCGCACGTCTTTGGGTTTTTGTAATAACCTACCCGCTTTGCTAGACACCACAAAGTGGTCTCGAGGGTGTTCTTCCAAAAAACGTCCCATGCGCCTTTCACCTTTGCCGTGACCATACAAGGGTGCGGTGTCAAAATAGCGAATACCGCCGTCCCAAGCGGCTTGCAAACACGCTTGCGCTTGCGCGTTACTAAGTTTTTGATAGAGACTGCCTAAGGGTGCACCGCCAAGGCCGTACTGGCTGAGGATGGCGTCTGTGTTACCGAGTTTGCGGGTAGGAATCATACCCTCACCACCTTGTTTGTAAGCGTGCCGATGTGTTCGATACGGATGCTGACGACATCCCCTGCTTCTAGTGTGAAGTTGTCGTCGGGGACGATACCTGTGCCGGTTAGCAAAAACGCCCCATGCGGAAAGCGGTTACTGCGAAAGAGATAACTGGCTAAGGTTTCCAAACTGCGGTGCAAGCGGCTCGTCGAGACACTATCAGACACCACCGTTTCGCCGCCGCGTTCAACCTGCAAATGAATATCTAACGCAAGCGGATCACTGATGTCGTTTGCCGATACGATCACCGGGCCAAGTCCCAAACAACGGTCAAAGACTTTGGCTTGCGGCAAGTAAAGGGGGTTTGCGCCTTCGATATCGCGTGATGACATGTCGTTGCCGATGGTGTAACCGACGATTTTTCCCTGAGCATTGAGTAGTAAGGTCAACTCGGGTTCGGGTACGTTCCAAGTGGCGTCTTCGCGAATGCCAATATCATCCCCGTGACCGACGGTGCGCGAGGCGAGTGCCTTCAAGAATAACTCAGGACGTTCGGCGTCGTACACGCGGTTGTAGAGTTCTTGACCCTGTGATTCGCGGGTGCGGGCGTCTCTCGAGCGCGTATACGTCACCCCTGATGCCCACGCTTCTTGTTGGTCAATCGGTGCTAGGTAGTGCACGTCGGCGTCGATGTCATCGGACACGTCATTCACGGCAATCAGCACATCACCCACCGATTGACGCAAAGCAAGTTCAAAATCGCTGGCGTGCAAAAGACCTGTTAGGGATTGATGGAGTTCGCACCAGTGACCGTCTTGTTCGGCGACCCACTGGTTGTAACCTTGATAGTGGAGGTAAGCCAGTTTCATGGCGTTCCTTTCAGCCGGGCGTTTGCCCTAGTCGTTTGTGTTTGAGCGTCGTTTGTGTTTGAGATAAGTGTACCTCATCACGCCTTGTGCTGTTTCTCGTTAATGTGTTGTTTCTGCTCAAGATATCTGATGTGGGTTCGTTAGTACTCGTATAAGCGCCATCAGTGTCTGCATCTCAACCGCTCAGGGCAACATTAAAGGGCAACATGTCAGTTTGCCCTTGATGTGACATGCTCATGATTGACATCCACACAGTTGAACGCAATGTGACGCTGATGTGACGTTTATAAAAAAGTAAACTCATATAAAAAATAAATATAAAAATACCTGAGTTTGACGTTTCACGCCTATTCCAATTGATTCGCGGAATCAATCCGAGCAGAGTGCGTAGGAAAAGCTGCGGATGCAGGTAGGAACAGAACAAAGTCTCTAGGACTTTAAGTGGTGTTTAGTTGAAATCCGTATTGCTAGGCCAAGCTAGATATCGAATAAAGGCGTTTCGTGCTCGAGGTGATGATGTTGTCTTAGACACAAGGAGCAATGATAGATTTAATGAATAAATCAGCTTGGTGATGCAATGCCAACACATCTAATGACTGCATCTACTTGAAATCTTATACAATATGTTTCTCCGCCTGAACGCACCTAGTCTCCCAAAAAGCCATCTGCTACAGGAGAACGCCGAATGCAGGGTGTGTTGTATGTGAATGTGGGTTAAGCTAGTTATACACACTCTGTGTGACTTACCTTGTAAAGGAGAATATTTATGCAAAAGCTAGCCAAGCTTACGAAGTTAATGTTGGCGATTTGTCTCATAAGCATAGGCGCAACGACCTTGGCGCAAGTAGCTGTGTCGACCTGGGGTTTCAATATGGATCTCATCAACGAACACATCACCGACACCTTCGTTGAACAGTTTGAAACCGAGATTCTCTACGACTTAGGTAACAACGCCGATAGGCTCACCCGTTTGCAGTTGCGCAGCGACAACCCAGAAATTTCTGTCGTCGAATTGGCACCAACGTTTGCCATTCGTGCTCAGCGTGAAGGACTTCTTGAACCTATTGACACCTCGCGCCTTGCAAACTACGACGCCCTTTATGACTGGGCGCAAGACCCTTTAGGGGGCAACTACGGGGTGGGTTTTACGGTTTACTCGTATGGCATCGTGTACCGCACCGACATGGTGGATGAACCCATTACCTCATGGCAAGACCTGTGGCGCGATGACCTCGCTGGTCGGGTCAGTTTGCCCAATGTCACAACGACACAAGGGTTAGCTACCATCATTATGGCGAGCCGTGCGTGGGGTGGCGACGCCCAAAACCCTGATGTAGGTTTCGAACAACTCGCAGAACTGTCTGATGATGTGGTGACGTTTTATGCTCGTTCTTCAGAATTGGTGTCACTCTTTCAACAGGGCGAAGTGTGGGCAGCCCCCGTGTTGCGCTTTGCTTGGGGCCAGTTGCTCGATACTGATTTGCCCTTAGCATGGGTTGCCCCAGAAGAAGGCTCAGTTGGGTTTGTAAACACCATTTCGATCATCAGTGGTGCGCCTAATACCGATAGTGCCTATGATTATATCAACCACCGTTTGAGTCAAGACGTACAAACTGCCCTAGCCCTAGATCTTGTCGATTCGCCTGTGCGCAGTGATGTTGACGTGCCTGCCGAGCTTGCCGAACAGCTCACGTACGGCGAAGGGGAAATCGACAACCTCATCTTCCTCGATTACAACTACCTGCTCGATGTCGAAAGCGACTGGATCGAACGCTGGAATGAAGAAATCGCCCGCTAGTCACCTGTGAACACCACCATGCCTCGCTGGGCGTGGGCGCTCGTCATGCCAGCCGTTATCGTGCTGGTACTGGCGTTTGTGCTACCGCTCAGCTTACTTTTTGTCAGCAGTTTTTTTGCAGGCGGTAACTTTACCTTGGCTTCTTACAGTGACTTTCTCTCGAGCAGCGCCTCACAGCGGGCGTACGTGCGTACCGTCAGAATCGCCAGCATCGTCACCTTAGCCGCCATTGCCCTAGGTTATCCAGCCGCTTACGCCATCAGTCGCACCGCTATGCGTTGGCGCGTGGTGCTTATTGCCCTGGTGATTTTGCCACTTATGACGAACCCTGTTGCTCGCACCTTTTCGTGGTTGGTCATTCTTGGGCGCGAAGGGCTTATCAACAACCTAGTTACTGCTTTAGGTGCAAACAGCGTGCGCCTTCTGTATACCGAAGGGGCGATGATTGTAGGGCTTTTGCATCTGTTTATTCCGTTGATGATGTTACCGCTCATCAGTGCGTTTGAGAATATTCCCAACGATGTTGTCCCGGCTGCCCAAAGTTTGGGCGCGTCACAAGCGCAGATTTTTGTGCGGGTGCTTATTCCCCTAACTATCGAAGGGTTAACCATCGGTGCAACGTTGGTGTTTACAGGCTGCGTAACGGCCTATGTTACCCCGGCTATCTTGGGGGGAAGCCGCCGGCTCATGCTCAGCACGTTACTGCATCAGCGGGCGTCCACCATGCTCGATTGGTCAGGGGCAACGGTGGTAGCGGTGGTGATGTTTGTAACCACCCTGCTGGCGATGGCGATTATTCGGCGGGTGTTTGGCTTGTTTCGTTCGCCTGTGGGGTTAACATGAACGTGGGGTTGGCATGAACGTTAGGTTTAGCATGAATGCGGGTTTAGCGTGAAAGAAGCCCGTTTTCCTCGAGCCATCCTCGCCTTGCTGATGGTGTTTTTGTTGGCACCCTTTTTGATAATCCTCATTGCTTCATTTGGCGATAACGCCTCCTTGCGCTTTCCGCCTCAGGGTTTCACCCTCACTTGGTTTGCTGAGGTACTTGACCAACGCATGTTTGTGCGTGGGTTTTATCTGAGTGTGCACGTTGCCGTCGCGTCTACCTTGTTGTCACTGCTGTTGGGTGTGCCCCTGGCATACGCTACTTCGCGCTACACCTTTACTGGCAAACGCATCATTCAAGTCGTCGCCACGTTGCCGGTTATTGTGCCCGAGTTGGTGTTGGGTTTGGCGCTTTTGCGCTATCTCATCGTCGTGACGGACTTGCCGCTGCGCCCTAGCCTCATCTTGGGACACACCACCTTGCTGATTCCCTACACAGTGCGCATCACCCTGGCGAGCCTCAGCAATTTACCCTACGACATCGAACAAGCGGCTATCAGTTTAGGGGCGTCGCGCTTGGGCACGTTTTTTAAGATTGTTATGCCTAATATTCGCGACGGGGTGCTTACTAGTTTTGTGTTGGCGTTTATCTTGTCGTTCAATAACGTACCGGTGTCGTTGTTTTTAACCGGTATCGGCGTGGCCACCCTACCCATTCAGATGCTTTTGTACATGGAATACAACTTTGACCCCTCGATTGCGGCACTGTCTACATTACTCATTATCTTTTCGACCTTGGTAGTGTTTATAACCGAGCGGCTTTTGGGCATTTCTCGAGCATTCAAATGAGGAACAAATGGCGTTTTTAGACTTACATGACGTAGCCATTGGCTATCAAAAAGACACCCTCATCGTTGACGGGCTTAACTTATCGATTCAAGAAGGCGAACTGGTATCTTTTTTGGGACCGAGCGGTTGCGGCAAAACCACCACCTTGCGCGGTATTGCTGGCTTTGTGCACCTCGTGCGCGGGTCACTTACGATTGCCGGCAGTGACTACACGGCAACGCCTGCTAACAAGCGCAACATCGGGGTAGTGTTTCAGAGTTATGCCCTGTTTCCGCACCTGTCAGTGTTTGAAAATGTTGCTTTTGGCTTGCGGCTCCGGCGGGTGAACAATAGCGAATTGCGCCGCCGCGTAGCGGAAGCTCTGGAGATGGTGGGACTATCTGGCTTTGAGACAAGACTGCCAGGACAACTTTCCGGCGGGCAACAGCAGCGGGTAGCGATGGCTCGAGCGGTTGTCATCGAACCGCAACTCTTGCTACTCGACGAACCCCTTTCCAATCTAGACGCCAAACTGCGCATTGAACTGCGCACCCAATTACGGCGGGTGCAAAAACGCTTAGGGGTGACGTCGGTGTATGTCACGCACGACCAAGAAGAAGCCTTGGCCTTATCTGACCGTATTGTGGTCATGAACGCAGGCAACATCGAACAACTCGGCGCACCGGAAGCGGTGTATCAGCAACCCGAAACGCTCTTTGTGGCGCAGTTTATGGGTTTTTCTAATCAGTTTCCTGCTCGAGTAGCAAACATCAAACACAATACTGCTTATGTTGACACGCCCCAGGGTAGAGGTCACACCCGCATAGGGCGCGACGTAAAAGCAGGCGCTGATGTCGTCGTGGCCTTTCGCCCTACTGCAGCCTCACTAGTTGCTGACCCAACGACTGACACTGAAACCATCCCCGAAGACACCCTCGCCATTCCAGGGCAAGTGCTACTACGCACCTTCCAAGGTGAAGACGTCAATTACTTAGTCAAAACCCCGTTGGGTGAATTTGCCGTGTCAGTTGCCAGCGACGATGCCCCCATCTCAGAACACGCCAACGTTACGGTGTGTTTACCCAAAGAAAGGTGTATTGCTTATGCCCGCTGATACGCAAGCTAGGGTACAAAGACACATTCGTTGTCGCCCCGGCGATGTTGCTCCTTATGTGCTCATTCCGGGCGATCCGGGACGGGCTGAACGCATTGCTGCCAAATTTGTGGATAGTACGTTAGTTGCCAAAAACCGTGAATATGTTATTTACAGCGGTAAAACCCCTGCGGGTTCGCCAGTAGCGGTGTGCTCCACGGGGATTGGCGGGCCTTCGGCGTCGATTGCCGTTGAAGAGTTGGCAAGGGTGGGTGCTACTCATTTCATTCGGGTGGGGTCTTCCGGCGGGCGGCAGCCGGATATGCCCATTGGTTCTGTGGTGGTAGCCACGGCTGCTTATCGGGGGGAAGGCACATCCCACGACTACCTGCCCGCGCCTTTTCCAGCAGTGGCTGACTTGTCGGTTACCAATGCCCTTGTTGCTGCGGCTGAGCGGTTGGGGCATCCGCCTTATACGGGTATCGTCTACACCCGTGATGCGTTTTATCGCCGCGACAAATCACTCAATCAGTTGCTCACAGACGCGGGCATTGTCGCCGCCGAACAAGAGTGTGCCACTATATTTGTGGTGGGGTCACTCATCAAGGTCAAAGTAGGTGCCATTCTCGGGACAGATTCCAACATCTGGCTTTCTGAACAACCCAACCAAGCCGAAAAAGAACGCCTTTACCGTGAGGTCGAAGCCACCATTATCGATATTGCCTTGGCAGCGGTTGATGACTTGCACGCGGCTCGAGAGGAACGTTGATGGTCGACCTTCTTATCACCAACGTCATGATTGCTGATGTGATTACCCAACAAACCTATCGCGGTTGGTTGAGCGTCAAAGAGGGACGTTTTTTTGAGGTTGAAGCGGGTGATGTGCCTGATGACGTGAGCGCCAAAACGCACCTTGATGCGGGCGGCAAAACGGTGCGTCCGGGACTCATCGACACGCATATGCACATCGAGAGCAGTTTGCTGACGCCAAGGCGTTTTGCGGAGGCTGTTTTGCCGTGGGGTACGACTACTATCTTACAAGACCCCCACGAGGTCGCTAATGTGCTTGGTGCTGATGGTATCCGTTGGATGATTGAGGCCAGTCAAGGGGTGCACCTGCGGATTTTTTCGGCTATCTCGAGCTGCGTACCTGCTACCGCTGAACACATCGAAACCCCCAACGCCAAGCTCGAGCCAGCCGATGTTCTCGCCCTGGCTAAAGAACCCGGCGTGCTCGCCTTGGGTGAGATGATGGACTATCACGGCGTCATCGAAGGTGACAAGCAGCGGCTCGCCATCTTGCAAGCGGGCAAAGACGCCGCTTTGAGCCTCGAGGGACACGTTCCCTCACTTACTGGGCGTGATTTGTCGCACTACATCGCCCAAGGTATGCGTTCTAACCACAACCTGATGACCCCAGCTAAGCTCACCGAACAACTGCGCAAGGGTTTGTACGTGATGTTACAAGAAAAATCCCTCACTGCCGATGTCATCGACACCGTCATGAACTTACCTGAGCGCAGTCGGGTGCTACTCATTACCGACGATGTTATGCCCAACCGCTTGCGACATGGTCACATGAGCCGCATTCTAGATATTGCCACGAGCCTCGGTTGGAAGCCACTCGACGCCCTTGCCTCAGCGACCTTGCGGCCAGCGAGCTACTTGGGTTTGCGTCATGTTGGGGCGATTGTGCCAGGCAGTCCGTTGGCCTGTTCTACAAAAGCATCGAAG
>CAZKAZ010000021.1:0-440 GCA_964550765.1 uncultured bacterium | reverse complement strand
TGGCCGAACGGGGCGAACTTACCGTCGACCTACCCGCGACGCCTCAGCGTCCTGCGTTGACCACGACATCGTTTGTCAATACCGACTTACCAAGTGACTTTTTTCGCCTCTCCGACGAGCCACAGGTGCGTGCTAACGTCATTCGGGTCAATGACTCCAACACCTTCACCACGCTTGAAACCCGCGACATTACCTTAAAAGATGGTGTCCCCCAAGCTGATGACATCGTGATGGGGGTGGTGATTGCCCGCGATACCTTACAACACCCACTACCTGAGCGCGGGGCACTCACGCTGGTAGCTGGTTTGGGTCTGAGCAAGGGTGCATATGCCAGTACCTTTGCCCACGACAGTCACAATGTGTTCGTACTCGGTAAGTCAGCTGCGGCCATGCGCCAAGCAGCGAGAGCAGTACTGGCTCGAGGGGGGGGTATGGCAGTG
>CAZKAZ010000020.1:64839-70908 GCA_964550765.1 uncultured bacterium | reverse complement strand
GGAACGAAAGAAAGTCCGCAGGACTTTAAGCAGTGTTTAGTTGGAATCCGTATGAGTAGGTACGTCGGCTTGGTACGTTGCTAACATTAAGTGCGTTGCTGACAATTGCAAAATGCACCATGACCATGACCCACAAGCAGCACGAGCCAGCCCTAAAAAGGCAATAAAAAAAGACGCTTTTGAAAGCGCCTGCGTTTTTCGTTTGATAATTATAGAATACCCCGATATGCAGTTAATGTCAAGTGTATGCAACGCGACTGGTCATATCGGAGATGTTGTGAGGGAAATGCGGCCTTTGTAGGCTTTTAAGCCTGACTCGGTTGGGTCAATTGTTCGGCATTGAGACCTGTGAGATACGCCAAAAACGACGGGAGAATTGGCAGCACGCATGGCGATAAAAACGACAGCGCCCCTGCAACGAAAGCAATGAACAAGTTAGGGCGGGCGTCACCAAGGATGCCCTCGAGGCTACCCATACTGGCCAAATACGGTGCCAAATAGCTCAACCAGTTGCTCAATAAAACGATACCTACGAGGATGAGTAACACCCCACCGACGCGTTCGATAATGTGGGTGTAGCGGTTGAGTTTGCGCCAACGGGTGAGCGTTTGCGCGGCCAGCAAAAAGGGCACCGCAAACCCCAGTGAATACGCTGACAGTAACAGTGCACCCTGACCCGCTTGTCCGGTGGTGCTCGCAAGCGCCAAAATGCCTCCCAACACTGGGCCAATGCAAGGCGTCCAGCCGGCACCAAACGCCACGCCGACCACGGCAGAACCGACAAAACCCGTGGGTTTTTGGGCCATGTGCACCCGCAAATCACGCTGAAAAAAGTCAACCGGGATAAGTTTGAGCATGACCAAACCCATGAAAATGAGAAAGCCCCCCGCCATGACCCGCACAGCGTTGCCGTAGTCAAACAAAAAGGTGCTCACTGCGCCCGCACTGAAGCCGAGCGCCACGAATACTGCACTTAAACCCAACAAAAACGCCACACTGTGCAAGGTGATGTGCCAACGGGTTTTGCTAATGCCAAAAGGGCGTTTGCTCGTTGGCTCGAGCGTCGCTATATCTTTCGTCATGTCGTTCGCCATATCGTTCATTGTGCATCCTCTCTTACCGGTTGCGTTGGGCAGTGGTCACCGCAATTCAGTGGCTGGGTTTGGCTCGATTGGCTCGAGATACGCCCGTGAACTGCCCCCAACACCGTCATTTGCGGCGTGTTTATTGACATTACGCTGTCCGTTACGCTGTCACCTATGGTGTTGCTGCTGTCACTGTCAGCAACGTTAGCATTGTCATTTGCAGCATGTTGAGAGGTCACTGCACTATCTTGTGGCCACATCACGCCAATCGTCGCTAGCAATTCGGTCAGTTCTGCTTGCCTCACTTCACCAACCTTAACGGCTTGAATGATGCCATCAGCGTCAATAAAAAACGTCGTCGGCATGCCGCGCACACGGTAATCACGCAC
Source organism: uncultured bacterium (assembly GCA_964550765.1). Lineage (GTDB taxonomy): Bacteria > Deinococcota > Deinococci > Deinococcales > Trueperaceae > JBCCBI01. The sequence goes on along the minus strand of CAZKAZ010000020.1, from coordinate 69,434 downwards.
CACGTCACGGGTGGTGTCAAGGTCAAATTGGTTGCGTTGTGCCCTTGTCGGTTCAAACGCTGCTAGCAAGGTGATACCTTCTTCGGTCAAAAACTGCGCCGCAGCCTCGGCGCGTTCGTTGTTATTGAGGAGCAAAAACGTCACCTCACCTGCGAGGGTGGCTTGGGCTTGTTCAAACAGGGGCAATTCTGCCCGACACGGCGGACACCACGTCGCCCAGACATTAAGCACCACGGGTTCACCTGTTGTGTCAGCCAAAGCGATAGGCTGGTCAAACGCGTCCACTAAACGAAACGCAGGCGCGGTCGTACCGACACCTTGGGCATGCGTCACAGACACAAAAAAGGTCAATATCAACATAACCCAGAGTATCAGGGGGGGGTATTGCTTCATAAGCCCATCATACGCAAGCAGCCAGACACATGCCGTCAATCACTTGACATCTCATACCCATTCCAATTGATTCGCGGGATTAATTTGTGCAGAGCGGGTAGGCAAAGCTAGGGATACAGGCGGAAACGGAAGAAAACCTGTAGAACTTTTTGAAGTGCTTAGTTGAAAGTCATATTCATATGAGACTTCTTGCAAAAATCAATATGTCGTTGATAGCAAAGGACTATTTCATCGTTCGGTTGATACTTTCGCAAGAAGTCCATGCTTGTCCCCAAGCTACTAACTTCAGGGTGGCTAACTTCAGGGTGGCTAACTTCAGGGTGGCTAACGCGTGGGACTCAGTTGACTCAACACATCTTGTGCCAGTTCTTTACCTAGGTCTGAGGCTTCTCGAGCTTCACCAGAGATTTCCGCTTGAATCAGCAGGTCGTTTTCCTCGCTGGCTACTGCCCCAAACAAACTCAGTTCACCATCGGGGCTAACGGTTGCCAGTGCGCCTACCGCATAAGCATCATCAAACACGCTCGCAAAACTGCGTTCTGCCCGCAGACGGTCAAAACTAGGGCGGTGCTGCAAGGTGTAGGCGGTATCAAACCCCACGTCGTCGTCACTGCGCACGAGCAGCACCAGTGATCCTTGCCCCACTCGAGGGGTAAACACATCCACATCAAGGAGCACTTCAATGTGCTGGCGGTGTCCCAAACGAATCAACGTCGCAGCTGGCAAGACCAACGCCGCGAGTTCTCCCGTACTGATGCGGTTGAAGTGTTCGTCAAACCCACCTTCAAACACTTGTACGTCAAGATGCTTGTAATGCGCCAACATAAAGGTGCGATCGCGGTGACTGCTGACGCCAACAACAGCACCAGAAGCCAAGTCAGCAAGGCTTTTTTGCCCTTTACTGACCAAAGCCGTGCGTGGCTCGAGCCGCTTGGTGACAGCGGCTATACTCATTTCATCGGGTAAGGTTCGGGGTAAATCGTCAGCACCAAGCACCGCAATACTCATTTTTTCAGCGAGCAATGCGTCGAGAACTTCTTGTGGCGAAGAGGCACCACGAATGGTTCTTTGGGTGATGTTTAAGTCCGGCCATTCGTCAGTAAGTTCAGAAAGCACAGTGCGCGTTTGCTGCAGTGCCAAAGCACTACCGCTATTTCCCAACACGATTCTCGACATAGGCTTTTTTGTATCATATTTTGCCCAGTGCGCACTAGCATTGCTGATTCTTACACAAAAGTCTCTCTATTAAAATACTTAGGTTTTTGCACAACAAACCTACGCTTGACACATACACCCTTAACCAAAAGTCCCAAACCAAAAGTTCTAGCAACAACACTGACAGACGCAACCCCCTCGAGGCCGCCTCATGAGGGTCAAGTCAGGCGACACGCTTACACCATACTCAGCTATACTCAAAGGCGATGACTGCACCGTTTAGCCTGATTGCCCATGTTTACGACGCGATTATGCACGATATTGACTACGAAGCATGGGGCGCGTTTGTCTTGCAACATGCCGCTGCTCGAGCATGGCAAGGTGAACGCATACTGGACTTAGGTTGTGGCACGGGTAACTCGAGCATCCCCTTTTTCAGCCTTGGTTATGAGGTCATCGGCTTAGACCGCTCGCCTGAGATGTTAGCCATAGCGCGCAGTAAATTGCCGCCTATCACCTTTATCGAAGCCGACTTTCGTGATTTTCACTTGACAAAACCTGTGGACTTGGCGGTGTCGATGTTTGATTCTTTGAATAACCTCACTGACCCTCAAGACTTCGTATGCACAGCCAAAAACGTCTGGCAGGCGTTGCGCCCAGGGGGGCTATTTGTGTTTGACATCAACACCAGCGCCGGACTACGCGACTTGTGGGAACTCGGCAACGCCGAAGGCTACGCAGGCGAGGTGTATTACCACTGGGAGCATCACTTTGACGAAGACACCCGCTTGGCAACGGTGCACGCCTACTGCGAACGGGGTGACTTGGCATTTACAGAAGTGCACGTTGAACGCGCCTACGAACCCACTGAAGTGGCGCAATTACTGGCAGAAGCTGGGTTCGTGGATGTGTGCGTGCGTGCTTTTCCGGCAGGTGGCCTGCCCGAAGCTGACGCGTTGCGGGTGTGGGTGAGCGCCTGCCGTCCTGAGTAACCATCATCGCCAACGTAGCATCACATATCATCACGCCTGTTTCGGTCAATACTGAGCAACCTGGCAACAGGTCAAAACACGGGTCAAAGCACTGGTCAAAACACGGGTCAAAACACGGGTCAAAGCACTGGTCAAAGCACTGCGCTCATTCTGCGTTGGTTTCTGAGCACGAATATACGCAACGTCTTGACAGCGAATTTATAGTCATCATCACGTGAACCCATAAACACTTAATGACCATCACGTGTATCTTGATGCCTACTCAAGAAAAAACCATCTCCTAGGTGTCCTGATTGCGTTGACGACTGCTATACAGTAAAAACAATGACGATGATTGCTGTGGCTCGAGCCAAACACCAACACGAAACAGACGAAGCAAACGTGGCTTCAACACAGCAAAGTTACACTAAATCAGTTATATCAAAACTTTGACATCTAAACACGAGCAAAAAGCAGATAGGTTGACAAGATGGCTGACATACACCAATCGCATCGAACCTATCATCAGGTTAGTCACTTCATCAGGTTGGTCACTGGGTCGCACGGTCAGCAAAAACCCCACGTTAATAACGATTGTCCATCTGCTAACATGTCTGAGGATGCCTCACTTGAACGAGAGTTAACTTGAACGAGGGTTGACTTGAACGAGGGTTGACCTGAACGAAGGTTGAGATGTCGCGCCTGTTGACGCATTCTGATTTGACGCATCACGCACCCTGTGGTGGCTCGAGCCTACCTGGTAGCCTACCTAGTCACGATGAACCACAACACTCCACACACCAGCAAGTGAGGTAAGCATGTCGGTTTTAGACATTCAGTTTGATAATCCTAAACGCGACTACGCGGCTGGTGGCATGGTCAGCGGGCAAATCAGCATATTGGTGAGCGAGCCGACGCCCTGTTTGGGGGTGGTGCTCGAGTATTGGTGGCAAGCAAGCGGTTCAGGCTTAGGCGACCGAGGCAACATCCACAAAGTCCCCATTAGCTTGGATACCCTCGAGAACAACCTCAGCAGCAGCCCGCCGCGTCCTAACAGGCGCGCAACAGACACCAGCAGCACGACTGACCACCCTGATAACAACACAGTCAACAACAATACGGTCAACAACAATGCGGTCAATAACGCTACCGATAACACTGCTGATGCAAGTAGCAACAGCCCCACGCTTACACGCACCGCCATCGACGAAGGCCGCGAAGCCGTCATCTTAGAACCTCGAGAGACCTATTGGTTGCCATTTTATTTTTCAGCCCCGCCTGGCCCGGTCAGCTACCGCAGCAACCAATTCACCATCGACTGGAAGTTGCGGGCGCGCCTCTACAGCGATGACAGCCCCCTCAAGGTCGAACGCACGTTTATTATCACGCCAGGCAGTGCGGATACGGTTGACCTAGGCACGCAAACCACCATCACCCCGACGCCCCGCGTCGCGTTGCCCTCGCTAGCGGCCAATATTGGTTTTGTGTTGTTGGGTGTGTTAGCGCTTGTGGCGTTGGCCAGTTACATGCTGCCTTTGCCTGCTGACTTCCCGCGCCGCCTCGCGGACTACCTGAGCGTACCTGCGACGGTTGTAGTGACGGTCTATTTGATTGTGACCATCCGAACGTTTGTCAATGCTTTGAGGGCTAAGCGCCTGTATCAGCACATGCAGGTAGACACACCACCCATCGCCGTGCCCGCGCAACCGTTTGACATCGTGCTGACGCTAGCACCACGTTTTAGTAGCCCACGCCAACGGCTAGACACCCGCATGATTGTCGAAGCCTTTGAACAAACCCGCAGCAGCAGCCAACAAAAAAGACGCTGTGTGTACAGTCGGGTGCTCGAGCACAACAACGTCGTTGACCTCGTGAGTGGTAAAACCACCAAAGTGCTCGAGCGCTTCCGCTTTCCTGAAGATGCTTTTGCCAGTTTTGGCTCAGAACATCACAGCATCACCTGGCACACTCGCTTAGAGATTCAATTTGGCAACCTACCCAGTTACAGCAGCCATCACCCCATCACCGTGCACCCGTGGGCAACGCCTGATTAGGCTGGCATCAGATCACCTCGTC
>CAZKAZ010000020.1:0-64795 GCA_964550765.1 uncultured bacterium | reverse complement strand
AAGCCCAGCCATAAAAAAACAGCCATAAAAAAAACAGAGAGGCAACCCCCTCTGCTCGAGCCATACATGTTGACGCCAAATATTTACACAAAATGGTTACGCGGGAAAGTAGTTAAACCCTTCACCGTCGCGGTCGATGTAACCCACCCCCGGAAACGGGAAGTGATACGCCAAAAAGCGGCGCTGTTCGTCGGCGATGCGCCCGTACTGTTCGCGGCGGGTCGCGGTCGCTTGGGCGGGGTCACTATCGAAACTAAACGACCACTCAGGATGACTGAGCGCCGCTAGGTAATTGTTGGCGGTGTCTGCCATGTAGGTAAGGGCTTCGTCACCCGAGGTGATATCAAAGATGTGATGACCCGGGGTGTGACCAAAAGCAGCAATGGCCTCTACGCCACTGATAACTTCGCCTGCACTAAATAGCTCGAGTTGCCCCACGTCTTCAGCCGGTTGCAACTTGCTAATCGCGTTTTGCGCCCCTTGGTTGTCGCTTGCCCCTTGAATAAAGTCCCACTCGGCTTCCGGAAAGTAGTACATGGCGTTCGGGTAAGCAAGCACCCCATCAAACGACGCGCCACCCACATGATCTCCATGAAAGTGCGAAAAAACCACCGCAGTGATGTCGGTAGCTGGCACACCAATGGCTTCAAGCGCAGGCAGTAACGTTTGCCCGGTGCCCGTATCAAACAACACTTTGTCGCTGCCATTATCAAACATGATGATATTGACCGACGCGTCCACCGTTTCGGTCGGCAAATTGTTTTCGGCGAGTAATTCGGCCACTGCCCCTTCGGGTGCGCCGCCCCCAAATGCTGCCGATGGCAATTGCAGCGCGGCTTCTTGAATGAGCGTGAGGCTAGCATCACCCAAGGTAAGGCGTTTTAGGGCAATGGGTAGGGCTGGGGTGTCCGCGTCTTGAGCACGGGCAACAGGCACATACTGACTCAATGCCACCGCAGCCGCCCCGAGGCCAGCACTTTTGAGCAGTTGACGGCGACTCAGTGACTTCAAGATATCTTGCGCTTGCTTTTTTGACATGGTAATCCCTTTCTTACAGCATTTACGACAACACTAGCGACATTATGAAGGCGATGACGCCCAGCGTAAACATCAACACAACACAGGCATCAAATACGCCAACGAGACGCTTTAACATTGCACTTTTCGGGTTATGACAACACCGTGACTGACTACAGTGTTTGTGCAAGCCAGCAGACGATGAATGTTTGTTCATTTTTTAGCTGTCTCACACGCTTCAGCGAATGCCACCAGCACGCATCTCAATACACATCCATCTCAACACACATCAGAGACAGCCCCTTGGGTGCGGTATAACAGGGCATGAAAATCGAACGTATTGACATGCATCAACTCGAGGCCACCCTCAACTTCCGCTTCGAGACCAGTTTTGGCGTAGAGCAAACCTTCCACAAAATCCTCGTCATCGTTCATAGCGACGGGGTCGAAGGTTATGGCGAAACCACTGCTGGCAACTGGCCAGGTTACAGCTACGAAACTGCTGGCACGACTTGGCACGCCCTCGAGCACTACATCATCCCCAGAATCATCGGCAAAGACTTTGCTACCCCCGCCCAGCTGCTGCAAACCCTCAAAGGCATTCGCGGGCACAACATGGCGGTTGCAGCACTTGAAAGTGCCCTCTGGGACGCCCAAGCTAAAGCTGCTAACTTGCCTTTGTGGCAACTGCTCGGTGGCGTCAGCACAGAAATTCCCGTGGGCGCATCAATTGGCATTCAAGCTAGCGTGGAAAAAACGGTCGAAATGGCGCAACAACACGCCGAACAAGCCTACAAACGCCTCAAGTTCAAAATTAAACCCGGTTGGGACGTAAAACCTATCCGAGCCGTCCGTGAGGCGTTACCAGATATGCCCCTGACGGTAGACGCCAACAGTGCTTACACGCTTACAGATGCCAGAGTCTTTCAACAACTCGACGAACTGGGGCTTGATTACATCGAACAACCCTTGGCGTATGACGATTTGATTGACCACGCCAAATTACAAGCCATGCTGGCGACACCCATCTGCTTGGATGAGTCTATTCACTCTCCCGAAGACGCCCGCAAAGGCTTAGAAATGGGTTCAGGTCGGGTCATCAACATCAAGATGGGGCGCAGCCGAGGCCATGTGATGTCGCGGCGCATTCACGATGTTGCCCTCAGTTTTGCCTTTCCAGTCTGGTGCGGTGGCATGTTGGAACTCGGCGTGGGCAGAGCGCACAACTTGCACCTCAGCAGCTTAGAAAACTTTAAGCTTCCCGGTGACACCTCAAGTGCTTCTCGCTACTACGCCGAAGACATCGTGGAACCCGTCTTAGACGCCATTGACGGCATCCAGCACATCCCCGAAGGCGCAGGCTTGGGCGTTACGCTAAAACGCGACTTTATCAAGTCCATCACCCAACGTTCTGCCACGTTTCCCAGCTAACTTAGCACCATGATTATTAGTATTCTCGGTTGTGGGTGGGTCGGCATGCCGCTTGCTCACAACCTTGTGCAAGCAGGCTACACGGTGAAAGGTTCAACGACTCGAGCCACCAAACAAGCCACCATCAACCAACTTGGGGCGCAAGCCTATCACCTGCAACTCACCCCAGAACTAACCCAAGACCCAGCGGACTTTTTTGCTTGTGATGTTCTCGTGGTTACTATGCCACCGCCGCGCTCGAGCGAAGACCTCAACGAACACGATTACCTCACCCGCCAAGCTGAGGTGGTGCTCGAGCACCTCGATGCAGCTTCCCACCTCATCGTCACCAGTTCCACCTCGGTGTACGCCAAAAACAACCAAACCGTTACCGAAGACGACGACACACCCCCCGAAAGCGCACGCGGGCAGGCTCTACGTGGCTATGAGCAAGCCTTTCAAAAACGACCCGTCACCATTTTGCGGCTCGCAGGGTTGTTTGGCAAAGACCGTCAACCAGGGCGCTTTTTGGCAGGGCGTCAAGACTTACCCGGTGGTGCGTCTCCGGTTAACATGGTGCACGGTGATGATGTGGTGGCAGCGATTGAACGAGTCATCGAAACCTATCAAGCAGGACAAGACGTGAGCGGTACGTTTAATATTTGTGCGGATACGCACCCTACTCGAGCCAGTTTTTTCCAGCAAGCCGCCAGAAATGCCAACTTGCCCCTACCCACCTTTAGCGGCGAAGACCGACCTTACGCGCAAATCGACAACCAAACATTCAAACGTCGTTTTGACTTTAGTTATCACTACCCCGACGTACTCGCTGCCCTGCTCGTCTGAAGGTCAGCCAACGTTTTGGCAAACGCCGTCACCGCGTCCCAGTCGGTGTAGACGTGGTTTTGGCTGGTGTCAGTGGATAACCCTGCTTGCTTGGCGATGCGTTTCATCAGTTGCCGCACCACAAAGTTGTACTCGCGGTACTTGACCGCCCCAGCAAAACTTGCTGCCACATCAGGCTGCCAACCTGTTGCCGCCACCAAGGTGTCAAGGTAACCCTGCACGATCTGCTGGCTTTCGGCGTCTTGTTGGGCTGCTCGCAGACATACCGAGAAAAAAGCGCTGGGGCGTTGCTCGAGCTGCCCTTTGTGCCCACTCACATAATCCACTAACTTTTGATCAAACTTACCCACATGAATCGACGCCCCGAGCACCACCGCGTCGTAACCAGCAAACGCGGGCGCATTTTTTAATGCCGCCACTTCGGGGTTGTGTCCGTCTTGTTCCAGTACCGTTGCTAGGTGCTGGGCGATGGTTTTGGTGTGTCCTTCGTGGGAACGATGCAACAGCAGTATGTGCACAGCTCACTCCTTACGCAATCAAATGATGAGATATTACAGATATTACAAAGGTCGTGGTTACCTTGTCACTCGAGGCAGCATGCCTTACTGATTTCTCAACGTTAGCAGTCAGTTGCCATCCCCAAATGCCACATCACGCCGCGCCGCTGCAATAGTAACTGAAAAGCCCACAATCACATCAACGAGTGTCATCATGGTCAAAATCAAAAACGTCGACGTGCCTGCGAGGTCGAAGGTAATAAATTGCACCAAAAAGATGACGAACACCAGCATCGATAAGATGTGATCGACCACGGTGGCGCTCGAGGTGCGGGTGGCTTTGAAAATCTCGATGGTGAGTGCCACAATGCCTAACGCAATGAGTAGATCGCTAACGGTAAACGAAAAGAGCGCCCCAGAAATGAGCGGCACCGTGAGTAAGGGCGAGGCGAGGTCGAGGTTGGGGAGCGTCAACACAATGACGTTGTAGGCGATAAGCAAAAGCACTAAAGTAGGCAGTTTGTTCATGATTTTCCTTTCTTAGTTAGCACCTGATTACCGTAGCAAGTGAACGCGCACCGAGGGGCGTCAGGCTCGACATTCACTTTCAGCAGGTTTTGATGCCCTGTGTCTGGTGTCGTTGCGGAGGTGGGGCAGGTGTATAATAGTCAAATATTTAGAATAGTTAAATTTCGAGATATACTAGTGAGTAGAGGATGCTTACGGCTCATGCTTGACGATATGCATTTCCAGTGTGCAGCACTACAATGTTATACTGACACCATCACAACACAAGCGGCAACGGCCTTGATGATGGCGGTGTGGTGCGCTTGTTAACACAAGCAGCGTTGTAGCGGGTAGCGGCAAAACGTGTGGCTATTGGCGCAACCTCGAGAAAGATTCGGAGGATTCATGGAGATTTATCGCGGCCTAGAAGGCGTCCATATTGACACCACGCACATCTGTCAGATTGACGGCCAAAAAGGCGAACTGATTTACAGCGGTTACGACATCAACGAACTGGCCGACAAAGCGTCTTACGAAGAGGTCGTCTGGCTCTTGTGGCACGGCGAATTACCCACCCAAGCAGAACTAGCAGACTTCAAAAAGACCTTGGCAGCCAACTACAACGTTCCCGAAGCAGTCTTTGATTTGCTGCGCAGCGTGCCCAAAAACACCCAACCCATGCACGCCATCCGCAGCGCCCTGTCGGTACTAGCAACGTTTGACGAACACTCCGAAGAGGTCGATGTCGACAACGTCAAAAGCATCGGCATCAAGCTCGTGGCGCAGTTTCCCACCATCACCGCTGCCTATCAGCGCATTCGCAACGGTCAAGACCCAGTAGCCCCAGATCCAGCGTTGGGCATTGCTGCCAACTTTTTGTATATGTTAAGCGGCGAAAAACCCACCGACGCCGCCGTACGCGTCATGGACGTTGCCCTCGTCTTGCACGCCGAACATGGGTCGAATGCCAGTACGTTTACAGCAAGAGCGGCGGCGTCTTCTTTAACCGATGTTTACAGTGCCATTACTGCCGCCATGGCCAGCCTCAAAGGACCTTTGCACGGTGGGGCGAACACAGCGGTGATGCACGCGTTAGAAGAAATTGGTGACCGCGATAAGGTCGAAGGGTACGTCTTAGAGCAACTCAACAAACCCCACGGGCGGGTGATGGGTTTTGGTCACCGCGTCTACAAGGTGCTCGACCCCAGAGCCACCATCTTGCGCCACGTCGCCGAAGAACTCAGCGAAGAATCCGCTGAGAGCAAGTGGTTTGAGATGAGCTTAGAAATGGAAACCGTCATGGATCGGGAAATGGATACCCGTGGGCGTCAGGTTAAGCCCAACGTGGACTTTTTTAGCGCCAGCGTCTACCGCATGTTGGGCTTTGCAGCGGACATGTACACGCCCATTTTTGCTGTGGCTCGCATTGCTGGTTGGATGGCGCACTTGATTGAGCAATACGCCAACAACAAAATCATGCGCCCCCGCCTTGTCTATGAAGGTGAACAGGGCAAAAAGTTCGTACCGATTGCAGAACGCGGCTAAACCACCCCCCATACGTCATTGGCAAAACCCCGAACAACCTAAAAAAGAGGCGCAGAGCAATGTCCCTGTGCCTCTTCGTCTTTTTACTCAAGCGCCTAACCGCTAGGCAACTGCTCGCGCACGGGCGTGAAAAGGTTATAGGTCTCTACCGCTTCGCTATCTTCCGGTACGAACGCCCCGTGAGGTCTACTGCTAGCAATCAGCAGGGCGTCACCCGTTTCTAAACGGACGGTCTCGTCGTCAAACTCAAACACCAATGTGCCAGACAAGACGATAGTCAGTTGTTCGGCTTCGTGTTCGTGGCGGGCAAAACGGCTGCCGGGTTGGTAATGGTAGTGAATGAGCTCGAGCTTCTCCCCCGTCAACCTGCGCCGCGTCACCTGCTCAGAAAGCATTGTCGCTGGCAAATCAGCGATGGTCACTTTCATGCTGTTGCCGCGTTTGTAGATAGGTTTTGTGTCACTTCGTCAAGAGCGTCTTTCATGGTGTCCACAATAAAATCCACCTGACGGCTGTCAATCACAAAAGGCGGCGCGAGTAAGGCATGATCGCCGCGTTTGCCGTCGACGTTGCCGCCTCCTTGGTAGATGTATAAACCTCGTGCGAGGCAAGCATGGCTGAATTTGCTGCGAATGTCCAGAGAAGCGTCAAAAGGGGTTTTGGTGGTTTTGTCGGCAACAAACTCGATACCTAACAGTAAACCGCGTCCGCGAATGACGCCTACATGCGGGTGAGAAGACAAAGTGTGCTCGAGCTTCTCTTTGAGTTCGTAACCGCGCTGTTGGACGTTTGCAAGTAACCCCTCTTGCTCAATAATCTCAATCACCTTGAGGCCGACAGCGCACGATACCGGGTTGCCGCTATAAGTATGCCCATGCTTAAACCCCCCTGAGGCTGTTTTGACGGTTTCAAAGATGTCACCTCGCACCAGGACTGCGCCCAAAGGTGTATAGCCTGCCCCAATGCCTTTGGCGGTAGTAATCATGTCAGGGACGACGCCATGACTTGCTTCAGCGTATTGCATCGCCCACCACTTGCCACTGCGCCCGTTACCGCTCATGACCTCATCGGCAATAAACAACACATCGTGACGGTCACAAATCTCGCGGATGCGTTGCCAGTAGCCGTCTTTGGGGTGACGCCCCGGGGCAGATGAACCAACAATGGGTTCGGCGATGAACGCGGCGATGGTGTCTGCCCCTTCGCTGGCTAGCATGGTCTCGAGGTCATCGGCACATTCAAAATTGCAACGTTCGGGTTGCTTACCAAATGGGCAGCGGTAACACGAGGTAGGTGCAATCATCGGCTGGCTGGTCATCATGGGTGTAAACATCTGCCGCCTGCCCACTTGTCCACTGAGTGCCAAAGCGCCCAAAGTCGCCCCATGATAGGAGGTGCGCCGGGTAATCACTTTGTATTTGCTGGCGTTACCCCGCGACAGGTGATATTGCCGCGCTAATTTGATGGCGGCTTCGGTAGATTCTGAACCACCTGAGGTAAAAAACACCTTGCTAAGCGGCGTAGGTGCTCTTGCAGCCATCGCCTCAGCAAGGTCAATCATGGCTCGAGTGGCAAATTTGGAGACATGGGCAAAACTGAGCGTTTGCGCTTGCTGACTGAGCACCTCAGCAATGTCTTTGCGACCATGACCGAGTGAACACACCGCCGCCCCCGAGGCAGCGTCTAGGTAACGGTTACCGTTTTCATCGAACAAATGCACACCTGAAGCGTGGGTAATCAAAATTGGTTCGCGCTGTAAATCGCGAAAAAACGCCGCTGACCGAATGCGTGACATGCGCACCTCCCGCACAAATTCTCACTATCCTAGCGTGTCTCTGACGTTTGTCAAAGGGTGCATACCGAACGTTCACACCCCCTCAGTTACAGATTGATGTGGTGTGTGGCAAGTAGCCAACGCTTACGAGGTCGCTTACAAAAAAATCGCGACGTAAGCTCGAGCACCAAAAAACGCGGCAACCTCACGTCACCGCGTCTAACATCCATCGACAGCTCAACGAATCTCAACGCATCTCAACGCATCAACGTAAAACAACAAACCTAGCGCACCAACATCACAGGCACATCAGCGTGGCGGGCAACCCGTTCAGCGACGCTACCTAGTAGCGCATGGCTCAACCCTTCGCGGCCGTGCGTCCCCATAACAATCACATCAGCATGATGATGAGTGGCAACGTCTAAAATCTCCCGCCAGGCTTTTTTGTCACCTCGGTGCAGTAAGGTTTTGTGGTCGCCCTTTGGCAGGCTTTCAGCGTATTTGTCAAGGACGCTTTGCCCATAAGCAGCGGCGGCGCGGTCGAGTTCGCCTTCGGGTAAGTACACAGCGACGTTGCCGGTGTAGGTAGGCAGTGGCTCGAGGCAATGCACCAACAACAGCGAACTCCCCAACTGCTCAGCCAAGTCGCTGGCCGTCTTGACCGCTGTGGCACTCACCTCGGTGTCATCAACTGGAACCAAAATCGTCTTGAACATGATGTTCTCCTTAAACGCAGGGTTTGCTGGTTATCTTACCTGCAAACGCGCCTCATGCTGCTGCTAGTATCTCCTGTTGACGCATCTGATAATACTGCCAACCGTACGTACCACCCACGACTAAAAAGCCCAAGATATCGGTCATAAAGCCCGGTTGAATGAGCATGAACGCCGTTAAAATGAGTAAGATTCGCTGTCCCCAGTGCAAGGGGCGCAGGGCAAACCCTTGAGTGCCAGCAGCAAACGCAAACATACCCACGAGCGCCGTCAAAAAGATATACGTCCCTTCAAACACGTTAGCCACGTCTATGAGTAACAGTTTGGTATTGAACACAAACATAAACGGCAAAATGGCCGTGCGCATATCATAAGTAAACCCTTGAATCCCCGTTTTGATGGGGTCACTGCGGGCAATGGCGGCAGCAGCGTAGGCCGCTAAGCCGACGGGGGGGGTGTCATCAGCGAGAATGCCAAAGAAGAACACGAACAAGTGGGCAGCAATTAAGGGCACCACGAAACCAAAGTCCCCCGCCAAGTTGGCGATAATGGGCGCAGTCAAGGTGGCCATCACGATGTAGTTGGCAGTCGTTGGCAAACCCAAACCGAGAATCAAACTGGCAATGGCGGTAATTACCAGCACAGCAGCAAACTGGGTGGCGTTGGCAAAGGCTTCTGGGTTGGCTTGGATGAGGTTAACGAGAGGTGTGAAGATGGTGATAAACAACCACGCTGCCCCCCGACTGAGGGTGCCGATAATTTCGGTTAGGCGCAAGCCCAAACCTGTGAGGTTGACAGTACCAACCACGATACCGGCGGTAGCCACAGCCACGGCGATACCCACCATGTTACGAGCACCTGCCTCGAGGCCTAAATAGATATTTTCAAACCCTTGCCAAAACGCGGGCGCGAGGGGTTTTTTCATAAAGTAGGCTTTGATGGGTTCTTGTAAAAACATCACCACTGCCAGCAAGGTAATGGTAAACATCACCGACCGCCCCGGCGACCAGCGAGCAATCACTAACCCATAAATGAGCAGCAGGAGCGGCACCAAAAAATGCACCCCGCGAATGAACGTGTGCCAGCGCGGAGGCAGTTCTTCTCTGGGTAACCCCCGTAAACCCAATTTGAGGGCTTCAAGGTGCACCACATAAAACAGGGCAATATAAGAAACAATGGCTGGCACGAAGGCTGCGCGCACCACGTCAAAATAACGAATCCCTACAAACTCCGCCATGATAAACGCTGCTGCCCCCATCACCGGCGGCATGATTTGCCCGTTGGTAGAAACAGCCACTTCAGTAGCGCCTGCTTTGTGAGCGGGATAACCCGAACGCTTCATGAGCGGAATGGTGAACGTCCCTGTTGTCACCACGTTCGCTAGTGACGACCCTGATACCATCCCAGTGAGACCACTAGCAACCACAGCAGCTTTGGCAGGACCACCGCGCAATGTACCCAAGTTAGCATTGGCCACATCGATGAAGTACTTACCTGCGCCTGCTTTATCGAGCATCGACCCAAAGAGCACAAATAAGAACACAAACTGGGTTGACACCCCGAGCGCAATCCCAAAAACACCCTCAGTGGTGACGTACATCTGACTGATAATGCGATTGAGGTCATAGCCTCGGTGGGCAATGAGCCCGGGCAACTGGAAAAACGACAACACCCCTTCAGGGCCAATCAGGGCGTAGGTAATAAACACCAAACCGATAATGGCCAGTGCAGGCCCTAAGCTGCGGCGGGTAGCCTCAAGTAGCAGCAGCATAAATATCGTCCCAAACCACACCTCACGCTGAATGGGAATACCAAAGCGATTTTGCAGGCCGTTGTAATCGGTAAACAGATAGAGCACCACCATGCCCGCAATGACCGCAAACACCAGGTCATAAAGCGGCACGTTGCCACTGATGTTGCCCTTTTTGACGTCGTGGAAAAGCACGTTGGCAAACCAGATGGTAAACACCGTAAACGCTAGCACCAACAAGTGAGCAAGGCCGCCCAAAATAGCCGTAAACCAAGCAGGCAGGGTGACTCTGGTGACAAATATCTCCCCAAAACTGCTGACAATATTGGCCAAGTTGCCGGCTGTACCCGAAACAATCGTGCCATAGCTGCGGGCAATGAACACTAAAGTGGCAATCACTAAAAAGCTAGCCAACCCCACATAGAGGTAATCACGCCACTGGCTTTTTTGACTGATGGCTTTGCGCGAGGGGAACACCAAAAAGGTCATGGTGATAGCAAACGCCAAGTGGATGGCTCGAGATTGCACCGAGTCGAGCGTGAGCCAACTGGCAATCGACAATTGAAACAACGACCAAGCGATAGCCAGCCAAAATACTACTTTGCGCAACACACCTGTAAGCTGCCGTCCACCGGTTTCGCTTTCTTCCACCATGCGTTGGGCTTCGGCGGCTGCTCGAGCATCCTCGTCGTCACCATGAGCAGCATGGCTACCTAGATGATTGGGCGCTTGTGGATTGGCCTCGAGGCTCATCTCGGCAACTGTGGCTTTATTTGCAACATCATGCACAGCACCTTCTGATTCAGTCGCTGCGTCAGCAGATACCTCATCGTTGGGTACAGTTTGGTTTTTGGGGTCATTATTTGCGTTATTGGCCGCCGACTTGGTTGATTTAGGGCGGTTTTGGCGCTTCTTTTTGGGCATTATCATCTCCTCAAGGCGTAGTGATAGCGGCTCGAGCCACACTATGAAACACAACAACACAACAAATCAGCATCATAGCCGACCCATCGAGTGAGTATATCTTAAAACTTTGGCGAATAAAAATGAGCACGCCGAAGCGTACTCATACATTTCACGCGTTGTGAAAGTTGCTTTACATCATGCCAGCTTCTTGATAGGCTCGTTCGGCACCGGGGTGAAGGGGCGCGCCGAGGCCTTGCAAGAAGTCTTCTGCAGTGAGGTTACGAAGCGCAGGGTGAGTGGCTTGGAAGTCCTCGAGATTAGCAAGTACCGAAGACACAATGGTGTACACCGTTTCTTCGTCGAGGTCAGTCGTGGTGGTAAAGAGGGCTTTGACCCCAAACACCACAGTATCTTCGTCAACGCCGTTATACGTACCACCAGGCACGGTGGCAAACGCATAATAAGGGAATTCGTCCACCAAGGCTTCAAACTCAGTACCCTCGAGCGGCACTAAGGTGATGTCATTCGTCGTAGCAATATCTTGAATGGCCGCACCACCGATACCCACGGTGTAGAAGAAGCAGTCAATGCGCCCATCGCGCAACAAGTCCGGCGCTTCAGCAGCCCGTACCGACTCAGCCACAATGTCACTGTCTGGGTCGAGTTCAAAAGCGTCCATCACTGCCAAAACAGTATTGCGAATGCCCGAACCGGGGTTACCGATGTTAATGCGCTTGCCGACGATATCAGTAAAGGTTGCCACGCCCGCATCAGCACTACACACCAAGTGCAACGGCTCAGGATGAAGCCCCATGACCGTACGCAGTTCAGCAACTTGGTCGCCTTCAAAAGCTTCTTGACCATTGGCGGCTTGGAAAACCACATCAGATTGTGCCAACGCTAGGTCAAGCTGATCGGCTTGCATGGCTTTGATGTTGAATACCGAACCGCCCGTTGATTCCACGGTCAAGCGCAAACCCACGTCGGCATCGTTCACGATTTTGGCGGTTGCCCCACCAACGGGATAGTACACACCCGTGACGCCCCCTGTACCGATGGTCAAAAAGTCTTGGGCTTGGGCGCTACCAAGTAGCAACAAAGCAACCACTAACATATATTTCATGCTTTTCCTCCTTTAATGTTGTCACTGTAACTAGGGTGTTTATAACATGCCAGAACAGGTTAAGTCAAAACCATCACGTGCGTCACCCACGCTTTTAACGCTTTTTGCCCTAGCGCAATTCGAAGCGTTCAACCCGGAACGCTCGCATGTCATCGCCATGTTGCCGCAGAGTGAGTTCTAAGCGCTGCCTAGGTGCAGGCAAACGCACCCCTGGTAACGACTCAATGTAGGCATCGGCTTCTAGCAAAGGAATGTCGATACGCTGCCCGTCATATTGCGCCCGGCAAGCCACCTCAACCTCTTCTTCTGGCAGTAACGACACACTACTCGTCACAATGGTAAAGGTGCGCCCTTCGGGTTCGTGGCTGAGCGTCACCGCAAAGGTAGCAAACTGCCCGGTGGGTTCGCGGCTTAAGGCGTCGAGCAATTCTACGTAGAGTGCGGGAATCACCAAACGCCTCGAGTCCACAAAATAATTGGCAACTTGCGTCCTGCACACGCTATCATCTTCGGGTTGAAGCGCAGATGGCAGAATAATGTCAGCAATATCATCAGCAACATCAGCGGCAATATCATCAGCAACAACGTCATCAATCGGCATATCAACTGGAGGAATGTCCGCTGGGGGAACGTCAGCAGGCGGAGTCTCCGCTGGAATTTCTGTGGGAACATCCTCATCAGCCGGTACATCTGTAGGCATATCTGTCGTAACAGGCGGCTCTGTCGTAACAGGCGGCGTAGGAACGGGCGCAGGCATAGGTGGTGGCACGAGCACGGGTGCATCAGTTATGCCATCGCTAACGTTTTCAGTGGGGTCAGCAGCGGGTGTGCTTGGGGATGCATCTAGAGGTGGTGGCACGGGTTGCTCACTTGGCAAGGGAGGAGGTGGCAGCACTCGAGCATCCCCCGCAGGCACTTCTGGCACATCTACTGGAAGCGTTTGACCACTATCGGGGCGTTCTTGTTGGTAGAGTTGCTCGAGCTCTGAAGTCGTTAACGCCCGATTATAAAGCCGCAAGTCATCAATGCCCCCTTGAAAAAACTGTCCCCGCCAATAACTACCAATAAACATGGGGTCTTCACCGTTGGGGTTGATGCGCTGGCTAAGCAGTTCCGTCGCCACTAACCTGCCATCGATATAAATCCGAAACGCCCGTCCATCAAACGTACCAGCAATAAAATGCCACGCCCCATCAGCAAAATAACTAGGGTCAATGGCGGTGTTGCTCTCTTGTCCGGCGGAGTTGTTGATACCAAGAGACAGTTCACGGCCACGGTTTTGAAAAGCAAACAAAAACCCCGCCCCCGAACGCCCTGAGGCTTTACGCACCACATGAGAAAAACGGTCTGATTCCAAATCTTCAGGCTGCACCCACGCGCTGATGGTGATTTGATGATTCACCGCCATGTTGAGCGACGGACTATTTTCCACCACGATGTTATCGTCTTCGCCGTCAAAGTAATAAGCGCTGTCAGGGTTACCAAAACGGTCTGTGGTTAAAGTAGCCCCGTTGACCATGCCATCATTGCCCGAACCGCTAGCGTCTCGAGCATCACCCGAAAAAGGATAGTAAGCCACTAACCCTCGCGTTAAAGCGTCTTGGACATCCCCTTGGACATCCCCTTGTGCCACACCCCAACAACCCCACAGCAACCATCCCAACAGCAGCCATGTTGTTATCCGTAACATTATTCTCCGTAACGTCGTTATCCGTAACCTCATTAGCCTCGAGCGTATGGCCGTCAACCGTGCCCCATGCAACCCAGACGCACCCACAGCACGACACCAAACACACGCAGCGACATCAGCGGCATCGCAATCAGGTTGTGAGGGTTCACTAGGGTTACACATGTTGAGGACACCTCAAATTTTATTCTAAAAATAATTACTTAACATATTTTGGCGAAAAACGTTTTTAAGAATACTGTATCAAGACATCACAAGATACAATATCTGCATGGCTAAACTATCGCCATGACAAAAACAATCGGCAGCCAACAATATTGCCTTTCAGATGAACGAAGCACTGTAGCGGCAACACAACGGAATCGTTATTTTGCAGCAGCAACACCCCATAACACGACGAATGCCAGCTAACCACTGCGAGTGAGTATGTAGCTCGTCAAAGGTGCTACAGATAAACACAACATTGCACCACAACACAGAAAATCTCAGGCGACCAAGCGGGCTTTGCGGCAACGTGCTACGTCACCACCAACATCATCTTACGTGTCTCACCTCGAGCATCCCACAAGGCATTTCCGCGACAAACAAAACCTTCATAGCTACGATGCGGAGCAAGCTAGGCTTTCTCTCACCGCTTTTTGTGCATCTTGTTTTGCACATTTTGCGATGTAATGACAAAGATGCACTGACAAAGATGCACTGACAAAGCTGTACTGACAAACACGCGCTCAGGCAAAAGCCTTATGTGATGCGTAGTGAGTTTATCATGAAACACTCAGGCGCGTGCCATGAAAAAACCCCCTCGAGTGTTGCGTTCGAGAGGGAGGTGCGGTTTGTTAACGTTTTGATGGTGATACGACAGGACACTTTACACGATAGAACAGCTTAGAGAACACCTCAACCAGCGACAGGCGGCGCTTCAGCCAGGTTGCGCAGGGTCTCATAAAGCTCGCGTTGGGCGTCGGATAGTTTGCTAGGGATGATGATACGCACCTCGGCCAGTTCATCTCCTCGAGTGCCATCACGCTTGGGCCAACCCTGACCACGAAGGCGCACCGTGCGCCCTGCTTGGGTGCTCGCGGGTAGGTTCATCTCCACATCGCCCTCGAGCGTTGGCACGCGTACACTGCCGCCCAAAGCAGCAATGTAATCCGGCACGTCTACTGTCACCCGCACATTGTCGCCATCTAGGGTAAAGATGGCATGGCGCTCGAGCTTCACGGTGAGATAAATATCTCCGCCACCGGGTGCTTGGCCGCGCAACCGCAACTTTGCCCCATGGCTAACGCCTTTGGGTACGCTCACTTCGATGCGTTTGCCATCCACGCTAATCATGGTAGTCGTGCCGTAAAAGGCTTGCTCGAGGCTGACGTTCAGTTCACCGCGCACATCACTGGGGCGGTTAGTGCGTTGTGAGGTTTGAAAACCTTCAAACGGATTGCCGCCAGAAAAGCCCCCATTACCAAAGAGCGTCTGGAAAAAATCGCTAAAGTCGCCACTGGTCGAAAAGCCCCCCGGCGCACCACCGGGTGCACCACCCGGAAACCCGCCCGGAAAGCCCCCTGGAAACCCGCCCGGCATGCCGTCGGTCGTACCGAAACGGTCATACATCTGACGTTTTTCGTCGTCGGCGAGTACTGTATAGGCTTCGTTGATTTCTTTGAATTTTTCCTCAGCGTGAGGGTCATCGGGGTTGCGGTCAGGGTGGTGTTTGGCGGCGAGTTTACGAAACGCAGCCCGAATATCCTGCTGACTTGCCGTTTTGGGCACGCCGAGAATGTCGTAATAGTCTTTATATGCTGCCACCCTTGCCTCCTCTATTAATCTTCGCGGTAAACAACGACCTGTGCCGGGCGGATGAGCCGTTCGTCTTTAGCAAAACCTACTTGGAACACTTGGGCGATGTTGCCTTTGCTGTCGTCGTCGGGTGAGGGGATGCTCGAGAGGGCTTCGTGATACGTCGGGTCAAAGGGGTCGCCAATGTTGCCAACTTTTTTGATGCCCAGTGCTTCGAGGTTGCGCTCGAGGCCTGAGCGCACGGCTTCGATACCAGGAATTAATGTGCTGGGGTCTTTGACGCCTGCATCTAAAGCACGCCCCAAGTCGTCATAGACGGGTACAACCGCCAAAATGACACTATCAGCGCCGCTCTCCCGCGCTCGTTCAACGTCTTTGGCAGCGCGGCGGCGATAGTTTTCTAGGTCAGCCCGCGCCCGCAAAAACTTGTCTTTCATCTCTTGGGCTTGCTGTTTAGCGGCCTCGAGCTCGGCTTGTTGTTCTTTGAGCATACTCAGTTCCGCATGGGCTTGGTCGAGTTCGTTGCGCAAAATATCAATTTCTGCATCCGCTGAACTGGCCTCGTGAAAGGCTGCAAAAGCATCACCCGGTTGATTGTGGGAAGCAGTGTCAGTATCAGCAGCGTCAACAGCAGTATCTGCTGAAGTATTTACTGGGGTGTCTACTGGGGCGTCGATAGTTTTAGCATCAACACTATCAGCAGCCACGTCGCTGTCTACAGTGGTGGCGCTGTCTGTAGTGGTGTCAGTGTCTGCAGTGGTGTCTGCGTTATTGGCATCACTTGCCGCAACATCGTCAGCATAGGTCACATGCACCCGCCGCGCTTGGCTATTGGTAGGGGCTGTTTGCTCGTCTGTGGCATCATCTGGCATTGTGTCTGCCATCGTACTTGTCGTGGTATTGGTCTCACTGTCGTTGTCAGTCATGATTGATCCTCGCTGGGTCAGTCTTTTAGGGTCAGTCTTTTAGGGTCAGTCGCTTGGGGGTAGGTCTGTTGAGTATCCCTTGGCTTGGTACTGATGGCTTGGTACTGATGCGTTTGGTGTTGATGAATGTCGTGTGCTGGTGCTCTCGAGCTTAGTGGCGTCGATAACAAGCTGATAGCCAGTTGATAGCAAAGCGTGGTAGCTAGGCAAGCCCAACCACCACGTATTCTCAGTTACCGCGCGTTTCAATGACTGCTGGCCTCAATGACCGCTGGCTCTTGTGGTTTTACTGGGTATATGGCTCGAGCCACCACCTGCAATCAGCACGACGTTTGATTGGCACATCTTCAGTCCTAAAACGTGCGCCTCAAAACTTCAGGCTTAACCCGCAGGTTTGAAGTCAGCATCAATGACGTCTTCGTCATCACCTTGGCCACCGTCACTGCTGCCACCATCATCACTGCCACTGTCACTGCCACTGTCACTGCCACCGTCGGCGCTGCTTTGGTTGGCTTGCTGGAAGGCTGCTAGTTTTTCGGACAGGCTTTGCATCAGTTCCTCGAGGCGTTCTTTGGTGTCGTTGTTGTTAATCGCCCGATCGGCTTCGCTTACTGCGTCTTGCAAGGGTTGCTTGACGCTGTCATCTACGTCACCTGCTTCGTTGAGGGCGTTTTGGGCTTGAATGCGCATGCTGTCGAGGTTGTTTTTGACCTCAGCGTATTCTCTGGCTTCGCGGTCGGCATCAGCAAAGTTTTGCGCTTCGCTGACCATCCGTTCGACTTCACTGTCATCGAGCGTGGTGGTGTTTTGGATGGTGATAGACGCCGCTTTGCCCGTCGATTTTTCTTTGGCCGTGACGTTCAAAATACCGTTGGCATCAATGTCATAGGTGATTTCGATTTGCGGCATGCCAGCGGGCATAGGCGGGATGCCATCGAGCTTAAAGCGACCCAGTGACTTGTTGTCATTGGCCATCGAACGTTCACCTTGCAACACGTGCACTTCTACGCCACTTTGGTTGTTTTCAGCAGTGGTAAAGGTTTCTGTTTTGCGCACAGGCACGGTGGTGTTGCGGTCAATGAGGCTGGTGAACACGCCGCCTTTGGTTTCTACACCAAGCGACAAGGGCGTTACGTCCAAAAGCACGATGTCGTCCACATCACCCGTGAGAACACCTGCTTGAATGGCAGCACCAAGCGCCACGACTTCGTCGGGGTTTACCGACTGGTTAGGGTCTTTACCGAGCATCTCTTTGACGATGCGCTTCACAGCAGGCACACGGGTCGAACCACCCACGAGGATGATTTCGTCCACTTCAGCAGCACTCAGTTTGGCGTCACGTAAAGCCGCTTCTACTGGGCCACGCACGCGCTTGAGCAGGGGGTCAATCAGTTCTTCAAACTTGCTGCGGGAGAGCTTTTTATCGAGGTAGAGGGGAGCGTTGCTCGAGGGATCCATAGCGATAAACGGCAAGCTGATGGTGGTTTCAGGAAGGCCAGAAAGTTCGATTTTGGCTTTTTCTGCCGCTTCAATCAGCCGCTGCAACGCTTGTTTGTCTTTACGCAAGTCAACATTGTATTCTTTTTTGAATTCTTCTGCTAGCCATTCAACAATAGCATAGTCAAAGTCACTACCACCCAAGTGAGTATCACCCGAGGTTGAGCGCACTTCAAACACACCGTCGCCCACTTCCAACACCGACACGTCAAACGTACCGCCGCCTAAGTCAAAGACCAAAACGGTTTCGTTGCCTTTTCGGTCAAGACCATACGCCAATGCTGCCGCAGTAGGCTCGTTAACGATGCGCAAGACTTCTAAGCCAGCAATCTTACCAGCGTTTTGGGTGGCTTCACGCTGGGCGTTGTTAAAGTACGCAGGTACAGTAATCACTGCTTTGGTAACTTTTTCGCCCAAGGTGCTAGAGGCATCATCTACTAACTTGCGCAACACCATAGCCGAGACTTCTTCGGGGGTGTATTTTTTGTCGCCCACCACAAAACGCACGCCGCCATCATCGCCGCGCACCACATCGTAAGGGGAACGTTCTGCTTCTTCTTTGACTTCTTCCCAGGTGCGCCCCATGTAGCGTTTGACTTCAAACAGGGTGCCTTGGGCGTTCAAGACTGCTTGGCGTTTAGCCACTTGACCGACCATGCGGTTGCCTTCTTTGAATGCCACGACTGAGGGTGTCGTGCGGTTGCCTTCACTATTCACCAACACGTTAGGTTCGCCACCGTCCATACTAGCGATGACGCTGTTGGTGGTGCCTAAGTCAATACCGACTGCTTTTGCCATACATTAAACTCCTTGAGAATTAGAAAAATTGCTTATGCCTTACGCGGAACAGCACTGTCTGACGTGGTCAGAGACGTGGTCAAAGTGGAAGTCCAAAGTGAAAATCAGTGTTGCTGAGGGGTGTACTGCTGGGTACGTTCGTGAGCACACACCTAGCGGTAACCTGTCTAACAGTGCGTGCAGATCTGTGAATAAAACCTATGCAGCAAACTTGACACAACGGTGCGCAAGACACCGAACTACCTAAAAATGTAGCAGAACGGCGAGGCCTTGTCAAGAGATATGAGTGTGGTTATATCAAGTTCTTGAAGACAGAGTCATGTGAAGACAGGGCAGTGTTCAGGCGTTTGTGAACTTTGAAGACCCATTCACCAAGAAAATGCTCCTACAAACATGTACCTATGATGCTTATCGGCGCAGAACCTCGAGCCGTGCGTTGGCTTCCTCCACACTAAACTCGGCAATTTCAGCGTTAACTGCAAGCCATTCTTTGACCTCATCATGGTCGGGATGATCGGGGTCTTCAAGGATGTCGAGCATCTCGTAGTGACCCCACAAGCCGCCGCTATCTTCTGCTGGGCAACGTTGTCTACCGGCAATGAGTTGCAGGTAGCGCGTGTCTTTGTCTGGTGGTAGGGTTTTCTCGAGCTTGATGATGTGACGCCAGCTATCACCAAAATCATACTCATAGTCAAATTTTTTGATGCCTTTAGCAAACACCTCAGCCAGCGTTATTTGACTGGCATCTTCAGCGTCGAAGCCGTCTAAGTCACTGTACATGGTGTCCTCGATAAAAAACCCATGCAGGTGGCTATTAGCCCAAGGCATCGCCAGTTGAATAGTGGCATGAAGTTCGCTGAGCGTCGTGCTACTTGCTACCAGCACGCGCCGCCAGATGGGGGGTTTGGCGTATTGTAGGTCAATACGCAGTTGATAAACTTCTTTGGGGATGCGTTGACTAGCCATAACCTCTCCTAACGGACACCCTACAAGACAACCCTAAAGTACAAAAAGTACAACGCTAAAAGACGATCGTCTTATTGCCGTATACCAACACCCGATCGGTAATGTGGGCTTCGACTGCCCGCGCTAACACCGTGCGTTCAATTTCTCGACCGATGCGCACCAAATCTTTGACCGAATCGCGATGGGAAACCCTAGCAACGTCTTGCTCAATAATAGGGCCTTCGTCAAGGTCGTCGGTGACGTAGTGCGCAGTTGCCCCAATCAACTTGACGCCCCGTTCGTAAGCATGTTTGTAAGGGTTTGCGCCAATAAACGCAGGCAAAAACGAATGGTGAATGTTGATGATGCGCTTGGGATAATGCGCCACAAAACTAGGCGACAAAATCTGCATGTAACGCGCTAGAACAATAAAATCTTGCTCACCCAAGACGCCATCAAGGTGTTGCATCATCTCGGCTTCTTGTTGGGGTTTGGTCTCTTTGGTGACGGGTAAATGTACAAAAGGTACACCAAACGATTCGCACAGACCACTCAGGGTGTCATGGTTAGAAATCACCATGGGAATCTCGAGGGCAAGATCACCACTGCGCCAGCGCCACAACAGCTCGAGCAAGCAGTGGTCATACTTAGACACCAACATCGCCATGCGCCGAGGGATGTCAGCATAAGACACACGCCAGTCCATGGCAAAGGGTTTAGCCACTACTTCTGCAAACGCCCGTTCAAACTGTTTGCGGGTGATGTCTAGGTCTTCTAGGTAAAACGCCATACGCATGAAAAACGTGCCACCAGTAGGGTCGGTCGAGTGTTGGCTCGAGTCCAGCACGTTGGCACCATGCGAATACAAAAATTGCGACACCGCCGCGACAATACCCGGTTTATCAGGGCAAGAAATGAGCAGTCGGGCGGTGTTTTGTTCGGGCAGTACGTCGCTAGCAGTCACGCTCACACCTTACCGAGTTTGTTAAGGCATAGGCAACTCATTTGGCTTCTCATGCTAGACCAAGGTGGACGTCAAACGAAAAGGTGGACGTCAAACAAAGGTGTTGTTTACTCGAGTCGATGATGTTGCCTGAAACACCATATGCAATGAGTTGGCGCATCAGTTTGGTGATGCAATACCGATTGCACACGTGAACTTAACGTTAATGAGGTGATAATTCATCACGTTACCCGTCTGTGATGCAACACCATTCCTTAACCTGCGTTAATGTCTCTTTCCATGGTGTGTCACCGACGCACATCACGCTAGGACAGGCAAACGGACGTTTAAGTCAAGTTAGCCACAACGTTTCAAGGTTTGAAGACAAGGTTTAGATGGTTTAGAGACAAGGTTTAGATGGTTTAGAGACAAGGTTTGAAGACAAGGTTTGAAGACAACGTTTAGATGCAACGTGATGCGTTAGCGCGTTGGGTTGGTGACGTGTCCCAAAAAGAGCAGCGCCCCACTAACATCGTCGCGAATGGCCAGCAAAAACGGGCGATCTACGATGAAATCGATGGGAGGTTGGCGGTTGATGGAGGTGGTGCGTGCCATCGCCACGGCAGTAGCAGCGGCAGCTTCGGTGCGCACCTCATCAACATCTATGTAGGCTTCGTGGATGACTGCATCGATGTATAAACAGCGGCTGCCGTCCATGTTGCTAAAATCAGCACCGCTGCCCGTGTCACCCGCTTCGCAGTTAGCAGCAGGCTGATAAGGGGTGAACGCAGCAGTCATGCCCATGCGGGCGAGATTGGTAGCAAGGTCACTTTTGGAGCGCACTGTGAAACGCGGTAGCTCGAGGTTGACCCTAGCAGCACTCTGACTGCTTGCTACATCGATGAGCACCGTCTCCAACTGCTCAGACACCGCCGCAAAACGTCCTGCTTCTGGCAAAATCACCACCATCGAAGCACTGCCGCCCTCGTACGGAAGTTGCAAAGTTTGATAGCCGTCCCCTTGGCTGTAGGCAAACCTGCGGGTTTGTTGCATCATCGGCACGATGACCTGTTCGCCTGATAGCGTGGTGAAAGGGCGATCTTCGGTGTTGTTAACCTCAAATGGAAACTGCCACGCGCCGTTGAAATAAATGGCGTTGGTGAGCACCATGCGGGTATCAGCGGTAACAGCATTGGCAGGTAGTAAGTCGCGGATGATGCCCTCAGTTTGGCGTTCTACCCAGTCGTTGATGGTACGTCTGGCTTCGGCACTGGCGTTTTGAAAGTCGAGGTTGCGCAACGTTGCCCCGTAGTCAGCTCGAGTGGTCAACAAAAAACGTGGCTCAAAACGGCGGCCTGCTTGTCCCCACAGGGCATTGGCGACGTTTAAGGTGAAGCCTTCTCGAGCCGTCAAATCCTCGCTGAGACTACCGAGCACGTCCGCCATAGCAGCAGCAGACGCCACGTTGAGGACATCGCCCATTTGCGTTGCCGTCTCACCATCAGCCCCAGCGTAGGTCATCCCTAGCGCCAAGGCAATACTAAAAGGTGACACAAACAGGTTGTCGTCACTAGCAAGTTGTTGATAGAGATTGACAGCAAAGCGGTTTGTCCCCGCAATCACTGGGTCAGGTTGGGCGGAGGCAAGTGCCCCAAGCAAAGCAAGCATCGTCAGGGTGTGTTTCATAAAAGCAGCCTAGCACGGGCTTATTGAGACAGTGCTGAAGGTTGACCCCGTGTTTTCTTCACACTTGCAGCTTATTTGCCCCCACTTGCTTACACAGCCTGCTTTCTCGCTTATACAGCCTGCTCATAGGCTTATTCACAAACCCCGCACTACCAATAAAACTGCCAATACGCAAACGTCCGCAAGAACACCCAACACGGTCGTGCTTTCATGAGACATTCAACGTGCTAGCGTAGGGTTATGGCTATGCGAATGATTGCTGGAGTGTTTTTGTTATTAGGTGCAGTACTTGTAAGTTTGTGGCAGTTAGAAGTTGTTCCTGTGCCCGTGTCTCGTTTTACCAGCCAAGCCGACAGTCAGGTGATGGCCGCACGCGCCCTAGCTGATGCGGTCAATGCTGGTGATGTGGCTGCGGTGCGAGCCGCCCTCAGTAACGAGGCGGACGTGCGCATGCGCGACGCCAACGGACTTACGCCCTTGATGCAAGCCGCCAAACAGCGCGAAGACACCATTGTACGCTTGTTGCTTGCCGCTGGTAGCGCCCCCAATGAAAGTGACGTCAGCGGCATGACCTCCCTGCTTCACGCGGCCAAAGACGGTAGCGCCGAGGTCGTGAAAACCCTGCTGCAAGCGGGCGCTAACCCCACGTTGCAAGATGCCACAGCGCGCAGGGCGGTTGATTATGCGGCGGCTAATCCTGCTCTGCGGGGTACAGACGTGCTCGCCCGCTTAGAAAGCCTTAGCAACTTACCGTTTGACCCTGCTTGGCCAAGTGCCTACAGCAATCCCATTGCCGGAGCAACGTTTAGCTCGAGACCCAGCCACCTGCCCAATGCACGCAGAGCCTACCGCAACGGGTTTCATCAGGGGTTTGATTTTTATGATGGTGTGGTCAGCGTGCCTATTTCGTATGGCATGCCCACCGTCGCTGTGGCAGACGGGCGGGTCATTCGCATCGACCACGACTACGAAGAACTTGCCCCCGAACAATTACAAAACCTGCTCGATGAAGCCGCTCGCCTCGGCAACACGCCAGAAGATACCTTGGACTTGTTGCGCGGACGGCAAGTGTGGCTCGAGCACGTCGGTGATTACGTCTCCCGCTATGCCCACTTAGCCGATGTCGCTAGCGACCTAGCTGTTGGTAGTTTTGTGCGCGAAGGCGACATTGTGGGCTATGTTGGCAATTCTGGCACTGAAGAAGCTGCTACCGGTACACAAAGCCTGCCGCATTTGCACTTTGAGTTATGGCGAGAGGATACGTTCATCGGTGAAGGTCTAGAACCAGATGCCATCTACGAACGCGTCGCTCAAGTGTTTGGCGAGCCCGCACTACCACCTTTTCGCGAGTGACAATATATTTTTTAATATACAAATAAAAACATCACATGTTAATCAAGCACGTTAACAGTGAGGCCAGTGCTGACAAATTGACACTCGAGCGCCAAGGGTTCATCAGCGTCGGTCACGTTGCTCACTCGCACGTCAGCTTGCACACTATGCTCTTGTCCCTCACGCGTTGCGGTGCCTTCGTACACCAGCGGACGCAACGTCGCTTTGAATTCACTGACGCGCTGTTTATCGGGCAACACCACCACACCATTGCCACGCACGTGCGGTTGGCTCATGTGTTTATCGAGGATTACCTCACCGCTAAACGGATAGCCTGCTAAAGTTGGGGCGGTGGGTGTTTGACTGGGTGTTTTGGCAGATGCTGTGTTAGTCGTTGTTGTAGCGACACTGGCATCTCGAGCAGTTTCGTCACTGTCTTTGGCCATATTGAGTACTAATGTGGTGATATCACGCGACAAACTACGCATCTCGCTGACATCTTCAGGATCAAACGAAAACGTCCCTTGGCCACGTTGCAACATCTGTGTTAAGGCGGCTTCTGGCTCGAGGCTAGGATGCAACACATGGACAATTTTGCCATCGGCCACATACACCACCGCCCCATCATCAAAACGCAACCCCCCACGGTTGTGTAATGACTTAATCATCTCTAAGAGCGCCCCCATGCCGCCTATCATCTCGATGCGCCCGCGCAAGGTGTTGCTATCTTGCTCTGTGTTGTCTTGTTGCTTTTGAGCGTGTTGGTGCAGGGCAATGGTGATGTTACTGACAACATCGGCTTCGCGCACGGGTTTACTGAGATAACCATAAGGCTGGGCATGTTTGGCGCGCTCGAGGGTATCGACATCTGTCTGTGAGGTCAAAAAGATAATCGGTAGTAGCAGTTCTTGGGTGATGTACATCGCTGCTTCTACCCCATCTGAACCACTACCAAGATTAATGTCCATCAGCACTATATCAGGTTGATGTAACGTCGCTAAGCGCACGGCATCCATCGCCGTTTTTGCCGTAGGCGTCGTATTGTGCCCAGCACGTTCTACGATTTCTACGATGTCTTGTGCTATCAGCAATTCATCTTCTACGATTAAGATTTTTGGCACTTCACCTCACCTTTACATCAGTATGTTTTTAATCTAAAATCAAAAACTTTTGAGGTTTAATTGTTAAAATAGTATCTAGCTACGTTTTGTGTCTTCAACACATGTGACCAGCAGTAAACAACACGGCGTGAGGCTCATAGCATGATGTCCATAGCGTGAGGTTTACGTTACGGGTTTTTCTGCGCTGCCTTTCCTCGTGGCGCTTCTATTGTGGTGTGCCTCAACACACTACAGCGAACAACCTCTCAGCTAGTGAATGACGAAACTAGCTGAGCATGTCGCCTTACAATGCTAGCAGCAGGGCGCATCATACATTGTTTTTTTGCGTTTTTTTGGGTGTTTGCAGTTCACTGAGGAAATCATGAACCCATCAGCCACTCAGAACACGTTACTGATGACGTTGCTTAAATTCACTTCTTTGGCAGTTAGGCATCAGCGCGTTTAGCATGACATGGCAAGGGCAAAGCTGCGTTGGTAAATATCAAGCGCCAGCGTTTTCATGTCGGCGAGGGCTTGCTTTGATACGGCCTCGAGCGCATGTTCTAAACTGTCTAGGGCTTGCTCGAGCTGCTCATCAGGACTGAACACCAACACCAGCACAGGTTCACCTGCGCCCATCAGTTGCCACGCTGCAATGGTCGTTGCTTGGCGCTGCTGTCCTTCAGGCTGTCCTTCAGTAGGTAGCACATGGCGTGCACCCACTAAGTGCAACACGTTGGTGCGTTTGTAGGAAATCAATGGCTGTTGCCATAGCGGTAACCTCGCGGGTAATAAATCGGTTAGTGCATCTTCTGGCGACACGGCGGTGAGCACAAGCTTAAGAGGTTGACCACGCCAATCTGTACCAACATATTGAATACAGGTATCGTTGGCCGCTATCATTGCACCATCGGCAGTGACCGCACATATCGACAACGCAGGCGCACACCACAAGCTAGCAATGAAGGCGCTGTCAGTCGCACTCAGTGTGTCTAAAAACGTCTCGGATATATCAGATATAGTGGATGTACTTGATACCTCGAGCATACCCCCCCCTCAAGGTGGCATAGGAAAACCTTGTTGCCTCATTACCAAAGCCCCACAGAAATGACAAACGCGATAACAAACGCAGCCTCAATACGTTGTTACTAGCCCGCATTCACCAATTGTCAACTGCCAGACTTGCAACATCAAACTTGCAGCATCAAACTTGCAGCATCAAACTTTAGGTTAAGCACTGAGCCAGTCATGGGTTATTCGTCATTATTAATAGTTTTTAATGTTAATAAACTTTAATAATGGTAGCTATTAACCTCTTGGCTGTTAACCTAACCATTCACCGTTAGCAGGGGTGCAATTGTAGGCAATTGCCTGCAGTTGTGAGCAATCGCGTTCGTGTGACTGCAACCATCTTGCTGTGTTCGGTTTTCCCCCTGCACCAAAGCACACACAAGGTTTGCGCATTCACGCACACAAACATCACGCACACAAACATCACGCACACAAACATCACGCACACAAACAATGCCATCAAAACCCCACTTACAACACATACCCTCGCCACATTAAGTAGTGCTTCACTATACAATTGTCACGCTTACAGCTACCATCCCCCAAAGGTACGTTCAAAGATATGGTGACGAACACTTAAATAGTATAAGGGAAGACGCTCATTAGTGTTAATAAAACATGAACAAATAAACAAAATCACGTCACATTAACCCCCTCAAGACAGTCCCAACCAACGCAACAAGAGGGGGACTAATAACGCGGTCAACGTACCATTTAGCCCCATTGCCAAACCGGAAAATGCCCCTGCTTGTTCACTGATTTGCAGTGCCCTTGCTGTACCAATGCCATGTGCCGCCAAACCAATAGCAAACCCCTTGGTAGCGTCGTCTTTAATGCCCAACACGTGCAACAGAGGTTCGGCACACACCGCCCCAATAATGCCTGTGACAATCACTAGCGCCGCCGTCAACGCTGGCAAACCCCCGACCTGTTCGGCTACGCCCATGGCAATTGGGGTAGTGACACTTTTGGGCGCAAGCGACAACACGGTACTCGCCGATAACCCCAACCACTGCGCCGCTAGCACCGTCGTCGTGATGGCCACCACACAACCAACCACCAACGACACCAGCAGCGGCAATCCTTTGGCACGCACCATGGCCACTTGTTTATACAAAGGTATGGCCAAAGCCACTGTCGCCGGCCCCAACAACAGATGAATGGCTTGACTATCCGCAAAATAACGTTCGTAAGATGTACCACTCAGCAACAACAAAGCAATCATACTGACAATGGACACCAACACCGGATTAAAAAGGGCAAACGCTCGAGAACGGCGGTACAACCATTGCGCCCCTTGGAACACCACCAGCGTCATAGCCAACCACCAGACGGGGCTAGCTTGCATGGCCTCGAGGGCATCAGTCAGCATATTAAGCACGAGGCTGCCCATCTGATTGCCTAAGCTGATCCTGCAACCCACAGGGCATGTTCATCGTTACACGCATCTGCGTTACCAGCATCTGCGTTATTTTGGTCTGCATCCTCACCGCCATGTCAGTAGCTGCCTGTTGGTGAAATGGATGAGATGCCTGTGCACGCTCACCATCAGCGAGCGCCATCAGCATGTTGAATGCGCTTGACACGCTGACTCAACCACTGCGACTCAACCACTGTGACTCAACCACTGTGACTCAAGCACTGCGACTCAACCTCTGCAGCACTAACGCTGTGAACGCCAGCGTCAATAAGGTACTGACCACCAGCACCAACGCTAACGCCCAACCTTCGCGTTGTAAGCGGTCACCGTATTGCATGATGCCCACCCCAGCAGGTACAAATAACAACGCCAAATAACGCAACAGCGAACGGGCGGTTGGCTCGAGCGCTTTAGGCATCTGCCCCATTCCCCGCAGCGATAGGGTCACAAACAACAGCACCATCCCTACCACTGGACCAGGAATAGCCATAGGCAACACCCTAGCGACGCCTTCACCCAACAACTGATACACCAACAACAACGTAAAAGAAGCAAGCATAGCTTCAGCTTAACCTAGCCTTTAGTGCACACATCTCTACTGCGCACAAGCGTCTGTTCATACCTGCATCACCAGACGGATTCACCCATTAATTAGCTGGTGTGTTCAAGTCGCATCATCGACTCGAGGTCAAAACGCTTTTATTTGCAATGCTTTTGTTTGCTGTCTACCTTGGTTATGCAATACGGATTCCAACCGAACGAAGTAGCTAGTTAGAACCGATGTTGCTCGAGTCAAGTCCTGAGGGAACAACCCTGAAGGCACAACATGGCATCATGCGTCCATGTTGACAAACACAGGCATGTTGACAAACACAGGCTTATGAGCAGCATCTTTGAAAGTCCTGGCTTTTGTGAACGTTAAGGAAGACGCGCAGCGGGTTGTGAAGTGCCTACGAAATGGCGGCTGGCTCGAGCTGTTCGTGTAAAACCTGCCCTAAGCGGCGGATACCCTCGCGGATGGTGTCGCTGCTGGGCTTAGAATAGCTGAGACGCAAGGTGTTTTTGCCGCTGCCATCAGCAAAAAATGGATCCCCTGGTATAAACGCCACATCGTGTTCAACGGCTGCCGTGAGAACATTCAAGGCTTTCATGTGTACAGGCAAGGTCACCCACAAAAACATGCCTCCGGCAGGGCGATTCCAAGTAACACCTGCAGGAAAGTATTCTTCCATAGCTGCCAACATGGCATCGCGGTGCTCGCGGTACAGCTCACAAATGACATTGACATGCCCGTCGAGGTCGTGCTCAGTAGCAACCCGGTGGGCAATGAGTTGTGTCAACATGGGTGTGTGCATGTCGGCAGTTTGCTTAGTACGCATCATCATGTGAATGACGTCTTTAGGACCTGCTAACCACGCAAGGCGCATGCCGGGTGCCAAAATCTTAGAAAACGTGCTCACATACAGCACCATATCCGGAGCAAGTTCAACCAGACTCGGTAGCGGCGTGCCTTCAAAACGCAAGCGCCCGTAAGCGTCATCTTCGACAATCGGCACGCCGTATTTGCGAGCGAGTTCGATAGTGGCGTGGCGGCGCTCTAAGCTCATGGTGGTACCGCGTGGGTTTTGAAAGGTGGGCATGACGTACAAAAACTTGGGCTTTTGCGCTAGAGCACGCTCTAGAGAGTCGGGTAACACGCCGTCTTCATCGGTTTCTACACCTAAATAATCAATCTCGTAGCTATCAAAGACCCGTAGCCCGCCAAAATAACTCGGCAACTCCACGGCAATCTTGTCACCTGGGTCAAGCAGCGCTTTACCAATCATGCTTAGACCCTGCTGCGAACCCGTGACAATTTGCACGTTACTTGCGTCCCAGTCATTAGGAACATCTAGATGATTGATAATCCACTGGCGCAAAGGCTCAAAACCTTCGGTGATGTTGTACTGCAAGGCTTGTTCGGCGTCTTGCTCGAGCACCGCGTCACTAGCAGCTTTAATTTGGGCAACCGGAAAAATTTCCGGTGCGGGCAAGCCCCCTGCAAACGAAATCACCCCAGGTTTGCGAGTAAGGCGCAACACGCGGCTCAATTCAGAATCAGGGAAGCGCCCCGTGCGGCGGGCGTAGTGACGGGTCCAATCCATAGTTTTCTCCTCACAAGCAACATCTCTTAGGACGTGCAGATTGTAAGAGCATACAAGGCTGCCAATGACACAATCAAGCAACCTCCTACATTTGTCACGGCTTAAGACACCAAAACCCCCGCAACACGCGAGGGTCAAAGGTGTACAAATCCAAAAATATTCTTAGTGCATACTTGATGATTTTTAATTAGCTAAGGTAATGGTCGGTGCAGGTAAGTTGGGGGCGATGACCACTTCGATGTCAGTTTCTCCTGGCACAATGTTGACAGACGCCATGCTAAATGTGAGGGTGTCTGCGGTGGGTTCGGTGGCGGCTTCTTCGGCTACGAACGCAAACAGCATCAAGAAACTGTCGATAGCGTTGGGGTCTTCGGAATCAAAGGGGTAGCGTTTCTCGAGCACCACCCGAAACCCCCCGCTCACGGCTTCTGTGCTGATGACCGTCCCGAGGGCTTGGGCGTCCTCGAGCAAGGCTTGCACCGTGCTTACCCCCTCTGTAGTGACGTCACTAGCCTCGAGGGCAATACTTTGTGCCACGCTGACATCGCTAATAGTATCTCCTGCGAGGTTACGCAAAC
The DNA here is from genome assembly GCA_964550765.1 of uncultured bacterium. Lineage (GTDB taxonomy): Bacteria > Deinococcota > Deinococci > Deinococcales > Trueperaceae > JBCCBI01. The sequence continues at coordinate 34,783 of CAZKAZ010000020.1, read as the reverse complement.
CCGTCACGTTCGTGCCTGCCAACGTTGCTGCTGTGGCAACGGGGTACAAACTCAAAGCGTCTGCCTCAATACCGCTAATAAAATACTGACTCACATGGGTGCGAAGGCCGTCTTGGTCGTCAATTTGTTCATCTTCAAAGGTGATGCTAAAACCGCTAGCGAGGGCTTGATTGCTGATGCTTCCACCGAGTTCAGCGACAGCTAACAAGGGCGTATCAGCGATGTCGCTACCAACTGGCGTGGGGCTGCGTCCGCAGGAGGCGAGTAACACCAGGCTGGCGACAACGGGGATGATTTTGGCACAATGCTTCATAGGTATTCCCTTCATAAGAAGAAACGTCTTTAAACTCAGCTTAGCAAGGACGTGTCCGACAAGCGTGACACGGGTACAAATCCAATACTCAGACATCTAAACCTTAGAAATCTGCAGTCACCAAAAACCACATCGGTACACCCGGCGTAAACGTACGCGGCGATATGGTGAAGGTGATACCCTCGGAGAAATCCTCGAGGCTTGCTAAGGGGATGTCCCGCGCGTCACGTTGTCCTCGAGTGCCACCGTCAATGTAAAGATGTAATGTTTTCACGCCTGTGACATTACTAGCAGCCAACGACAGCGCATCTGTTGTTACCGCCACGGAGTGTTCTGGCACGCGTAACTGAAAACTCCACACCGCTACGTCTTTTTGTCCCCGTGTCACCGTCACATCGGGCAAGGTGACCCCTGCTAGCACATGCAACGCATTGGCAGGGGTGTCAGCAACCGTCACTGACACCGCAAACGTAAACGGACTTTCAAAGGCGTCAGGGTCGTTGCTCGCTAAGCTAACGTCGCCTGTGAGCGTGCCAGCTTGGTTGGTATCAACGGTGAGTTGCAAGAGGGCACTTTCAAAACTAGCCAGTGTTTCCGGTAGAGCGTCGCCGGCCAAACTCAAAAAGCTTGGCAAAGTCAGTTCGCTTAGCTCGAGGGGTTTTGCGCCGGTGTTACGCACCAAAAAAGACAGCGTCACCACTTGCCCGCGCAAGTACGTACCGTAGTGGTATGGCTCGAGGGCATGTGAAGTCATCGCCGCCGCTTGCGTGCTGTCACCATTGCGAAATTGCACGTCTGGGTCTGGGTTGATGACCGAATTGTTATCTGTCACGATAGGGGCGACAACAAGACCCATGCCAGCCGCAGGCGACCCTGCTACGAGGGTAAAAGCACCCCCCGTTTGCGGCGTGCCTGCGCCTGCTTGTACGGGACTTTCAAAGATATCAGCCAGCGTTTTGGGAGCAAAATCAGCCAAATCAAACGAACTGTTGGTCATGCTAACGTTATTCGTGCCTTTGATTTCGTCATCGTCGTCGTCGGTGTAGCCAATGGTGTTACCAATGACCAAACTGTCTTGCAACGTAATGGTGCTTCCTACCACTGCCCGAATGCCGCCACCACCTTGCCAGGGTTTGTCACCTTCAGCATGATTACCAGCGATGACCCCATTGACGACGGTAACGTCACCTGCTGCTGAGATGCCACCACCACGGACATCAGCAACGTTGCCTGTGATGGCGCTATTAGTGAGGGTGACGTTACCCCCTGCAGAGATACCCCCGCCAAATTGATTGACACGATTACCTGCAATGGTGCTGTCAGTGACATCAATGTCGCCATTCGCATGCACGCCACCACCATTTCTGAGTCCTGCGCCCGTACCTGCTTCGTTGCCAACAATCTCACTACTTTTGATAGACAAACTGCCATTACTGGTAACGCCGCCACCAAAGCCATCGGTACTGCCGCCTGTAATCACCACATTGATAAGGGTGAGCATACCTTGACCGTTGTACTTGATGACGCGGGCATTGCCGCCTGCATCCAAGGTGATTTTGTTGGTTAAGTTGCTGGCATCAAGGGTCAAATCACCGCCACTGTTCACAGGCCACTTGGTGGTGAGCTGGTTACCAAGGTTGATGGTTGCCCCGTCAAGGCTGGCGTCAAACACGATGGTGTCACCGTTTAGGGCGTTCGCCATAGCCTGCCGCAAGGTGCAGTCAGTGGGGACAGTGGCACATGTTCCACCAGTGTCAGCCGTGCTGGTCACGACCCAAGTTGTGGGGGCAGCAAAAACCACATTCGCTGCAGTGAGCATCATGATGAATATAAAAAGAATAATACCGATGTTGCGTGTTGATGCACTGCCTGCTGATGTTGCGTTTTGCCGCTGAATAAAAAAACACCTCATATATTCTCCTTTCTGCTGAGGTAAAAAATAACATTGCCTACAGCGTTGAGGCTTCATGAAAAAGAGTATGCCAAACTTACTCTTACAGAACTCTTACACCGCTCTTCACAAAAGTTTAATTTTATCGAAAAAGTGTTCTGGATTCCTGTGCTGGTGTGATGGTGTTGTCGTGTGCGCCGTGTTTATGCTGAGCGCAGCGCCTGCTGAGGTGAACCCCGCTATACGGCAACCATGACCCGCAAGACACTGCCTACCACTGTTACCCCGAGATACCGACGGCAACATGATTATTCTGGTTAGTAGGGCTTTGGAGGGTTAAAAAGCAAAAAGAGCGAACCGAAGTCCGCTCTGAAGAGTGAGAGCTTTACTTAATCACATGCAAAAGTTCCTACATTAAAGGGTAAAGCATCACAGTCTTCTCTGGTAATGTCATTAAAGATAAATCTAGCCTCAAATGTTTCAGGAAAATTTACAATATTTTCCAGACCGCTGATATCGCTGAGCATGGAATTTGACCGAACAAAGATGTCTCCTCCAACAGTAGTAACACCGACTAGGCCATTTAGAGACTCAAGTGACCGATTAAACTGAATACTGATTGAATCTCCACGGGTTGTACCATTGATAGAAATTAAATTTCTTAAATCGAAATCTATCAACGAAGGTGTGGTGTCTCTTAAACTAAAATATCCCCCGAGCGTTTCAAGATTAGACATACTAAAGGTTGTCAGTGAAGAGAAAAGATCTGCAGAGGTATTTGTTCCGCCGTCAATGCTCAGATACCCATCAATTTGAATAAGACTATCAAAGCCTTCTATCGAAATCAGAGCAAGATTATCGCCAACAGATACACTTCCACTAACTGTTGTGAGCTTTGGAAGACCGCGGATATGCTCCAAGCTTGGGTTATTCCACACCCAAAAATTCCCTTCAATGGAACGAAGGTTATCCAAACCTTCTAAGGTTGTAACAGAACTCCCATTAAACTGGCTAGAGAAAGTGTCGTCGGCTCTACCACCAACGTGAAAATTACCTGTTACGGCTTCAAGCGCATTTAAGCCCTGCAAATTTGTTAAGGCGTTGTCTTGAAAAGCAAGCCCCCCTATTTGTACAAGATTTTCCAAATCCAAAAAGCGCTCAAAAGCGGGATTGCCACGTACTTCGAAATCTCCTCCTATAGTCGCAAGTTGCCTGAGTCCAGCCGTAGATTGTAAAGAGGGGTTAGACCACAAATACAAAGAATTGCCAATTGAACTTAGAGAATCAAGCCCCTGCAAGGATAAAAGCACCTCATTGCCAAGCACGCGTAAGTTGCCACCAATAGTCTCAAGGCTGTCAAATCCGTCAAACGACAGAAGCGCATCGTTACCTTCTCGATTGAGAGTGTAAAAGTCAGTAGTAACCGCGCCAATCAAAAGACTTCCTCCAATAGTCTCGAGCCCGTTCAAGCCCTCAAAGTTGATAAGATTTGTATTACCATCGAATACAACATCGCCTTCAACTGAACGAAGATTCTCGAGACCCTCCAGAGAAACTAGGTTTTCAGAGCCATCTATGATTAGACCAGCGCCAAAAACAAGATTCTGAAAGCATTGGACTACACAACCCTCGTCGATTTTACCTTCACCAAGCCTTACCAAGTTATTTAATGGGGCTAATGAAGTTATATTATCTGCGTTAATGTAGAGACCAGCGATTTCCTCACATGACTCCAAGTCATTAAGGTCTGCCTGTGAAGTTACACGGAAAAAGTCGTCACAAATGACGGTTGATTGTTCGGTTACTGTAATGGCTGTTGTAGTCGTGTCAACGCCTGTATCGCTTTCAACCATTAGTGTGTAAGTTGTTGTTTCTGTAGGTGAAACGTCAACACTGTCAAGCCCCGACACATTCCCCATATCAGGTTCAATAGTGATGGTCACTGGCAATTCACTGTCCACTGTCCACGAAAGGGTGCTGCTCTGACCAGCCTCAATAGATGGTGGTTCGGCTGTGAAGCTTGTGATGGTGGGAGGAGTGGTTTCAATTAGGTTTACACAGTCCCCAGCATTACCGAAGAATTCGTCCACGATGAACGGTAATACGGGTGGCGGACCACAGTCAAGGTTGTCATTGTCACTAATCTGGACAAAGTTGTTGTCGTTGTAGTTGATGATGTTTTGTAGGCCATCCAAGCTGGTGAATTGTGGGCTGTCATTATTGAGTACATAAAGATTTGAAGGTACTCGGGTGAGTCCGTTGAGTGCTTCCAATGTTTCAAGAGACTGGTTATTCTCAATATAAAGCGAGAAGGGGATTCCGCTGTTCTGAATACCTGTCCCTGTACTACTAAATGCATCCAACCCTTGCAGGTTGACCAATGAATCATTACCCACAATTTGGAGTGCACCACCAACAGATACAAGACTGTTGAGTCCTTCTAATGAGACAAGTGCATTGTTACCATCGACACCGCCTATGGGAGCAGGAACACCGATAAGGAAAGAGTCACCAACAGAAGTAAGATTGTCAAGTCCCCTGAAATCAACGAGCAAATCGTTGCCATCAAAGACCAAGAAACCACCGACAGTGCGCAGATTGTCAAGCCCTTGAAGCGAAGCTAGGTTGTCGTTATCAAAGAACAGCAGGTCTCCTGTGATTTCAGAGAGGACGTCCAAGGATGCCAGTGAGGTGACAACATCATTGGTTTGTTGCAAACTGAGGAAGGGCAGTTCTGCGCCGTCAATAGACTCAATCGTGAGTGAACCATCAATGACCGTGCAACCACTAAGTTGTTCTAACTCACTTTGGGTCGTGACGAAGAAGTCACCTGTGCAGCCATCCACTTCAACAGGATTACTACTACCCTGCCCAATGCTAAAACGGAAATTACTTGGTTCAGCCGTGTCATAGACCGAACTTTCGACAAGCTCCAAAGTGAGCCGTTCGGGGGCTTCGTCAATGGAGGCGGCTGGCACAGTTAGCTCAAAAGCAATCCGCGAACGCAACTGCGGGAAGGTAAGGCTGAACGTGCCACTACCCGCATCAAAGCCTGCCCCATCAATGACGATTTCGTCAGCTGTCATGGTTGAAGCGTCAGATACTTGGAACTGCACCGTAAGGGGTTGTCGAGTGGGACCGAAGCGCTCCAAAGTGACAAGTTCGGGTTCGTTCGGGTTCAGTTCGATGCTGTCGTTGAAGATGGGGTCAATATCGTACTCAGGTGGCGTCAAAAACAACACTGTATTGTCTGAACTACTAAAGACATCTAAGATAATTACGTCTGCTGTGAGGGTTTCTCCGTCAAACACGCTAAAACGCACGCGATAACGCCCAACTACATCGGGGGTAAAGCTTGTGGTCAGCGTATCGGTGCTGGTCAATTCGGCAGTGCTACCTTCTGGTGCTTCCAGAATTTGCCAACGCAGAATTAAGTTGGCGATATCTTGATTGCTAACGTTAGCACCCTCATCTAGGTTGATGGCTCTGGGCCTGTCATCTTCAGGGTCAATAAAACTAACACTACCTTCTAGATCAATAGTGCTGCCTAAGCGGATCTGTTGGTTGTCGCCAACGCTGGCAACAGGTGTACCGCCTTGAGGCGGCTCTGCGTCTTCCTCGAGGGGCACATCTAAGATGATGTCTTGGTCGATGATGGCGGGTTCGGGCACTTCGTAGCGAGAGCCAGTGTCGTCGTTGCTGGCGAGACCCGCTAAGCTGGCCTCGGGGTTTTGGGCGTAGAGAATGTAGTCGTTGAGCAGGTCAGTAGGAATGAGCAGTTCGTAGAAACCCGTGTCATCGGCAGTCGCCACGTTGAAAGCAAGGCGGGTACCATCTAGCACCATGATGATGTTGGCAGCGGCCACTTCTTCGCCTTGCTCGGTAACGACTTGCCCACTGATGTAAGCGAGGCCGCCCTCTAAGGTGCCGAGGTCGATGTTGTCCGCGTCGGGAATGCCTTGACGGCTGCTGCGCGTGCCGTTAGCTTGGGCAGTCGCATCAAACTGATACGACGGCGTGAGCGGGAAACGGCGTTTTTCAGCATCGAAGAAAGCCGCATCAGTAAAGAACAAAGTGGCATCAAGATTGTCAAAGGCACTGCGCACTAAGTTGATGTTGAGCGTACCGTCTGCGTCGATGGGTGAGGTGCCTACTAAGCGGTTGTTAGTGATGAGGTTGCCGTCTTCGTCTTCAGTGGTGTCGGTCTCGAGCAACATAGCAATACCGTAGTCATACACGGTGGCTTCGCCTTGTGCTAAGTCTTCACTAGCACCCGCTGGCAAGCTGACCACGTCAAAAATATCGCTGCGCCAGTCTAAGTTGGCAGTGACGGTGTTGCGGGCAATGTCGGGGTTGTTGCAAAACTGATAGATACCATCGGCAAAAGCAGGCGCATCATCTAGGGAAACGGTGGCAGCTAGTACCTCGTCGCTGGGCAGTTCGTCTGCCATGACGCTCGCTGAAGTGGCCTCCGTGCGCGAAGCGGGGTTGGCGGTGAGTTCGTTGAATTGGAACGCGCCAGCATTAAGACCTGTGCTTCCGGAGAGGCTTTGTGGGAAGCGGTAAATGGTTTGCTCGCTGGTAACGGTGCGTTGCCCGTCAAGCGTTTGATATTCCAACTGGCTTTTACAGACCCAAGCGCCGCGTCCGTCAGGTTCGGCAATCAACAAAGCAACGTCTTGTTCTACGGGAATGTCAATGTCGAACTGCAAACGGGCTTGCCTGCGGGTGCTGTCGTCTTCGTCGTCTTCGTCTCCCAAGCGGGTTAACGGACTAGTCGCAAGCACCTCACCCTCGCTATCAACGGCTATCACAAATTCACTGGCAAAGTTGAAAAGGGGCACCGTGCTGTTACCGGAGCGTGCTTGTTGGGTTTGCAAAAGTCCTAGCACAGCGGCGTTCATACCGCGAATGGCGGGAGCTTTTGAGGTGACGCCTAAACTGGCTTCCACAGTAGCAATGGCGCTGTTGAGTTGGCTGAGGTCGGTACCTGCTTGTTCAACGTCTTCATCGGTCAAAATGATGACGACATTGCGCGATTGTTCATCGACGAAACCGCTTACTTCCACGCTGCCAAGAGCCACGTTCACTATTACTGTGGCGCTTTCGCCGCTAGCTAGGGTCAAGGTAGCCGTGTAGCTACCGTCGCTGGCATACGTGTGGGTGGCGTCTTGCGTGTCCAAACAGTTGTCGAACGTGCGCACCTCGCTACCGTCGCCGACATCTAAGCTGCAGCCAGTGGGTTCAGCGACCGCAAGCGACCAAGTAAATGCCGCAGTCAGTCCAGCGGTGGTGACAGCAAAATCAGCAATAGCACTAGCACCGACTGTGATGGTGACACTGTCGCTGCGGCTGCCGTCATCGTTGCTAGCCGTCAGGGTGTAGGTGGTAGTTTCTGTTGGCGACACGGTGATAGGGCTAGTTAGCTCATCAATACCCAAGTCGGGCGAGATAGCCAAAGTGATAGGCTCAGCACCCATCACTGTCCAAGAAAGTTGGCTGCTTTCACCCGGGGCGATGGTGTCGGGAGAAGCGGACAGGGAGATGCTAAGGGCGTCGTCGCTGCCGCTCGAGCACGCCACAAATACCACGAGTAACAGCACATAGAAAAAATAACGAGACAACCGCCGGGAAAACGTCATAGACCAACTCCTGTTGTATGTTTTTGTGGGTCAATGGAAATTCATAAAGAGATTGTTAAGAGCTTACCAGCTTATCACTAAAAGATGCAACAAAGCATATAAATCCTGATTCTACTTCACTAAAGTCATGTAAGGATTTTGTAAAAATCACGCCTATAATCCAGGTCGACGGCAAGACGGCAAGCAACCCCCCGTTGGTGGGGAATATCCCCCGCGTGCTATGCGAGACATCGCAGTGTGCAGGCGAGTATGTTAAATTATTAACAATGCTCACCTCAGTTCGCGTCTTGTCAGAAAATGGTCCGCTTAGGGTAGAGATTGCCCGTTGGCGTGACCGATTGGTGATTGTCAAGCGCTTGCGGGGTGATTCTGAGGTGCTCGAAGACCGCCTCGAGCGCGAAGCCCAAGTCATTCGCAAGTTGCGTCACAAAAACATTATTCCCCTACTTGCTACTGAGGGCACGAGCCTCATCTACCCTTACAACGAAGGTGTGTCCCTAGCAGAGGTGTTACAACGGGGTGTGCTGACCCCACGGCAAGCGACGCTTATTATCAGCGACATCTTGAGTGCGCTAACGTATATTCATGCACATGGCGTCATTCACTGTGATGTCAAACCCGCCAATATTATCTTGCAAGATAACCGCGCTTTGTTAACGGATTTTGGTTTTGCCAAAGACTTAGCACTCAAAGTCATTACCCAGCCGGGGACGTTTTTTGGCACGCCCAACTACATGCCACCTGAGCAGTTTCGCGGCAAGCGCGACGACCCACGTAATGACATTTATGCGGCGGGGGCGGTGCTTTATCACATGTTAGTGGGCGAACCGCCTTACGGCAATCAGGTGATACGGTTTTTGCTTGGTGATGATAGTCTGGCGCTTACGCCCCTGCCTGAAACCTGCCGCGCTTTGCGTGAAGTGGTAGCAACGGCACTGCAGCCCGACCCAGAAGCACGTTTTCAGCAAGCCGACGTGATGCTCACAGCGGTCAAGGTGGCTCGAGAACACTGCAAACCGTAAACCCGTCTTGGTAGGTATTTTCCTCACGTATTGCTAGACCAATTGCTAGACCGAGGCGGACATCAAACCAAGGTGTTGCGTACTCGAGTCGATGATGTGGCCTTAAACACAATACGCAATTAGTTGGCGAATCAGTTTGGTGATTACGTCCACACCCACACATGCACATAGGTAAGTACGCCCGACGCGAACATACGCCACACAGCACGTACAATCACACAGCACGTACAATTAGATATGACCGTACGACCAATGCCCGTTGCAATCACCCGCCACAATCACCCATCACAATCACGTCACAATCACCTCCTGGTATACAGAATGTATGGAGGGTGCAAGCGGTGATTTTGTCGTTTAGTGGTGATGCCTTTTTGGCACGGCGCGCCGCAAGGCGGGCGCTAGCAGCACGCGGTCTCACGGCGTCTGAGATTCAAGAATTAGCTGAAGACTTAACCCCTGAGGCGTTTGCAACCTTAGCTGGGCAAGCAGGCTTGTTTGGACGCGTAGGGTTTTTGCTGGATTTTGACGCAGCGTTTAAGGGCAAAGGTGGCGTCAAACCGCGCAACGACACCATCAAAGTATTGGAAACTGTACCAGAAGAAACGGTTGTAGCCGTCATTGATCTGACAGCCACGGCATCACGGCAAAAGACCTACCAAAAACTCGGTGAACACGTCGACGTGCCGACACCACGGTTTAATGCGCTTACCCACTGGATTCGCCAAGAACTCGAAGCCCAAAGTATCACCTTTCATAAAGACGTCCCACAAACCTTAGCGGACTTATTCGGTGAGGACTTGCCTGCTATTGCTTCTGAGGTCAACAAGTTAGCTATACTTGACGAAAAACTGTCCAGTGAACGCGTGCAGATGATTGTGAACCGTCCGGCGTCGCGGAATGCGTTTGACTTGATTGACGCCATCACTGCTGCCGATAAACCCAAAGCGTTGGCTATCTGCCACAGTTTGCAAGCCCAAGGCGAAGCACCAGCGCGGGTACTCGGGGCACTCAGTTGGCAATACAACTTGGTAGCGCACTGCGTGGCCATGCGCGAAAGCCGCCGCAAAGTCAGTGACAGTGACGTGGTGCAAACGCTTAAGGTGAAACCCTTTGTGGCTAAAAAAGCGCTAGGGATTGCCAAGGTTCTCGATGAAACCACCCTGCGTAAGGTGTTAGCTGTGCTTTTAGAAGCGGACGTAGCAGTAAAATCGGGAGGAGACCCTACATGGGCGCTCGAGGCTGCCGCATTGCAACTAGCAGCTTTGCGTTGAGATGTGGCGTTGGTAAACATCAGCAACTGTAAAAACAACCCGTGGAGTTGCTAAATCGACCGCTTGCAAAAATCAATTTGTCGCTGCTGACAAAGGGCTATTCCATGATTCAGTTGATACTTTCGCAAGAACTGACTTTCCGCACCCCTGAATAAGATATTCACTAATTATGGAAAGTGGCGTCTAGCACGGGGTTTCTTGTTTGGAAGAATGTAAAAAGTTTCGCTATGCAGTATAAACACACCAAGTTGCTGTATGTAATTGAAATCTTATGCAGTATATTTACCCTCCTGAACGCACTTCTCCCAAAAATACTGAAACTTTCTACAGAGGGTGCGGAATGTGGGCAAGAAGTCTACTCAAGACGCATAGCGTGCCATCACTGTTAGTCATGCGATGCTTACATGATTACAACGCAAACACCGCCAGCGTGTTCGTCAAACAGCAAACGTCCTACTAACCAACGTTCTACTAACCAACGTCCTACTAACCAACATCCTACTAAACCAACGCCTCAGGTATTCACTTGACCGCCCCCATGGTCAGACCATTCACAAAGTGCTTACGGATAAATAACGACATCACAAAAATCGGCACCATCACCAGCACCCCAGTCGCCGACATCTGTTCCCACATCACCCCGCGAGCGCCATTGGTTGAGTGCAAGCCAATTTGCAAGGTTTGGGCGTGTTGATTGGTGATAACAAGCGCAAACAAAAACTCGTTCCAAGACTGAATAAACGCAAACACCGCCGAGACGATCACGCCAGGAATGACCAGCGGGAAAGTGATGTAACGCAGGATGCGCCAGTCGTTACAACCGTCGACCATAGCGGCTTCTTCCAGTTCCATCGGCAAAGCGTCAATGAAACCTTTGATCATCCAGATGGCATACGGCAAGACGATGGATAAATTCAAAATGACTAGGGCGATGCGGGTGTCGAGTAACGTGGTTTGGGCGAGTGGCTCGAGCCCCCCCTGCTGCATGGCTTGTGGAATCCACGAAAACGGCGAGCGAAACACGTTGTAATAGGGAATCAAAATCACCACCGGCGGAATAAACTGCGTGGTGAGCACCCACACTAGCAACAAGTCGCTACCGATGAACACAAACCGTGAAAACACATACGCCGCTGCTAGCGCTACCGGAATGGCAATGGCAATGGTCAGTGACGAAACGATGACGCTGTTGAGGACTTTGGGGCCCATCGTAAGCGGTTCTGAAAAAATCGTCCGAAAGTTGTTCAGGGTGGGTTCAAACAAAATCTTGAGGGTATACGCGTCCCGCTCGGACTTAAACGCCGTCAGGGTAATCCACACGATGGGTAGCAACACAAACAGCAAAATCAGCACTACCAATAGTTTTTCACGCCAGTATGCCCACCGTTGCGTCCGCAAGAATGCTTTGTCGTGTGGGGGCGTATATGTCCTTTGCACCCGCTGCATCAAGCACTCCTTTGCAGTAACGCTTTAACGTACAAAAACGCCAAAATGGACAGCACCACCACCAACAAATACGATAGCGCCGAAGCATAACCCATGTTCAAACTGCGCCCAAAACCCACTTGATAGATGTAGTAATTGATGGTCTGGGTGGCTCTACCAGGGCCTCCACCTGTCATGGTGACCACTTGGTCAAACATCTTGAGTGAAAAAATGGTCTTGAGCAAGGTGACAATCAAAATGACTGGTCGCAACAGCGGCAAGGTAATAAACCAAAAGAGCGTCCAGTTGGTCGCCCCATCAATCTTGGCGGCGTTGTAAATCTCAGGTGAAATTGACCCAAGCGCCCCCAAAAACATCAAAGCGATGAGCGGTGCCCAGCCCCACACCTCAGAAATGGCAATCCAAAACAGCGCCCAAAACTCTTCTCCTAGCCAGACGGTATCCGTAGTAATCGGTAGCGTCAGCGTAGGAATGAGGTCGTAGCGGGCAGTTTGCCACGCGATACGCACATCAGGGTAGGTAATCAAGCCACCAAGCGTGAGTACCGTACCGAATAACCGCACGATGGGGTCAACGATGGCATCGAGCACGCCGTAGGTGTCGTTGAGCATAAAACGAAACGAATATCCCTTAAGCGCAGGACTAACCGCAAACGGGAAAATGAGGAGCGTTTTGGTGATGGTGTTTAAGCGGCTGGGTTTTTGCAATACCAAAGCGATGGCTAAGCCGATGATGACAGAGAGGGCAACAGAGAGCACTGTAAAGTTAAAGGTAACGATGACGCTGTTAACAAAGCCAATATCGACAAAAGCGCGGCGGTAATTTTCTAAGCCAATCCAAGCTTGGTCATCCGGGCGGCGTAAACTCCAAGAACGAAACGAACTGACCAGCGCATAAATGAGCGGGTAGGTTGTGGTTAAAGCAACGAGCAGTAACGCCGGGGTGAGCAGGATAAATTTGGTGGCGGGGTTGCGGATATAGCACCTCCTTGAACAAGGCTGCAAGTTGGTTGCGTTGATTGGCTGGGTACGTAATACCTTTAGCATACGACCTCGAGCCACAACAAAAAGAGCGCAGCCCGTCGCCACGCTCTCCTATTCATGTCAGCAGTGAACGACAAGCGTCAGCGAGGCTCAGTAATAACCCGCTAACATCATGATGCTTTCAACTTCGGCGGCTGCGCGGTTTAAGGTACGTTCTACGTCTGCCCCACCAGCAATTTCGTTGATGGCAATTTCGAGCACAGATTGCACCTCGAGCCACTCTGGAATCAGCGGTTGCGTGCGCGATTGTGCCAAAATCTCCGCAGCGGTTGCTTGCAAACCACCGGAAACCGCGTTCACTTCCTCGTCAGCAAGTACAGGCAAACGCACCGCCACGTTGGTACTAAGGGCAGGGTCGCTCTTATCGAGCACGACTTCACGTTCGATATCAGGGTGGGTGAGCCAACGCAAGTATTCTTGGGCGGCTTCTACATTGCGGGAGCTATTCAAGATGCCTACTGGCCAAATATAACCATAGCTAACCGTGTCGCCCCCTTGCCAACCGGGCGCAGGCGCAAAAGCGGCGTTTTCTACCACTTCGGGTGCAGCCGATTCTGGATTGGTGAGGCGGCTGTACATCCACCACCAGCCCACAAACATAGCAGCACGGCCTTGCACCATCTCTTGATTGGCTTCTTGTTCGTTCCAAGCCACCGCACCAGGGGCAGTCATTTCACTAGCAAGCAGTTCAACATAGGCTCTCGTTGCTTCGATACCTTCGGGACTGTTAAACACGGGACGCATCTCGTCGTCAAAAATCTCGCCGCCGTTACCCCACAAGTGGCTCAACCACAAAAACAGGTTTTGCCCGCTGTTGACGCCGTAGTACATAGCGATAGGGTCAAGATCCGTTTGGTCACGGATAACTTCACCTGCTGCCATGACATCTTGCCAAGTTTGCGGCACCTCTAAACCAAGGTCACTAAAGACATCTTCGCGGTAAAAAAGCATCAAGGGATGACCGCGTAGGGGTAAACCATAGAAGGTATCACCCGTGCCCATCGTTGAGGCTTCACGGTAAGCAGGTGGATAAGCGTCCATGTCGATGCCATTGTCGGCTAACCAATCGTTGAGGGGTACAGCAAAGGCTTCTAAGCCAGCCCCCCACGAGTCCACCCACGCAAACAGGTCAAAGTTGCCGGCCCCGGAAGTGGCTTCCACTAGCAGTTTTTCTTGAAACGAACCAAAAGGCCCACCCGCCCAGTTCACGGTGATGCCGGTCATTTCAGTGAATTCTGCTGTGCGCTGCGTAAGCGAAGCAAACTGCGGGGCGGTTTCGCAGCAAATCAAGAAATTAAGCTCCACGCCGTCATAGGGTTTGCCTTCTTGTAAGCCGTAGTCAGCGGGGTTTTGGGCGAATGCCAAGCTGCCTAGTACAAGCAGTAAGCACCAGCTTCGTTGCCAGAGGTTCATAAAAACTCCTTTCGGGTGGCTCGAGCCAAACATCATTTCAACTAACGACCAGATGCGTGTGTATCCAGGCAAGCTCGAGCATGTGTAAGCACATTGTTAATGGCTGCTTGGAGTCTACAACGCCGCCTCCTACCCGTCAACGTAACAGCACATCCATTGTTAGGCATTTGTTAGGGGTTTGGTAGAGGTGGTGTAATGCCGCTTGCCGCCTCACAACGCAGTGTTACAACAACAGCCGTGCTACACATACACCCATGACCGTTAGTATTGTGATGCCCACCCACAACCGCCCCGAACGCCTCGAGCGAGCCCTTCGTTACCTTCAAGCCCAACGCGACCCCGATTGGGAAGCCCTCGTGGTCGATGACGGTGATGAGCGTGGTCATGACTTGGCACTTTCTTTGAAAGACAAGCGCATTCGGGCGTTTATGAACGCAGGCAAGCAGCAGGTTGATGCCCGCAACACCGCCATCGTGCAAGCTACAGGGAACATCATCGCCTGGCTCGACGACGACGACTGGTGGGAACACCCCGATCACGTAGCGATGCTCAAACAAACGTTACAAACGCCTGGTCTTACCCATGTCCATGGTTGGGTAGTGCGTGAACAGGTTGATGCTGACAAAACGCGTGAGGTGTTTAATTTGCCTGCTAGCGCAGAAAGCTTGCGGCGCGATAACACGTTACTTACCTCGAGCATTGCCTATCCCAAACATCTCCATCAAGAACTTGGTTTGCTTGACCGCAGCCTCAATGGTTATTTCGACTGGGACTGGATTATTCGCGTGCTAGACGCGGGCTATCCCTTAAAGACAATTCCGCTATTGAGCGTGTGTTACGCCCTGCACGGCGGCAACGGCTCAGCCCAAGTACACAACCCGCGCCGGGTGCGCGACTTTACGGCCTTTCGCGACAAGCACGACCTCGATATCATCATCAAAAGCCATGATGCCGTCTTGCAAGAAACCCAACCTGAGCATGTTGCTGCCGATTAGCGAACCTTGTTGAACCCGATAACCTTCTGAAGCAATGACACGTTTATCATAAAAGGCATGGAAACCATCACCAGATGGGTGCAAGGCAAATGGTTTTTTGATTTAGCCGTGTTTGTCTTTCGCCTTTATGCCATTATTTTTCACGACCTCAAAGTACAAGGTAAAGAAAACATCCCTCCTGCTAAACAGGGTAGAGGGGTGATTTTGGCGGCCAACCATATCTCGAGCTTAGACCCACCTACCCTCGGTTCGACGTTTACCCGTGAAGTGCGTTTTATGGCCAAAAAAGAACTCTTCGAAAACCGCTACCTGCGGGCGCTCTACTTGGGCTTACGGGCGTTTCCCGTAGACCGCGAGAAAAGCGACATGGGCGCAATTAAGTACGCGTTGCGCAGCCTCAAAGAAGGCGTAGGCGTAGGGGTGTTTGTACAAGGGACACGCTTTCGGCAAGATGAAGGGGCATTTTCAGGAGCGGCGTTTTTGGCAAGCCGGGCGAATGTACCCATTGTGCCCACTGCCATTTGGCGCGACGGGCGCAAGTTTCGGGTGGCTTATGGCGCACCAATTGAGGTACTTGGCTCGAGCAAAGACGACCTTGCCGCCACAACCCACCTCATCATGGAACGCATCAACGCCTTACTACCCGAACACGCCCGCATCAGCCGAGCAACGACAACCAATGCCCCAACTGCCAAACCAGCTCAGGGCTAAGTAACGAAACCACAGGGCTAGGTCATAGGGATAGGTCACAGGGATAGGCGATGTGTTGCGCGAGCGTGTCACAAACGCTGTTCATACGGCGTAATCTGCCATGTGTAAGATTAAGACATTCTCATCATTTGTCAGCCCCGAACGGCTTGTCAAAAAAGCCCACTTTTTGCGTCTAGCACGACCAAACAATGCTATTCAATGGACAGGTGTCCAACAATGCATATAGTGATGCATAACGAGATTAAGCACGTAAGGGACTTGTATTCTCAGGTTTTGCGTGCTACAGTCACGCAACACAGCCAATTGAAGGAGGGAATAGTATGTCCAAAGATAGTCCAACTGTGTCTAAAGCTGACCTCGTCGATCTCGTCGCCGATAACACCAGCATGAAGAAAAAAGACGTCAAGACAGTCATCGACAGCATGATTGACGAAATCAGCAAGCGTTTACAAGATGGTGCCAAAGTGCAACTCACGGGTTTTGGTACGTTTGAAGTGCGCGAGCGGCAAGCTCGAGATGGCGTCAAACCTGGCACAACTGAGCGCATCAAAATTCCAGCGAGCAAGTACCCAGCGTTTAAACCCGGTAAAGCTCTCAAAGAAAGCATCAAGTAAGCGCTCGAAACACGCTTTACATAGCTCCGCTTAGGCGGGGCTTTTTTAGTGTTGGCTGTTAGCCTTGTGTTGGCGTTGCTGACTGACGTGCGCGGTGATGAGTGCGCCGATTAAAAACAGCATCAGCGACAAGTACAACCACAACAAAATGGCTAACAAGCGGGTGACAATGCCATAAATAAGGTTAAAGCGTTCTATATTAAAAAACAAAAACAGCATTTGGCGTGCAACAATAAGTGCTATTACGCTAAACAAGCCACCGCTAATCGCGCCCACCCAAGTGCTCGAGCGCCTCGGCAAATAACGAAAACTGAGTGTAAACGTTAAAGCCGCTAGCACAAAACGACCCACTTGCGTAAGCAAGCGTAAACCCCAGCCTATATCAGGGACGGCTAGCGCCACACCAATGTTAGCCAAAGCGGTTTCGAGTTGCCCCAGCAAATCACCAATCGAGGTAATAAACAACCCCCCTACGACTTCAAAAGCAATAACCAAACCCAACGCCCCAATAGAAATGAGCGCCACCACGCGCTTGCGCCAAAAGCCGCGCTGTTCGCGGGCTTCAAAGATGATTTCGAGCGCTAGTTGCAGTGAGGCAAAAAAGTTGCTGCTCACCCAAATCAAAAACGCCAGCGAAATTACCCCGTTAAGCACAGCCCCTTGTTGCAGCAGTGTCACTAGGGTGTCAAGAGCCCGTTCGGCTAGTTCAGCGCTGTTATCTTGTAAAGGCATGACTTGGGCAAGCAAGTCGATGAGTACCGTGCGGTATTGGGCGGTAAGGTCAGGACGGTTACGCAAGGTAAACCCGAGTGCTCCGGCAATGATCAGTAACAAAGGTCCCAAAGAAAACGCCGCGTAATAGGCCAGCGACGCTGCTAACATGGGCAGAGGCAAACGCAGACTTTGCGAACGGACAAAAATGGCACGGATAAAACGCCACCAGCGCATGTTTAACCAGCTTTCGCTCAGGTGTTGCTGCCATTGTTGCCCGCGTGCTTGCAAGGTGTACCACTGGTTGCCAAACAGGCCTCGAGCCGCTCGAGCCATATCAGTGCGCAGTATCTCGAGCCAATCCAGCAACGTTTCCAAAACATTGATGAGCTGTTTCACAGTACAACCACGCTAACGTTCATGCTAACAACCATAACGTCATGCTCGAGCACGTTTATAATCGAGCGCCAAACCAATCACAACACCAGCCAACGCCACAACCGCGTGCATGACAATCCACGTTTGCGCGTCCGGTTGCCACGGTAAATTCACGTTGAATAGCGGATGCAGTGACCCTTGCCAGGCAATAATAGCTGGCAGTACCGCCAATGCCGGCGACAAGACAATGGCCCCATAACGCCAGCCGTAGTCCAAGCCGAGTATTGCCAGCAAGTTGGCACTGAGCATCACAGGTAACAACACAAGCCAGATATCCGTCTCTACACGTAACCCAAATAGCGGACTAAAGAGCACAATGACGTAAGCTGCTGGCGTACCGCTGTTGCTAAACGCCAAGTAAGCACAAAACAAAATGGCCACACTGCGGTACAGCGTCGCCAATGGAGACAGGGCGATAGCTACCGATAACAAAATCAAGCCAGCGCCCAAAAATAAATTGTAAGGTTGTGGCGCAGTGCGTATCATCACTGCTTATCTTGACACACCTACGCCCACTTCCACGTTACGTTTTGCCAATTGAGGCTTAGTCACTTCCTCATGGCGCACCATCGACAGGCTGTTGCACGTTCACAACACAAGAACACATGACTAAAGACACACAACACACCAATAATCAACAAACGTCACACAACTTCACCAATACTTGACCGATACTTGTGTCACCAACACTTGCAGAACACCTACAACGAATCTCACTAACTCATATCAATCAATAGCACATAGTTAACGACACATAGCGACACCACAGGGGCAACAGACACACACTAAGCCACTTTTGATCGGGCTTTTTTGCCTTTGGAGGCGTCTGAGCGCTCAGCACGTTCGGCAATTTGCGGCACACGCTTGAGGTATATTCCCGTCGCTGACGTCTCACACGTAGCCACCATCTCCGGCGTGCCATACGTAACAACCGTCCCGCCACGTTCACCACCGTCAGGCCCTAAGTCAATGAGCCAGTCGGCGGTTTTAATCACATCCATGTTGTGTTCAATCACCACCAAGGTGTTACCCCCTTCTACCAAGCGGTGCAGCACGTCCAAGAGCTTTTTGACGTCATCGAAGTGCAGTCCCGTGGTGGGTTCATCGAGGATATACAGGGTTTTACCCGTCGAACGTTTACCCAATTCTGAAGCCAGTTTCACCCGTTGGGCTTCCCCACCCGACAACGTCGGTGAAGGTTGGCCAATTTTGATATAACCCAAACCCACATCCACCATTAATTGCAGTTTACGAGCGACGTTAGGGATGTTGGTGAAGAACTCGAGCCCTTCTTCCACCGTCATATCGAGCACATCAGCAATGGACTTACCACGCACTTTGACTTCTAGCGTCTCACGGTTATAGCGCGCCCCTTTACACACTTCACAAGGCACGTAAATATCGGGCAAAAAGTACATCTCCACTTTGACCGTACCGTCACCCTTACAGGCTTCGCAGCGGCCTCCTTTGACGTTAAAACTAAAACGCCCCGGCTTATATCCGCGTTTGCGGGCTTCGGGCGCACGGGTGAACAAATCCCGAATGTCAGTAAAGACGCCTGTGTACGTAGCCGGGTTAGAACGGGGCGTGCGCCCAATGGGTCCTTGGTCAATCTCAATCACTTTGTCGATGTGTTTGATACCGTCGATGCGTTTGTGCGCCCCCGGCATCTCTTTGGCGCGGTACAAGTGCTTGGCAAGACTCGCGTGCAAAACGCGGTGCACCAGCGTTGACTTGCCCGAACCCGACGCTCCCGTGATACAAGTAAACGTCCCTAGCGGGATACTCACATCCACATGTTTGAGGTTGTGTTCTGAAGCGCCAACAATATCGAGTGATTTACCATTACCTTTGCGGCGTGTTTTGGGTACACCAATGGTTTTATCACCCCGTAAGTAGGCTGCTGTTAATGATTTTTTGTCTTCAAAGAGTTTTTCGGGTGTCTCAGCGGCAACAATATGCCCCCCGTGCACACCTGCCCCAGGCCCTAAGTCAACAATGAAGTCACTGGCGCGCATGGTGTCTTCGTCATGCTCGACGACAATCAAGGTGTTGCCCAAGTCACGCAAGCTCAATAGCGTCTTGAGCAAGCGGTCGTTATCTCTTGGGTGCAGGCCAATACTGGGTTCGTCTAAGACGTACAACACACCCGTGAGGCCAGAACCCACTTGCGTCGCCAAGCGAATGCGCTGGGCTTCGCCGCCAGACAAGGTGTTGGCGCTGCGGTTCAGGGTTAAGTAATCGAGGCCAACATCTTCAAGAAACTTGAGCCTCGAGCCAATTTCACGCACGATGGGTGTAGCGATGCTGGCGTCTGCGCCTTGTAACTCGAGCGACTCAAAAAATGTCCTCGCTTCTAGCACCGTCATGTCCGAGGTGTCAGCGATGTTAGTGCCTGCAAGGGTGACAGCCAGCACCTCAGGGCGGTAACGCTGCCCGTGACACTTAGGGCAAGCCGCCATCGACATAAAGGCTTCAATGCGCTCTCTGGCATATTCCGAACCGGCTTCTTGCAAACGGCGCTCGAGATTAGGCACAACCCCTTCAAACTCGGTTTCAAAGCGCAGCGTCTCTTTGTTACCCCGCGTATAGACCACTTCGATGGGTTCATCCATACCGTACAGCAGTACCGCACGCACTTTCTCAGATAAGTCTTGCCAGGGCGTCTTGAGGTCAAACTCTAGGTGCTCAGAAAGTGCCCGAAGCCTATCCCAATAGTAGACCTTGCCATCTTTTTTGCCTTGCCAAGGCGCAATCGCCCCTTCTGAAATCGACAAAAGCGGGTCAGGCACAATCATGTTAACGTCAAATTCTTGGGTGTAACCCAAACCACTACAGTGATTGCACGCCCCATAAGGGCTATTGAACGAAAACACCCTTGGTTCTAGTTCTTCTAAAAACGTGCCGTGTTCTGGGCAAGCAAAACGCTCACTAAAAAGTTCGTCCGTGCCACTATCAGGCAGTACCACGTGCATGAGGCCGTCACCTTTGTGTAAGGTCAGTTCAACGGATTCGGCAATGCGGGAGCGTTCTTCTTGGGTGATTTTGATGCGGTCAACGACCACGTCGATGTCGTGTTTTTCGTAGCGCTCGAGCACGTCTTTTTGGGCTTGCTCGAGGGTTTGCACCACACCATCGATACGCACGCGCGCGTAGCCCTCTTTTTGCAAGTCTGCTAGTAACTTGCGGTGTTCGCCTTTGCGTCCGCGCACAACCGGGGCTAACAAGAGCGCCCGAGCATCTTGGTGATTTTCTAGCATAATGTCGACGATTTGCGACGCAGATTGTTTACTGATGGGTCTACCGCACTCGGGACAGTGGGGTTTACCGACGCGGGCATAAAGCAAACGCAAATAATCATGAATTTCGGTAACCGTACCGACCGTTGAACGGGGGTTATGACTGGTGGTTTTTTGGTCGATGCTGATAGCAGGGCTTAAACCTTCAATGGCGTCCACGTCAGGCTTATCCATCAGTCCCAAGAACTGCCGCGCATACGCCGACAAACTCTCTACATAACGGCGTTGTCCTTCGGCGTAGATGGTGTCAAACGCCAGCGTAGACTTGCCCGAACCGGACACGCCCGTAAACACAATTAACTGATTGCGGGGAAGTTCAATGGTGACATCTTTAAGGTTGTGCGCTCTCGCACCACGCACGATGAGGTTTTGCAAGAGACTACTCCTCAATTGTTTTGGAAACATTGACTCAATAAAAAACTTAGGTTGTACAGCAGGCACTGCCAACACACAAACAGCCCACAAGCAGCAGGCACAGATACTTAGTTTACCTGCTCTGCTGCTCCCAAGACGTTGCTAAATACCACGTTGCGCTCTCAGGTTTGGACATATTGTTTTTTAGGAATTGAGTTTGCCCCGACAGTGACTGCAATAGGCTTGTTTAGGAACACGCTGCGAACAATGCGGACAAATCATGGTGTCACGCACGTTGACCGTCACGCCGCCTGCGCGCAATTCGCTAGCAATCAAAATGGCGTCTTCTTCGCTGATGTTACTAACGGTTAATTCAATATCGCCCGCTTGCGCCACAATCATAAAATACCCAACGGCATAGGGCTGATTGGCGTCACCGCCATTGGCAGCATCGACTGCGGCACGCACCTCGCGGAAGTATTGCCACAGGGCTTGTTCGCTGTTCACACGTTCAGTATAGAGCAAAACACAAACAAGAAAAAACCCCTCGAGTAGCTCGAGGGGTCACAAGAAACGTAGGGTTTAACTTACAGAGTGTTTAGCTTACGGGGTGACCTGAATCGTCGTGCTGTCGTTAGCAGAGTTACCGAAACCTAAGAACTCTGGTGCGATAGCCGCGGCAGGTTGTGGCAGCGTATCATCGTCCGTTGTGACATCAGCTTCGTCAAGTTGACGTGCCAAGTCAGTGGAACGAATGATTAGCGTGTAGTTTTCTGGCGTATTGAACTCGAGCTCGAGCGGTTGGAAACCTGAGCTGTTAGTCAAGCCTGCTTGGGCAAATGTCAGCGCACCATAAACCTGTCCTGCTTCAAAGGTAAGTAATTGACCGTTGACACGAACCGTCAAATCTGGTGTGTCGGTACCTACTGGCGTACCAACTGCACTAGAGGTTGTGACAATCACGTAGCTATTGTTGAGGTCAATGTTGGCATCCGAAACGCGTACAAAACCGGAGGATGTAACCGTGGGGCTAGCACCGAGCGAAACAGGGTTTGTATAGGATTGGAAGGCAACATTAGGGGGCGTGCGGTCAATCTCGAAGTTGAACGCCGTGTCAGCAGCAGGATTGTTAGCGTTAGACGCATTACCAACTGCATCATAGAAGACCACATTGAGATTCACTTGGGCATCGCCAATGTTCGCACCACTTTGAATGAAGTTGTACGTGTTGGCGGCGGCTTCAGTACCACCCGAGCGCTCAATAGCGAAACCAGCATTATCGAAGTTACCATCAGCATCAGCACCAGCGAGCGGATCGCCGTCAGGACCAGCATCAGCAGCGTCTACAAGCGGTAGCACAACACCGTTCTGGCGTACTGCAATGGTTTTATCAAACGGACCATCAATAATCTCTTGAATCGTAGCAACGGTATCGTTAATGTTGCCGTCCTCAGGCCCTAACAAAGTTGGAGGCGTGCCGGGAACAGGTGCAGCGGCAGCAGCAACAACGTCGAAGTCAGTACCAACACCTGTGAGGCGTGCTGTATAGGCATCCACATCATTGCTTGGATCACCGTCGTTCAAACCAGAGTTAATGTCAGTAACTTGAGCGCGGAAGATACTATTGAAAACAAAAGCTTGTGTTTCAGCAGCAGTATCATCATAAGCGAGGTAAGTACCAGCAGCACCAGCAGCACCTTCAATAATGGGCGGCGTTGCAGGCGCAGGCGCTGTATAGCTAGCTGTTGCAGGCGCAAGATCTTCATTGATTGCCAATACAGGCAAGAAGCTGTTGCTAAAGACACCATTAGTGTTGGGATTGGTAGCAGGTGCAGGACCCACATTGGCAATCGCAGGCGCATCAAAGTCAAAGCCCAAAATGTCAGAACGTGATTCTTCGATTTCAGTACCCGTCATGGTGTTACCCAAGCGGTCTTCGGTGCCGTCAGTCAGTTGGATGCGGTAGCCAGTGGTTGGCGTAACGACGTTGGTTGTGGTGAACACGTTCAGTTCGTTGGCAAGGTCTTGACCTGTGGTGCTGTCACTTACTGCCAAGGTTGCTAAGACGTTAGTGGCGTTACCAGGAATCACGTCGATACCAGGTTGGTAGCCAGCAGGCAAGCCAACACCTTCGTCAAAGATTTCGATGGGGGCAGCAATCGGTGTGTTGGGGCCGATGTAACGGTTGCTGTCTTGTAAGTTAGTCGCACTGAGGGGCACAGGGGTGGTTTGGAAAGCAGGTGCACGGGTGTTGGTGCCGAAGTTAAAGCGGCGGTAGCGCACTTGGCCTGTAACGGATGGGCCTTTGAAGTCGAGGTAGTAAGGGTCGGATACCAAGCTGGCGATGTTCAAGCTGTTGGCATCGAGGGCGTCCACATTGAAGAGGGTCGTGCGGCGCACAGGAGCGCGGGAGTCTTCGTAGTTTTGGTTAGGGGCTTGGAAAGCCGTGAAGGTGAAGAAGTTAGGGGCAGTACCACGGCTGATGGTGCGAGGCAAGCCTGCGCCAGCGCCAATGTTCAAAGTGTCGCCACCATTGTCGCGTTCGGGGTTAACGACCACTTGTTCCACTGCGCTGCCGTTGGTGTCGTAGATGATGGGGCAGACGCGGAATTCGACGTCGCCGCCGCCGTACCAGGTCACGCCGGATGCTTGCACGTTGTTACCAGAAAGCACTTCTAAAGTGACACGATCAGCGTTTCCAAAGGTCACACCTGCGAAGCTTGCGGCGTTGCGAGCATTCACGAATGAGTTATCACTAAGAACTAAGCGCACACCGATATCGTAGTCACCGTTGGGATATTCAGGCGTGAGGCTGTCGCAGTCAAACGCGCTGGTGTCGACTGACAAGTCAGCTTGTGACTGCGTACCGAGCACGGGTTGGCTTTGGGCTACCACGCCATTAAGCAACAGTTCGATGCGCTGCGCGCTGGCACTGCCGAGGTCAAAGTTGGCGCGAACGGTCATTTGGCCTGTTACGGGGCTCGGGTTAATGGCAGTGCTGGTATCGGTGGTGTAGAAGACGATATCGAGCAAGGGGTCGCCTGTGCCGCCGTTACCGCCACCACCACCGCTGCCGCTGATGGGGAGGCTGGCTTGGTTAGCACCGCCTGCATTAACAACGACACTGCCTGTGGCACTTGCGCCAATTTGCACGCTATAGGCGAAGCTTTGGCCAGCAACCGAGGGGCTAGGACCTGTTACTGTCACGCCTGCGGGGGCGTTGATAGTGGGGGTGGTGCTGAAGCTATCGCTACCACTGTTGAAGAGGACTAAGGTAACAGTTGTGCCGACGGAAAGTGAACCAGAGGTTTGGGTCACCAAGTTGGCAGGTGCGCCTACTACTTTTTGCAAGGCAGCTACAGCATCGAGCAAATCGATGCGGCCATTGGCTGTGAAATCCGAGATGAAGTATTGATAGTCGCTAATCGCGCCGGTGTTGGTTTGGCCAGTGAGCACTTGCAAGATGCGCACAACATCGATTAGGGCTACTGCGCCGCTTTGGTCGTAGTCACCTAAGGGGAAGCTGGCGAAGGAGGCTTGTAAGGTGGCGGTTGCAGGAATCAACACCGCATTGACTTGTTGGGTGCTGATGCTAGCAGGCATTTCGGGGCTGGTGATGAGGTCGCTAGCGACACTCACGCTGGTGAGGGTTAAGTCGCTGCTGATGGCGTCAAAGTCGCTGGCGCTCACGCTGCCGTTACCTTGAAACACTAAGGTGGCGAGGCGGCCAGATTGTGCCGTGGGGCTAGCGAGGGCGATGTCGAGGTTGCCGTCAGTGGCGTTGACTGCGCTGATAACACCGTCGCTGTCAACGATATCGACGAATTCTAAGTCATCGTAGCTGACTGTGAGGCTACCACCGTAAACAGCACCACTGCTGTCGATGGGCAAGAGAACGTAACCGTCTCCTGCGCTGCCGTTAAGGCTCTCGGTACAAGCTGCTAACAACAGGGCGAGCAGGGCACCTAGAACCAGCGTAATGGCTCTTCTATTCATGGGCGTTTCCTTTCTGGGCTTACGTATAAACGAGGGCTGAGGGGATTGCGGGCGGTTTCCAGCCTGGGTAGGCAAACTGGTAAGAGGGGGGGTAGAAGGCTCAGAAGATGGCATTGCTGGTGTCTCCTTCAATGGCTTGGGGCGTGCCGTCCTCGAGGTCGATGACGAGACCCGCGTTTGCTAAGGTCATGGTTTCGCTGCCTGCCGCGATGCGTTCTAGACGCAAGACCACAATCGCACCGCTGCCAGAAACCGCACTTGTGCCGATACCTGCGACTTTGGCAGGACCTGCTTGAATCAAGAATCCATTCGTGAGGTCAGTGGCGTCTTGAGCACCCGTTTGGATGGCAAACGACCCTTGGGCGAAGCGAACATCGAACTCAAAACCGAACCAACTGTCTGGGTAGTCAGCTAAGTTGATGCTGACAGTGCACTGGTCGCCTAATTCGATGGCGGCGTCACAGGTGCTGCTAGCTACGTCTATCTCGAGGCGAGCTTCGGGAGCAGGTTGGTCGTTGGGTTCAACCGTGACCGTGAAGCTGGTGTTGGCTGATAGCCCACCGGTGTCGGTAGCACTCACCGCGATGGTGGTGGTACCTGCGGCAGCAAAGTCGAGGGTGAGGGTCATGCCGCTGATGCTGGCTGCTGACACGCGGGGGTCGCTGTTACTAATCACGCTGTAGGTAAGGGCGGCGTCACTGTCTTGGCTATCGGCAAAAAACTGGCCGAGGTTGAGGGTTTGGTCGTCTGCACCGACCACAACAGTGACATCTGAGGGACTACCCGTAAGCGTAGGGGCGGTGTTGGTGGTAGGCGGGGTGGGGGTTGTATCATCTCCCCCACCACATGCTGCTAAGAGACTGAGGCCGACAATTGTGAGTAAAGTGGTGAATTTATTCATAACGCTCATTATGCTCCTTACGGCAGGGTGAAGCTACTGCCAGAAACACTCACAGGTGCACCGTCAGCCACTGAGAGGTCAGTAAGGATTTCACCACCACTGATGGTAAATGTGCCTGTGCCTGAGACCGTCAGGATAGCGATGTCGCCGCTGCCGCTAATGGGGCTAACGCCTACACCGACGGTGCCGTTGGGTCCTGTGCTGGTGAGTAAGCTGCTGGCGATGCCTGTGCCTTGAACGGCATCTACGGAGACCGTACCCGAGGTGCTGAAGTTATAGGAGAACCAATTGCCTGTGTAGTTCTCGAGCGCCACTGTCACTTGATTGGCACCCGGGCCAGCCGTCATGGTGAAAGTGGGGTTGCCACCACCGCCACCACCGCCGCCACCGCCTGCTAAGGTGACTTCGATGCTGTCGCCTGCAACGCTGATTTCATTGCCTTGGTCATCGACGAGCAGTGTGCCGTTGCTGATGGTTAAGGTATCTGTGCCACTACCCTCGAGGTTGAGAATCACAAAGTTGCCGCCACCGGTAATGGGTGTTGTGGTAGCACCACCCACAGTGATGGGCGAACGGTCATTGGTGCCGTTACTGACAGCCAAGAAGTTACCGACGCCTGTACCTTCAGACCCAAAGGGTGGGTTTTGTAAGGTGACGTTGCCGCCACTACCGACATCGAAGCTGAACCCAATCCATTCGCCTGTGTAGTCAACCAAGCGCACGAGTACCTGATCAGCACTACCACCTGCGACGAATTCAAAGCGTGGGTTGCCTACGGCTACTTCATTGACAGTGATGGTAACGGTAGCAGTATTGCTACTATCTTCGCCGTCACTGGCGCTGTAGGTAAAGGTGTCTGTTCCCGTAAACCCAGCATCTGGGGTGTAGGTAAGGTTGGGCGCAGTGCCACTCAAGGTGCCGCTAGTAGGTTGACTTGCGACTGTGTAGGTGACATTGTCACCGTCAACATCGGTAGCGATTAAGGTGATGTCTACCGGGGTATCTTGCTCGGTTTCCACAGCGATGTTTTCTGCCATCGGCGGGGGGTTATCCGTCGTGTCGCCTTGGACGACTACGAAGAAAGTAGCATCGACACTGTTGCCATCGCAGTGACCGTCACTGCTGCCGTACCTGCAATACCAAAGTCAAGACGCAAGTTGCTGCCATCGGGTTCGATGGTTGCCGTGACCACTGCTGTGTTGTCACTTTCCACTGTGTAGGTGAGGCCGTCAGCGCCGTCTTGGTTGTCGTCAAAGTAACGGGTGAGGTCAATGATGCGGTCTGCATCACCCACAAACGCAGTGATCGTTTCAAACACGCGCACTTGGAAGGGGTCTTCTAGGGGTTGGTTGCTGACGGTCACCACGAAAGTGTCTTCAATGGTGAGGCCTTCACTATCGGTTGCGGTGATGGTGATTTCTGCCGTACCGAGTTCGCGAGGATCCAAGGTCAAGATGGTGCCATTAACAGTTGCCACCACGACACCATCGTCGCTGCTGTTGGCGCTGTAGATGAGGCCTTCAGCACCGTCTTCAGCATCGTCAAAAAAGTCACTGAGGTCAATCGTAGTAGGTTCGTCAGCACCAATGTTGGTGTCTTCTAAGGGGGTCACTAAGCTAGGGCGGGTGTTGCTACCATTACCGCCACCGCCATTACCGCCATCGTCTTCAACGTTCACGGTGAACGATTCGCTAACGGTTGCACCACTGCTATCTCGAGCTGTCACCGTTACTGTCGCTGTACCAGCACCTTGGGCTTGCAGCGTGAGTGTGCTGCCACTGGTTGATACCACCACCACGTTGGGATCACTGCTCTGTGCGGAATACACTAGCCCTTGGGCACCGTCCTCAGCGTCATCAAAAAAGTCCGCGAGGTCGAGGCTGGCATTCGGCGCACTGGTTTGCAGTGTCTGGTTAGGCAAATCCAAACTGGTCGGCGGTGTGTTCGTACCATTGCCACCACCATCTGACGTGACGGTGACATCAAACGAATCGCTGGCACTCAAACCGCCACTGTCAGTTGCCGTCACGGTGACCGTAGCACTGCCGACGCCAGTGAAGTTCAGTTCTAGAATGCTGCCGCTGGCTAGGCTGGCTGCCACCACGGCGGGATCGCTACTGAGTACGTCGTACTCGAGCGTGCTGGCATCTTGTTGGCGATCGTCAAAGTAGGTCACCAAGTCCAGCGTGCGGGTGTCGTCTACGGCTGCGGTTATGTCAGCAAAGTTGCGCGTTAAGGTCGGTGCGGTATTGGCAGGGGATTCCCCGCTGTCGCCGCCGCAAGCGCTGATGAGCAGGGCTAGCAGAAGCAGCCAAACAATCTTTTGCATACGTATATCTCCTAAGAAACGTGTTGAGAAGGGGCGCGATGTTTGCTTTTTCACGCGAACAGGGTTGTCATTCTATAGACTGAAAGATGAGACATTATGTCTCTGTCGGGGCGTTCTCCGCTGACCTGTGCCCGCAGCCTAAGCGGAGAACGAAACGACAACTCGGTGGGCGTGAGCGCAATAGTCGCGCTAGTTTTTATCGAATGTGTTTTAGGCGGGCGTTGCGCGCAAGGCTGCTCGAGTGTCCGAGTTTCCTCGAGCTGCTCACAGGCTGCATCTCGCCGACAGCGTTGCATGGGCTTTGGCTTGAGCACCCACCCCCTTTCTTGACAGTGAACGTTGAATTTACGTTGCGCCAATCCAGCGTATGACGATACTTGTTGCCATATTTTTGCTGATTGCATCTTTACTGGTTGCATCTTTGCTGGTTGCGCATTCGCTCGAGCCTTTTTGCTAACCTCCTTGTTGGTGTCTTGCATAGGTGGCTCATTGGCTGACATGCTTGCCTGCGTGGTGGTGTGTGTGGCACCAAACCACGCTCCGTCTAAAGCCCCTAACAAGCAGACGCAGTCATCGCTAGTGTCATAGCTAGTGGCTGACTGCCAAATAGGTGACTGGGGGTTGCGCCAGTCACGACGGCGCCGGTGGTACACCTCACTCGAGCCGCTCACGACACATGCCCAATCAGCAAATGCCGCATTCGCGGGTGTGGTTCGGGTGGTATGTACACGGTTGCGTTCCATCAAGGGTTATTGTGCGCGCTGCGCTTGTGAGAATGGCCGCGCCAAAACTCAGCCAACACTCAAAAAGTTGCCAGAATTCTCACCTTTTCTCACACGTGCCATACAGCACTTCCCCCGCATGGGGGTAGCCCGCTTGGGGGAGTATCGATTTGTGAGAAGATGAGAAAGCCACTTTGCCTGACTGTGACGTGGTTAACAGCCTTACACTCCCAACGCCATCTTATGAGAAAACGCCTCATATATGAGTAAAAAATGATAATTCTTGACGAAATCCTGTCGGAGGGTTACTCACCAGGCTGGTATCTAAGACTCAGTAATGACGTTTTGTAGGGCGATTTGCTGGTTTGACTCACATGCCAATCACATCAAACAGATGGCATGAGAAAAACAGATGGCATGAGAAGCGAAGTCGCTCGAGCCACATCAAAGGCATTAGCAGCTTCGCTGACACGCAATGTCGCTGACACACAATATAGTGGCTCATGATACATTCATCAACTACGCTGTTGACGCACGTGCAACAGTTTTTTAATTAGACCTCTTGCAAAAATCACTTTGTCGATGATGGCAAAGGGCAATTCAGTAATTCGACTGGCACTTTCGCAAGAAGTCTGTTATCACAATGCTATAGCACTCACAACACCAAGCACACTCACAACACCAAGCACACTCACAACACCGAGGACACTCACAACACTAAGGAGAACCGCATGATTATCGTTTCTGGACACGTAGACATCCAAGCTGACAAACACGACGAAGCCGCACAACTCACCCTGTGGATGGCCGCCGAAACACGCCAAGAAGACGGTTGTTTGCACTATCACTTTTACAGCGACCTCGCCAACCCCAACCGCTTTTTTGTCTACGAAGAATGGCGCGACTTAGCTGCCTTGCAAGCGCACTTTCACACTGACCACATGGCCACGTTTAACCAACAATTACCCGCTCTGTTGGCCAGTCAACCCGCCATTATGCGGCACGAGGTGAGTGCGTCAGAAACCTTGTGAGTTCAAGCAAAACATTACAAGATGCCTTGCACGCCGAACACAAACACCAACACCGCCGTGACAAGTGATAGCAACTCAACAAACTGAAACGGCGGCCTAAAAAACACCACCAAGCGAAACGTGGCAAAACCAAAGACGATGTTGGCGGCGTACTCACGCACGGGCACGTTAACCTCGCGCAGTGCTACACCCAAAAGCGCCTCGAGCACCACAAAATATCCAGCGACTACCACCATAAACGCTGCATCGCCGAGGGCAGCTCGAGGGGGATTGGCAATGACGCGAGCGATTTTGTCCCACGGCAACAAACCACCAACACTAGCAAGCACCACACAAACATTGCTCCAAAACACCACCACAATGAGGGAATCAGGAATGCCGCGCAGCTCGAGCAGCGTCTGCAAAGACGTTAAAAAGCCCCCACCAAGGGCACAAAAAAACGCCAACACAAAACTGGCCACACCCAAAAAAAAGCGCACCTTGGTCGCTAGCGAAAACTGCGGATAAAACGCACTCCAGTGCTGCATTTGGGTGCTTTGCCAGTAGTAGTGCAAACAGGTGAGCATCGCCAGTGGGCGAAGCACCACAAACACGCCATAGGCCGTAGGTAAATGTGTATTGACCGCAGGCAGCAACCATTGCCGCGATAAAAAAAACAGCGCCATGGCAAAAAAGTCCACCGCCACCCCAAGGGGTTTTTTCATGATGTCCCCCTTGTTGGTACAGACGTCACGTCACCTGTCACGTCACCTGTTACCGCACAGCGTGACAGCAACACGCCAAACACATCAAGACACAACCTACACATCAAAACAATCACATAAAACCATATAAAATCACGCAAAAATCTACCCATCAAAAGCGCGAGGGGCGCATGGTGAGGAGTAGGTTGATGCGCGGGTTGACGTGAACAGCACACCATCAAAAAAGGGATTGGCTCGAGGCCACTTGGCTGGCATCTTCGATACGGTCAATGCGAAAGGTGCGCCCAGCTTGCGCCACGTGACAAAAGCCTTTGAGATACATACCATCAAAACTGCGCACATCAACGAGGCGTTCTTTGCCTTTGTAGACAATTTTGACACACCCCTGCAGGCGAGCACATTCACGCAACAAGGCGGCGATGGGCGATTCGGCAAAATTCATGGCGACAGGTGCGCGGCGCAGGCCTTTACTAAAAAAAAGCTGCCCATGTTGTTTGGCGTATTCGTAGAGGTCACGGGTTAATTTGACGTCTTCGAGGCAGTAGCGTTCCAGTTTGGCCCAGTCGCCCATGCGGTAGTACTCGAGCGCGTCCAAACCTGACCCCAACTTGCCTGAGCCCAATGTCGCTTGCGCCAGTGAATCCAAGCTGATGCGGTGTCCTAACACTTTTTGCGCTTCTAGCATCAAATCTAACGTCGGCAAGTCACGCACCCAATCACCCAGTTCAGCAGCCAACACCGGCCAGTCAAAACCCACGAGGTTAAAACCAATGATTTGCTCAGCCGCTCGCAAGGTGTCGCTCAAAGCGTCAAAGGCATCTTCGCGGTACGCCACAAAACGATCTCCCTCGTAGTGATAGACGCCCACCACACTCACCCCCAAGGCTGCACGGTTGTGTGCGCCGCCAACGTCGTTAAACGAACGTTTGGTTTCTAGGTCAAGAACCAGTTTGCTCATGTCGGTTGACCAGCAGGGCGGTGCAGTTGCTCGAGCTTATCTACTGCTAGCGCCTGCAAAAACGCTTCATGCACACTGCCGTTACTCGTGACCAGCGACAGTGACGACCACGCATACGGTTCACCGAAGCCATCGGTGACTTTGCCGCCTGCTTCTTCTAAAATGAGCAATCCAGCGGCAATGTCCCACGGTTTGAGCGCCAACTCCCAAAAACCATCCGCCCGACCACAAGCCACATAACTCAAGTCGAGCGCCGCCGACCCAGGACGGCGAATGGCTAAACAGCGCGGCAAGATGTTGGCGAGTAGGGTGACGTTTTGCATGGCGCTTGTAGGGTCATAGTGAAACCCCGTTAGGAGCATCGCCCGTTTAAGGTTGGCTTCAGCGGACACCCGCATAGGCCGCCCGTTCAAAAACGCCCCTCCGCCCTTGGTAGCAGTAAACAGTTCATCTTTAACGCTATCGAGCACCACCCCGACTTGCACCACCCCGTCAATTTCTAAGGCAATGCTGACGCTGTAGATGGGAAAACCCTTGGCGTAATTTAGCGTGCCATCTAGGGGATCGACAATCCAACGGTAACGTGACCCTTCACCCTGTTGACCTTCTTCTTCGCCAAGAATGGTGTGATCAGGGTAGCTACCGAGAATAATCTCGCGGATTTTGGCTTCGGAGGCTTTGTCTACTTGGGTGACGAGGTCGGTGTCGGTGCTTTTGGTGTCGATATCGAGCACACCGCCCGCGTGACACTGGTGAATGCGGGCGGCTTCGGAGGCAGCGTGAAGGGCAACATCAAAAAACGCCCGCAAGTTGGTATTCACGTTCATACTGTCACTGTACAAGGAATCAACGTGCAGTACGTTGCAGTACGTTGCAGCACGTGGAAAATAGCCCTTTTCTATCTCATCAAAACCGACTCAAATTGCACTGAGGCACGCTTCGCGGCAGTGTGTTCGGATATTTTTAGGATATTTTGGGATATACCGAGCAACTCTACGGGTTGACAAAAGTACTACACCCTCGTAATGTGTAACCATAGCAGCAAGGGTAACCCCCACATCACAGGCTGCGCCGGAGGAACGCCTCATGACCACTGAAGAGATTCAAGCCTACCAGCAAAAAAAGCAAGCATGACCCCGTACACCCTCGCCAACCAAGACGCCAAGGTGTGGCTCGAGTCCCTCGAGTCACACAGTGTAGACCTTATCCTGACTGACCCGCCTTACAACACGACCCAACTGGACTACGAAAACGACTGGGTATGGGATGAAACGACCTTTGCCTTATGGTGGCGTGAAATCAAGCGCATTGCCAAACCCAACGCTTGGATACTCATGTTCGGTACAAACCCGTTTACGGCAAGGCTTATCTCGAGCAACGAAGATGACTATCGGTTCGACTATGTGTGGGTCAAATCGCGCAAGACATCCCCCCTTAGCAGTGGCTTTCGACCGCTTGGGGAACACGAGAACGTCAGCGTGTTTAACGCAGGCAAGGTGACGCAAGCTACCTACAATCCGCAGTTTGAAGCAGCAGAACACATCCGCAACAGTCGCGGGGCAGCGAGTGCTGGCGCGGCGTGGGATACGTCGTATGAAATGCGCCCTTGGCAGGACAATGGCTCGAGGTATCCAACCACTGTCCTCTATTGCCCGTCGCCGAAACGCGTCAAGGGTTCGCACCCGAGCGCCAAACCAGTCGCGTTGCTCGAGTACTTTGTGCTGACCTATTCCAACCCCGGTGATGTGGTATTGGACGTGTTTATGGGTGAGGGCAACACAGGTGTGGCAGCTATCAAGCATGACAGGCGGTTTGTTGGTTGCGATAAGACACAGCAGTGGTTTGCACGGGCGGAGATGAAGCTCGAGCAGCAGTATGCTCAAGCGTTATTGTTTATGGGAGGTGTGTGAATGGATTTAGACGAATTCAAACGATGGCTCGAGGAAGAAGCAAGGTACGACAGAAAGGGGTTGCAGCAGCTTTTGAACGAGCAGCGTGCAGCACCTCCTCAACATTCAAGATATGTTTCTGATTTTGTTGAACAGTTACGTAATTGGCTCGAGGCTGACGCTAAATCTGCCAGACGATATGGACGCGGTATCACAGGGTTTGAGGTGTTGGTTGATGATGACCGTGAAGAGACAATACGCCTTGAACCAATGCGTATCCCGCGCAACCTGACCCGCCCCCTTGACCTTGCGGGTATTCAAACATACTTCAACAGAAATTGGCTACAAAAACAGGTAGCATCCCCACGAGATATATCTGTCATTGTGACTGATTTAATCATTCCAGACATTGTGCATCACGTGTTAGCGCCAATTCGCCATCGCTTGGTTAGTCAAGCCGAACAAGAATCAAACGAATTTAAGGAAGCTGATGACCAAGCAAACTGGTTGCATGACGCTTTCGTCAGAGTCTGGGAAGACTTAATGATTACCCTTGACGATGATGTTAAATTCTCAGTAAGTCAAAAGCCATTTGAGAGCCTAGAAAACGCCTATTTGCCGCCAACGACAACGTGGTTTGTTGAGGTGTCGGTCAATGGCTATCGCGGAGTGGCCATGCTTATGCCGCAGCGTTACCCTGGCATTATGGTTCACAGAACGATTGAAGATATTGTAAAAAGAGCGTTTCCAGCCTTGGCACACGCTATGAAGCTCGAGTAAAAGCGACAACGTGTCTAAAAAGAAGATGGATTGCACCTTTTCCTACGCAGTATTTACCCTGTCTGAGACGGGGTTTCTTTATTGCTTTGCGTCTTAGGGGTTGACACAAGTCCTACATCACTGTAGTATTGACACATAGCAGCAAGGGCAACCCCCAAACACACGCTGCGCTAGGAGCACATCATGACAATCACCACCATTAAAACCCCTCGCAGTAAACAAGCCTTCCGTGAGATGGTTAGCAACCTCGCACCCTTTGAGTCCATCAACTGGCAGCACCACGATGATTGGTATGGCGTCATCGACGTGA
>CAZKAZ010000019.1:59846-72729 GCA_964550765.1 uncultured bacterium | reverse complement strand
CGCCGCAAAAAGCGCAAGTAACCTCTCACTTACTTGGCGCAAGCAGCTTCGGCGGCCAATATGCAAGCGCCGCAAAAAGCGCAAGTAACCTCTCACTTACTTGGCGCAAGCAGCTTCGGCGGCCAATATGCAAGCGCCGCAAAAAGCGCAAATAAGTTTCACATGTAATTGAAGCTCACTCAGGCAGGGCAGCGTACACGCGTGTGCCTTGCTTGTCTTTGGCTGTGTCATGCAAACATGAAGTGTGAATGGCAAACACGCCGCCGCGCCCTTCGATGCGTTCGCGCATTTGCTTGAGACCTAACCCGCCTGCGCTTGTCACCCGGTCAGACACATCAGCAGCGTCAAAACCGATACCGTCATCACACACTTCAACGAAAGCCCGCTGAGCATCATCTGTACCCACGCACACCTCGACACGGTGAGCTTTGGCGTGTTTAGCGACGTTGTTCATGGCTTCTTGAAAAATCCGAAATAACACCGCTTCAGACTTCACCGTCAGTTGCGGAATATCACCAACAGTGATGCTGACGTCGATGTCGTTTTGCTGGCCAAAGTCGTGGCTATAGCGGCGGATGGTCTCTACAAAACCGTGCCGTTCTAGGTCAATGGGGCGCAGCGCGAAAATGCTGCGGCGCACCTCGCGGATGGACTCGCGGATGGTGGTTTTGGCTTGCTCGAGCTGCATAAGCGCCTTATCCGGCGTGTTGATGAGCCTAGCGACCAAATCCAATTTCAGGGCGCTACTAGCAAGCGACTGCGCTACCCCATCGTGAATCTCCCTAGCGATGCGGGCGCGTTCTTCGGAAATCGCCAGTTCTTCAGATTGCAAATAGGCTCTAGCATTGCGCACCGCTAATGTCACTTGGTTGGCCAGCAAACTCAAAAACGTCAAGTTGGCCGCATCAAAATGACGGGGCGTAGGATGTGCCAACACCACGATGCCTAACAGTTCGTCTTCAGATACCAAGGGCAAACACAACGCACTGCCTGCGTGCTCGAGCAGTGGTCCTTGGCGGCTAGCATCATCGAGACTTTCAGCAATGCACGCTTCTCCGCGCCGCGCCGTGCGACTGATGCACCCTTGGTCGGCCAAGCGCAGCGCGTGGTTATGCGCCGCCGCCTGTAAACCGTGATAACTGCGCAAACGCAACAGTTGGTCTTCGTCATCAGCCAAATACACCCCCCCCAAGGTCGCGCCAGCACGGAGCATGGTTTGATCTAGGAGGGTACTCAGTAAGCGCTCTAAGTTGCCTTCGGCGCGAATGCTCCTATCGACATCAAACAACGTCAACAAGTCGCGGGTACGGCTGCGAGCGGCTTCGGTGACCGCAGAAAATTCCGAGGTCAAAATAGCAAAACTCTCGCGCTGTTCGGCACTAGGTTCGTCGTCGTAATAAGCGTGAACGCTACCCTCGAGCTTGCCACTCCAAGCGAGTAACGTAGACATCACGCTGTGCTCGCCACTGTTACCATTGCGTTGGTTGACGTGACGGTGATGATCATGATGGTGATAATTATTATCCTGACTATCGTGCTGAGCAGCGCGCCCCATGGTCGCTAGCAGGGCGTCATTACGGGCAATGGCGTCTGCCTCGAGTGCAGCAGGAAGACCATAACTGCGGGTAACGCTGAGGTCATGTTCACCGATGATAATGGCCGCCCCCACTGCGCCCGTCGCTTCAGCAATACCTTGACTGGCTGCGTGCAAGACGCTATCTAAGTCGGTAGCAGACGCAAATTGTTCGGTCACTTCCTGAATGGTAGCAAGTAAGTCGTGACTAGCTTGCAGTTCGCCGTAAAGGTGCTCGAGGTCAGCCTGAGCCCGCTCTCTGCGGCGCACCTCTCCGGCAATCCACGTGAGTGTCACAAACGTCGCTGCTGGCCCTAAAATGCCATAAAACAGCACATGCGCCCACCAGTTCCACATCTCACCACCGAGGGGAATGATGTATAGCTCGTATGCTAGCACCACGGCCAAAATCAGCATCGGCAACCAGATGCGCGCCGTGAGAATTTGCTGCGACAGACTAGCTTTGCTTTGTGGCGGCTCACTCAAACTGGCGTTGCGATTCACAACACTGCTCATGTCATACGTCCGTCTATCACTCATGCGTCTATCGCTCATATGTTCATCACAATATGAATCTAGCACACAATCCATGACAACAATCACCCAGACAGCCAACGCATAGCTAATCAACACGCCAATCAAAGCGCCAATCAGGATGTGACCAGCAACAAGACCCAGCAGCAAGACCCAACAACAGAATCCGGCAACAGAATCCAGCGCGTGGCATCGGGAGCTATCCTAACAGGTTGGTTTAACGTCACCTCTGAATATCACAGGCTAGTGTCAGGCTGCTTAAATGTCAGGCTGCTTAAATGTTACACCCAGACTTAAACCTTGGCACGGAACTCGCTGAAGACGTAAGGGAACGCCACCACATAACACACGGCCATCAGCAACAACTGAAACCAACGTTCTTCAACCAAGGCCACGTCTAGCGCGATGAGCACCGCGACAAGCACCGCGACGAGCACGGAAAACAACAAAGTTTTCAACGCTAAGCGCAATAACTTCGCTGGCGTAATCTTACGGGCTTGAATACGGGCGCGCTTAACAGCCTTACGCCGCTTTTTTGACTTCGACATATCCCCTCCTGGAGCGGTCAAACCCCTTGCTGTAAGAGTTCTGTAAGAGTTTGTTTTGTAAGCTTAGCGTAGCTGCATAAGCAGCCTGATACGCAGCTTTTAGTGTAGATGTCTCTCAGTAACGCGTGCTGTTTGTTCTAACACGTGTCCAAACGCCACGCGCTTAAACCGCCCGCCACCTCTCGCCCTCTCGCACACGTTCGCATCCTACTGCCACGTTCCAATTGTGCTTTAGATTATAATTTTGTTCAAGCTTAGTGGAACGCTTGTGGAACGCTGTGGCTTTAAGCTTGAACGTAATGGTGAGTTATAGCACTCATAATTTTTTATAAAGACTTGCTCACATCATCGGTTACTTGGCAACACGCAACCGACTCACCAACGCTTCACACCTGCGTACTTTGTGATACCCGCTGACGCTATCATCTCATTGTCTCCCCTGCTGACGTATCGCTGCGCCTTGGAGGTTTCCTGTGAACAACCCAATCCTGCCTACCGCACAACAAACTTCAGCAAACGACGTTCCCTTGTACACCAAGCACGACTTGCCTTTTCCTGACCGCCGCCGCAAGCGCGAGCGCCGCCACAACCAAGTGCCTATTGCATTTGCTGACCGCCGCAAGAGTGCTGACCGCCGTGGCCAAGTACAACCCCTCAAACTCGATGGGGTCGTCGTTGCGGTCATTCCTGCTTTTAACGAAGAGCGTTTTATCTCGAGCGTGGTCATTCAAACCCGTCACTATGCCACTCACGTGGTGGTCGTTGACGATGGCTCGAGCGACCGCACTGCTGAACTCGCCCGGCTAGCTGGGGCATATGTGGTTCACCAAGGCCAAAACCAAGGTAAAGCTGCCGCCCTTAATGCCGGTTTCAAAGCTGCGCTTCACTATCAACCCGATGCTATCGTCTGCTTAGACGGTGACGCTCAGCACGAACCTTCCGAAATTCCCGAAGTGGTTAAGCCCATTCTCGAGAAGCAAGCTGATGTGGTGATTGGCTCGAGATTCTTAGCCAAAAAGAGCGACATCCCTGCGTGGCGTCAAGTGGGTCAACACACCCTCACCCAAGTCACCAACGTGGCTAGTGGCGTGCGTACCACAGATAGCCAAAGTGGTTATCGGGCATTTTCCCCCAAAGCTGCCAAAGTGCTCGACTTCCGCTCAGGTGGTTTATCCGTCGAATCTGAAATGCAGTTTTTGTTTGAACCTGCTGGTCTGAACGTCGTCGAAGTGCCCATCAGCGTCAGCTACCAAGATGGCAACAAACGCAACCCCATTGTGCATGGTTTACATGTGCTTGATGCTATCGTGTCACTCGTAGCACGCAGGCAGCCGCTGCTGTTTTTTGCTGTGCCAGGCTTTTTGACCGTCGCTGCTGGTTTGCTCCTTGGGTTGCGCGTCGTCTTCGTGATGCAACAACAAGGACGTTTGCTCACAGGTTCTGCCATGCTCACGACGTTGCTGCTCATCGGTGGCATGTTACTTGGCGTCATGGGCATCACCTTGCACAGCATCAAGCACTTGATGCGCCGGGTTGAAGAAGAAATCCAACATGTCTCACGCAGGCAAGTCCAAGAAATACGCAGTGAACTGCAGCACCTCAAGCATGCGCATTCACAGGACAACGACCGCCGCGCTGCTTAACGCTGCTCGTCATGTGTACACAACAGATTTTTCTGGCTGCGTTTCGGCGCAGCTTTTTGTATGACGCGCTGTTGGCACGCTGCTAGGGCTACCATAGGACTATGGACACTCCCGAACTGAGCGTGCTGATTGTGGCGTATCACAGTCACGATGACCTCGCTTGCTGTTTACCGTCACTGCTTGCCCAAGACTACCAAGACTTTGAAACCATCGTTGTTGACAACGCTGGCGCAGATAGCCCTTGGTTGCGTCAGCACTACCCGCAGGTGCGTGTGATTGACAATCCTGCTAACACAGGGTACGCCGGTGGCAACAACCTCGCTATTGACGCCGCTAACGGACGCTTTTTTTTGTTTTTAAACCCCGACACCCTCGTGCATGAACATGCGCTGAGCCGGTTGATGCAAACCGCTCGAGCCAACCCCGACGCCCTTGTCAACAGCAAACTGTTACATCCTGATGGCACGGTGAACGCTAGCGGTTTGGTGATGCACTACACGGGCATCAGCACCTGCCGAGGCTTACACCAAGACCCCGACACCTATCGGGGTGTAGAAGCCATACCCCTCATTTCTGGGGCGGCGTTTGTAGCGCATAGAGACGTAATAGCGGATACAGGTGGATTTCGAGAGCTTTATTTTATGTATCTCGAGGACATCGAACTCTCCTTGCGCGCCAAACTGTTGGGTTATCGGATTCTGTGTAACAACGAGGCAGTAATTACCCACGACTACGTGCAAAACCTGACGGCCAACAAGTTTTTTTACCTCGAGCGCAACCGCCTGCTCACGCTGTTCATCATCGCCCGCCGCCACACCTTGTTACGTATGAGTGTCGCGTTGCTGTTAACTGAGTTGGCAACATGGGCGTATGCGTTGCTTAAGGGTAGCGCGTACATCAGCGCCCGCTGGCGGGTACTGCGTTGGTTTTTTCAAGAAAAACGCACTTGGCAAGCCATGCGCACAGACATGCAACAGCGCAGACGCACAGGCGATGGGGTGTGGCTAGCAGATGCCCTCGAGGCGCTCCCCTTCGAGCAACTGATGGACAGCAACCGCATGGCAACGTGGCTCAACCGACTCACCCGCCCGCTGTACGTGCTT
This sequence comes from uncultured bacterium, assembly GCA_964550765.1. Classification (GTDB taxonomy): domain Bacteria; phylum Deinococcota; class Deinococci; order Deinococcales; family Trueperaceae; genus JBCCBI01. Next base: position 67,328 of record CAZKAZ010000019.1, on the reverse strand, counting down.
TTGCGCCCCCGTCTGTCGACATCACGTGTGGCGACATCACGTGTGGCGACATCAGCATCCCCACACACCACAACACCTGACACAACGCCTGATACAATGCCTGATAAGCCTGATAACAGCGCAGACCGCCCTTCGGAAGCGTCCTGATGGCACTTAAACTCGCCCATGTCACCTCGACCTTTCCGCCCTATTGGGCAGGCACAGGCAACGTAGCTTTTCACAACGCCCGCATCTTGCACGAACGCGGCCACGACGTCACCTTGTTCACCGCCCGCTACAGCGACAACGACGATATGCCCATGCCTTTTGCGGTGAAGCGTTTGCCCGCACAATTTCGGGTCGGAAACGCCCCTTTGACACTCAGCCTCGGTAAAGAACTACACGGGTTTGATGTCATTCACTTGCACTATCCCTATATCTTTGGTTCAGAACTAGCCCACTACGCCGCTTGGCGCACGCAAACTCCTTTGGTGCTGACCTATCACAACCAACTGCAAGAACAAACTCTGCTCAAAAAAACCCTCTTTGGCATCTACAACCTGCTCGCCGAACCGCTCATCCTTAACCTCGCTCAACGGCGCTTAGCGGTGAGCCGCGAACACTTAATCAGCTTGCAAGGGCGTTTTCAAGACGACCCACACACGGTAGAACTTCCTAACGGGGTGGACAGCGAGCAGTTTTCACCTCAACCTGGACACAGCAGAAAACAATTGGGCACACCAGCAGACGCCCCCGTGGCGCTGTTTGTGGGTGCTCTCGACCAAGCGCACCGCTTTAAGAACGTTGACGGCCTCATCCGCGCGTTTGCTCAAGCTACGCAGGACGCCCAAGGCACGCTCGAGCAGGCAGAATTGTGGATTGTCGGTGATGGAGACTTGCGACCTGAGTTAGCAGCCCTCGCTCGCCGCTTAGGCCTCAGTAACGTGCGCTTTTTGGGTAAATATCCGCCGAGCGACTTGCCGCCCATCTACAGCGACGCTGACCTTTTGGTGCTGCCTTCTACTGGCGTGGAGTCGTTTGGGGTGGTGCTGATTGAAGCATTGGCCTGCGAAACAGCGGTGCTCGCTAGTAACTTACCGGGGGTACGCACCGTCGTAGACGCAAGTGAGCAAGGTGATGGCATGCTCGTTCCCCCTCGAGACGACACTGCGCTGACACGCGCTTTGGTGACGTTACTAAGTGACCGCACACGCTTGCGTGACATGGGGCAACGTGGCCGCACACGGGTCAAAGCACGCTATGATTGGCAGGTCATCGGTGAACGCCTCGAGCGCATCTACTTAGACTTGCTCGAGCCACCTTCGTCACTTGGCACATAATCCCTCGGGTCAGTATCACGTGCGCTGTTTTTACGCTGGTTTTTACTGCCTGGTTTTTACTGCCTGGTTTTTACTGCCTGGTTTTTACTGGTAGAAAATATCAATAGCACAATACGTAAATAACACAATACGTAGCTGGTAAAATACGTAGCTGGTCAAATGCATAGCTGGTAAAATGCATAACGCGTTCATATCAAGCCCCCTGCCCCCTGCCTAAGGAGACATTTTGAGCTTTACTGCTTCACCTGTTGAAACCATCCAACTCGAGCTTGACACCCGTCCCGTTGCAGACTATCCCGCCCCCGAGGGCGCGCACGATTTGGCATGGTCGTACTTGCTCGATAATATTTTTGCCGATGCATATGCCCATCACCTAGCACGTTTGGTGATGGTCTTGCCCCACGCAGCACTCGAGCCCCTCTGTCAAACTCGAGCTGCCCTGTCGGTCTCGAGCGTCGTTGAACGGGGACAAGCCCAAGGGGTAGGCTTAGCCGCCCTCACAGCCGATGTACCCGCATCACTGTCAGGCTATGACCGCTTTTATAGCCTCGACTACGGCATGCTAGCCCCCGCGCCATGGCGCGAACGCCGTCACACCCCCGATAACTGGCAACTTGATGCACAACTTTATGTGCTCACCTGGCAAGTAAAACTGTGGGGATTAGCCATGAAACTGCTCAATCAAGCCGGAAGGCCGCACTTGGCAGATAGGGCCACGTTTGCCATGCGCGCGGCGTTTGCTTCACCTTTACCGACGCCTGCGTTTTATCAACTGCGTGGTTGGTCGCCAGCAGAGACAGCCACCGAACCCGAAACTGCTTTTGCTAATCGCACCAAAGGTGCAAACACGATGCCCCAAGCCGATGTTGATAGCTCACTCGAGGCGGCCAATGACTGAGCTGAACCAGTCAGCACTTGCTAGCCGCACGGCGAACCTGCTGGTGTGGTTGCATACCATGCGGCAAGCCGACGGGTACGGCGGACCAGTATCACACTGGTGGCAAAACCGCTTTCGCTACACGGGCGTAGGCCTCGATTGGCGTTATGAAGGCCTCTTGATGGGCTTTGCCCTACTCGCTAGCAAAACGGGCGATGTGACGCGTTTTCGGGCACTAGCCGATAGAGCAGTGCAGGACTTGCGTTTGGGACAGTTTGAGGACGGTCACTTTCGCGCTTCGCGTTTTGAAATCAACCCCGACAGCCCCGGCACACCCCACGAAGCCGCTGCAAGTTTGGGTCTCTTGCACGCACTGCCCCTACTCACGGATCCCGAACCCGCTTTGGCTTGTGCCAAACGCAACGTAGACGCCCTCATCCGCGACCTGTGGGACGAACCCAGGCGCGGGTTTAACGATGGCCTCAACAGCGTTGGTAGAGTGCCAAATAAGCTGGCTACGTTTGCCCAAACGCTCATGACACTCGCTGATGTCACGGCAGACGAACAGTATCTTGACTACGCCAAAGCTGCCCTAGCGGACGTGTTGAACTATCAAAACGCTGACGGTGCGATTCATCAATATGCCGCTGACGCACAAGACGGTGACGGGCGCTTTTTTCCCTATTACAATGCCCGCTGTGTGCCGCCGCTCATGATGGCAGCAAAGGTATTGGCTGATAAACAGTATGCACAGGCTGCTCAGGGGGTGCTCGAGTTCTTAACACGCACCATGCACCAAGACGGCGCGTGGTCACAGATTATTTATGCAGGCGGTAGCCAAGCCCGCTGGGCGCGTTGGTACGCTGGCACAGCCGACACCTTGCTGGCCTATCACGCAGCAGGCGAAACTATCCCCGAGGTGGCACTTACGCGTTTGCTAAACGCCCAACTGGCCAGTGGGGGTTTTATGACTGCCGAAGGTTTTTCCGCTCAAAATAGTCAACGCTATCAAGTAGGCAAACGTCTCAACTATCGTGATATTATACCTGTAGTTGGTTGGAACGACAAAGTGCTGCGTCTGCTTGCTACTGTGCTTCACGAAGGTACACCCCTACCCGAAGCTGACCCCCAAGATGTCACTGTTGCCATCAAGGTGGATCGGCGTGACGCCATCTTTGAAGAAACCAGTCAATTTATGCGCATTACTACCCAAACAAACCCCGAGCGCGTGCTTTACGACTGGAAAAAATCTGCCCCATGGGCACATGTCGTCTACTTTCCTGTGGAGGTACGATGACACGCAGTGACATGCAGTGACACGCAGTGACATGCAATGACACGCGGTGACGTTTAGGCAAGCGACGCTAACCCACACTGTGCTGACAGCACGCATCCTTTCACTATCAAACGACGCGTATACTCATTAGATGTCCTGCGTAATAAGTCGAGAAACTAGCAAATATCGCGTCACAGGCGAAGGAAGTCGTGTAAATGTATGTACGCTTCGAGATAATTCGTCCTAGACGAGAAAACCAAGATTATCGCAGGCTATTACGCAGATGATTTATGATCACACGAAACGGGTTTTTGATGCCTAAATACTCTAAGTACCAAGGAATTTTTCTATAAACGGCACAACAATCATTGCCAAAAAACATCGTTGACGAGTATCATTGTTGCCCTTTCGGTGTAGGGGTAAATTCATACAAACCACATACACCTCACTAGCATGGAGTTGCTGCCTATGGTTTATCTACTCATTACAATCGCGTTTGTTGCCTATCATGTGTGGGCATTTCAGACAACCAAACACAAACCTCGTACGTGGGAGGCTGTGAGCTTACCCGCAGGGCAAAAACCTAAAGTGAGCGTGCTCGTTCCTGCTTGGAACGCACAACATGACATCCCTGCGTTTGTCAATGCTTTCCAAAACGTTGATTACCCCCATAAAGAACTTATCTTGTGTGTGGGTGGTAACGACGACAGCTTACCAACAGCCCAACACTTTGCTGTTACTGATGGAGCACCCGTACGCGTGCTCGAGCAGCTTCCTGGCGAAGGCAAACAGGGCGGCCTCCGCAAGTGTTTCGCCGAGAGTAGTGGTGACATCATCTATCTCACTGACATCGACTGCCGCATGGACAGCCAAAGTTTCAATTACGTATTGACACCTATTTTAGCAGGGCGTGAACAAGTTGTTACCGGTTCTTCAAAACCCACACCCGACCAACAAACCATCGATGCCGTACGCATTGATTGGGCAGTCGTGCGCAAAGTAGAAGGCTTGCAACCCCGCTATGTTGATGGACTGTTAGGACGCAACTGTGCAGTGACACGTGCTGCTTTGGAGACGATCAACGGGTTTGAATTTGATGCCCCTACTGGTACTGACTACCGCTTGGCGCAAGAGCTATGCCGAGCTGGCCACAAAATTCTCTTGCTACCCGCTAGTGAAATTGAAACTGAGTACGCTTGGCCACTACGCAGTTATATCCGTAAACATGGACGTTGGGTACGCAATGTCTTGTTGTTCGCAGAAAGACCAAGGCAACGCACTGAGTACTACGATGCTTTGACGGCTGTACTGCTACCTCTGGCGATGATTGCCGCACTGTTGCTGAGTGTAATACTGAGTTTCGTTTTCCCTACCAATGTTGCTTGGTTTCCTGCATTTGTTGTTTTACTATTGTTTGTTCATGGGATACTTAACCGCCTCCGCTACGCATCTGAAACACTCGGTATGCCCACATTGGCCGCTGGCACTATCTTCGGTGCACTCATCAACTGGTTGGGACAACTTGCCATGGGCCTCTATGGCTTTTGGACATGGGTCAACCCCAACTTGCGCAAGCGTTGGTAAGTTAGCGTGCAGCACCGACTGCAAGACACAAAAGCATGGCGTGACGACTGTGGCAAGGTGAAGACAGTAAAGGTGAAGACAGTAGCTGTCCTGCGTAATAAGTCGAAAAACCATCAAATATCGCCTCACAGCCGAAGGAAGTCGTGTCAATGTATGTACGCTTCGAGAAAATTCGTCCTAGACGAGAAAGCCGAGATTATCGTGGGCTGTTACGCAGATGATTTATACACAGATGATTTATACACAGATGATTTAGTGGACAAAGACCGTATTATTAGCCATGCGGTAATCACTGTGGGTGCGTTTTGTTGCAGTCTGGCCAACACAGTTACCCCTAATATGCTTACTCGTAATATGCCTACTAATGATATAGCCATCAAGGTCAGCAGCACAAGCAACGGTGGTCAACGATGACGCCGCCTCTCGAGCTTGGCGTTCTCAACCTCAATACCTACAGTGCCAAAGGCGGCATCGGGCGGGTGCTATTTAGTTTGCTCGAGCACTGGGGGGAGCGCGTGCACCACCGCGAAGCCCATTTTGTCGCCCTACCGCTACCGCTCCTGCGCAATTTTCCGGTGGCTACCAACCCTAAAGGCAGCGAGGTCATCTTGCTACCCCAACTCACTGGCGCAGAAGCCTTAGCCCGCACGGGTAGCGTCCCTAGTCTTACCATCGTGCACGACGTGGGCATTGCTGATTTTCCTGATGACCGCAGCGGGCGCAGTTGGCTCAGTCAGCACAAGGTTATGCGCAGTTTTTACGGCCTTAAACACGCTGACCAACTGGTGTGTGTGTCGCACTTTTGCCGCGAGCGGCTCGAGCATCACCTACCTGAAGTCACCGACAACATCCAAGTGATTCCCAATGGCGTCGATGATATGTTCATTCAAGCTGATAACAGCCAAGACGCTCGAGCCCGTGCCAAGCAGCGGCTCGAGGCCAAACTGCAAGCCCCTTTGCGTGCGCCCTTATTGGTCTATGTCGGTTCGGAAATCAAACGTAAAAACATGCCGCTGCTACTTGAATCACTGGCTGCCTTACAACAGACGCACCCCGATGCTCAACTGCTTAAAGTCGGTAGAGCAGGCGGCGAACGCTGGCGTGAAGCCACCTTAGACAGCATGCAAGCCTGTGGTTTGCACGTGCGCCAAGACGTGCATATTTTGGAAGACATCAACGACACCTTGCTAATTGATGCTTACTTGGCAGCAGACGCGTTTGTAACGCCTAGTTTGTACGAGGGCTTCGGTTTACCTGCTCTAGAAGCCATGGCTGTCGGCACGCCTGTGGTGGTGAGCAATCAAGGGGCACTGCCTGAAGTGGTTGGCGAGGCTGGCTGGGTGGTAGAACCTGCTCGAGACGCCTTTGTGCATGCCCTGCAAGCAGCCCTCGAGCAAGACCGCGACCGTTACAATGAAGCCGCCAAAGCTCGCGTGGCGCAGTTTCGTTGGCAGGATGTGGCAGATAAGTATCTCGAGGTACTGCTGGCTTTGCGTGAACAAACCTCATAGGGTTCATTGGTGAATCACACTAATCAATGACGATTAGGTGAGGGCTTGTTGGCTCGAGCGCTGCTGCAACCACCACCACGTCGTCATAAATAACGGCAAAAGCGACAACACTGCCCCAATCGTACCTACCGCCAAAAAGCCAATCGCTGCAAAAATCGCCCCACTGCTAATGGATGCCGTAGCTGAGGTGGCGTTAATGAGTAAATCATTGATGCCCTGGGTACGGCTGCGCTCTGCGGGTAGTAACTGCGAAGATAATAACGCCGAACCGCCTACAAAACAAAAGTTCCAACCTAAGCCCAGCAAAAACAGCGCAAACGCCAGCGGCACCACATGCATGGCCATGGGCGCGAGCACGCCAGAAAGCACCAATAAAAACGCCCCCGCCATAATCACCTTGGCCACCCCGAGGCGGTCAATCAGTTGACCCGTCACAATAGAAAACGCAAACATGCCAAACGTGTGTGAAGAAATCACCTGCCCGATGCTGGTGTAAGTGTGGTCATGGTCAATCATGTGTAATGATGTAATCACCATCAACCCGACCATCACCGCTTGGGCAAGCACCATCGACAAGATGGCGGTGATGACCCCAGGTTCACGAAAAATCTGCGTTAGCGGGCGCGGTTCACCTGCTGGCGTGTGGGCGGCATCGTCGTCGTCAATGCGTTTGGCAATATCACGCGGTTCCGGACGCAGTGACACCAACAGCACCAAACCAGCGAGCGCAAACGCCATGATAGCAATCAAATAAGGTCCGGCTACTTCTGGGTAGCCAGCTCCCCTTGCCCACTGAGCCACGCGACCTACCAACAAAGGACCAGCCACCGCACCTACCGTACCGCCAAGTACCACATACGAAACCGCCCGCCCGCGCCGCGCACCATGTTGTCGGGCACGACGTTGATCACCACC
>CAZKAZ010000019.1:50214-59836 GCA_964550765.1 uncultured bacterium | reverse complement strand
ACCAATTGCCCCCTGGTGTCCGCCAGCAATGTGGACCAGGAACTGGGCTGGACCGCTGAGGAATTTGGGAAAATCGGCGTCAAATATGCCTATTTCCGCTCGGTCCAAGAGACCGACTGGGGTGACTTCAGCAGCCACAAAACGCCCTAAGTTGACCGCCGCTTGTGCCGAACCCATCAAAACAAGCCCCATGAGTAGCACGGTGAAATTACTAGTGAGCACCGCCCCAAAGACGATGCTGGCACCTGTTACCCCAAGTAACAAACCCAGCGACAAGGTGCGCCGTCTGCCCAATCTGTCCATGAGCATGCCCCAGACAAAAGCGGCAATCGCAGACCCTGTAAGCATGGTAGCCGTAGGTAAGCCTGACAAGGACTCGCGTCCGCTCAACGTCGCCCCAACAATGGCGGCCACAGTAGCTGAAGAAGCAAACCCGGCTGAAGCCAAAGCCTGAGCGGCAAACAGTGACCAGGTAATCTGGCGACTAGCACGTTTAAGCGACATGGTGGAAGCGTTGCGCACGGTGGAAGGGACTCGGTTGACCATAGGGTTCAGCATACTTGCTCGCGGCCACACAATGCGTGTGACGGTATCAAATCCCATCCCACAACCAAGCATCCAGCAATCAAGCATCCAGCAGTCAAGCATCCAGCAGTCAAGCATCCAGCAGTCAAGCACCGAACCACAAACAATAAACACGCCTGCTAACAGCAACGTGCATAATGAAACCCATGATGGAAGACACCACAGAAGACACGACAGAAATAACAACCAACACGCCTGAAGACGCCCCTATCGCCGAAGCAAGCGAAAACATCCCCATGATTACGTTGGCAAGCGTACTCAAACTCTCCGGTTTTGCAGACACAGGCGGCGCAGCCAAAGTGCTCATCCAAGGCGGCGACGTGCTCGTTAACGGTGAAGTCGAAACCCGCCGCAAGCGCAAACTGGTCGAAGGTGACACCATAGCTGTGCGGGGCGAGGAATTTGTGCTCGAGCTAGAACCCGAAGACGACCCCGAAGAACCTGCAGAAGACAACCTGTAAGTGAGCCTAACCGCAGCCCAAACCGAGCCATCCCCCGCGCCCTACCCGCAAGCGTTGTACGTTCACGTGCCCTTTTGCCCGCACATCTGCCCGTATTGCGACTTTCACAAAATGCGGCGGCACGAAGGGCTGGTACAAGCGTACTTGCAGCACATCGCTCGCGAAGCCCGCGAACGTCACGATAAATTGGGGGGGACGCTCGAGACTATCTACTTCGGTGGCGGCACACCTTCACACCTTAAAGATGCTGAGCTAACCCACCTCATCACCACCTTGCAAGACACATGGGGTTTTCCTGCGGCTGAAACCACGTTAGAAGCTGACCCGCTTACGTTCGACCAAGACCGTTTGCAGTTTTTCCATGATCTTGGCATTAACCGCTTGTCGATTGGTTTGCAGTCTTGCCAAGATGGCGTACTAAAATTCTTAGGACGCACCCACAGCGCCAACGAGGGTTTGCAAGCGGTTGAGATGGCGCTCGAGGCTGGCTTTCGGGTATCTGCTGATTTGATTACGGCTGTCCCCATGCAAGACGCCGCCTATGACCTGCACACTTTGGCACAAACAGGCGTCGGACACATCAGCGTCTACAACCTCACCATCGAACCTTACACGCCCTTTGCTTTGCGCGGGGTGACCGTCGACGAAGACAAAGAAGCTGATGATTATGCTCTGGCTAATGAGGTGTTGTCTGGTTATGGCTTTGACCGCTACGAAGTCTCGAGCCACGCTAAACCCACGCAAGCCTCACAGCACAACCAAATGTACTGGCGCGGGGCATACTTTATTGCGCTAGGGCCTGGTGCAGCCGGGTTTGTCCCTAGTAACACAGGCATTGGCGTGCGTTACACCAACCCACCGATTAAGGGCTGGCTCGAGCAACAACCCCCCGAAACCCTCGATGTCACCCCTAAAATTTTCGCTGAAGACATGCTGATGACGGGGCTTCGTACCAAACGCGGGGTGAACCTCGAGCACGTTTACACCAAGAGCGGCATTGACGTGCTCGAGCACTATGCAGCCATACTCGAACGCTTTTTCAAGCAAAACTTACTTACTGTGGACCAACCTTATTTACGGGCTACCAAGACGGGGCTACTCCACCTTAACGGGATGCTAGCAGCCTTTTTTGCGAGCGAACAAAGGTAAACAAACCCCCAAGGCCACCAAGTACAACTGCATGCTAGCGTAAATACGTCAACATCATTTTCCGCAACAGAAAGGTGTTCATATGACGTTTACACTCGATACATCCATTCTTATCCCGGTGCTCGCCATCGCTGCGGGTATTGCCATTTTGGCTGCACCCAAATTGCTCAACTACATTGTGGCGCTGTATCTGATTGCTTCAGGGGTTGTCGGCTTGATTAACGTGCTTTAGTTACTGTCACTAGGGGATGTTTCGGTGTCGCTCGAGCCACTTTCTGGGGTGCTTTGGACATCGTCAGTGACACTGTCAGTTGTACTGCTGTCGGTGCTCGAGGCAGGTTCAGGGGCGTTTTCTGATGACGTACCTTCACTGCTAGTTTCAGTTTCATCCGCTACTGCGTCAACATCCGCTTCATCTGTCAGGTCGTCTTCACTTGGTGCATCCTCTGGCACTACGTCTTCAGCAGATACGTCTTCAGCAGGTACGTCTTCTAGTTCAGGTTCTGCATCTTCCGTTGATGGGTCTTCTACTGGCTCAGGGGCTACGTCTTCAACAGTCACTTCGTCTATTGGTACACCTTCATTAGATATATCCTCAACAGACGTCTCATCACTAACGGCGTCATCGGTGGTTGTCTCGTCTGCTGATGCTTCATCAGTCACTGTCTCATCTGCGGATGTTTCTTCGATGGGCGCTTCATCGGTGGCTACGTCTTCACTGGCTACGTCTTCACTGGTTACGTCTTCACTGGTGTCAGTAACGTCATCCGTGACGTCAAGGGTGGGTTCGTCCACCTCGGGGGCGACTTGCACCAACTGCCATACCTGCGCTTCGGCACTAGCAGATACTGTCATGGCATCTTCACTGGTGTCCGTCACCCCTGCATCCACGATCTCGCCATACGCCGCTAAGTACGCCGTCAACGCGTCACTCACCGCCACACCTTGCACGCTGCTCACGTCCAGCATGAGGTCGTTGATGCGGTCGCCGTCTTCGTTGTACTGACTCAAATAACCCCGCAAAGGCCCTACGCCTGCCCCCGGAAGGCTATCACTGGCGCGTCCCACTTCGTAGATAACCCCGAGGCGGTCAACGGTGAGGTCGTGGGCGCTAGCAAGGCCACTGCTCGAGCGCTGCCTGCCCCACTGAAACTGCCCACTGTCATCAAACGCTGCTACAAAACTGTCGAGCGTGCCTCCTGCCCGCAGGCGCAAATCTGGGTCTGCCTCTGGGTCGAGGTTGGCATAACCAGAAAAATAGCCAGCGGTGTACACACGATTATCAAAGGTAGCCACTGACCACACCACATCCGCGCCATCACCGCCCCACGACTGCGCCCAACGCACTTCACCCGCCTCGGTCAAGCTGATGAGCAAAGCATCCCTATCGCCAAGGGCAGTCAAAGTGACGTCACCGTCTAAAGTAACAAAATCAACAGTATCGCGGAAACGTCCGGCGAGGTAAAGGTTGCCTGCGCTGTCTCGAGCCACGTCATACGCCACATCACCCGCGTCGCCACCCAACGCCGTAAACCACTGAGGATTCCCCTCAGCATCGAGGTGCAAAGCAAAAATGTCGCTCGAGCCTTGCGCTGTAACAGCATCAACCAAGTTGATATCACCACTGAAAAACCCAGCCACGAACACGCCACCTGCACCGTCAGCCGCCACACCATAACCGTAGGTCACGCCTGTACTCGCTAACGACTGTGCCCATTGCAGGCTGCCGTCAGAGGCGAATTTGGCAACGAAGGTACTGGCCAGTTCACTATCACCCAAGGTCACCTCACCCAGCGTCACCTCACCCAGCGTAGCTTCACCAGACACGTACCCCACCACAAACACGTTGCCGTCATCATCCGTCGTCACATTGAGGGCTTTGTCATCGCCAGCACCGCCGAGGTGCGACAGCCAATTCACCTCACCCTCGTTGGTCAAACTGGCGACGAATGCGTCTCGTCCTTGAGCGCTCACACCTGCGAGTTCACCCTGAAAAAATCCCGCCACAATGACATTGCCAGCAGGGTCATACGCCACACTGTAAGCAGCATCAAACAAGGCAGTATCAGAGTGCCACAACCGTTCTGGGGAGGTTTCACGCTGGGCACTGCCTAGCGCGAACAGACTCAGCACGAACAGACACACCATTTGCTTATTAAATCGAACCATGCTTCACTATAGCTGACAGCTGTTGCAGACGGGTATGAATGGTAGAGGCTACTTTTGCTTTTTCACCCACGCCACAAAGCGATTGATTGCTGGCACTTGGTTAATGGCGTCTAAGGTGTTGTAGTGCCTGCCGAGTTCTTTTTCAGAAAACGTCCGGTGTAGCATCTTGTGGCAAGCACGGCACAACCACAAGCCCCTATGGGTCATGTCGTGTTTGTCAAAACGTTTTTTGAACCATTTGTTTTTGTGATTGGTTTTGGGAATCAAGTGATGATAGGTAAGCGGCTGCTCGCGGCCACACAAGTCGCAGGTGTCGGTTTCATCTTTGCGCGAGTGGCGAAAGCCGTCAGGAAGGTCATCCATCACGTTCATGGTAGAAGCTGACGGGTGAGATAACTGCGCAGCGGTTGACATTGATGTTTGACAGCATTGACAGGGTGGGGTGCTCGAGCCAACCAAGCCGATTTGCATATTTTGCCACTCCCAAGATACTAACGAGCAAGATACTAACGAGGATGTTCACCTACCTACTCGAGCCAGTGCTATTAACCAACTCTGTTAACAGCGTGACAGCTTGTGTGCCTTGCCAACGCGTAGAGTGAGTTATGGCAAACGAACAGGTTACAACCCTAGCAGGTGGCTGCTTTTGGTGTCTCGAGGCGGTTTATCAAGACGTGCAAGGCGTCTCTAAAGTCGTTTCGGGTTACATGGGCGGACACACCGACAACCCTACGTACCGCGACGTGTGTTCAGGTAACACTGGGCACGCCGAAGTGGTGCAAATCACGTTTGATGCCGATGTCGTTGCTTTTGAGGACTTGCTAGGCATCTTTTTTGGTATCCACGACCCCACGACCTTAAACCGCCAAGGGGCAGATGTAGGCACACAATACCGCTCGGCGGTGTTTTATCACGATGACGCCCAAAAAGTCGCCGCTGAAAAAGTCATGGTGGAAGCAGCACAGGTCTGGGACAACCCTATTGTTACCGAAATCGCACCAGCAAGCACGTTTTATGCAGCAGAAGACTATCACCAAAACTATTTCCTCAATAACCCCGGACAACCTTACTGCATGGCAGTCGTTGCCCCCAAAGTGGCAAAATTTCGCAAGCACTACAGCGAAAAACTCAAAATCGCCTCTTAACGTCTTTTGCACCAATTTTTCATTGATGTTGTGTGAGGTTGGTGTCACATGCGTGATACACGTACGCATGACGTATAAAACGCCTGCAGCTTGTGGGCGTTTTTTGTGAGTAAAGGCGCACTGTAGCTCGAGCCGCTGTAACATGTTGACCTGCTCCGCATAATCAAGTTGTTGAGTCTTGACATGTGAAAGGAGAAATTTATGAAAAAAGCTTTGATGCTTGTTTTGTTGACGTTTGGACTTGCCCTCGCCGCAGGTAGCGAAACCACCACCACCAGCACCCCAGCGGCAGCGAGCAGCTATGAAGAAGCCGTAGCCCTCATTGAAGATGGTAGTTACCAAGAGGGCGCAGATGTGCTGTTGGCACTCGCTGAAGAAGAACCTGAAAATGCTGATGTGTTTAACTGGCTCGGTTACAGCCACCGCCGCATGGAGCAGTATGACGTGGCGCTCGAGTACTACATGACCGCGCTCGAGCTAGAACCCATGCACCTTGGTGCTAACGCCTATTTGGGCGAACTGTACGTAGAAACGGGTCAACGTGAAGCCGCTGAAGAACAACTTGCCGTTCTGATGGAAGCTTGCGGTGGTACGTGCGAAGAATACGAAGAACTGGCTTTAGCCATTGAAAATGGCTCGAGCTGGTAAACCTCAAACTTAGTAAGTCCTAAACTTAAGATATGAACGTCAGCTTGCGGGCTGGCGTTTTTTTGTGGCTTTACAAACCCATAAACGCTTTAGGGTAACTTCACCATTACCAAAGTGGCAACGCAGCAGCTTGACAGACATCCACAGGCTTGGTAGTTTGGCTACTTGATAATGAGAATTCATTCTCAAAAAGAGTGATAACCCTGTTCACGTGAAGGATGCTTTGCTGATGTCATTGCTAGTTGTGCCTTATGTCACTAAGTTGTGTGGTTGCTACCACTGCTCGAGGTTGCCCTATGCCGCCATGTCGTGATGTTGCCCTTTGCGTCATTGGTGGTAGGGGCCCACACGGTTTGGCCGCGCACGTGTATCTGCAAGACCGAGGCTTTACGGACTACTGCCTCCTCGACCCAGCATCGTCGTGGTTGCCGCTGTATAGCCCTGACGGTGCTACGGCTGTGCGGCATTTACGCAGCCCCCGTGAGTTGGACTTTAGCCTCGGTGATAGTCAGCGCAGCATGGCCAATTTTGTAGATAGTGATGGCACGTGTCCGATGGCAGGCGTATACAGCTTGCAAGCCGCACAGCAGCAGCCACAGCAGCCACAACAACATGCCAAAAAGGACACGTTTTGGCGCTACGCGAACCACATTGCCAAACAGTCTAAAGCAGACGATTATCTTGTGCCAGAAGCTGCTGTGCGGCTCGAGCCAGACACCGCATTCACCCCGACCCGCTGGCGCATTACCACCACCTCAGGAAATATCATACGGGCGCGTGCTGTTATCTTGGCGACGGGTTTAGTACCGCACTATCAAGCACCAAAAACGTGGCTCTGGTGGGAACATTTGCCTGCGCACAACAAGGCACTTGCACTACAATCACCCCAGCAATCATCACAGCAATCACCCCAGCAATCATCACAGCAATCATCACAAAAGTTATCCACCCAATCGTTGATGCCAATTCTGAACCGCGAACGGCTAGCAGGAAAACGGGTGGTGGTGGTTGGCTCGAGTAACCTCACAGCGTGGGAAACCGCCGTCAGCGCCGCCCAACTCGGTGCTCAGGTGACAATGCTGGTACGTGCCCAGCGCCCCACCGTGCAAACCCTTCCCTGTGATGCCACGTGGTTTACGGAAACTTGTGTGCGTCACTTTAGCCAGACGCCTCAAGCCCAACGCCTGCGTCAACTCAACTGCTACCGCCCCACGAGCATCATGCCCATCACCTTGCAAGACGCCTGCGAGCGTCACATTAAGGTGCATGTGGGCGCTAAAGTGCGTTCTGCTGTAAAAGACGGACGCGGCGTGCAGATTCTTTATGGTTGGTCAGGTTACACGTTGGATACTGAAAACAGTCACCCTGAACAGGTCATCACTAAGCAAGTAACCCGTTCGGGTGAGCACAGCGTGTACGCGAACATCATGATTGCGGCAACAGGACCAACCTTAAGGCTCAAAGACAATCCGCTTGTGAATGAGGTGGCTCGAGCTTACCGCGCCCCTATTTTCACCCAAGGCATGCAAAAACACTTGCCCATCTTGAGGCAAGAACCTTTGGGGGCATGGAAAAACCTGCCGCCCTTTTTCCCGATGGGGGCATATGCGAGGGGTACAGCAGGCTTAGCCGCCAACAGCATGGCGAGTGCAACGGTGTATTTGCCACTAGTGCTCGAGCAACTACTCGCCCAAAACCACCTCTAATATGTGCTCTGTAAATACATTTCTCTCAACATAGCAACAACCTTTTTGACACACATTTTTATGTAACGTCCAAATACAAAAACAATCACAAAAAATTTACACATCAACAAAAGGAGAAACCCCATGACCCTACCCGTCACCGTGTTATCTGGCTACTTAGGCGCAGGCAAAACCACCTTGCTCAATAATCTCTTGAAACAGCAACATGGCGCACGCTTTGCCGTCATCGTCAACGACATGAGTGACATCAACATCGACGCACTGCACGTAGAAAAACAAGGTAGCCTCAGCCACCGCGACGCCCGTTTGGTGGAACTCAGTAACGGCTGCATCTGCTGCACGCTGCGTGAAGACCTGTTAGAAGAAGTAAGTCAGTTGGCTCGAGCTGGACGGTTTGACTACTTACTGATTGAATCTTCGGGCATTTCCGAGCCGCTACCTGTAGCGCAAACGTTTACCTTTGTCGATAGCCTTGGCCATTCCTTGGGCGATATTGCCCGCTTGGATACGCTCGTGACCGTCGTGGACGCCCACAACTTTTTTAATGACTACCTAGCGTCACAAGATTTACAAGCACTTGGCCAAGCTGTAGGTGAAGAAGATATTCGCACGGTGACGGATCTGCTGGTCGAGCAAGTGGAATTCAGTAACGTCATCGTCATCAACAAGTGCGACGTGGTCTCTGAAAGTGATGTCGGCCAACTCAAAGCGGTGTTGCACAAACTCAACCCACACGCCAACATCATCACCACCCATCACGGGCAGGTAGACCCCGAAGCGATTATGAACACGGGACTGTTTGACCTCGAGCAAGCTAGTAACAGCGCCGCCTGGCAAGCCGAACTAGCCACCGAACACACCCCCGAAACCGAAGAATACGGTATCAACCACGTCAGTTTTTATGCCCGTCGTCCGTTTCATCCTGAGCGGCTGTATGCTGCCCTTAGCGACAGCGATTTGATGCAGCGGGTGATTCGCTCCAAGGGCTTTTTTTGGTTGGCGACGCGTCCTGCACACGCGCTGTTATGGTCACAAGCCGGGCAAATGCTGGGCATTGAACCCGCTGGCGTCTGGTGGGCAGCATCGAATGGTGCACCTGAAGCACAACCTGTTAACGACTGGGACGAGACGTGGGGCGATAGGGCGCAGCAGTTGGTGTTTATTGGGCAGAAGCTCGAGCCAACCCACATCAGCAACGTCCTAGAAGCCTGCTTGCTCACCGATGCCGAAATTGACGCGGGCGCAGACACTTGGACGCAGTGGCACGACCCCTTTCCACAATTCATGGCTGGTTAGGTTGAACCAACTAGTCAGTTAATTTGGACAAGGGTTGCAAAACGTTGCCGTCGGTTCTGGCGATTAACCTCCGTCTATACAAAAGAACATACATCGCATAGGATGTTTCGAGGTTTATCACTTTGCTTATGCTGTGTCACCTAGCACTGACACCTACAACACACGCTGTTATGTGATGCTTAATCAAAACGCATCTGCAAGGCAAATAGAAGGTTTATGTATCGTGGCTGTCTTCGCTGCTGTGTTCGGCGGTTTCCGCTCGAGCTTCTGCTTGGCTCATGTCCCCCTCAGGATTAGGGCGCACAGGCACCGTACCCCAAGCAAGTTTGGTACGCAAAATATCAAAGTAGTTGTGTTTATCAGAACCGATTAACATAAAATCTGTCTTGGCGGCAGCCACCGTAAAGTAATCGCCCTGATGAAGTTCTAAACGGGCTTGACCGTCAATCACGAGAGCCAGTTC
>CAZKAZ010000019.1:0-50163 GCA_964550765.1 uncultured bacterium | reverse complement strand
ATCACAATGGGGCGGTTGGTGAGCGCATGCGGAGCAATCGGCGTGACAATCATCGCCCTGAGGCCTTGCCCGAGAATAGGGCCTCCTACCGACAGCGAGTAAGCCGTCGAACCTACTGGCGTAGAAATAATTAATCCATCGGCACGGTATTGGGTGGCGTGATGACCGTCAACACTCATGTCGATACCAATCAAACGGGTCATCACCCCTTGGGAGACGGTCACGTCGTTGAGGGCATAGCAGGTGCTGGTGCCGTGGCCGTTTTGCAGGGTTACCTCGAGCATCATCTTGGGGTTCAAGTGCCAACAGCCTTGTTTGTCACCTGCTAAAAACGCGTGCACGTCGCTGATGCTGTGTTCCGCCAAAAAGCCCAGTTTGCCCATGTTGACGCCCAAAGTCGGCATGCTCACCCCAGCTAAGCGCCGTGCTGTCGAGAGAATCGTGCCATCACCGCCTACCGCCATGACCATATCGGCATCACGGGCAAGTTGGGTGAGTTGGGCGCTGCCCTCGAGGTCGAGGCGCACATCTACGCCAAGTTTCTCGAGCGTGTGGGCAAATTCGTGCACCACAGGGTGGGCTTGCGGTTTGTAGCGGGTACTCGCCAGCACAACTTGCCGTAAATCATAGACGCTACTGTCAAAAGGTTTCATGAGCCAGCATGTCTCACGGGATGTTTCACGGGGTATCTCACCAGATGTTTCACGGGGTATCTCACCAGATGTTTCACAAGATGTCTCACGGGGTGAGGTTACGCACATGCCCTAGCATGGTGGCAATGACTTGCTCGAGCGTCATGTCGTCGGTGTCAATATGAATGGCATCTCGGGCAGGCTTCGACTGTTTGCTATCGCGCAGATCGCGTTCGTTAATGGCTTTAACCGCTGCGTGAAAGTCCTCATCGCGGTCGTTCAAACGCCGTTTGGCGCGCACTTCTGCCGAGGCATGCAAATAAAACTTGGCGCTAGCAAACGGAAACACCACCATCCCCATGTCGCGCCCATCAATCACAAAATTATCGCGCAGCGCCCGCAAACGAGTATCAACCCACGCCCGCACCCGAGCGTGTTTGGCGACGTGCGATACTGCTGCGTCAATGGCGCTGGTTTCTAGTTCATGACTTATGTCTTGCGTTTCACCATCAAGTTCCACAGTGACGCGGTTATCGCGATCATGGTAAGGGATGAGCGTCAGCGGATGGGTTTTGAGGCTGGCAAATAGGGTTTCTTCGTCTTTGACGTCCACGTTCATATTGAGTGCTAGCCAGGTCGCCGCTCGGTAAAGGAGACCGCTCGAGACATAGGCAATACCCAGTTCACGGGCGAGACCCTTAGCCGCACTCGACTTGCCCGACGCCGCCAAGCCGTCAATCGTAATCACCTGACGTTGTTTCGTGCTTTCAGGTTGAGCGTCAGACATACATCACCTCACGTGTTAAAACCTCGCGCATGAAGACCCAGTGCGTTGCGTTCGTTGCATTCACACGCTCAGTCTAACGCAGGTCACTGTCACAGGTCTCTCAGAGATACACGCGCCAAGTACACTGCCTGCCGAATATACTGCCTGCCAAACATACTGCCTGCCAAACATACTGCCTGCCAAACATACTGCCTCACGAGACACGCTGTAGACCGTCAAGGCGTTCAAAAAAGTCCGGAAAGGTTTTCGTCACACAACTAGGGTCACGGATGGTCACGTTCGGCAAACGCAACCCAGCCAAGGCAAACGCCATCGCCATGCGGTGATCGCCATAGGTATCGATGATGACTTTGCTGGCAGGGGGGTGCTCGAGCGGATGCACCGTGATGTAATCATCACCCTCTTCTACGTGCACCCCAAACTTGACGAGTTCGTTGTGAACTGCCCTGAGTCGGTCTGTTTCTTTGATGCGCATGTTCCAAACGTTGCTAATCGTCACGGGGCTATCAGCAAACAGAGCAAGAACAGCAAGCGTCTGAGCTTGGTCGGGAATGTCGTTGAGGTCGAACGTACCCCCTTTGAGTTTGCCGTCTGGGGCGGTGATGGTGCTGGTTGTGTCAGTAGTAACAAGGTGGCAACCCATGTGCTCGAGCACATTCATAAGCCGCTTATCACCTTGACGGGCTGCTCTACCCACGTTATCGACTGTCACTGAACCACCTGCCACGGCTGCCGCCCCCCAAAAGTAGCCCGCTGCAGTAGCGTCACCTTCAATCAGGTAATCCTTTGCCTGATAACGCCCCCTTGAAATCACAAAACGTTCAAAGCCATCCCGCGTGACAATCACCCCAAAATCGGCCATCAACCCGAGGGTTAAGTCTACAAATGGCTTGGACTGCAGTACACCCGTGACCTCGAGCACCACCTCATTTTGGGCATATGGCGCACTCATAAGTAGCGCCGATAAAAACTGTGACGACCTATCACCGGCAATTTGCGCTGTACCCCCCGCAAGACCATCGGCCTCAACAATCACAGGCGGGCAATCATTATCAAACTCACTCGACACATTACCGCCAAGCTGCCCTAAAGCTTCGGCCAGATCCCCAATGGGACGCTCTCGCATCCGCGCTGTGCCATCCAAACGGTAACGCCCTTTACCGAGGCTCACTAGTGCCGTCAAAAAGCGAATTGACGTACCTGATAAGCGCACGTCCATGGCGGCTTCGCTAGCAGGAATCTTGCCCCCCTGCCCATGTACCGTAAACGTTGTCCCGTCCGTCTCAACAGCAATACCGAGTTGATTAAGGGCACGCACCATCACCTCGCTGTCTTCGGCAATAAGACAACCGCGCAAGGTGCTCGTTCCCTGCGCTAAGGCAGCCACAATCAAAGCGCGATTGGTGAGGCTTTTAGAACCGGGGATGGTAACGGTAGCCGCCAACGGACGACTTGGGGTGATGGTCAGTTGGTCAGGAAAAGGCTGGTGTTTGGGAAAAGACTGGTGCTCAGAAGGCATAACGCTGAGAATACCAAAGACGCCAACCTCACAACACAGGCAGCGTGGTAGCTTTAGTTTTGTGAATGCGTGGAGTTTTGTGAATGCGTGAAGTTCTGTGAATGCGTGGACACGTCTCGAGCAAACCATCAACGGTCAGCGCTGGCGTTATGTCGATACCCAACCTGACGGTGACAAACCTGACGGTGACAAACCTGACGGTGACAAACCTATCGTCTTGCTGTTGCACGGGTTTACGCTTGGCTCGAGCCTCCTCACCTACGCCCCCCTCGTTGCCAGTTTGCAGCCTGATTACCGCGTGATTGTGCCAGATTTGCCCGGTTTTGGTGGCAGTGACGCCCTCAAAACCGCTACGCCCGACAGCAATGCATATGCCTCAGCGTTGGCAACATTTGTTGAGATATTGGCGCTCAAATCGTTCTACATGGTGGCGTTTTCGATGGGTGGCGCAGTCACCTTGCGGTATTTGAACGCACATCTGTCCGATAAAACACGCCTGCAGGGGTTAATTCTCAGCAGCAGTTATGGCCTGCGCAGGTTGCCTTATCCGCCCTTACTACTGCCCCTTGGCTTGCGCGGACGTTTGGCTGAGCGTTTAGCCAATCGGCTGCTAACCAGTCCCACACGGGTGAAGTGGCTCATGCGCTACATGGTGCTCAGTCAAAACGTGGACAGCCGTCTGGTGCATGAGGTGCTCGAGCATCGCCTTGAATTGCCCCCTGCGTTCATGGCGTGGTTGCGCAGCGAGGTGGGTTGGCTAGCACACCGCCACCACGACGCCAACGTACTGGCTGAATTAGCTTGTCCTGTTCACTTGGTGCATGGCTCGAGGGATATGGTCGTGCCTGTGTGGGATAGTCAGCGTGCGGCCAAACGTTACAACTTACCTGTCACCGTCGTGCCCAAAGCGGGGCATTGGCTACCAAGACAAGTGCCGGAGGTGCTCGAGGCATGTTTGCGGCAGCTCGAGTGACTTGACCTTCACGTTTGCTTGCACAACAAAACAGGCTTTAACCATGCTTCAACCTACATCCAACCGCGAGGTGGCTGACAGCCTTGCGGGGGTCTATCTGCCATACTAAAAGCAGATTGCTATGACCATCATTGTATTTTTGTTGATTCTCACGAGCGCCGTCGTCATTCACGAACTGGCGCACTACGCAAACGCCAAAAGTGTCGGTTTGCCTGTGCGGGCGTTTAGCGTCGGCATGGGGCCGGTACTCCTTCGCAAACAGTGGCACGGCACCGAATGGCGTTTGTCGCTGCTGCCGTTAGGTGGCTACGTAGACTTGCCCGGTATGGCCGCCGAAGCCGATGACGACGGCAAACTCTACCATCCCCAAGAGGGCCTCGCCACCAAAAACATCTGGGAAAAACTGTGGGTGCTGATTGGCGGGGTGATTGCCAATTACATTCTCGCGGTCTTGCTTCTGGCCATCGTCACCACTTTGCAACCTAGCTTCCGTGGGCTTACTACAGGCATGACGCCAGAAGAATCCGGCACGATTTTTAGTGATGTGGTGGCCGGCAGTGAAGCGGTGGACTTGGGCATTGAAGCGGGTGATAGGGTGCTAGAAATTAATGGCACGTCTAACCCCAACCGCGCTGAAGTACAGCGTGCCATTCGCAACGATGATTATTTGCAGTTGGTCGTCATGCGCGGTGACGAAACCATCACCATCACCAGCGACTGGCCACCCGAAAACGTCGATATGCCCGTGCTGGGCGTCAGTCTAGAACCCATCAACTTTGAACCCCTGCCTGCAATATCCTTCCCGCAGGCATTGGCAGAATCGTTTGGGTTCACCATGCGCATCGTGCCCCAGACCGTGCAAGGGTTCGCTAGAGCCTTTGGTACCACCCTCACGGGTCGACGCAGTGAAGAAGTCGTTGGCCCCGTGGGCATTGTAGGTGTGGTGGGTGAAGCCTCCCAAGCGGGCGTGTTGCCCGTACTCGTCGTAGCCGCACTCATCAACTTTTCGCTGGCGATTTTCAATCTTTTGCCCATTCCCGGACTTGATGGCGGACGGATGCTGCTTGCTATCGTGGTAGCCGTGCGCGGTAAGCCTTTCAAACCCGGTCAAGAAGAGATGATTCACTTCATCGGTATTGCTGTGCTGCTGGTGTTTATTGCCCTAGTGACCTTTGGTGAAGTGGGCGAACTGATTCGCGGGGGCTAACGTAAGCGCCAACAACCATGCAGAGTGCCATCGTCATTCCGGCATTTAACGAAGAAACAACCGTCGCTGAGGTGGTTCGGGTAGCCTCCCAAAGCCACCTCGGTGCTGTTTATGTCATCGACGACGGTTCAAGCGATAACACTGCCCATATCGCCAAACAAGCAAGTGCAACCGTCATCCAACTGCCCCAAAATCTGGGTAAGGGTGGCGTTTTACATCACGCGGCTACGAACCTCAGAGAAGACGTACTGGTTTTACTTGATGCTGACTTGGTGGGGTTAACGCCAGAACACGTGTGCGCCCTTGCTGAACCCGTCTTAGCAGGTGAGGTAGACATGACACGAGGGTTATTCAGTGGGGGACGCATGCAAACGACCTTGGCGCAATACCTCGCCCCGCAACTGAGCGGACAGCGGGCCGTCCTGAGAGGCAAACTGGCTGCCGTTGCCGAACTGCAGTCGAGTCGTTATGGCGTGGAAATTGCCATCACCAAGCAGGCACAAAGGGCAAAGTGGCGCACTCGAGATATCTGGCTTGCAGGCGTCTCACAAGTCATGAAAGAAGAAAAACGCGGCTTCCTGCGGGGCTTTTTCATCAGGCTCAAGATGTATGGGGATATTGCTCGAGCTTACCTACACCTCAAATAACTCACGGAATGATGAGGCTTTCTTGCCACGTGCCTTGCTCGAGCCAATACTTCTTGCGCGTGTGCATCCTATCGGGTGACGCAATCAACGCTTCAACCGTCTCAGCCACCAGTGACAGTCCTGCGACATGTTCAGGGGTAGGTACAACGTCAGGGTAGCGTTCGTCAGTTTGCTGGACGTAATTTTGCAGCGTGTCCAAGCTGTCTAGGGTGTCTCCGGGGGCAATGCCAAAATCTTGATAAGTGCGGTCTAGCAGTTGGACAGCTCGAGGAAGCTTTTGCCAATAGGCGTCTGATTGTTCAGCGGGCGCAGTTTCAACCCGACCTGCGACGCGGTATTGTTCGCTCAGTACGGGATACCACAACATCAATTCAAAACGACCCGTCGTTTCTAGGTCGTGCCACTTGCCATGTAAACGGCTCACGGCAATAAAAATCGCCATCTTGCCAATCTCGTGAACAATCACCGTGCGAACCGATGGCACGGCGTCAGGGCTAGCGGTAGCGAGAGCGCCAAAGGGGGCGTTGGGGTCTTGGTGTTGGCTGGCTCGAGCTTTGGCTTCAGCCATTTGAGTGAGCGGATTCATAGGCTAGTGTACGTCAGTCAGCAAAAACCCATCACGCGACATCACGCGACACCGGAATCACGCAACATCGGACGAAACCACCTGAAAACTCGGCAAGTGCAGCGCGCACAACCTGCCAGAATCAACGGGGGCGGTATCCATGTAAATCACCTTGCCGCGCACCAAGGGCGACCCATAGGCGTTTTCGTCGAGTTTTTCTGTAGGGGTGTGGCCAACGGCAACATACTTTTTGCCTTGATAGCTGTCCAAATCAGTTTCCCAAGGGCGCGCCCGCAAGAGAATTTCTTCGGACTGTTGCTCGAGCGAAAGCGACAGGTCAAGGGTGGCATGTACAGCGATGAGGTCGTCATCTTCGTAATAGGGCGCAAGCGACCCCAAAAAATCAAAGTGGCTTTGGGGAACATACTGATGTAACGTGTCAAACGCCAGATTGTCCCAGTCTTGTACTTGCTCAGGTAAATACGACCGCAAGGTGGTATGAAACAAATCGTAACCGCGCATCTCCAAAAAACGTGCTTCATCAGTAAGCTCGCGGTGTAGCCACCTGTCGTGGTTGCCCTTGAGTAAGACCACATCAGCATGCTCTCTGAGGGCGATGAGTTGCTCAATCACCCCTTTGCTGTTGTCACCTTTATTGACGTAATCACCCAAAAAAATGAGCCGTTCGCCTGTGGGCAAGAGTTTTTCCAGCAGACGTGCCAACAAATCCGCACAACCGTGCACGTCGCCAATCAGATACATGTCAGTAACCTTTGGCGCGGTCTACCACGTTGACAAGCGTCTCCCCTGCTAATAGTTTGCGCACATTTTCCGCAATCAGTTCACTAGCACCACGGGGTCTACCGCCTGCTGCATGCGGCGAGATAATGACGTTTTCTAATTCCCACAAGGGTGAACTTTCGGGCAGGGGTTCGGTTTCAAAGACGTCCAACGCCGCACCAGCGAGCATGCCTTGGTTGATGGCGTCTACTAATGCGTCTTCGTTTACGGTGTCCCCCCGCCCAACGTTGACCAGCCAAGCGTGATTGGGGAGGCGCTCGAGGCGCGTTGCGTTCAACGCATGGTGATTATCTGGCGTCGAAGGCAAAATCATCACCAGTACGTCGCTGTGGGGTAGGTGTTGCTCGAGCTCACTTTCGGCAAATACCGTGAAACCTGCTCGAGTGCCACTACTTCGGGCAATGCCTTTAACGTCCGCACCCAACGCTACTAGCAGCGGCGCTAACGCTTTGGCGATACTTCCAAACCCCCAAATGAGCACCCGCGCCCCTCGTAAACTGGTGAGTTTGTCAGCAGGGTCGACGGGCTGCACGCCGCCGAGTTCTTTGGGGTAACGCTTAATGTGCTGCGCGTCGCGCATTAAGTGCAACTTGCGAGCAGCAGCTAACATCAGTGCCAAAGCGTGTTCAGCCACGGTGGTGTCGTGCAAACTGCGCCCCGAGGTGATGATGACATCATCAGCAAACCCTGCCGTCAACAGGCTGTTAGGCCCTGCTGCCAGACCTTGTACCCAGCGGAGTTTGGGTAAATCTTGCGCCAGTTGTTGCAACTGCACCCGGGGGTTTCCCCACGCCACTAACACCTCAGCGTCGTGATGTTCTGCTGGCAGAGGGTTTTTGACGTCGTAGGTCACATAGGTAATATCAGGAATGGACGCGGGCGCTAGTGCCACCGAATTCGGCAAGAGAACTTTCATACGTTATTCTTACATGCTACCAGACACGCGACTAGCGAATGAAGGGCGTTAAGTGCTTTGCAAAGTGCCGCGCTACTGTGGCGTAGTGTTCATGCTCAACGTGCTCGAGCACCTTCATCAACCTCGGCTTAAACGCGTCAAGCGCTGAGCCAAAGGTCACATGCAACACCTGACGGGAATCGTTGTCATCGAGCAACTTAGCCAAAGCATCATCAGCAACCTGTTCTGGCATTGGGACATTACCCAAGTCTGCCGAAATGTGATAGCTGGCTTTGTCAGTTTCAAAACGCTCGATGGCCAGCCCCAAAATCTCTTTGAAGAGCACAGGGTCGTGCACAGCGGTAACACGCAACGCTTCTAAGTAGCTTGTGCCTGCTGTTTTGAGGTGCACCCGTCCAGCGGTAACCGCAGTAATAAGCGGGTAGACGCTGAATTTATCTGACCCCGAGTGCAGCGAAAGTTTATATGGCCCCAACGCTTTGGCAATAGCAGCATGTCCAGCTAAGTCAGCAGCCAGTTTATCCAAGTCACCAATGTAGTCGATGCCCTTTTCAAATTGCCCCACAAAACGCGGCGCCAAGCTAACCCAGCGCACCCCTAACCGTTTGAGTTCGCTCACAAAAAAGATATGTTCCAAGTGCGAAGTAGGTAATTCGGTTTCGTCAACGGAGACTTCAAGTTCAAAAGGGACGTTGTGACTTTCAAGGTGACGGTACATCATAGCCACATGAGCGATGGCGCGTCCGTATTTGACGGCAGAACGTTGCAAGGTGGTTTTATCAAAGGTAAAACGCGTGCTCTCACCTGCAATATCGATGGTGACAGGGTGCGTGGCGTAGTGGCGCTCGAGTTCATTGGGGCGCATCTCCAAACCATCCCAAGGCAATTTCAGGTAAGCATCTTCCAAGTCAGACGCAGATAACGTGGGCGCACGGTTATCTACGTGTTCACCGGGGTCGATAGTAAAAAAACTGAAGTGCGCCCGCACGCACGCGTCAATGTCTTCAGGGGTTTTGAGGTGGTCAGCATCGGCACCAACGCCTGCGCGCCAGCCTGCCTCGAGCGTCCCCCAAGTAGCATCGTTCATGACATCTCTGGGGTTACGTTTGGTGCGGGTCATCTCGCGGATAGACTGCTGAGCAAAAATCGGACTGATGCTGCCGCCTGCTTCGGTGCTTGCTTGCAGGGCGTGGACATGTCCGGGGGTAGCGATACCTAAGCGATCTCCAAAACCAGCGGAGGTTTGTAAACCGAGCGGCACGGGCTTAAATTCCGGAAAGTGACTCATGAGGGCGCTAGCGTTGTCAAACTGCAACGGGCAACGCTTAATGACGTGATTATCATCAAAGGCTTCGTCTTTACCGGCAAAATCACGCAAACTAGCGTGACCTTTGGGAGCAAGTACAGCAAGGTGTTTGCCTTCAGGGGTGCGCTCGAGCCACAACGCGAGGTCTTTTTCTACCAGTAGTGACGCAGCGTAAGCGTTAGGAAAGCGGTCTGTGAGGGCTTCGTGGGTAAATGGCATGATTCTCCTTATCTGTAGAACGTGGCAACACACCGTCGGTAGAACGTGGCAACACCATCAGTAGAATGTAGCAACACCATCAGTAGAATGTAGCGGCGCATGATCATAAAAAGGAAAAATGTCTTTGCAGACATTATTTTGTGATTCCGCATGCTTGCAAGCGAGATGACAGTATGTTACCTTACATAGAAATCCAAAAACCATACCCTGCCCTTGTGGCAGAAAGGAACGGTCAGATGAAGCGTATATTTATGCTTGTTGTACTGTTACTCGGCAGTAGTTTTGCCCAAGAGATTGTCTTGCGCGCAGCCGACAACCAACCCGAGGACTATCCAACCACCCAAGGCCTCTTTTTTATGGCCAATTACTTAGCAGAGCGCTCCGATGGGCGCATTCAAATGGAAGTGTTCCCCGGTGGCCAACTTGGTGACGAACGTTCAGTCATTGAGCAAGTGCAACTTGGTGTCATTGACATTACCCGCACCTCGACGAGTCCCGTGGGTGAGTTTTATCCGCCCATTGGCGTGTTTAGCTTGCCTTATATCTTCCGCGATGAACCGCACTTTTGGAAGGTACTCCAAGGCCCCATTGGCCGCGAACTACTCGACGGCTTAGCAGAGGTAGATTTGCTTGGTCTCGCTTACTACGACTCGGGCAGCCGCAACTTTTACACCACAGACACGCCCGTACGCAGTGTCGCCGACTTAGAGGGGTTGCGCGTTCGCACCCAACAAAGCCAAGTGGTGCTTGACATGATGGAAGCCCTAGGGGCAGAACCCGTGCCGATGGCGTTTGAAGAGGTTTACAGCAGCTTACAAACCGGCGTCATTGATGGTGCTGAAAACAACTTTCCGTCTTATGGGCCTTCCGGTGTGCGTCACTACGAAGTGGCGCCTTACTTCACGCTCGATGGGCACGCTAGAGTGCCTGAAGTGGTGCTAATTAGCAGCATCGTCTGGGATGGTCTAGCTGCCGAAGACCAAGCCCTCATTCGCGAAGCCGCCCAAGCGAGCGTGGCCGTGCAAGCTGCTTTGTGGGACCAACTTTCCAACGAAAGCCGCGACGCGGTCGTAGAAGCAGGCAGTGAGATTATTTCGGTGGACACCCAAGAATTCCAAGACGCCATGGCACCCCTGTACGAACAGTACGGTGAGCAGTATGGGGACTTGCTCGAGCGCATC
This sequence comes from uncultured bacterium, assembly GCA_964550765.1. Lineage (GTDB taxonomy): Bacteria > Deinococcota > Deinococci > Deinococcales > Trueperaceae > JBCCBI01. The sequence goes on along the minus strand of CAZKAZ010000019.1, from coordinate 39,410 downwards.
CTCGCCGTCGAGTAAGATTTAAGGTATGACCACCGCTAAAACCGAAGCACATCAAGGGGGGCAAACTGCCCCTCTTTCTCTGTGGGAGAAGCTCGAGCACCGCTTCACCTTGTTCATTCGCGCTGTCACGTCTTTGCTGCTGCTCGCAATTGTCGCTGTCATTACCTACCAAGTGTTAGCACGCTACTTACCCAATGTGCGCGTTCCCCGTTGGACAGAAGAAATCAGTCTCATCTTGATGGTATGGCTATCAATGCTTGGTAGCGGTTTGGCAGTTCGCAAAGGCGAACACTTATCCATGGATGTGGTGGTGCGTCTGTTTCCCGCCAAGGTCAAACGCGTATTGGCCGTGTTTGTCGCCCTTATTGTGGTGGCATTTGGGTTGTATCTGTTGTGGTTTGGCAGCGAACTCGTGCAGCGCACCATGCGGCAGACCTTTTCAGCCACGAAGTTGCCCATTGGCCTTATGTATTTGGGGTTGCCCTTGGGTGGTTTTTTGATTGCTTTGTACAGCGGTATTAACTTGGTCAAAGTGTGGCGTAACCGACTCGATACGGTACTCGTCACTGAACGCCCTGAAGGGGTACAAGCTGGCCGTTGGACAATGCGAATTAGTTTGTTGGTGATTGCGGTGGTGCTCGCAGGTGGTGCGGTGTCGCTCTTCGGCTGGGAGACGCTCACCAGTCCGGTAGGCGTGCTCCTTGGTGGTTTTGCCTTGCTACTCGTGCTAGGCGTACCCATTGCCATGGCACTCGGCATTGCCAGTTTAGCAACGGTATTGAGTTTCCCTTTGTTTGGCAGTCGCGCCTTACCCCCTTTGATCGTGGCACAACGCATGGCTAACGGTATTAACTCGATTCCCCTGTTGGCGATTCCCTTTTTTATTTTGGCGGGGCAAATCATGGCTGAAGGCGGTATTGCTCAGCGTTTTGTGGATTTTGCCAGGGTACTCGTGGGCCCCTTACGGGGTGGCTTAGCCATGGTCAACATCGTAGCCTCGATGCTGTTTGGTGGTGCGTCGGGGTCTTCGGTCGCTGACGTGAGCGCCAACGGCTCAATCTTGATTCCCATGATGCAAAAGAAAGGCTACGACACCGATTTTAGCGTTGGCGTGACGGTGGCCAGTTCCACGCAAGGGTTGATTATTCCCCCTAGTCACAACGCGGTTATTTACAGCTTAGCAGCCGGTGGCGTGTCTATTGGGGCGCTGTTTTTGGGGGGGTATATTCCTGGTATTTTGATTGGCTTGGGGTTGATGATCGCAAGTTACATTATTGCTGTAAAACGCGACTACCCTCGAGAAGCCCGTCCTCCTGCCAAAGAGAGCGTTAAGATTATCATTCAGGCCATTCCCAGTTTGGCTGTCGGTTTCATTATTGTTGGCGGCATTGCGTTTGGCTTTTTTACGGCTACCGAAGCGGCGGCTATCGGGGCAGTAACAGCGTTTTTAGTGGCCACCTTAATCTACCGCGAACTGACGCCCGCCAAAATGTGGCAAGCCACCTTGCAGTCAGTACGCACTATTTCCATCGTCATTTTGCTGATTGCCTCAGCGAGTGCGTTCGCTTGGCTCATGGCCTATTTGCGCATTCCCAGTGCTTTGGCTGACGGGGTGTTGAGTGTAACGTCCAACCCGTACATGATTTTACTCATCATCAACGTGATGCTGCTTATCTTGGGTGCCATCATGGACATGTCGCCGTTAATTTTGATTTTGACGCCCGTGCTACTGCCCATCGTCACCGCACCACCTATTGAGATGAGTGCAGTGCATTTTGGCATTGTCTTACTCATGAACTTAGGCCTTGGCTTGACCACGCCACCGGTAGGAACGGCGCTATTTGTCGGCTGTGCTATCGGTAAAATCCGCATCGAAGAAGCCAGCCGCGCCATGTTGTACTTGTGGCCAGCGATGGTGATTGTGCTTTTGTTAGTCACCTATGTGCCGTGGTTTGTGACCTTCTTGCCCAACTTGCTGGCGCGTTTTCAGTAGACGCGAACGTACACAAGAATAGTCCAGCAAAAAAGCCAGCCTGAAAAGACTGGCTACACTTTTTATTCAATACACTAACTACACATCAAGTTGCGCTAAGTGGGCGTTGTCTTCAATGAACGCCCGGCGCGGCGGCACGTCTGCACCCATCAAGGTTTCAAAGGCTTCGCTGGCTTCCATGACATCATCGACGGTAACGCGCTTAAGAACGCGGGTTTCAGGGTCCATGGTGGTTTCCCACAACAAGTCGGCATTCATTTCGCCCAGACCTTTGTAGCGTTGAATGTGAGCTTTGCGGCCAGAATTTTCTTTGAGGAGACGGTTTAACTCGTTGTCGTTGTAGACATAGGCAGCTTCTTTTTCCCGTCCAAAACGTATCGCGTACAGGGGCGGTTGGGCAATATAAAGATAACCAGCTTCAATCAAAGGACGCATGTAACGGTAAAAAAAGGTGAGCAGTAACGTGCGGATGTGACTGCCGTCGACGTCAGCATCGGCCATGATGATGATGCGGTGATAGCGGACGTCTTCTAGGTTAAAGTGCTCGTCATCGCCTGTGCCGTCAATACCTGCGCCAATAGCAGCCACTAGCGCCCGAATCTCGGCGTTTTTGAGGATTTTGCCGATTTGCGCTTTTTCGACGTTTAAGACCTTACCGCGCAAGGGCAAGATGGCCTGAAAACGCCGTTCGCGGCCTTGTTTGGCGCTGCCACCGGCGGAAATCCCCTCCACGATGTAAATTTCGCTGACGGCGGGGTCTTCGCTTTGGCAGTCTGACAGTTTGCCGGACAGTTCGTCGTTGTCAAAGGGGTTCACGCGGCGCACTAGGTCTCGAGCTTTGCGAGCGGCTTCTCGAGCTTTGGCAGCGTTGACCGCTTTTTCGATGATGCTTTTGGCAATCTTAGGATTTTCTTCTAAGGCTTCGGACAGTTTTTCGTACACCACCGACTGCGTGGCACTTTGTGCTTCGGGGTTTAAGAGTTTCACTTTGGCTTGTGATTCAAACTGCGGCTCACCAAGTTTGACTGAGATAACACACGAGATGCCCTCGAGAAAGTCCTCCCCAGAAGGCGTCGGGTCACCTTTTTTGAAGAGATTATTAGCTTTGGCGTAGTTGTTGAGCACCCGCGTGTAAGCGGTCTTAAAGCCAGTTAAGTGCGTGCCGCCGTCGCGGTTGGTGATCATATTGGCGTAGCTGAGGATGGTCTGTCCGTAATGTCCGGTGTGCACCATACCCACATCAACTTCAATATCATCTACCGTACCCGTCAAAAACAGGGGCGTCTCATAAAGAATTTTGCCTTCCGCCATGTGTCTTGCGAACGCGGCAACGCCGCCTTTTTCTTGGAAGACTTCGTGTTTTTCATCGTGGTCTTGACGCTTGTCACGCAAGACGATTTTGACGCCACCCGTGAGGTAGGCAAGTTCGCGCAAGCGTTTGCGAATACGCTGATAGTCAAACGCCCGAATGTCTTTAAATATCTCCGGATCCGGGTGAAACGACACCTTAGAACCGCTGTCTGTGGGGTCTGTCGTACCGATTTTGTGAACGGTCTCGGTCACTTCGCCTTTATCAAAACGTACCCGAAAAACCTCACCACCGGTGCGCACTTCCGCTTCTAAAAACGTCGATAGGGCATTCACCACTGAGCTGCCTACCCCGTGAAGCCCCCCAGAAACTTTGTAAGCTTCTGAATCGAACTTACCACCCGCGTGAAGTTCAGTAAAAATCACTTCGATAGCCGGGCGGCCTTCTTTTTGCATCATGCCCACCGGAATACCGCGCCCGTTGTCGGTGACCGTTGCCGAACCGTCCGGGTTTAGGGTGATGGTCACGGTGTCGGCGTAGCCAGCTAGCGATTCATCGATGGCATTGTCGATAAGTTCAGTTAAAAGTTGATGATATCCATCAATACCTGTGCCGCCTTGGACGTACATAGCCGGACGCTTGCGGACACCTTCTAGCCCTTTAAGGACTTTAATGCTATCTGCACTGTAGCTTGTCAAAAGAACCTCCGTTGCTCGAGCCACCCCATTTAACAGACCACTCACGCATGTTCAGACGCGTCTTACGGTGATGCCACTATGTTTGACTGTGGTCATACTAGGGTCATACTAGTCACAGTCGCAGCGTGATACAACCCAACGCTTGAACGCACAAAACAGCAACCAAACCCGCACCGACAAATTGTGCGGATGGGAGTAGATGGCAGTGACGTTAGCTGTGTTGCCTGTATCACCTGTGGCGCTTGGCCGACTACGAACCTGCTACGCGCTAAGGTGGGCTGAGGGTAGCTCGAGCCATTTTTAGTATACCACAAAGACCCTATTCAGGTCAAAGATTTGCGTCACAGACGAACATTTCTACATTCGCTCTAAGCGCGAAATCCGCTCTTCTAAAGGCGGGTGAGTAGCAAACCACGAGGTTTGCTGTTTGCGTTTCTTATTGTTAGTTTTGTTACTAGCCTTTGATTTACTGGGGTCACTGATGAACATATGCCGCACCCCTTCAGAGACGTCCAAACGCTCCCCTCGGTAGTCACGTAATTTAGCTAACGCACGCGCTAAACCTTCGGGGTTGCGGGTAATGTAGGCAGCGGTCGCGTCAGCCAAGTATTCCCGGCGGCGGCTGACCGCAAAACGCACCAACAAACCCAGTAAGGGCGCAAGGATAAGTAACACCACCAAAATCACCATGGCAATGGCTTGTGCCCGCCCACCACTGCGGTCATTACCACCTCTATTACCACTACCGCGACTCATGCGGCTTCTGCGGCGACCAAACCCGTACCAACGCAACATCAAGTCACGCAGCACCACGATAGCCCCCAAGGTTGCCGCGAGTAATGACATCAAGAGCACGTCGTAGTTTTTGATGTGTGACATTTCATGGGCAATGACACCCTCGAGCTCTTGCCTGTCCAGCAAATCAATCAAGCCCGTCGTCACCGCAACGGCACTGTGTTCAGGGTTGCGGCCAGTCGCAAAGGCATTAGGCGCGGGGCTATCAATCACATATAACTTGGGTACCGGCACCCCCGCACCAATGGCCACGGCTTCAGTCACATTCACCAAGTAACGGTGTTCGTCTTTGGTAGCTTCCCGTGCGCCAGCAGCCCTGAGCGCCAATTGATCACCAAACCAATAGGCGGCAGCGTTTTGCCCCAGTGCCAGCAGTATAGCCACAGACACATAAATCCAAGCAGCACCTTCACCGAGGGCAACAGCCGCCACATAGCCAATGGCAGCCAGCAAAAGCACCATAAACGCAGCCAAAAACAGTGAATAGCGCACGTTGGCCGCTTGCCAGTCGAGCAGGTTGATGCGTTTGCCGGTCGTGACATCGGTGACAAAATCGGCGCGGCGTGAGGCTGTTTTGGCCATGACGCTTAGCTAAACGAGACTCGAGGGGCTTCGCGTTCGGTTTCGGGAATTTCCAGATACACCTGTTGGCGTTTGTTCATAGGCCCTGCAAACAGCACACCCGGGAAAGTCTCGATGGCATTGTTGTACTGCAAAACAGCGTCGTTATAAAACTGCCGCGCATAAGCGATTTTGCTCTCAATACCAGACAATTCTTCTTGCAACATGAGAAAGTTTTCGTTGGCTTTGAGTTCTGGGTAGTTCTCCGAAATAGCAAAAAGCCGCCCGAGTGCCGCTGACATGCTGTTAGCTGCTTGGGCTTGTTCGGCGACACTGTCCGCCCCCATCATTTTGCTGCGCGAAGCGGCTACACTCTCAAAGACTTCTTTTTCGTGACTGGCATAGCCTTTGACGGTTTCCACCAAATTGGGCACTAAGTCGTTGCGGCGTTTGAGTTGGACATCAATTTGACTCCAAGCGTTCTCAAAGCGGTTTTCTAAGGTTTGAATGCGGTTAAAAACATTGATCGCACCGACGATGGCGATCACGATGATGGCTAGGATAATCCACAGCGCCATGGTTGCCTCCTGTTAGGACTCGTCTCTTGGGTCGTCATCTTTTTGTCGTCATTTCAGTCTACTCTGCATTTGGGTTTACAAAGTCAGCATTACACCACACCGCGTGTGTGCCATAGACACAGGCTTACGAGGCTACGCCTCGAGCAGGCACGTTAGCATCCGGCACAAAGGTATCAATCGTCCCGCCGCCGAGCAGGCGATCACCGTGTTCATCGCGGGCATAAATCACCGCAGACTGTCCCCCAGTGAGGGCAAATACTGGTTCATCAAATTGTAACGCGAACCCTGTTTCGGTGCGTTGAAATGTTGCCGGGCTAGGCGTCTGCCGGTAACGGGTTTGCGCCATCACTTTGTCGGGAATGGCGTCTTCGTCAACTAAAAAGTTAGGGCCTGTGGCGGTAAGGTGGCTACCGTAGCACATCTCCCGCGTGCCCACGATTAAGCTGTTGTCAGTCGCGTCCATGTCGATCACAAAGCGCGCTAAATGCGAGTGATACAACCCCAAGCCTTTTTTCTGACCGATGGTATAAAACTGCAAACCGTCATGTTCACCGATTACTTGGTAGTCTTGGGCGGCGTCGATGATAGGCCCTGGGTTGCGTTCGGTGCGGTCTTGCAAGAAACTGCGCACGCTGTCGGTGATAAAACACAAACTATGCGAGGACTTTTTGCTGGCTACGGCGAAGTCCGCTTCGCGAGCTAGTTCACGCACGCGGTCTTTGGTTAGTTCTCCCAAAGGAAACAGCACCCGCCCGAGCACGTCACGGGGCAGCGCCCACAAAAAGTAGGTTTGGTCTTTGCTATCGTCATAACCGCGATAAAACCCCACCTCACCCTCGGCTAAATCCACACGGCGCACGTAATGACCGGTAGCAATAAAGTCACAGCCGAGCAACGCAGCTTTTTGCACAAACGCCCCAAACTTGATTTGGCGGTTGCACCACACGCAAGGGTTGGGCGTGCGCCCCCCTTGATAAACATCCAAAAAGGGATTGATGACGTGGTTTTCAAACATGTCGCGGTAATCAAGCAGATAAAAGGGAATATCAATGGCGTCGGCGATGCGGCGGGCGTCGTAGGCGGCTTCTGGGCTGCAACACAAGTTAAACTGCTCTTTGGGTTTGTCGTCTTGCCAAAAGCGCATCATGGCACCCGTGAGTTCATACCCTTGGTCTTTAAGTAAACGGGCGGCCATCGACGAATCAACCCCGCCAGACATGGCGACGAGCACTCGAGCACCGCTGCGATCCTCGAGCTGATTAGGTGTATTGGTCATTTCACTGGTCATTGTCAAGTCAGTCACAACACCTCAGTTTAGCGATTTCATCGCCCGCAAAGGGTTACGCACTGACATGTCACCTCTAGAGAAGGTTTGGGCAGAGAAGGTTTGGGGTTTGCTCGAGCATCAGGTATCCGTTTGATAGTATCAACACAACAAGTATTTTTTTAATACAGTATTTTTTGATACATTATTTTCATGATGGATGTCTACACAATTGAGTGCGTTTTATGTCGATGTGACATTGGTAGATGTAACGTTGGCAAACGTCAGGGTAAACATCAGCAACTGTGCTAAACGTCAGCAATTATAGAAACAACGGGACGCCACCCAATCCAAATCACGCGTCATCGCAAGACATCAACACAAAACATCAAGTTAGTAAGCCCTTGTGGTGTCATCTAGGTGGGTCAAACGATAAGGGGTGGCTCGAGCCAATATCGCCGTACACCCATGCCTACCCCATAAATTTTTCGTCTTTAACGAGGCTTTCATTATCACCTGTTGCCCCTGTCAACGTGACGCCCAAATGACGGTGGTCATGTCGGTAGGCTACAATGATGACTATAGTCAGGAATCAACGCGTGGCGCTCAGCACACGCCAACATCTCGCGAGGACTTCTCGAAAGGAGTGCTTGATACAACAATGAAACTAGGACAACTAATTCGCGCAGGTATTGGCTTTGTGGTCATCGTGTACTTGCTTATTATTGAGCGTGCTAACGGCCTCATGCAGATGCCCTTTTTGTTTCCCATCCCCTCGGCGCTCGCCTTGCTACTTGCCATTGGCGGCGGTTATGTGGCCGCGTGGTTACCGATGCGGGCGCGGGTGCGTTCGCTGCAAAACCAACTCAATCGGCTCGAGGAACGCATTGCCAAACCACCTGCCAGCTTGCCCAAACCCAGCAACCCACAACAGACGACCAGCACGAACAAAACCCCCCAAGCCCAATAACGCTCTCTTGAGCCTCGAGCATGTTCTCGAGGCTTATTTTATTGCTTGATTGTTTGCAGCATGTTCAGGTTGGAGTATTCATGAGCGATTTTGCCACCAGCCCACCCCAAACCACACCCCAAGCTAAACAAGCCACACCCCAAGCCAAACAACCTACCTCCCACGCGAACCCACCTAGCCGCCCATCCTCGCGTTGGCAGGTGCGTCCAATTGCGCCCCCTGAGGTGCTACCAACGCTCATGCGCGAACTGGAAATTCCGCCGTTACTAGCTAGCGTCTTGTGGGCGCGGGGGTTTCGGGAGGATGCCCTCGAGGCGCTCGAGCCACCCCTTGCGCTTACCCAAATTCCTGATTTGGACGCCGCCGCAGCGCAGCTAGAAACGGCCATCAAAACCAAAAAACGCATCACCATTCACGGTGATTACGACGCCGATGGCATCACGGGAACCGCCATTCTCACCTTGGGCTTGCGCGAACTAGGTGGTAAGGTGCGTCCGTTTATCCCTCACCGCGTGCGTGAAGGTTACGGCATCGCCCCCGAACGGGTAGACGAACACATCGCCGAAAGTGACCTGTTTGTGACGGTTGACTGCGGTATCAGCAACCTGCCAGAAATCGCTGCCATGCAAAATGCTGGCGTCGACGTTATCGTCAGTGACCACCACCATCCGGGGCAGGACTTGCCCGATTGCCTCATCGTGCACCCCAAAATGTCTCCCTTAGCCCAAGCAGGCATGCCAGAACTGACCGGCGCAGGCGTGGCCTATCACTTGTTGTGGGCGTTGCGGCAGCGGTTAGGGTTAGACGCACCGCTAGCCTACAGCGACCTCGCGAGCATCGGCATCATCGCGGATGTTGCCCCCCTGATGGGTGAAAATCGGGCGCTGGTAACAGCAGGCTTGGCACGACTACCTGATTCGCGCTGGGCAGGCCTCAACGCCCTCGTTAAGCAGGCGGGTTTACAGCGTGACGGGCGGGAAATAACCGCTACTGACGTGGCGTTCGTCTTAGCGCCGAGACTCAACGCTGCCGGACGGATGGGCGATGCTGAATTAGGACTCGAGCTGCTCATGACAGCTTCTGAACGCAGGGCGAGAGAACTAGCGGCGTACTTACAAACCCGCAACAATGAACGTAAAACCGTGCAAAGTACTATGTTTGAAGACGCAATTACTCGAGTCAACCCCCACGACCCCGCCATCGTGGTGTCTGACGACACTTGGCACGCGGGCGTAATGGGCATTGTGGCGAGCAAGTTGCTCGAGCGTTTCTTTAAACCTGTGTTCATCATCGCAGGCGACAAGGGGTCGGTGCGCTCCACCCCGGGGATTTCTGCTGTTAATGCCCTCTCACATGCCAAAGACACCTTAAAACGCTTCGGCGGTCACTCCCAAGCAGCAGGGTTTGCGCTCGAGCCCGCCAACATTCCTGCTTTCCGAAACGCCATTAATGACTTCGTAGCGAAACACCCCACCCCCCAACCCGTCACCACCTTGGACACCCTCATCAGCCCGGGAGATATGACCTGGGAAGTGCTCAGTTGTCTGCAGAATCTTGAGCCTTTCGGGCAAGGACACCGCGCACCCGTGTTTGGATTTTGTGGACATGTAGATGCTGCAAGGGCTGTTGGTAAAGACGCTGCCCACTTGCAACTGCGCGTGTCTGGCGTCAAAGGCATCGCTTGGCAACGCGGCGACCAAGCCGAACAACTGCAGCGCCGCGACGCGGTGAACGTGGCTGTCAGCTTGCGGGAAAACGAATGGCAGGGCGTGCGCAGTATCGAATTTGAAGCCCAAGACGTACGGCAGGCTGAAGCGCTCGAGCTAACCGAAACATACGCTACGTTCAGCATCAAACGGGATGCCCCCCCTGCTGATAACAACGCGCTGAAGGTAGCACGGCTCGAAGACATCCCCGAGATCATCCCCGAGACCCTTACCCCCTGGCATCTCACCGCTTTGCCTGTTGATGACAGCATGACACCCACCCAAGCGTTTCGGCAAAAATTAACCCAAGTGACCGATATTCAAGCGATAGATATTTACGTTGATTTGTCTGCTAATGCATTACAAGCGCTCGAGCACCTCGCGGCGACGTTTCCCGACGTAAGTGCTGTGCGCCGCGCTTATGTACAGGTCAAACGGGGTACGTTTCAAGCTGATGGGGTATTGGCTGAACGCTGTCTCGTCATCTTGCGAGAACTGGCCTTGGTCGATGACTTGGGACGCGCCAAAACAGGGGTGAAGCGCAACCCGTACACGTCAACAACACTGGAACAAGGGTTGCTCGAGCAGTACCGCTTGCGCCGTTTCGTACAAGCCTATCAATATCTCGATGACACAGGGTTTGCCGGTGCATTTCAGACGTTATTTTTGAACGGCTAAACGCTACTCGCCTGTGTCTACTCGCCTGTGTCTACTGTGCGAGGCACTTTGTAGTAGCCATCTTCTTGCTCAACGGCCACGCTCATGGCTTCGTCGTGCGATAGCGTCGGCACAACCTGATCGGCGCGAAAGACATTCACGCTGTGCACTGGGCGCACCAACGCTTCAACACCTTCGGTATCTAGTTCGTTAATGGATTCAAAGTAGTTGAGGGTTTTGTTGATATCGGCTTTAAGGCTTTCAGTTTCTTCGGGAGAAAGTTCTAAGCGCGCTAAGCGTTTTAAGTGTTCCATTTCTTCACTGCTGATGCTCATACGCTAAGCCTATCACGTTAGTATCGTCACAAAAAATCCACAAAAGACCCCTTCCTTACAAGAGACGGGGCTGACTGGCATCCTCATCAATGTCGAAGTTGAGATCTTGGGCGATGCGTTTGACCTTTTCGACATAGGCATCGGGGTCGGCTTTACGTTTGAGACCGTTGGCGTTCATGTAACGCACTTTGCCGAATACTGCCCGTTCTGTCCAGCCCCTATCGTGCTGCCCAAAAATCCAAGCGACGCCTGCAAAACTGTTGGGGTCGCGCCCATCGAGAAAGTACTTGTTGTTGAGATAAAGCAAACGCTCAAACGCCTCACGGGGGGTTTTGGTCCACTCGAGCACCTTCTTGCCCCAATACATACGCATGTAGTTGTGCATATAGCCTGACACCCGCATTTCACTCATAGCGGCGTTCCAGTAAGGGTCGTGGGTGTGGGCGTTCTCGAGTTGCTCGAGGCTGTAAACGTGTTCCCGTTTGTCGCTTTCGTGTTCAGCCAGCGTCTTTTGCGCCCACGCGGGCAGACAATCAAAACTGTCGTAATCAGTAGTAAAGTTTACAAAGTTCATTGGCAATTCGCGGCGGATAATCAATTCTTCGATGTACGACTGGCGGTTGTCGTTATTTTCGGCGGCGGCTTCTTGAATTTTGAGGGCCACATAAATAGGCGAAAGCTGCCCGAAGTGCAAGTATTTGCTCATGTGCGAGACGTCACTGGTTTGCGGCTGGTTGCGGTTTTTGGCGTAAGACGCCAACGACTGCTCTAAAAACGTTGCTAGTTGCTGCTTTCCGGCTGAGGTTCCCCCCTTAAAAAGGGGCACAGGTTGCACACTGGTATCAATTTTGAGTTTGCTGAGGCACACGTCTACGTCGCTAACGTCAAGGGTGGGAAATGTTTCTGACGGGGTGAGGTGGTGGCTCGAGTGTTCTACCGCTGTGGTCGTCAGTTCTACCAAAAACCTATCAAGGTGTTTGTTGATTTTCGGGCGAATGGTACGGGCAGCGTATTCGGTTTTGTCAGACACCAGTTCTACTGGCACGACCACGTCACTTTCGACTTGCACCACCTGACAAGGGGCATCTTCGGCAACACGTTCTCGCCACTGCTTTTGATGGCGCAAATAACCTCGGTCACACACCAACAAACACGCGTTTTGGGCGTTTGCTAGGGCGACCTCTGCCGGATGACCGTGTTGGATGAACATAGTAATATTGCGGCGCTCTAAGCTTTGTTGTGTTTCTTGCAGCCCTTGAAGCAAAAAGTGATAGTGACGGGCGTTGGCATCCGGATAATCGTCCATGAGTCCGAACACGACCAGCATAGGTACATCTAGGTCGTTGGCGCATTGAATGGCGTGCTCGAGGGCGTGATTATCCTCTGCCCTAGCCGATTGCTGCATCCAATACACAACATAATTACCTTCTTGCACAGGCGTGTCATTGAGCACCTGAATGCGTTCGTCTTGAATGATACTCGTTGCCATACGTCAGCTTAGCGAAGGAATCTGCCTACGTCTGTACGCAACATGCGAATAGCAGCCTGTTAGTTTTGGGAGAACGCTCACAGCAAAATTCACGTAAACTGAGCAAGGGAGAACCTTGTGTACGGAAGTAAAGCGCAGCACATTTTTGATACTCTCAAAGCGCAAGACTTGCTTTCGAGCGAAGGCAGGATGCTGTTTGATTTTGATGGCTTGCAGGTAACCATACAAGAAAAAAGTGCTATTGGCTATATTTTTCAAGAGTGGTTAGCAAGCTGGCTCGAGCAGCAGCAGATTGACTTCCGTGAACCGGCCAATTCACAGGAATTTCCCGACTTTTTTCTGTCACAATCTAACACAAGTGACTTGCTCGAGGTCAAAACGTTCGATGCTGATGCAGGCGCTAATTTTGATGTCGCCAACTTCGACGCCTACCAACGTTCCTTACAGACGTACGCTTACCGACTTGACGCCGACTATCTCATCTTTGCCTATCACCTTAACGCAGGCATCTTTACGTTGCAAAACATGTGGCTCAAGAAAATCTGGGAAATAACCACCAGTTCAGCCAAATACGCCCTTAAATGTCAGGTAAAACAAGGTACGATTGTCAACATTCGGCCTGCGATTTGGTATTCACAAAGTGGCAGAGCCAGCCAACCTTTTGGTAGCAGAAAGGCTTTTGTTGAAGCAATACACGCAACGCTACAAGCCTATCTGCCTAGACAAAGAATTGCGCGCGGTTGGTTTGAAAACGTCAGTGAGAACTATTACCAGCACACAGGTAGAGAATTGTAGGTTACACAGAACCCGTCTGAAAGAGGCCTTCTTGAATGGGTCTTTGTGACTTTATGTTGATGGGTTTGTCGTGTTGATACACAGATAGCAATCTTTCTGCAATCGCCCGCACCACATCCACAACCACTGTGTTGCCAAGTAGGTCATAGGCTTGCGTTGCTGGCATGTTCAGTTGGTAGCTGTCGGGAAAACCAGACAAGCGCAAGCCTTCGCGAATGGATAAGTGCCTGATGCCTTGTCCATCCACAACAGCAAGTTTGCCCATGTCAGCGGCAACTAGCGTCGGACAAATACCGTTTTCGTCTAAAATTTTTCTAATTTCAAAACTCAAGTTACCCACCACGATGTTGTACCCTTTGGGCACGTCGGTTTTGTACTGCCTAACGGGGCGTGTTTTACCGGGTGGCGTCACTAAATCCTTGGGGTGTTCAAAGCGCACATAACCCTTGGCAACCAAATCATCGAGCAGGGCTTTCAAGTGACTTTTGGATTGGTTTGGCAAAAAGAAGGTGGCAATTTCATCGAGCGTGAGCGGCATACCGTCCATCCAGCGGATACCTTTTTGTACTGCCCAGTGTTTTTTGCGCCGTTCGCGCAGAAGTTGCTCGAGCAAGCTACGTTGCTGTGCCGAAACAGCCCCTTTAAGCTCAATATCCCAACTGTGAATGTTATCTTTGCCACCGCGTTTGTCTTTAATGGCCTTGCCTAGCAACTCATGTGGTGCATAGTGCGCTAGCAACATTTTTGTAAACGCGGTATCAAGCACGGGCAGACCTTTTTCCAACACGCTCGCAAGCTGCGCTGTCTTCTTGGGAAAACTTTGCAAACTCACCGGATGCGTTTTGCTACCCACAATAAAAATTCTTTTACGGTCTTGGGGAACACCAAAGTCTTTGGCATTGAGCACTTCCCAAGTGGTTTTGTAGCCCAACTCAGTCAGTTTCTCGAGAATGATGCGCAGGGTTCTACCACCATCATGCCCTACCAAACCTTCAACGTTTTCGAGCAAAAATCCAAACGGTTTTTTATGCGCCAAAATTTTCTCTATTTCAAAAAAAAGCGTGCCTCTTGTATCAGCAAACCCTTGCCGCTTGCCGGCGTGGCTGAATGGTTGACAAGGAAACCCCGCCAGTAACACATCAAAATCGGGCAGTTTATCCAAATTGAGCAGGCTGACATCGCCCCAGATAGGTTCAGCAGGAAAGTTATCGCGGTAGGCTTGCAGGGCATGTTCTTTGATTTCTGAGGTGAGCACGCACGTTGGTTGCAAACCTTGCTGCTCGCAGGCTTGTTCAAAACCCAAGCGAATACCACCCATACCAGCAAATAAATCAATAAAACGTATGTGGTTGCGCTTCACAAATCCACCTCGAGGCTGAGCGTTATTGATGCCAGTGTTGTTGGCAAGTGCAGGCGTTCCGCATAGATCTTATGACACGGATAGGTCTTATGACCCATGTAAACAACAACTGCTCGAGATTATACCTTAATTTTCGCGGTATTTTATAGGATGTCTCAGCACAATCTCGAGCGGGCTGCTATTGATGACTAGCTACATGGCGTCTGGGGCAGCAATACCGAGGGTTTCTAAACCAGCAGCCAAAGCGTCTTTAAGTTTGCTAACAAGGGCAACTCGAGCTTCCTTTAAGCCATCTGCTGCTTTGATTACTTGCGTGTCAGGCTTGCCGTGTTCGTCGCGGTGGTTGTAGTAGCTGTTCCAAGCGTTGGCAAGTTCTAATAGATACTGCGCCATCACGTGCGGGGCGTAGTTGCTAGCGGCTTGGGCAATGACTTCAGGCAGGCGGGCAATGGTTTTAGCAAGATTCAGTTCAAGTTCGCCAAGTTGTGACCAGTCTGCCTTGGCCACATCGACACCAGCCTCCTCTGCTGCTCGCAGAATGCTGCAAGCTCTGGCGTGGGCATATTGCACGTAGGGCGCAGAGTCCCCTTGCAGAGACAAAGCTTGTTCCCAACGAAAGTCGATGATGCGTTTGGCTTCGCTTTTGAGCATCCCAAAACGGAGTGCCCCGATGCCTACTTGCTTGGCTACTTGGTCGATGTTGGCAAGCTCAGGATTTTTTTCTTGCACAACCGCTTTGGCGCGGCGGGTGGCTTCGTCGATGACCTCGTCGATGGACAGGGTGATGCCCTTGCGGCCACTCATGGCTTGGCCTTCTAAGGTGACGACTTCGTATGCCAAGTGGTGCAACATGTCGTCATCTTCGGTTTGACCATCAGACGTGTCATGAGAATCATGGAGCTCGAGCGCCGTCTTGACAATCTGCTGCGGGTGCGATTGCCGCACGTCAATGACGTTGATGAGTTTGTCAGCATCCGCAAAGTGTTTGCCATCGGGAGTGGGGTCGCCAGCAGGGTCGCTGCTATAAAGGACTTTGCCAGAGGGTTGCTCATCGAAGCGGGCAAACGTCATCCCGGACAAAAAACCCGCTTTCCAGTAGTGATAGCCGATGTCTTTGGCCACGTACATGGCGTTGCCGTCGCTGCGCACCAAGACCACGTTGGATTCTTCTAAGCCGGGGAGGAATTTCGACACGTCCATTACCAACGCACCCGCGTACTTGCCTGCGGTGGGCTGGCTAACGTAAGGACTCTTTTTGAGAACGTCTAAGCCACGTGACAAAAAGCCCCCATCGACAATGTCGGACTCCCACACCAACAGGTCGTATTCTGCGCCGAGGGCGTAACAGGTTTGCAGTTGGGAACGAACAATAGCAGCAATGTCTTTGCGCAACTGGCCTGCCTCGAGCTGGTGCATCACCTCCGACACACCGCGTTCAATCGCTTCACCGTCAGTTTCTTTGGCTTGACCGAGTTTGACGTACAGTTCACCCAACCAATGGTCATATTTTTGCCCGCTAGCAGGGTCATAGGAAGCATTGAAGTACTTGACAGCAAAAAGCGTCTCGGCGGCTTGCCTGCCCGTGTCGTCGATGTAGTTTTGCACTTCGACGTTGTAACCAGCGGCTCGAAACACCCTAGCGATGGCGTCCCCGAGGCAGATATTGCGCAAGTGCCCCACATGGGCTTCTTTGTTGGGGTTGACGCTGGTGTGTTCGACAAAAACTTTTTGGTTGGTAGCAGGTAACTGTAAAGGTAAGCCTACAATACCCTGCACAAACGCCGCTGCGTCCACGTGAGCGTTAATGTACGGACCTACCGCTTCCACCCGACCGATGCCTGCAGGCAGTTCAAGTTTAGCGATAATCTCTTGGGCAATAGCGGCGGGGGTTTTGCGTAGGGTCTTGGCGAGACTAAACGCCACCGGGCTACCATAGTCGCCAGGTTTATCGGCAGGCACGTCTTGCACGGGAATACTCGCCGCGTCAAGGGTATCGGGGGCAAGTTGATGAATGGCAGTGTGTAGGGCGTGTTGTAACGCCACTTTGAGGTCTTGCATAACGGTCTACGCTATCACGGAACGCTCGAGCGTGGCGGTTGCTACGTGCGCAGGTTCAGTTACCGCTGGGGATAGTGACAACAAAATTGCGTCATGAGGGGCTTAGACTGCCCATGCATTTTCTGGCGTGGCTTTTGTTGATGCTGTCGTGTTGGTATCTTGGTCGATGTCGTTCTCGTTAAGGTAAATTCGTTAAGATAAATAGCATTAGCTAAAAAATTTATATATAGTGTGAATTAGAACTAGATAGATAAAACATTAAACGTCAAAAACTGTAGTCACTCGAGCTGAGGTAGTCGCGGACGTGCTCGAGCAGCGCTGCTAGCGTGAGCGTGGCCGCTTGGCTTTCGAGCATCGCCCAGGTGCTTTCGTCGGCAAGGTAGCGTACTTGCTCGAGTAGTGCAGCCATGTTTTGTCGCAAGCGTTCGTCTGGTAGCGGAATGTCTAAACCGATATCGCGCACAAAACGATGTTCGGGATAGCTGGCAAGGTGCACCAAGATGAGGGCAGCTTCGTCGATGTCTTTACTGTGTAAGTAAACCGACGCCGCTGCTTCCAACACCCGCAACGGAGCGTGTTCGGCATGTTCTAAGGCTTGTTGTAGGTAGGCATAGGCCACGACCGTGTCACCTTGGGCGCTAGTGACTTTGGCAAGACCTGCTAATGCCGTTGCCACAAGGTGTTCTCGAGCCGATGGCATGCCCACAAGTTGGCTGTGAGCTTGGTCAAAGTGGTGGCTAGCTGCTTGCCATTGGCCTTGTTCAAAACGCACGTCAGCCAACAACAAACCACTTTGCAAGCGAGCCACGGGGGAAGCTTGGGATTGCTCGAGCACCGCTTGCAAGGTATCGGCAGCGGGTTGCAAATCGCCTTGCCCCCACCTGATGAACGCGTCTGCTAAGGACATGAGTTGTTGACCCCAAGTGTCAGCGCGCCTCACATACGCCGCTGTCGCCCGCTGCAAGATGGCCAGTGTGTGTTCCGGTGTGCCAAAATGAGCAGCTAAACTAGCCAACCTCGTAAGGGTCGGCGCTGTCATCAGTGACCATGCAGCGTCGCCATAGCGCCCACTGAGGGCATGATAGCTATGTTCAGCAGCCGCACGTTGCCCTTCAGCGAGTAGCAAGATGGCTTCGATGAGACTGCGCTCGAGCGCCCGCTGTAGTTCGCTGCGCTGCCAACGTTGCGAGGCTGCTTCACTCGTTTCAGCAAAACTGCTTTCTTCACCAAAACTGCTTTCAAAAGTACTACTTTCAAACGCACTACTTGCAAACATATCTTGCATATCTTGGCCATCACGCCCTCCTGATACGTCCGCACCGTCGGTCACGCCGCCCCATATATCCACATTTTTTCCTTTAGGGGTAGGCTCAGACCACGCCGTCGGCATCGTAGTGGGCATCGTGAACGTCATATCGGTCGAGGTCGCATCGGTTGACCACACGTCCATCACCAAATCGCGCACATGTTCTTCAGAGAGCACGTCAAAACAACGCCGTGCCGTGCTCGCATCCTGCAAACGCAGGTGTTGGCACGTCGCTTGCAGCGCCGCCACATAGCGCAACTGTAACAGCTGTCGCCACTGTTGTTGTTGGCGAGTAGACAGGGTTTTTTGGGCGTGCAGTTGCCGCTGAACGTCGCGAAAACGCTGTTGGGCTTGCTCGAGCAACGCCGCTGCGGTAGCTTCTTCATAGACATAACTCGCCCGCCCACTAAGCATTATCATCATGGCAGCAAATCGCTTGGGAGGGCGCTCGAGCCACACCTGCCACGCCATCGGCAAAGTGTGCCATTCCACCTGATTGAGGGGCACATCATGCGTTTGCGGCATATCAGCTGCCGGCAATAACGACGATGTCATCACCAAGTGTTCTGGTGCTACCCCCGTGAGGCGGCGGGCAAGGTAGTCAGCCAAACGCTGTTGCAAGGTAGCTTGCAAACTTGGGGCGCTGTTGAGTTTGTGTTGGGCGTAGCGCAAAATCAGTCGGTTAAGCCGATAGGTCTCGGGCATGCTGTGATCGCGCTCGAGCATGTGCTTATCTAGCAACGTCATGAGCAGTTCAGCAGACACTTCAGCCACGTAATTGGCAGTTGCAAACGAAATATATTCACCCAAACTCGAAAGCCGCGCTAGCGCCGAGGCTTCTTGCCAGTTAAGCCCCGTCCACATGGCATCGAGCAAATCGCGCAACCCCACTAGCCCTTGACGCGCTCCCATATCAAAAGACGCAGCCGCATCAGCAAGGGCGGATACATCACGTTGGGCGTGCCACTGAGCGGCCAATTCTAATGCTGCTGGCCACCCCCCGAGCAGTTGACACAAGTGCCAGAGGGCGTTTTCTTCGGCAGGGCGTAACGCCCGCTGGCTGGTACGGACAAAAAGTTGCGCCGCTGGGCTGGCCATCACACCGTGCGCTCGTTCAGGCACAGGCAGGGCGTCTACAACCACGACTTGTTCTGAGGGCACACCAAGGCGCTGACGGGCTGTCGTAAGAATGACGATGTTCTCACAAAATTGGGTCAGTTGCTCGAGCAAAGCCCCCAAACCGGCGAGTGGCCTGTGCACGCCATCGACAAAAAGCAGCACCCGCTTGTCGGCAATGGCGGCACTCAGTGCTTGCTGCCACAAACGCACCCGCGCCGCGAGCGACCCTGACGTGAGTGACCCCGAAGTGAATGACCCCGAAGTGCGCGATTCTGAAGGGCGCAATTCTGAAGTGAGTGCTCCTGAAGTAAGTGTCCGCGAACGCCCTGCTTCCCACGGGGGCGGACGGTCAATATGGCAAGCGAGGTCATGCTCGAGAATATCAGCGAGTTGCTGCGCAAAACGCTCAAAAGCTTGGCCATCGATGCCCTGTGACGAGGGCAAAAACAAGCTATCAGCATCATTAGCACCCGCCGCGTGGGTGTCAGCAACGGGCACATATAACATGCCTGCAGGAAAGAGGACGTGAATGGCTGGGTCATACAAACAAGCCAACGCCAAGTGGGTCTTGCCAACGCCCGCTTGCCCACTCAAGGTGAGTAACTTTGCGCCTTCTGTCACCTTGCTGGTGAGCCGTGAACGTTCGGCGTCACGCCCCACAAAGGGTTTGTGCCACACGGGTACAGTGCTCACTAACAAACGGGTCGGCACTGTTTTGACGTTGGGCGTCTCAGTAATGAATGGCTCGAGCCACTGCACAATCTCACGCATACTACGCGCTCGCTGCTTTGGGTCTTTAGCCAAACACGCACCAATCAGCGCTTGAAACTGCGCCGCGTCAATCCCCCCCAACACTTGGGCAGGCAAATGTGGCACAGGATCATCACGAATGGCAGCCATCATGTCTAAACCATGGGCATAAGCATACGGAACGTGACCGCTGAGCATCTCAAAAAACATTGTTCCCCACGCCCAAATATCTGTTTGCACACTCGCTGGTGCACCTTCAATTTGCTCTGGCGCCATGTACGCTACTGTCCCCATCAACGAACCATCGCGGGTGATGTTGTCATTGCCGAGTTTGGCCACCCCAAAATCTAGTAGTTTCACCAAAGCTTCTGCGGTAACAAACACATTTTCAGGTTTGAGATCGCGGTGGATAACACCGTGACTATGAGCATGACCGATGGCATAAGCCACCTGTTGGGCAATGGACAACGCCTGTTCTAAACTCAAGGCTTGCCGCGCCAAAGTATCACGCAACGTTTCCCCCCGATAGAGCGGCATCACAAAATAATGCAAATCATCAGCGGTATTATGTAGGGCAAAAATGCTACAGATATTGGGGTGTTCTAGCACGGCAGCAGAACGCGCTTCACGCAAAAAACGCACCTTCACTTCGTCGTCGAGTGTCTGGGCACTGTTGAGCACTTTGATAACCACGTCGCGTTCTAGTTCAGGGTCGTGCGCCACATAAAGAGTACAGGTGCTACCTTCGTGCAACACCCGCACAATGTCGTAACCGCCAATGGTGTGATTTACCACCCTAACACTCCCACAAACTTACGCTAACCCGTTTAACACAAGGACGCAGTATGCCTTCTCGCACACCGCCCGTGAATGACTGCCCATTTTCACAGCGCACAATTAATGTATAATGTGATGTACTATCACACCATTCACCATAGACTGCTACCCATACGCCACTACCCCCATACACCACCCCGTACGCCATTACGTCATCATAAGGGCACACAATCATAAAGACGCTAGCACATGTATAAAGACGCTAGCACATAGCGCTAGCAGATAGCGCCAGCAGAGGAAAAATACCAACCCATTCACGACGATTCCATTCACGACGATACGTCGCTCGAGCCTATCAAGCCCAAAACCTCACGAAACAAATTATAAACTTGTAAATTTTTATCATTTAACCAATACCGTCTCAGCAATGTCTGCGCAAAGCCATGCACTAACCTACTGCCTAACCCCTACTTTCTAACCCTACTGCCCCTTGCTTTATGCCCTCCTGTTTCACGTCATGTGCTAGGTCATGTGATAGGCTACACAACATCACGAAAAACGTACCTTACTGAAACCAGCTTGCTGCTAGCAAATTGTGGTTTGGGCTTCTTTTTTTACTAATCTCTCATAGAGGCTCATAAGTTTTCTCGAGGTTAACGTTCACGTGATGTCCTCGAGCCACCTTATGAGTATTCACTCACCCATGCCCAATGCACCTTACCCTCCTATCACCGCGTGGCATTCATAGGCACAAAAGGCGGCTAACAGGCAAACAATTGCGCCTTTGTTGTCCTGTGCACTTTACAAGCTTGTACGTATAGCGTTAGTATAAACGTTGGTCAAACGGCAATCCGTTGTTGTAACCAAAACCCACGTTGTAAAGGAGTTTTTGTATGTCTATGCGTCTACGTTACGGTCTTAGCTTGCTCACGTTGAGCTTGGTACTCTTTTTAGGTACCGCTAGCGCCCAGAGCTTATTAGATGAAATTCAAGAACGCGGCACCTTGGTGTGCGGTGTGAACAGTGCCCTGCCCGGTTTTGGCAGCGTCAATTCAGACGGTGACTTTGAAGGTTTCGATGTGGATTTCTGCCGCGCTATCGCTGCAGCTGTCCTCGGTGACTCGAGCGCTGTCGAGTACCGCGCCCTCTCTGCTCAAGAACGCTTTACTGCAGTGCAAACAGGCGAAGTCGACGTGCTCATTCGCAACTCTACCTGGACAAGCAGCCGCGACACCACCGTCGGGCTTAACTTTGCACCTGTTAACTTCTACGACGGTCAAGGTTTCATGGTGCGAGCTGATGCGGGCATTAGCGAACTCACCGACTTAGAAGGCCGCAGCATCTGCGTGCAGTCAGGGACAACCACCGAACTTAACTTGGCTGACACCATGGCTGCCCTCGATATTCAATACGAACCTGTTATCTTCGAAACTGCTGACCAACTGTCATCTGCTTACGATGACGGCGCCTGCGACGCGTTCACCACTGATAAATCAGGTTTGGTGAGCCGCCGCATCACCTTGCGCGATCCCAGTGAACACGTGATTATGGACGTCGCTATCTCCAAGGAACCTTTAGGGCCAGCTGTCTTGCACGGTGATGATGCTTGGTTTGACGTGGTGAAGTGGGTTGTCTTTGGTTTGATTGCTGCTGAAGAATACGGCCTCACCTCAGAAAACGTCGAAGCTGCTGCTGAATCATCGGTGAACCCCAACGTGCGCCGCATGCTCGGTGTCGAAGGTGACAACATCACTGGTATTGGCTTACCTACTGATGGCATCTTGCAAGCCATTGCTCAAGTTGGCAACTACGGCGAGATTTACGAGCGCAACTTAGGGCCGGACACGCCTTTTAACATTCCGCGTGGCCTCAATGCCCAGTACTACGACGGCGGTATTCTTTACGCCCCCCCTTTCCGCTAAGCCCCTAGGGTATAGCGCTATGCGCTAACCAATCAACGAGGGTGACGGTTATTGCTGTCACCCTTTTGTTGATATGTAGGGGTGCTTATGGGTACGGGCAGTGACTTCTGCTAGTGATTGCTGCCAGTATTTGTTGCGTGTGATGCTCAGTGCTGTGATCTGTGTGGCACATGTGAACGCTACTTGATGATGCTTTTTGCACGCCTAAGACACACACCCTACAACCAAGCAGCATTCAGACGGACATCGTTATGGCTACTAGGTTATGACTAGGTTATGGCTAGGTTAAGACCAGCACGTCACAGCGAGTATCACGTATTGGAAATTGAACTTAAAACTATACCTTTGCTTTACTTCCTAATAACTCACATGACAACGCATAGAAAGGTGGACGCCACATTGCAACGATTGACGCGCTATCCTCGTTGGGGCGCTGCGAGCCAATGTAGCAGGCAAGGAGACCATCATGGCCACACGCCCCATATCACCTAATCACACCGCCTCCGGTGAGGAGACCATTCCCTTTTATCGCAACGTCAAACTCATCGGTGTCATCGCCCAAGTTATTTTCGTTATCATCGTGTTGGCGGCGGGCACGGTGATTTATTTGAACGTGACCAGGGCATTGCGCGCTTCTAACCTGCCTGCAAATTTTGACTTTTTGAGTGTGCGGGCGGGCATTCCTATCGCCGAAACACCCATCCGCTACACCACCAGCGACCCCTATTGGCGGGCGCTATTAATTGGCTTTTTGAATACCCTCAAAGTGTCACTCGTTGGCGTGGTACTTGCTACCTTACTGGGCATTTTGGTGGGGGTACTGCGACTTTCGCCCAACTGGCTGTTGCGACAGTTAGCCAGTGCGTTTGTGGAGGTCGTACGCAACACGCCCTTAGCGGTGCAGATTGTCTTTTGGTTTACGGCTGTTTTGACGCCCTTGCCGCCGCGCATTAGCAACCCGGTACAACTTCCCGGCAACGTGTTACTCAGTAACCTTGGGTTGGCAATTCCCTGGCTCGAGAACACCTATTTGTTCATCAACTGGTTGCCGTGGCTCGGTGGCGGCATACTCGCGGGTATCATTGCTTACGGGTTACGCAAACGACAGCTTGAACGCGCTGATCATCACGGCAACCCTTGGTGGTTGGGAGTCGTGATGTTTTTGGCGGTGGCCATTGGCGGCTACTTGAGCATTCCCGCTGAAATTCCCGAAAACGCCGCGACGAGCTTCCGTGCTAATCGTGGGCGCGGGCAGGTCTTTTTGGATGAAAACCAAGACGGCGAATTTGACGAGGGTGAAGCCTTCTTGGCATATGCACCCACACGTGTCAGCATCGAAAGTGGCCAATTGAGCACCACAAGCCAAAACACCACCGAGTCACGCCGTAATGTCTCGAGCATCGTCCGTTTCCCGCTCATCCGTGAAAACGAAGTGGGCAACGCTGAAGTGGTGTTTGCTGACCCCGACGCCGCTCGTGAAGCAGGCGTGCAGTTGCATTTTGTGGACTTTCCTAGCGAAGGCTTGCTCTATCAAGATAGAAACGGCAACGGCACTTTTGATAACGGCGAACAACTTGACGAAAACGGCCAAGGGTTTGCTGGTTTTGAGCTGTTTTTGCGCGTTTACGACTTTGAACGCAGGTTAGTCGCCGATCGCGATGGCCAAGTGCGCATCCCCCGTTTTGAAGCCATCAACGATGGTCAAGAAGAAGCAAGCGCCCCCGCTAGCCCCAGCGGTGGTTTGTTTGGCCCACCCGTGGGCACGTCTGATGACAGCGCAGACGACAGTGACGTTAACGCCACCTTTGAAGTGTTGCCATTACGGCCTTGGGTAGTGAGTACGCCTAGCGTGCCTGTCACCAACTACGTGGGCGGCATCACCTTATCGACTAGCTTTTTGGCGCTCCTGTTGGCACTGGTGATTCACACAGCGGGGTTTATTGCCGAAATCGTGCGCGCAGGCATTCAAGCTGTTCCCAAAGGACAACGCGAAGCCGCCAGAACCTTGGGCTTGAATCCGTGGCAAACGTTTAGCATCGTGACCTTTCCGCAGGCATTGCGCATCATCTTGCCACCTATGATTAGCCAGTACCTCAACTTGTCCAAAAACTCATCACTAGCACCCTTGGCGGCCTATGTGGAACTGTTTGCCATCAGCGTCATTATTGCCAACCAAACGGGCGCTACCATTCCGGTGATTCTCATTATCATCGCGTCGTACTTGATTATTAGTTTCACGTTTGCGCTCATTCTCAACGTCGTCAACGACCGCATTGCCCTTGTGGAACGTTAGGAGGTTATGGTGATTCCTTCCCGCTTACCGCCGCGCCCAGCAACAGGCGCGCAAGCATGGTTGCGCGACAACCTGTTTAGTTCAACGGGTAACAGCATCGCTAGTGTCATCACATTGGTGTTGGTTGTCTGGTTGGGTATCAATTTGTTCAGTTGGATGCTCTTTGAAGCTACTTGGCAACAAGTCTGGAATAACCTCAAACTGTTTGCGGTGTACCGCTACCCGGTTGAATTGCTGTGGCGTCCTTTGGCCATTGTTGGCATGATGATGTTTTTGCTCGGGGTGTCAAGTGGTATCGCCCCTGATAGTGAAACCAGCATTACTCGAGGGGTGTTTTGGAGTTTTTCAAGTTTCGTCTTTTTGCTCACCGCGTTAGCGCTCACCAGTTGGGAGTCAGTGCGCTTGGGGTGGGTGCTCGTGAGCCTCGCTTGCTTAGCGGGTTATACCCTCGGGCGCGAACGCCCCATCGTAGCCCGAGCCTTACCGTGGTTGTGGGGTGCATCGCTACCGCTAGGATTTGTGCTGTTGTACGGCCTCCCCGGGGATGCTGAGAGTCTTTTGCGCACGGTAGCTACCCGTGAGTGGGGCGGCTTTATGCTCACCTTGATTATTTCGGTCGTGGGTATCACGGTCAGTTTCCCACTCGGTATCGCACTAGCACTAGGACGGCGCAGCAAGTTACCAGCCATCAAATACTTTTGTATTAGCTTTATTGAAATCATTCGCGGTGCGCCGTTGATTTCGTGGTTGTTTATTGCGTCACTGCTAGTACCGCTGCTGTTTAACGTATCACCTGATAGAATCGGGCCACTGCTTCGGGCGCTAGTAGCGGTGACGTTATTTTCGTCAGCGTACATGGCCGAAAACGTGCGCGGCGGTTTACAAGCTGTCCCGAGGGGGCAACAAGAAGCCGCCCAAGCACTGGGCTTAAGTGGTTGGCAAACCCTGCGGATGATTATTTTGCCGCAAGCCTTAAAAGCCGTCATTCCGGCTATTGTTGGTCAGTCGATTGGTCTGTTTAAGGACACTTCGTTGGTATTTATTGTGGGGCTGTTTGACTTTTTCAATATTGCCAACACAGTAGTAGCCAACCAACCCGAATCGCTACTGGTAACAGGGGGTATTCGCCTCGAGCTATCGCTGTTCGTCGCGGTGATTTACTTCTTTTTTGCGTATCGTATGAGCATTGCGAGCAGGCAGCTCGAGAAAACCTTGGGCGTCGGTGAACGCTAATACTGAACCACACACTACAACACACAGTGAGGAGAACCTATGAGTGAAGCAACCATGAGTCCTTTGGTGCGGGCAGATGCCCCTGAGGGCGGCGACAAAATTATTGAAATTGACAGTTTGAACAAGTGGTACGGCGAATTTCACGTCCTAAAAGACATTCATTTATCGGTCAATCGCGGGGAAGTCGTGGTGGTCATTGGGCCTTCCGGTTCGGGCAAGTCCACCTTAATTCGCTGCGTCAACCGTTTAGAAGAACACCAAGAAGGCAAAGTGACTGTCGACGGCATCGAACTTACTGACGATATGCGCAACATCGACATGATTCGCCGTGAAACCGGCATGGTGTTTCAGAGTTTTAATCTGTTTCCACACCTTACTGTGCTCGAGAACATCACCCTCGCCCCCATTCGGGTACGCAAGTGGAAAAAGTCCGAAGCCGAAGAACGGGCGCACTACTTTTTGGGTAAAGTGGGTATTCCCGAACAAGCGGGTAAATATCCCGGACAGCTTTCAGGTGGTCAGCAGCAGCGGGTGGCCATTGCTAGGGCGCTCACCATGGGACCCAAAGTGATGCTGTTTGACGAACCTACCTCAGCACTCGACCCGGAGGTGATTGGGGAGGTGCTAGAAGTCATGGTGAACCTCGCCAAAGAAGGCATGACCATGATGGTGGTGACGCACGAGATGGGCTTCGCCCGCGAAGTCGGTGACCGAGTGATTTTCATGGACAGCGGCCAAATCGTCGAGGTCGGCAGCCCAGAACACTTTTTCAGCAACCCCACCGAAGAACGCACCAAGTCGTTTTTGTCGAAAATTCTGTAGCTCTCCGCAATACCTATCCTGTGACACCTACGCACACACGACCCCAGGCAACTGGGGTTTTTCGCTTGTGGTACGCTGCAAAACATTATAGGTATTTCTATTACTAGCAATCCTACATTTCGTTTCTACAGTGGCTGATTCTTACCTGACTGATTCTTACCAACCTCACGTTGACATCAATCGCGTTCAGCTGTGTGGACGTCAATTATGGAGATGCCGCACAAACATAGTTGTTGAATAAGCGTTTTTAGCATGATTAATTAAAAAAATTACCTGTTAAGGTATTTTGAACAGCATGTCGCACAACACCGGAACAACAAACCTGTCATAATGGTGAATTAGGCATTAGTTGTAGGTGACACAGTGATTAGGTGAAGCAGGTAGGGGTATAGCACCTGCTCGAGCGCGACGTATCTAGCGCGCAGCAAAGGACGGTTCATGTCAGAAACCACCAAAACGAAAGAACAAGAACACGCTGCCATGCTCAAAGGCGTCGTCAAGATGATTAAAGCCATGGTCGCAAGGCACGCTTCAGATATTCACATTCACGCGGCCTCGCCACCTTACATGCGCGTCTATGGCGATTTGCGTCCTTTTGAAAACGCCCCCCGCTTGAGCGCAGAACAAACCATGCAAATCGCTCAAGCCATGATGTCAGCGCAGCAGTTTGAAAGGTTTCAACAAGACCACGAACTTGACTTTGCGTTTATGATTCCCAAAGTAGCCCGCTTTCGCTGCAATGTGTTTTATCAGCGGGGCACGGTCAGCATCGTCATGCGGGTCATCGAAGAACACGTGCCAGACTTTGAAACCCTCAACTTGCCTGCCGAGATTGTCGAGCGTTTCTCGAGCCAAACACGGGGTTTCGTGCTGATTACTGGCCCTACTGGCTCGGGTAAGTCCACGACGCTGGCGTCAATGGTTGACTACATCAACAACAACTATAAGCGCAATATCATCACCGTCGAAGACCCCATTGAAATTTTGCACCATAACAACCACAGTTTGGTCGTACAACGCGAACTAGGTGCCGATACGTTTAGCTTTTCGGGGGCGCTCAAATACGCCATGCGCCAAGACCCCGATGTGATTATGATCGGCGAGATGCGCGACCGCGCCACGGTAGAAGCTGCCATCACCGCCGCGCAAACAGGTCACTTGGTGCTGAGCACCTTGCACACCTTAGATAGCATCCGCACCGTCAACCGCATCATCGACTTTTTTCCCCCGCACGAACGCGATCAGATTCGCATCATGCTAGCCGAGTCGCTACTAGGCATCATCAGTCAGCGTTTGCTCTTGCACGCGAGCGGCGAAAAACGCATCTTGGCGTCTGAGGTGCTCGTGAACACGCCGCTGGTGCGCGATTACATCAAAGACGAAAACAAAACCATCGGCATCAAACAAGCCCTGATGGATGGCAAAGAAGGCGGCATGCGCACCTTTGACCAGCACCTGTTAGACCTGTGGTTACAAGACGAAATCAACGAACATGAAGCCCTTGACTATGCCACGAGCCCGCATGAACTGCAAATTTGGATGAGCCAAAACCGCCAACGCAA
Source organism: uncultured bacterium (assembly GCA_964550765.1). GTDB lineage: Bacteria > Deinococcota > Deinococci > Deinococcales > Trueperaceae > JBCCBI01. The sequence continues at coordinate 11,058 of CAZKAZ010000019.1, read as the reverse complement.
AACCGCTCGAGGTGGCCCCGGTCACGTCCGTTGAGGCATGTGGGCACACGGTTCAATGATAGTAGCAATGCCACATGTCGTTTCTACAGTTGCCGATTTTTGCCAAGGTCATTTCGACATCAATCGCGTTCAACCGTGTGGACGTCATTTATGGAAAAGCTATTAGGTATAGCCATCGTCACGGGAATCTGTACACCTTGATGACCATCTTATGTACCTTGATAACAACTCAAGGTAGAAAAAATAGGTGTCCTGATTGCGTTGGTGACTGCTATATGTGATTAATGTGATGTGCGCTCGAGCCAGTGCTCGAGCTTCTTTTTGGCGTCTGCACTTGCCACTTTGCCGTGTTGTCGCGCTAGGTTGCGCAACTCTTCTTGCAAGACTGACCAGTCACCTTCATCGATGAGCCGCATCGCCATAAGCCCCATATGACCGTGAAGACGAATTATCTCAGGGACGCGCCGGGGTGCAGTCGCCACTACACTACGCTCCCCTGCCGCACACACCTGCCACCACTGCTGCAACCTCGTGGTGTCCAACACCTGATGGCTGATACACGCTTGCCACAGCCACCCTTGCGCAAGGAGCACATCGAGCCAATACACCCACGCATACAGGTCTGCTGGCATCACCACCTGCGCCCAGCGCACCCCGATGAGCACGTCAAACAGTTCGCGCCAGCCACTAGGGGCATCAAGACCTCGGTTTGCTGCGTCCATAAGGACATCATCCAAACCGTTGACCAACCGCTCTGGGTAATCGGCAGCGGCAATCAGCCGCCTCTCGCGTTTTCTAGCTAGCGGCAAACCATAGGGCGCTTGCAACCGGGCTTGCCAGTCGCTGCGGTCTAACACCAACAGTTCAAAACTGTCCACGGGCACATGACATGCCAGTGCTACATCACGCAAAAACTGCGCCAAAGACACCGCCCGCCGCTTACATCCCGCCGAATAACGCACGCGCATGGCCACTGCTCCTGCGTCTGTTGGCTGCACAAACGGCAAGTCACGCAAGTGTACTTTGCTGGCAAAACGATCCACCGCTCGAGTGTAACAAAACCCTCTCCGCTATTTTGCCTCTCCCTTATTTTGCCTCTCCCTTATTTTGCCTCTCCCTTATTTTGATGGTGGGTCTTGTGTGCTGCTATCGCTGTGGCATAACCTATCTCACCTACAGGCAAACCTTCTTATGCTGAAGATATGACTGGTTTTTCACGGTGGTTGTCACAGTGGTTGTCACGGTGGTTGATAGTGTACGCGCTTTTGGTGATAGGACTGTTCACGCTTGTTGCCTGTTCCAATGATGGCCTGGGCATGAACGGCAACCGTGCGCCCGAAGTGCGCCTCGAGGTTGATAATGCCTCTGGCGACGCCCCTTTGACGGTCAACTTTGACAGCAACGCCACAGATGAAGAAGAAGACGCGTTAACTTTTACCTGGAATCCGGGTGACGGCAGTCCGGCAGTCGAAGGTGAAGACAGCTTTACGTATACCTACGACATGCCCGGCACGTATACCGCCATCGTGACAGTCGATGATGGCACGACCACCACCACCGATAGCGTCGAGATTAATGTGGACGGTATGGCGCCCGATCCGCTCGAGGTCACCCTATCCGCCGCGCCCACAGCAGGCAGTGTGCCGCTCGAGGTCACCTTCAGTGCAAGCAGCATCAGCCGCCTTTCAACGCGGCAAAATGACGTTCTCACCTACACATTCGACTTTGGTGACGGCGCAACCACCGCCCTAACTGGCAGCGACAACCTCGACATCAGTCATATTTATCAAGACCCTGGTGTCTATGAAGCCCAAGTTATCGTCCGCGATGCAGACGGCAATTTGGCACGCTCGAGCACCGTCATCACCGCTAACAGCCCCACGCCGCCGCAACAAGGCCCCCAAGCTGTGCTCAACGCTAGCACCGACCAAGGCAACGCCCCGCTGACGGTGACGTTCGACGCTTCAGGTTCGCAAGATAGCGACGGGCAAATTACTTCTTATGACTGGGATTTTGGCGATGGTGAAAGCACGTCGGGAGCGCAAGTGACCCACACATTCACCCAAGACGGTACATATATCGTGATACTCACAGTCACCAACGACGAAGGTGAAATGGCTACCGCCCGCCAAACCATCACCGTAGGCATCACCAGCAACGAACCGCCCCAAGCGGCGTTTACCACCACCCCTGACACCGGCACTGCCCCCCTCACAGTGGTGTTTGACGCGTCTAATAGCAGCGATGCTGACGGCATCATTCAAGCCTATACGTGGGATTTTGGCGATGGTGATATCTCGAGCGGACAAGTCGTTAGCCACACCTTCACCACAGCAGGCACATTTACAGTGACCCTGTTGGTGGTCGATGACCGTGGCGCAGCGGATGTGAGCAGCACTACCATCAATGTCAGCCCTTAACACACTGTCTTAAACCATCAAGCGTGAGGTTGGGTAGACTGACCTATGACCACAACGTTCTCGCGAGGCAACAAACAACCCACCTCGGACTATTGTTTTATCTGCGGGCGCAAAAACCCCGTGGGCTTAAAGCTCGAGTTTTTTGACGACGGCGACAGCGAAGTCCACAGCCACTGCGTTGTCCCCGAACACTTCAACGGTTACCCAGGTGTGGTGCACGGCGGTATCGTCAGCGCGCTACTTGATGAAGGCGTCGGGCGGGTATCGCTCATTGGCGACCATCACAATTTGATGATGTCGGTCGTGCTCGAGGTCAAATTTCGCAAGCCTGTGCCTACCGAAACCGAACTTCACATTGTCGGTAAGCGCATCAAAATGCGCGGACGCTTGGGGCAAGCTGTAGGACAACTTTTTTTACCCGATGGCACGCTAGCCGCCGAAAGCAAACTCAACTTGGTCAAATTGCCCGCAGATATTCTCAAAGACAACCCCGAAGCCCTCGGCTGGCGCATCGATTGAGGCTAAATGTCAATCAGGTGACGCCTCGAGCTACCCCGTTGCGGTGGTCTTTTTAGCCAGTTCAAAGAGGTTGCGGCTCATGTCTTGTAGTAAGGGTAACTTGGCAAGTTGCTCGAGCCACCTGCCGGGAATAGCATCCACCCCATAATACGCCCCCGCTAACTGCCCATAAATCGCCCCAACGGCTTCGGCATCTTCACCTAGATTGACGGCTAACAGTGCCCCTTCTTCAAAACTGTTGCTGTTACAAAACGCCCACAGGGCAGCTTCAAGGGACGTCACCACAAAACTACCCGCAGTGATTTCGGGGGGTTCTTTGGTGCGGAAACTGCCTGCGGCTACCGCGTCAATGGCAGGAACGAGGGGCGCTTTTTCCCACGCATCGGGCACGGGGCTGTAACGCGGTTCTAAGAGCACTTTTTTGGGTTGGCCACGCAGCGCCCCCAAGAGGAGCGCCGTTAAATAGCGGCAGGCGTCCATCGGTTCAATGGCAGCGTGGGTAGTGCGTGAAGACAAGGCAGCTTTTTGCAAGGCTTCCGCAGGGCGTTGCACGTAGACGAGCGCCACGGGTACGACTCGCGTGAGTGAACCGTTTCCGGCGGTACCAAAACTGGTCGAGCCGCTGTAAGCATCTTGGCTGCGTTCATAACGGCGCAAGGCGGCTTTCATGGTGGTGTCTACATCAAAACATTCACCCGTGCTGCTGAGATGCCCAGTGCGCCACCAACGCAAGTAGCGTTCTAACTGATCAACGGGGTCGAAACTGCGCGTTTCCAAAAAACTATCTGCCAAACAAAGCGCCATCGAAGTGTGTTTGGTCCATTGTCCGGGTTCAAGCGCAAACGCACCCCCGCCTTGCATATCACGCACGGGCGTAAACTGCCCCGGCGACTTAAATGACACCGGCACACCCAACGCATCACTGGTCGCGAGTCCCAACAGGGCACCTTCAAAACGTTGTTTGGTTGTGGGCATGTCATCCTCCGAATGCGACGCAAAAACAATTATTATATATTAATCATATTTAACAAAATCAGCAAGGGATGCCATCGCCGCTTGGTAGCCAGCGTCAACGCCTTCTTCTAAGAGGTCAAAATCTTCGACGCCAAACTGCCTGTCGAGCGCCGGATTAATGCGCAGAGCAGGCGGTTGCAGTGACAAACGCATTTCGGTCAAGACTGCTTGCGGCACATCAAACGATTTCATAAACAATTCGATGGTCAGCGAACGCTTAAACCACTCAGCAGGTGAAAATATCCCCTTGAGGTTGTCGGCGAGTTCTTGCATCGCCCCCGAAAAAACACCACCAGAAAACGCATCACCAGAAAACACATCACTAGAAAACATGCCCTGAAAGCGTTTGGTGGGTTTGTCTTCTGCAAACGCCAACTGGCGATTAGGTGGCGCGGCTACGTCTACTGCCACAATGGGGGCAAGGGTCATGGTTTTGATGACATCAACGGGTAAGTTATTGAGCAAACCACCGTCAATAAGATAGCGGCCACTGCGCAAAACAGGTGTAAAGATACCCGGCAACGCCGCTGAGGCCAGCAGTGCCGAGACCAAGTCACCACTGCGCAAGATGACCAATTCACCTTGTTGCACATCCACGCTGGTGACGGCTAGAGGCAGCGCCAGATCTTCAAAGCGTTCGGGCAGGTGTTGGCGCAGCATGTGCTCGAGCTTGCCATTACCCAACAACCCACCACGCATGCCCATATCGAGCAAGTTCAAAAAGTTGGTGTCCTCAAGGAACGTCAACATATCATCAGGTTGAAAACCAGCAGCAAAAAACGCCCCAATGAGGCCGCCCATCGAACAACCCGTAATGGCCACAGGCTGACAGTCATGTTCCAAAAGCGCCCGCAGCACACCAATATGGGCATAACCCCGTGCGCCGCCACCGCCTAGTACTAACCCTATCTCCATGTAGGTAGCTTACCGCACTCGAGCCTCACACAAGCAGACAGGGACGCTCGAGACACCTCACGAGCGCATGCCAAGTAACAGTTCTACTGTCAGTTGGTCAAGGTGTTCAAGACCAGGGCCACGCTGCCCCAAACTAGCGCGGTCAAAAGCATAATCTTTAAGTGTCGTGGCATTAGCACTGCTGTAAGTCATGAGCGGTTCTAGGTGGCTGTCGCTAACTTTGTAGGCGGTTAGTGCTGCTTGAATGTCACTGTCAGCATTAAATTGCGCCACTTTTTCTTTGAGCATCAGATATGTGCGCATGCAACCCCGCGCAAACGTCCACACGCCCGCTTCGTCTTCAGTGCGCAGCGCGTGCGCGTCAAAATGACGTGAACCGTCGTAACCCGTATCTTCAAGGAGTTTGACGGTAAAAAACGCCCCTTTGAGGTTTTCTGCCCCAAAGCGCAAATCTTGGTCAAAACGCGCCATCTTTTGGTCGTTGAGGTCAATGTGGAAAAGCTTGCCCGCATCAATCGCTTGGGCGACGGCATGCACAAAATTCAACCCCGCCATGGTGTCGTGGGCAAATTCTGGGTTCACGCCAACCATCGCTTGATGTTCTGCAGGTAGCGTGGCAATAAACCCGAGCATGGCGCCAACAGTAGGCAAGTAGATATCCGCTCTGGGTTCGTTGGGTTTGGGTTCAAGCGCAAACTTAAGCTCATAACCTTGGTCTTTGACGTAGTCGCACAAAAAACTAATCGCATCACGAAAGTACCCCATGCCATCTAGGGGATTGTTGGTCGCATCGACTTCACTGCCTTCACGCCCGCCCCAAAACACATACGTTTTCGCGCCCAGTTCCACACCCAAGTCAATGGCGTGCATAGTTTTTTGCAACGCATACGCCCGCACTCGAGCGTCAGCAGAGGTAAACGCACCATCTTTGAAAGCAGGGTCAGCAAACAAGTTGGTCGTCGCCATCGGTACAACCATGCCGTGATCCTCGAGGGCTTGCTTAAAATCCTTGACGATGGCGTCGCGTTCACTGGCAGTTGCGTCGATGGGAACTAGGTCGTTGTCGTGTAAGTTCACACCCCACGCACCCAGTTCCGCCAGTTTTTGCACGATGTAAGTAGGCTCGAGCTTCGTCCTCGTCGGTTCACCAAAGGGGTCACGCCCGGGGTTACCGACTGTCCACAGGCCAAAGGTAAACTTATCTTCTTTTTTAGGTTCAAACATGATGCACTCCTTATGGATGGTGATATACGCGCTTAATAGTGGGTGATACACCAGCACGACGCATTATGCCCACAACAGCAACACGCCCCCATACACCTCAAGACGCACGATTAAGACACACGGTCAAAATACACGGTCAAAATACACAGTCAAAATACACGGTGATGACACAACATCAGACGAAATCACGTCAGGCGAAATCGTGAAGGACACGGTAAACGTTAACGATGGTCACATTCTACCAAGCTCGAGCCAGCCTGCAAGCCCCTTTCTATCTTGCTAGACCAAATTGCTAGACCACATTGTTAGACTAAGGTGGACATCAAACAAAGGTATTAAGTACGCAAGTCGATGATGTTGCCTTAAACACAATAGGCAATGTGTTGGCGAAGCAGTTTGGTGATGCAATATCCGTCAGATTACGACCCGTCGCGCTCTCGTTGCACCACTTCGTGCACCAACGCCAAGAACGTCTCTGGGTCATCGAGCCACGGATAATGACCACTGTCAAGCACGCTGACGAGGGCTTGCGGCAAAGCAGATAACACCACTTCGCCCTGCTCGGGGTAAGCGGTTTTGTCGTCTTGACCGAGTAACACCACCACAGGCACGTCAATTTCAGCGAGCACGTCCACTTTGGAAAGCGACCACAACGGCACATCCACCAAGCGGTCATCGTCGTCGGCAATGTGAAATTGGCTCAAGGTTTCCATCATCACCAAGGCTTCGCTGTCGCTGTACTCGAGCCTTAATCTGCTGCTCGGACGCGGAAACTGCATGGCGTCTAAGAGTGCTTTACCGCCCACCCAATCCACCGCTTGTTCAATCACCAAAGCAGGATCAGGGGGATCCTCGAGCATGTCTTCAGTGGGTAGTGCCGCGTCACCATTGCCCGACATAAACGCCGCATGGCGCTGCATGGCACGGGCGAGTAGGGGCATATCCACCCACGGGTTCACTAACAATAACCGCGCCACGCGCTGCGGATAACGCACGGCAGCTTCCAGAGCAATTTGCGCCCCAAAACCGTGGGCGAGTAGCGTCATGGGCGGCAATTCTAAGGCATCGGCAACGGCGTCAATATCGTCTGCTAAGGTGCTCACATCAAGCGACGCTACCAAGTCCTCGGCGTAACTGCGGCCACTGCCGCGTTGGTCACTGTAAATCAGCCGATAATCGAGTAGGTCTTCACCCAGCAAATCACGAAACGAATAACTGTTGTAGCCAGGGCCGCCATGCACGAAGTACAACACGGGCGCGTCCAGACGCCCCACCTGCTCAACGTACAATTCTGCACCAGCAGCAGGTAAACGGTAACGCTCGTCACGCACTGAAGCGTCATCGGCGGCAGGGACAGTGAATTCAGGTTCAATGTCACTCATGATGCTCCTGCAGCCACGACGTTGCTGAAGCTTTCAGCTACTACCTTCATGCGTTGCCGTTGTTGCCGTTGCGGCTGCGTGCACCTTGACGGGCTTGCTTGAGGGCAGGATACAAGTGCTGATAGTGCTGCCACGCATAGGCAAGATCATCTGACATGGGTTCTGGGTCGATGCGCGCCAAGGTTTCGGGGGTTTGGGCGATGATGTCGTCTTCGTTGAGAGCACCAATCGCCAAGGCTGCCACGTAAGCCGCCCCCCTCGCTGACGACGACGGCACTTCGACCACCTCGAGCGGGGTCTCGAGCACCGTCGCTAGCATCTGTTGCCAAGCTGGGTTCACCGTGCCGCCCCCTGCTAAGCGCATGGTTTCCGGGTTCACCCCCACATCACACAGGGCTTGCAAACCCGCTTTGAGAGAAAACGCTACCCCCTCGAGCGCCGCCCGAGCCAAGTGTCCGCGTTCGTGGTTTAACCCCAAACCTACCCACGCACCTCGAGCTTGAGCATCGACATGTGGGGTGCGTTCACCTGAGAGGTGCGGTACAAACACCACCCCATCGCTGCCGGAGGGAACACGCAAGGCTTCGTCATAGAACACCTCCCACGATACGCCAAGCAGCCGCCGTACCCACTCGAGCGCCAAACCAGCGTTTTGCATGGCTGCCATGGCAAAATAACTGTTCGGCAAAGCCGCCCGATACAAATGCGTGCGCAAGGTTTTATCGGTGATGGGTGTTGCACGAATAGCCGTGATTTGGGAAGCTGTTCCCACACTCAACTGCACTGCGCCCTCACGCAATAGACCGCTACCTAGCAGTGCCGCTGACGCATCCCCTGCGCCAGCCGCTACCGGCACGTGCGGACGCAACCCCAACGCATCAGCAGCGGCGTGGCTGAGGCTACCTGCGAGGCTATTCGATTCTGTTAAGGGTGCAAACAAATTACTATCTAGCTTGAGTGCGCCGATAATATCAAACGCCCAATCATCGGCAGGCAAATCATAAAGTAACGTCGCAGACGCATCCGATGGTTCAGCAAACACCTCACCTGTCAGTTTTAGGCGCAGCCAGTCTTTGGGTTGGAGCGCCCAACTTGCCGCGTGATAGGTATCGGGTTCATGCTCTGCTAGCCACAACAGCGACGGTCCTGCCATACCCACAGCCAGCGGGTTAGCGAGGCGTTCATGCATAGCATGCGGTAAGCTGCGGTAGTGCTCGAGCTGCCCCTGTGAGCGTCCATCTGCCCACAAAATGGCATCGCGCAAAGGCCTCGCCGCATCATCACACAGCACCACCCCGTGCATCTGCCCCGACAAACCAATCGCCCGCACCGTTACACCTTGGGCAATGTCGCGCACCGCCTCACAAGTCGCTTGCCACCACGCGTCTGGGGCACTTTCTGCCCAACCGTCCGCAGGGGCATTTACGGGATATGTCCGTGAGGTTTCGTCGTACACCGTGCCGTCTGCCCGCAATAACAGCACCTTGACCGAACCCGTACCCAAGTCAATACCTAAAAACATACTCCAGCTTACCTGAACAGATTTTGCTGTGTACTCATCACGCTAACGCGGGTTCAGTAGCCTGCAGCGAACCGTCTCGAGCCTCACTTTGAGCGAGGTCACACGCTCGAGTTAACGCCTCAGTGCGGTCTTGCATAAGCGCGTCTCGCGGTAATAACGAAAAGATACCAAGGCGCTCGAGGCGACTTTGCACCTGCGAACGACTACTAACAATAAGTACTTGTTTACCCGCATACACCGCGTCTTTAATAGCATTTTCAATAGCCAGCGAGACCGTCACATCAATCAGCGGCACGTTATTAAGGTCAAACACCACCACCTGACAGTCGTTGATAGCCGCGTGCTGCCGGGCGATGGCTTTGGAGACCCCAAAAATCAACGGTCCACTCAAATAAAAAAGTAGCACTCGCCCCCGAGCTGCCTCGAGCAAGCGCTGTTCCACCTCGCTCAAGGGCAAATCATCATCAGCGTCGTTAATGGCTTTCACTTGGCTTTCTTGATGAGCACTCAGCCGCTCAATAGTGAGAATATTGGCAATAAACACCCCGAGTGCTACCGCCACGATCAAATCCACAAACACCGTCAGCAACATCACCCCGTACATCACCATGGTCGAACGCTTAGAAATATGATGCACCCGCCGCAAAAAACTCCAGTCCAAGATGTTCACACCCACATGAAGCGCAATCGCTGCCAAGACTGCCAAGGGAATCACCGCCGTGAGCCGCGCTGCCCCTAAGGCGACAACAAGTAAGAGGACGGCTCTCACCACCCCCGAAAGCGCCGTGCGCGCCCCGGTTTGAATGTTCACCACCGTGCCCATGGTCGCCCCAGCACCCGGTAAACCACCCACAAGACCAGACAAAATATTGGCAATGCCCTGCCCAATGAGTTCTTTGTCGGACTGATGTTCGGTGCGGGTCAGGCTGTCAGCAATCATGGCAGTAAGAAGCGTGTCGATACAACCCAACATCCCCAGTACTGCCGCATCAATCAACATCGAACGCCACTGCACGGCAGTAAACGTCGGCACAGTCAGTTCGGGCAGTCCTGCGTTAATTGCCCCGATGCGGCGAATATCAAACTCCAAAAACAACAGTGACAATACGGTGCCCACAATGAGCGCCACGAGCTGTGCAGGCACATAACGCCGCCAGCGTTTGGGCATGAAAATTAGCACCGCCAAGGTAATTAGCGCCAAACTGGTCTCTAAGATATCCACTTCTGCCAGCAACCTTGGCACTGCCCCCAGCGTCCCCAGTACACCCCCAGACGGGCTAGCTTGTCCCAAAAAGGGTGCCAGTTGCAAGACAATCAAAATCACGCCAATACCTGACATAAACCCCGAGATGACGCTGTAGGGCATCAAGGTAATGTAGCGCCCTAGCCTGAGCGCCCCAAAGACAATCTGAAAAAGCCCTGCGAGCATCACCACCGTGAGCGCCATAGCCACGCCTTGCTCAGGGTTAGCGGCAATGAGCGTGGCCACAATCGAGGTCATAATCACCGTCATGGGACCGGTGGGTTCGGAGATGAGCGTGGGCGTACCGCCAAAAAGCGCCGCAAAAAGCCCCACCACAATTGCCCCGTACAAGCCTGCTTCTGCGCCCAAGCCAGACGCCACCCCAAAGGTGAGAGCCAGCGGCAGGGAGACAATCGCCGTGATGACGCCGCCAAACACATCGCCGCGCCAGTGTTGCAGATTCATGGGTTGTATGCCGAGCCTTGTCATGGGAAAAGTGTGGCATAAACGGAACAGAAGGAATGGGGGGTGGGCTCGAGTCCTACCCTTCTCATCCCCCAATCACATCACAGCGTGTCACCATAACGCGATACACAAACCTTAATGCGGAAGATATGTAGATTACTTTTTATTGAAATTTTTAAACCAGATACTCGAGATAGTCAAGATACTCGAGCCACCCCTCCAGCGTCTTCCCAGCAGCAGGCGTTTTGTAGGTCGTCAAAATGACAAACATGATTGTGCCGTTTTCGTCTCGATAGTTAGTGTTGACAGCCAGCACCTCGAAGGTGTCGTTTTCTTCGTGCATTTGCTTGAGCC
>CAZKAZ010000018.1:18235-73351 GCA_964550765.1 uncultured bacterium | reverse complement strand
ATTGCATCACCAGACTGATTTGTCAATGAATGACGCGTTTCGATGTCCTTACACGTGTACCCTCAAACTAGCGACGTTTGTTTAATGTTTAGCGTGGCCTAGCAGTGTGAAATAGAAAAAGCACGAGCAAAAACATCGTGGAATAATTCTTTAGCGATTATTCTCTGAAGCTTCCATCAATGATGTGGCGTCTCTATGATTGACATCTACAGAGTAGAAAGCGATGGATGCTGATGTAACCTTGGCAAACATCAGCTACTGCAGTAACGACACGTGGAATTGCTGATGTTTAGATAGCTAAGCGCGCTAAAAATAGAAATGACATGTGGCCTTTGCTATCGCGTTACTAGTAACGTTGCGGGTAAAAGCAGCAACGTGTGATGTGCCGCCGTGTTTTTTGGCGTCACTAGCAGGTATCTTGAGGTTATGTATCCTTCATTTGCTGAAGCTGCCCGTACTCTCGTGGCTGCTAACCGCCATGCTGTGTTGGCAACCGTTAATTCAGACGGGTATCCCTACAGTTCGACGGTAGCTTATGCCGCTTTGGAAAATGGCGACATGCTGTTACTTCTCAGCCAACTTGCCGAACACACCAAACACATTAACCAAGACGCTCGAGCGTCCTTTTTCCTGCACGATTACCTTGGCTTAGCAGACCCTTTGGCTGAGCCGCGTTTGTCGCTCATTGGCAAAGTCGAGACTGAGAGCAACGACGCTTTTCGGCAGCGTTTTCTCGAGGTGCACCCAACGGCTGCTGTCTACGTTGATTTTACTGATTTTGCTTTTTACCGCTTCACCCCAGAAACGCTGTATTACATTGCCGGGTTCGGGCGGATGGGTTGGGCGGATGCGCCTGCTTACCAAGCTGCTGACCCCGATCCCCTGTTAGCCATTCACACGCGGGTCATTGAGCATATGAACGAAGACCACGCTGACGCTTTGGTGGACTATGTACAAGCGTTTGCTGATGTGCCAACGGGCCAAGTTGAACGGGCGGTGATGCTCAACTTAGACTATCGTGGTTTTGATGTGCTAGTGAACCTTACCGAAGGCGGACAACGGCGCGTGCGGGTGCAGTTTCTCGAGCCAGTCCGTGATCCTAATGATGTGCGTATGGCCATGATTGATCTATCTAATGAGTTAAGTGCTTAAACTCGCGGTAAAAAATTTGCAAGCAGAGAGCATGTGAAAATTTTCTTTTGCTTGTTAGAATAGCCTTTTGCGGTGTCACGGTATGAATCATCACGGTGTATTAGGTTCATGGTCTGAGATACCTAATGACGCCTTGGATATTGTTGTCGGATATTATTGGTAGGGATGTTCTTTGGATATGTGTGGTTTTGGACGTGTGTGGTGAGGTCGTAATTGATGTGATGTTGAGCACGACTCGAGCCTTCGCGACGTCGCCGCTCGAGCCATTTACGCGTGACGTGTGATTATTGTGCGACAAGGTGAGGGGTAACAGGGTAGGCTAACGTGTGCGATTGGTTTCTTTGCGTTTAGCTGGTTTCAAAAGTTTTGCCGATAAGACCACCTTGCCGTTAGCCCCAGGCATCAATGCGGTGATTGGCCCCAATGGTTCGGGCAAGTCCAACCTCATTGACGGCTTACGCTGGGCAACGGGCGGCGGACGGGCGAATGCCTTTCGGGCAGAAGACAAAACCGAACTGATTTTTCACGGTACCCGCCAACACAAAACCCTTGGCTACGCTGAAGTAGAAGTGCGCCTCGAGCATGAGCGCACGCCTATCGTCATCAACCGCAACTTAAGCCGTGACGGCAGCAGCAAGCTTAAACTCGCTGGTAAAAACGCCCGCTTTTTAGACGTTGATGAACTGCTAGCAGGTAGTGGCCTCGGGCGCAGTGGCCTTGCGGTCATTGGTCAAGGGGAAGTCTCTGAGATTTTAACAGCCAGCCCAGCGGCACTACTTGACACCATTGCCGAAGCCGCTGGCATCACCCGCTTAACCCAACGCCGCGATAAGACAGATGTGCGCTTAGGGCAAGCCCAAAGCCACCTCGATGAGGTCGTGGCGTGGCTAGCGACGTTAACTGAGCGTTACCATCAGTTACAACGCGAAGCCCAGCAAGCTGCTAGTGCCAGCGCTTTAGAACGTGCCATCTTGCGGTTGCGTTACACCTTAGTCTGGACGCGGCAACAACAGTTGTTTGCAGAAATCAGCAAACTCAACGATCAATATGCCCTTGCCCAAGCCCAACAACAAGCAAGCGAACACGCCCTTGCCCAAGCCCAACAACGTTGGCAAGCCGCCCAAAAGCAGCTACACGATGCCGAAACCAACTGGCATGAATGGCAACGACACAGCGAAAGCGTGCGCGGTGATATTCGGGTAGCAGAAACGCGTCTAGCGGCGCTCGAGCAACGCATCAGTCAATATCACCAAGACCTCGCCCGGCTAGGGCGCGAACATAGCGAACTTGCTGTGTTGACTGCACCTAAAGCCCCTGAACAGGCAGAGGTAGCGAGTCATTTACGGACGCTCGAGCGTGCCTTAAGCGCCCTTACGCCACAACTTGAACGCATTCACACCGAGTACCGACATGCTACCCACGACCTTGAAGACGCCCAAGGTAAGCAGCAGCAGTATGCTAGCGCCCAACAGGTCTACGAAAGTCAGCGCCAACAGTATCAAGCACAACTGACGGCGTTGGAAACAGTGCTAGAAAGTCTCCCTCCGGCAGAAAGTGATATAGGGCAGCTCGAGCAAAACGTCACCCATGCCCGCCGTACGGTAGACGATTTACAAGCTACGTTCGAGCGCGAACAAGCAACCTTGCGCGCTGCCCAACAGCTTCATGCTAACGCCGCCGCTGAAGTGCTTGCCCTAGAACGGCAACAAACGCGGCTCGAGCAAGCCTTTTCCCAACGCACTGGTTACGCCCACGGTGCCAAAGTGGTGCTGCGTAGTAACCATCCCGATGTCATTGCTGCCGCCACCGACTTGCTTGATATTCCCGATGAATACCGTGCTGCAATCACTAGCGCTTTGGGCAGGCGGGCAGAAAACATCGTCATCCGCCAATCAGCAGCGGCGTCTGCTATTTTGCAAGAGGTGCGCCAAGCAGGGGGCTACGCCACGTTGTTACCCCTCGATTTGTTGCGCCCTAGCCAACCAAGTCAGCCGCCTTTTGCCCATGAACAAGGGGTGATTGGTCTCGCGAGTGAATTGGTGGGCGTTGCTGATGCGTATCAGGCGGTAGCGTGGCAACTGTTGGGGCGCACGGTCATTGTGGAAACGCTTGAGCACGCCACTGACCTCGCCAAACGCTTCTCGCGCCGTCCCCGTTTGGTCACCCTCACAGGCGACACCATCGAAAACTACGGTGCCATTAGTGGCGGCAAAGCCAACCGAGGCGACGATGGGCGGGTGCTCAAGCGCGATGTGACAGCAGGTGCAAAAGCCTTAGACGCTGCCCGTAACAAAGCAAGTGAACACGAGCACCAATGCCAACACCTCAGCACTGCCCTTGAAGACGTACGGCAAAAACTACAGCAAGCCCGTGACTGGCTCGAGCAAGCCCAAACCACCCTCAATCATGCCCGCGAGCAACACGCCCGCCAGCAAGCCACCGTTAGCGCCCGCAAGGCTCAATACGAAACCACCGCCGCTGCCCTTGCCAATTTGCGTCCACCCGAAAAACCTGCTGTCAACCTGCTGACACTAACAGCGCGTGCGTCTCGTTTGCGCGAACACCTCATCGCCTTAACCCGCCAACGTCAGATGTTGCAACAACAGCATCAGCAGGTGTCCGCTGAGAAGCGCATTCAACAAGAAAAATGGCGCAACTATCAAACCGCACTGCAAAACTATCAAAGCAGCTGTACGCGTTTAGCGCGTCTTAGCCAAACGTTGCAGCAAACACAGCTAACCCTCGAGCAAACCCAAAACGAACGCGACGCCATCAACCAAACACTCACGCATACCCGCGCCCAACTGCCCGACGATAGTCAAGTAAAAACGGCGCTCGAGCAAGCCCAACATGACCTGCAACAATGCCAAAAAAGTGTCGAAACCCACAACCAACAGCACGCCAAAAACGCCGCCGCCTGCAGCGACCTGAGCATGGCTATCGCCCGCAAACAAGCTAGCCTCGAAGCCGCCGAAAGTGACCTAGCAGATTTTCCCGAAGGGCTCGAGCCCTTGCGCGCTGCCACCACCATTCGTGCTGAGGTGAACAGCGCCGCCCTTGCTGAAGACGTTGTGGCGTGGTTGCGGCAATTAGCGATATGGCCTGAACAAACGAGCACAGCAAAAATCAAACCACTAGTCATTGCTGACACCTCAGCCAAAACCCTTAAACGCTGTTTACAAGATGCCGAGCGCGAACGTGCCCAACTAGGGGCAGTGAACTACCGGGCAACTCAAGACCAACACGACACCGCCGAACACGTGCGCCACCTCAGCCGCGACGCCCAAGACGCCCAAGATGCCGTCACTTCGCTGCAACAGGCGTTGCGTGAACTTGACAGTAATATTCAGCAGCAGCTCGAGCAGGCAGTTGGCGACGTGCGCGGTCGCTTTCAAGAAAAAGTCACCGTCTTATTTGGCGAAAACGCCCACGCAGACTTGCGCCTCAGCTACGAAGAAGGACGCCCGAGTGGGGTGACGCTAGCCTTACAACCCGCCAACAAAACCACCCGCTCCCTTAACCTGCTGTCTGTTGGCGAACGCACTATGGGAGCCATGGCGTTTTTGTTTGCGCTTATGGAAGGCGAGCACGCCCTACCGATTGCTATTCTAGATGAAGTAGACGCACCCTTAGACGAAGCCAACATTCGCCGTTTTCGTGATTTTGTGCGGCAACTTGCCAAGCAAGGCACCCAATTTTTGCTCATCACCCACCAAAAAGCCACCATGGAATGTGCTGATGTACTGTGGGGCGTCACCACCCAAGACGGTGTCAGCCGTATTTTTTCCATTCAACGCGACGAAGCCATGAGTTTCGACGATGCTGCCGATTGAGATGCTGCCGATTGACCCGTGCCTGCTTGCAAGCTATAGGGTTATGACGGAATGAGCGACATTCACCACAAACAAGAGAATCACCCTGATCGATTTATGTCTACCTTTGACGTGATCACGTTAGACAGTGTGACATCAACACAGGATTTAGCTCGAGCTGCCGTCACCGCCCAACATGACGGCACAGCTATGCCCGAAGATATGCCAGTAGTGACAGGCAATACCGTCATCCGCGCCGCCGAACAACGCAGCGGGCGGGGGAGACGGGCGCGGGATTGGCACAGTGCCCCAGGCGGTAGCTATCAAACGCTCCTCTTTGCGCCGCCGCTGACCAAAAAACCTGCAGTAAGTTTGTGGGTGGCACTAGGGATAGCTCGAGCACTCAGCGAATCACTACACGAACAGGGCGTGCGCGTCATGGTCAAGTGGCCAAACGACCTGTATGTCGGTGGCAAAAAAGTCGCGGGCATGTTGTGTGAATGGTGCCGCGGCTGGTTGCTGGTAGGGGTGGGTGTGAACGTCACTAATCCCGTGCCAAACACGGCAACGCAGCTAAATTTACCCCTCGAGCATGTCAACGCTCGAGTCATCGCAGGGGTAGCAGCAGGTGTGCGCGACTGGCAACAAGCTGACGCGGTGCTAGGGGAGACGTTTGCCGCGTGGGATTTTTTGGCAGGTCGCCAGGTCACGGTGCAAACGTCTCAAAAAACCCTTTTTGGTGTGGTACTTGGAGTCAATGATCAAGGGTGTTTGCAGCTTGATACCCCTTTAAGTTGCTGTGACGGTCACGTACTGCACTGGTCAGACAACCAAGCATTAAGCAATCAAGAGTCAGACAATCAAGCCTCAAGCAATCAAGCAGATGATGATGCTTCTGCGTAGATGACTTCACTGGCGAGTTCAGGGCTGCTGATGACGGTGGTTTGTCCATCAGAAGCTACCTCCACAAACCAATACTCTCGGGCAGTGCGCAACTGAAAAAAGTGGGTTTTGTAGTTGTGTTGTTGTTGCGGTTTTTGACTGAAGGCCTTGGCTTGCTCGAGGTTGCTGAAAGGCCCCACCACACAAGGATGGCCACCATAGTGGGCGTGTGTCCAAGCGTCTGGCGGCACGGCGTGTAACTTTACAGCGAGCGGCAGGATATCTTTGACATGACGACCTTCTAAGCGCCACATGTCAGCGGCTTTAGGGGGATGGCTCGAGCGGTTGGTAAGACGGCGCTCATCATGTTCACGGCGCTCAGGGTGGGTGCTTTCGGCATGTTGACGGTGTTGACGGCGGTCAGGGTGAGGGTCGTTTTTGCGGCGGTCGGACATGGGAAACCTCCTTTGGAGATATACCAGTAATCAAATAATGATGTTGACGTCACTAACGCACCATTAAAAACTCTTCGGTATTTGCACTCTAGCACACTCACGCCAAAATGTCAGCAAAAACGATATCTTGTGCAGCTAATATGAAGGCCACAGTCGGCATGCCAACAGCATAACTTTGGAGCTTTTCGTAGTACTGGGCATAGTCGCTAGGATTTTCGTTCTCACGGGGACGGCGCATCCCCAAAAAAACCATGTCAGCATCGCACGAACCGTGGCGCAATATCTCCACAAAAGGACGATCACCAGCCACAATGACATTGGTTGCCGCGCCAATACGCGAACTGTTGACTACCTGCTCGAGGTTACGGGTTGCTGGGGCGACAGCAGCGTCATCTTGAACCACCACGTTGATGTTGATGGTAGCTTCCCGCCAACTGTGGCTAATCGTCAGCAAGTACGCCAGCGTCATCATCAGACCGCCGTTGCCCTTGAGACCACTCCACCACACATCGATGCGCTGCCGATAACCGAAACTGTGCTGCGGATTTTCTTTGACGATGATGAGGTTGCGCTCGAGGGCGTGCAAGTTCATGAGCATCTGGGCATAGTTGTGGCGTATGTCTGCTCGCTCGCTATCACCCAAGACCACTGTGTTAGGTTGCAAAGAACCCAAGCCATAAGCAGCAATAAACCGCTCGGTACCGATAAACGGGTCTTCGGCTTTGAACACCCGCAAAAAGGCTTCCACACCGCGCTTTTCGATGTAATCGCTGTTGGCTGCTTGCAGTGACTCGAGCCGCTGTGGGGTGATGTGGCTTTCGGTAATCACGGTGACAATACTCAGTAACGCTTGTTTGTGGCTGATAGCGTTGGCAAAGTCAATCAAGTACCATCGTTGGGTAGGTGCACCGGACATCACCAGCAAATGAGGTCGCCAGTTTTTCACGTCAGGTTCGCTGTTGAGATGCCGCAAGCTGATGCGGGTCAGTGCCAACCACAAGCCTTGGCGCAAATCACTCCAACCTGTGCGCACGTTGCGCTGCCGCAACCATAACGAAATCGCCAGCATAAACACCACCGCAAACAGCGTGGCCAAAGGGTTAATCAGTAGCATGACCGCAATGCACCCTAGTGCGCCAAGTAGCGACCACGCCCAGTGCACTTTGAAACTGGGGCGAAATGAGGGGCTTTGCAAAAGCGTCTCGAGCGCAGACGTGATGTTAAGTACCCCATATGTCGTCAAGAAAAACATCGTCAATACAGGTGCAATCAAGTTGAGGTTGCCAAAATATACCGCCACAAACGCAATCCCAAACGTCAGTAATGTCCCCAAACGTGGTTCGTCAGCAGCGCCGTTACCACGACCTAACCAGCGCAAAGGCCGAGGCAAGACGCCATCTCGAGCCAACGCCTGCAGCACCCTCGGTGCACCCAAGATGCTCCCTACCGCACTAGACAACGTCGCTCCCCACACGCCCAGCAAAATGGCATCCCCCCACAGAGACAAGCGGCGCATAATCAGCGGGTCATCAATCAAACTTTGCGCGTCTGCGCGTAATGTTAAGACAATGGGCAAAATCATATAGATGAGATACCCCACACCCACGGCTGCCAGTGTCCCTACTGGGATGGCACGGTTGGGATTGCGCAAGTCACCTGACATATTGACGCCTGCCATGATGCCCGTCACCGCCGGGAAAAACACCGCAAATACCGTCCAAAAGGGGGCGGATTCGCTTGGCACAGCCCCTTGGACAAGGTCTTGGGTCGTGATATCAGGGGTGACAGTGTCTAAGCTCGAGCCTAAAAACAACGACACCAACGACAGGGCAATCACCGCCATAATCACGTATTGCACCCGTATGGCCGCTTGGGCAGAAATAAGCGCCACAGCAGCCACGCCAACGACGCAAAGTAACCCCACCGTGCGTTCATCGAGTGCTGGAAACGCGTTTACGACACTCTCAGCAAAACCGATGGTATAGAGTGCGACTGATAACGCCAAAGCAATGTAGAGCGGTATGCCTATCGCCCCACCGGCTTCAAAACCGAGTGCCCGACTAATCATGTAATATGCGCCACCTCCGCGCACCCGCTGATTGGTAGCAATCGACGATACTGACAGGGCTGTAAGCAGGGTAATGGCATTGGCTAACGTGACGATAACGAGGGTGCGCAAAATACCTACGTTGCCCACCACCCAACCAAAGCGCAAATACATAATCACGCCTAAAATCGTTAAGATAGAAGGCGTAAACACCCCACTGAACGCGCCTAAACCTTGGGTGTTGTTGCTGTCTGTGTCTGTAGGGATGTTGGTCGTCGTGCGGTTTTTGTCGTTTACAACGCGTTTAAGCTTATCGATAAGTAGTTTCACATAACCTCAATTCAAAAATTTTATGTCAATACGACTTTGTATAGGTTACCATGTGCTGTGCAGTGGTCATTGCACGGTCATTAGTGGTTATTGCATAATCATTGCATGGTTATTGCACGGTCATTGCGTTGGTATATCACCCCCTGACCGTCAAGACGTACTATGATGAAGAAAGCATCATGAGTGAATCAGACATCAAACCCAAGCAAATCAACCCTGCTGCCAACGCCTCATCCCACCAGCAAGATAATCAACGAGGTCATCAGCCAGCGGTCAACGAAAACGAAGACGTCAACGTTGCAGACGTCAACGTTAATGAGCTAGCCGACAATAAGGCTGGCAACAGCAACGTTGATGTTCGCCGCAACCTTGCTAGTAACGTTCGCCAAAACGAGGTTAGCAGTGCAGAACCTGCTGATGCTGCGGTCGATACCACCAATACCCTCGCTAGCACCCACATTAGTGGGGCAAGCTCGAGCCGCCCCCCACAGATTTTGATTGCTGAAGATGAATACCTCATTGCCGCTAGTATCCGTGACGCCCTCATGCGCTATGGCGAAACCCTCAACGTGGTGGTGGTGCAGCGTAGCAACATGCTCGTTGATAACATCAACAACCTCAAACCCGATGTGCTGTTAATGGACATCACCCTCAAAGGGGCTATGGACGGCATCGAAGCCATTCAACATATCAAAGCTGCTGGCCGCGACATTCCAGTGATTTACATTACCGCCGACAGCCGCATCACCACCCTCGAGCGCGCTGAAACCACCAAACCCGTCGCCTATCTCATCAAGCCTTTCCGTGAGGCCGATTTACACAAAGCCTTGGCAAAAGCCTTGGCGTTGCTCGAGGACTGACCCTCCGAGCATCTCATATGATTGTGCTTTATTTTCCTAAAGCTCAAACATGGTTAGCTGACAAAATGTACCAAGCGTGACTCGAGCCTTTATGGCAAAATGCTTGGGTGTTGTACATGGTATTTTCTCAAGCAACCCATCACGACTTTCTCCGACTTTTTTGAACTGAGGTTCACATGTCCAAAATCACCTTCATCGGCGCAGGCAGCACCGTGTTTGCCAAGAATCTCCTCGGCGATATCTGGCGCACGCCTGCACTGCAAGACGCTCACATCACCCTGTTTGATATTGACGAACGCCGTTTACAACTTTCTGAACGGGTTGCCCGTCGCCTTGCTCATGCCCTCGGGGTTAAGCCACGTTTAACGGTCACCACTGACCGCGAACATGCCCTTGACGGTGCAGATTACGCCCTCAACATGATTCAGGTAGGTGGTTATCGACCTGCCACAGTAACAGATTTTGAAATTCCTACCCGTTACGGTTTACGGCAAACCATCGGCGATACGCTAGGTATTGGTGGCATCATGCGGGCGCTGCGGACGGTGCCGGTGCTGCTCGAGATGCAACGTGACATGGAGCGGTTGTGTCCGGACGTATGGCATCTGAATTACGTCAACCCGATGGCGATGATCGTGTGGGCACTGCGCCAAGCCAGTCCCATTAAGACGGTGGGCTTGTGCCACAGCGTGCAAGGAACGGCAAGGGAACTGGCGCGTGACTTGAATATTCCTATTGACGAGATTACGTACCGTGCTGCAGGTATTAATCACATGGCGTTTTATACCCGGTTTGAGCAAAACGGTGAGGATTTGTATCCGAGGTTGCTCGAGCTAGCCCACAGCCCCCGCGTGCCTGAGCATAACCGGGTGCGTTTTGAAGTGCTCAAGCACTTTGGCTATTTTGTGACTGAATCTAGCGAACACTTTGCCGAGTACGTGCCGTGGTTTATCAAGCGCCATCAACCAGACGTACTTGACACCTTTAATATTCCTTTGGATGAATACCCTGGGCGCTGCCAGGTATACGAAGTCGCTTGGGACTTTATCGAACGCGAACTAGACGCGCCTGGTTCGCAAAATCCTGAAGATTTACAGCGAGCGTTACAAGACGCCAACATCAAGGTGATGCCTGGGTCGATTGCGCACACGGTTGAGGATTTTCGCAAACTGCACGATGTGAGCCAAGACAGCCGCAGTATTGAATACGCAGCTACTATTATTAACAGCATTGAAACGGGTGAACCGTCAGTGATTTACGGCAACGTGCCCAATAGCGGACTGATTGACAACTTGCCGAGTGATGCTTGTGTGGAAGTGCCCTGTTTGGTGGATGATAACGGGGTGCAACCTACTCGAGTAGGCACACTCCCCCATCAGCTAGCGGCACTCATGCAAACCAATATCAACGTGCAACGCCTCACGGTAGAAGCTGCCTTGACGGGAAAACGGGAACATGTCTATCACGCGGCCATGTTGGATCCGCATACAGCGGCAGAACTGACGCTCGAGCAAATCCATCACCTCGTCGATGATTTACTCATGGCTCATGGCGACCTTATTCCTGAATCATTACGTCCTGCTAACGCGGTTACGGTTTAGGAGATACTTGTGTCCACTTCCCTATTTGACCCCACCGAACACCCCCACCGCCGTTACAATCCGCTGACGGACACGTGGGTACTGGTGAGTCCACACCGCATGAAACGCCCTTGGCAAGGACAAATTGAAAAAGTCGACGAAGCCGTGCGGCCAGCGTATGACCCAAAGTGTTATCTATGCCCAAGTAACACCCGCAACAGCGGCGAGCAAAACCCAGCGTACGAAAGCACGTTTGTATTTACCAATGATTTTCCAGCGCTTTTGCCTGATGTGCCTCGTGCACCTGAGGGTAATCATCCTTTGCTCAAACGGCAAGCCGTAGCCGGTACGTCAAGGGTCATCTGTTTTTCCCCTCGGCACGACGTGACCTTGCCAGAAATGTCGCTAGGGGCGATTGGCAACGTCATCACTGTGTGGCGCGAACAGACCGAAGAACTAGGCGAAACCTACGCGTGGGTGCAGGTGTTTGAAAACAAGGGTCAGATGATGGGCTGCAGCAACCCGCACCCACACGGGCAAATTTGGGCGCTCGATGCCTTGCCGAGTGAGATTGCTATCGAAGATAAACAGCAGCGTCAGTATTACCAAGAACACGGCACGCCGTTACTGATGGACTATGGGCAGCTCGAGCAAAGCGGCGAGCGCGTCATCGTTGAAAATGACTGTTGGTTAGCTGTCGTGCCGTATTGGGCAACATGGCCGTTTGAAGTGCTCATCCTCCCCAAACGGCATGTATCGCGCATCACCGACATTGACTGGCAAGAACAAGAAGCGTTAGCAAGCTTGCTTAAACGGTTGCTTACCCGCCTCGATAATCTTTTTGAAACCTCGTTTCCGTATTCATTCGGTTGGCACGGGGCACCGTTTAACGGGCAAGACAACAGCCACTGGCAGTTGCACGGGCATATCTATCCGCCACTTTTGCGCTCGGCGACGGTCAAAAAGTTCATGGTCGGGTTTGAGATGCTCGGCGAAGCGCAGCGGGATTTAACGGCAGAACAAGCAGCAGCAAAATTGCAGGCGCTATCAGAAACACATTACAAGCAGCGTTAAGGAGAAGGTTCACGTGTCGTTGCTACAGTTGCCAAGTTTTACCAATGTGCCAAGTTTTACCAATGTCTCCATTGACGTTCATTGCGTTCAACGCTGTAAACGTCAATCATGGAAATACTAAAGGTTACGCCCTTAGGTACTTAGCAAACCACTCGAGATACTTGTCCATCCGAAACACCCGATGCCACGGGCGGCCTGCCCGAGATAAGTCATGGGTTTCATTGGGAAAACGCACTAGCTCGGTGGGCACACCTAGATAGGTAAGGGCGGCGTAAAGTTGTTCGCCTTGGTTAACCGGGCAGCGGTGGTCAAGGGCGGAGTGCACCACCAGGGTGGGGGTTTTGGCGCTGCCGATGTGGGTGATAGGCGAACGGTGCAGGTAGCGCTCGAGGTCATCCCACGCGAACTTGCCGTCGAATTCGACTTTCTCTAATAAATACCCAAAGTCACTGGTGCCCACAAAACGACTCATCAAACTGCGGTCAACCACAGCCGCATTAAAGGCCTCTGGATGTCGGCACATAAGCCACGTCGCCATGTAACCGCCATAACTGCCACCAGCTACTGCCGTGCGGGTTTTGTCTACGGGAAAGTGCTCGCACACGTCACGCAAATAGGCCATGTTGTCGTCGCCATCGAGGTCACCCCAGTTGCCTTTGGTCGCCATCGAAAAGGGTTCGCCGTACCCGTAGTTACCCCTGGCGTTGCAGTTAATCACCGCGTAGCCACGTGCGGCATAGACTTGAAACTCCAAACAAAACACACTCGCCCGCATCCCGCCGGGGCCGCCGCCTGTATACAAAATGACGGGGGGATTATCACCGGGGGGATTATCACCTTCAGGGGGCATATTGACCCAACCATCTACCGTGACGCCATCAGAAGTGGCTTGGAACTTTTGGGCGGGGGATAGTTGGATAGTTGCCAAAAAGTCATCGTTTACCGTGGTGAGTTTGCGCGGGGGTTGCAACGCTGACATATTGACTTGAAAAAGGTTGCCCGGATTCAAACTGTCACCCGTGAGGACAACCAACGTGTCATCAACGATGCTAAACGCAGGCGTGACGCTGTCACCTTCAGTTAAGGGCGTGAGCGTGCCAGATGCCATATCAAAACGGTTGAGGTGCACCGTACCTTGTTCGTTGGCGAGCACCAAAAGCGTTTTGCCACCGTCAATGATGCGCACGCCGTCGTCACCTGCGTAGCGGCGCATATCGTAGTTGCGGGAGTAGTCGCCAAAGCTGATGTCGAGGTGTTCTGTCAAACAGGTTTTATCACCGTCTAAAGACACCCGCCAGAGGCGTTGCAAGCCGTAGTGGCCTTTGCTGTCGTCATCGTGTCCGCCGATAATCAGGGTGCTGCCGTCTAACCAAGCAATGTCGCTGCTGCGCATTTCTTGTAAGCCCGCGATGGGCGTAAGGGTGTCCACCCCATACGGTTCAGCAGGGGCAGCATCAAGTACAAACACAAACTGCTGCCGTTCCATGTCGTTATTAGGGCGCGGGTTGGTGGCAACTGCCAGTTTTGTGCCATCCGGTGACCACGAAGGCGGGCTAACTTCAAACGTCCCCAAGGTCACGAGGTGAACGTTGTTGCTTGACATATCCAAACAGGCTACCTGTCTGCGGTAATCGCCAATAAAGCCGATAGCATCGGACTTCCAGCGGGTTCTCGAGACACACAACACGTCGCGGTTATAACGGGTATACAAGTCATCACTACTGGTATCCATGTCCACTTGCAAACCCTCTTCGGGGTGCACCATGGTGACAAAAGCAATATGCGACCCCTTAGGGTTATAACGCGGGTTCATGACGCCGCCGGGCAGGTTGGTGAGTTGACGGGCGGGCAGTGCGCCATCTGTCCACGCGTCAGGGACGGTTGCAGCAAAAAGTTGCTTGCCACGTCCGAGAAAGTCAACGGCAGGTTCTGGCTCGAGCACCTCCCTGGGTGTCTGATTAGGGGCAAGGTAAATGAGCGTTTTGCCATCCGGTGACCAACGCGGGTGCGTCTCCCCTGTGCCGGGGCTAATCGTAAACGTACGGGCACTGGCAATATCGGTGACGCAAATGGCGGATTTGTAGTTATTGCTTTGCGGGTCAATGCGGGTTTTTACCCACGCGACGGTACTACCATCGGGTGAGACTTGGGGGTCGTCGACCATCTGGAAGTTGAAGATGTCTTGGCTGGTTAATAAGCGTTTTGTCATGGTTTGACCTTTCGGGTATCAGATTTTGGTTGATGACGAACGTGATGGGTGCTCGAGTACAGCACCTTACAAAAACAACGTCCACCACTTATATTTGTCAAAATTCTTACCAAAAATCCTCAGACTTCTTGCGAAAGTATCAACCGAACTATGAAATAGCCCTTTGCCATCATCGACAAACTGATTCTTGCAAGAGGTCTCTTAAGAAACGTACTAGAAACGTACTACGCGTTGACGGTGTAGCGTTCGACTTTGTCCCAATCAACTTCCACGCCAAGCCCGGGGGCGTCTGGGGCAGCGAGGCTGAGACCATCAGGCGTGAGGGGGTTTTTCACGATAGTGTCTTGCAAACTGGTTGCAGGTGAAGGCCAGTTAACAGCAGGAAGCGCAGCAGCAAGGTGAGCAGCAGCCACACCAATCAGGTCGTAGTAGATGGCGATGGACAGCGACAAACCAGCGGCTTCAAAGAGCATGCCAATTTTGTGGACGTTGTCGATGCCGCCGTGTTTACTAATTTTCATCAAAGCCAAGCTAGCGGCACCCGTGCGAATCACGTCGATGGCGTCTTCGGGTGGGTAGATGGCTTCATCGGCCATGATGGGGGCGTGCAACCTGCTCGCGAGAGTAGCCATGTCGTGCATTCTGGCAACGGGTTGTTCGACGCTGCCGAGGCTACCCATATCTTGCATCTGTTTAAGGGTTGGTAAGGCTTGGTCGATGGTGTAGCCTGTGTTGCCATCAGCTTGAATGACGGCGCGGCCTGAAACGGCTTCGGCAACGGCACGGTAGCGGGCAAGGTCTTCTTTTGGTTCAAGGCCGATTTTCATTTTCAAGACGCTATAACCGTGCTCATCAAGCAGTTTGCGGGCTTCATCGGCCATTTTGCGGGGTTCATCCAAATGCACAAATCCCATCAAGGTAAGCCCAGGACGAACTTTGCCACCGAGAAGATCATAGAGCGGTACGCCCAACGCTTTACCCTTGAGGTCAAACAGTGCCATGTCTACCCCTGCGTGTGAAAACAAGTGATGGGGTAAGGCTTTGCGCATTTTTTGTTGAATCAACGTGATGTTGTGCGGGTCTTGGCCAATGACAGCCGGGGCGAGGTGGGTGCGAATGTTGGCTAGCATCCCTTCGGCGGTTTCGCCGTAAAAAGGCATGTCCACTGAAGCTTGACCGACGCCTGTGAGGTTTGCGTCTGTCTCGAGCACCACCAATATCGTCGGCGCAGTGTCTTCATTGCCATAAGAGGTTTTTAGGGTGTCGGTGCGGGGAATGCGGATGAGGCGGGCGTGTAACGCGGTAATCTTCATAGGCCATTGTACTGTTAACAGTTGACTTGGCAAGTCTTTTTGTTGCCCTTATCGTCGGGGTATCAAGAGAATAGGCGTCGGTAACGGGCGATTTGAATGAATTTTCACGTGACGGTGGCGTTATGCAGCTGATGTATATATTGTCGACAGTTGACAGAAGACCGCTCTAAGATGTAGACATAACGTATCATGAGTTATCGTTTCGGGTTCGACATCGGTGGAACGTTTACAGATTTTGTACTAGTTAATGAGTCTACGGGGGATATTCACAGCTACAAGACCCTGACGACGCCCCACGCGCCAGCTAAAGCGGTGCTCGAGGGCTGGCATGCGCTGACTGACAGCATTGACAGCAGTGAGGTGGCGTCTGCGATTCACGGCACAACGCTCATCACCAACGCATTAATCGAGCGCAAGGGGGCAAAAACGGCACTGCTTACGACCAAGGGTTTTCGGGATGTGCTGGAAATTGGTAAAGAGATGCGCTACGACATCTACGACCTGTTAATGACGTTGCCCGAGCCTCTGGTACCGCGTCCGTGGCGCTTTGAAGTGAGTGAACGGCTTAACGCCAAGGGTGAGGTGGTGACGCCACTCAATAAAGATGAACTGGCTGCCGTCACCCAAGACCTCAAAGATGCGGGGGTAGAAGCGTTGGCGGTGTGTTTTTTGCATGCGTTTACCAATCCGGAGCACGAACAAGCGGTTGCTGACGCGTTGGGGGACGTTGGTTTTAGCGTGTCACTGTCACATCAAGTCGCCCCGGAAATCCGCGAGTTCGAACGGATGTCAACCACCGTTTGTAATGCGTATGTGCAACCGCTAACTGAACGGTATTTGACGACCCTACAAGACAAATTGCAAGCAGCAGGCTTTGGGCATCAGCTTTATTTGATGCTCTCGAGTGGTGGGGTTAGCACCGCCCAAACCGCCCAAGCCTTCCCCGTGCGCTTGGTTGAATCCGGGCCAGCGGCAGGAGTGCTCGCGGCTATCTATTACGGGCAGCTCACCGGCAATGATGACTTGGTGTCGTTTGACATGGGCGGAACGACCGCCAAGATGTGTTTGGTCAAAGACGCCAAGCCTACCGTCAGTGACACGTTTGAGATTGCTAGGGTGCACCGTTTTAAACGCGGCAGTGGTTTGCCCGTGAAAGTGCCCACCATCGAACTGATTGAAATTGGCGCGGGTGGCGGCAGCATCGCCAGGGTCGATGAACTCGGTCTGCTTAAAGTGGGACCTCATAGTGCAGGGGCTGACCCAGGGCCGGCGTGTTACGGACTCGGGGGCGACAAACCTACTGTGACCGATGCCAACGTGCTGCTTGGTTATTTGAACCCGGATTTTTTCTTGGGTGGACGTATGTCGCTCGATGTGGATGCTGCCAAACGAGCCTTACACAAACATGTAGCAGAACCGTTGGGGCTAGATACGGCGGCAGCGGCGCACGGTATCTACCGCGTGGTAAACGAAAGCATGATTTCGGCCACGCGGGTTCATGTAGCAGAACGGGGTGCTGACCCACGGCGCTTAAAACTGATGGCGTTTGGGGGGGCAGGGCCAATTCACGCATGTGCTATTGCTAGGGCGCTCAAGATGCCAGGGTTTGTTTGCCCAGCCAAAGCGGGCGTGGCCTCGGCACTAGGGTTTTTGACGGCACCGGCGTCGTTTGAATTTGCTAGGACGTTTATGGCTAAACTTTCTCAAGAGATGCTCACTGAGGTAGAAGATGCTTTTGCCGGATTGACCGCCGAAGGACGCGACACCTTGCGCGATGCGGGGGTGCCTGAAGGTGATATGACGTTTATCCGCCAAGCCAACTTGCGGCATGTGGGGCAAGGACACGACATTGTGGTGACGCTACCGAGTGAGAACTTAGCCGAAGTGGACTTAGAACGCGACCTCAAACCGCGTTTTTATGAGGCTTACGAAACCATCTACGGACACGCGCACCGCCATCTTGATTTGGAAATTACTACCTGTCGTTTAACGGCAAGTGGGCCTGTTCCCAACGTGAAATTGCAAGAAACAGAAGCGGGCAGTGCTGATGCTAGTAGTGCCAAAAAAGGTAACCGTCCGGCGTATTTTGCCGAAGCAGGTGGTTTTGTCGAGACTGACCTTTATGACCGCGACAAGTTACAAGCAGGGATGCGCTTTGCTGGGCCGGCCATTGTAGAAGAACGCGATTCAACGGCGGTGATTGGCACTGACACCGAAGTAATCGTGGATGCTTGGGGTAATTTGATTGTGTCGTTTACTGCGTAGGCGCTAAAGTATTGTCCTATCGTTACAAGGTCTTTACAAGCTGTTAAGACGACAAGGTGTGACAAGTGGTATCGTACGATTCACTGCAAACTGTTAACCGTTGCTGTCATGCTGTAGGTAAGGTCATTGGGCAACACCGTGTTGGTATGCCCTAATAGATAAAGCCTTACTTTGAGAAAGAAGGTGTTTGTGGATAACTGGCAACCGCTCGAGACACGTACCCTGCGCGACAACGTCGTCAGTCTGCTTCGTCAAGCCATCGTTGAAGGGACGCTGCCAGCTGGGGCGGAACTCAACCAAGCGCATGTCGCAGAGCGTTTGGGGATCAGCCGTGGCCCCTTGCGAGAAGCGCTAGGGCAGCTCGAGCAAGAAGGGCTCATTCTCAGTATTCCCTACAAGGGATCTATCGTCACCTCGCTCACGCCCGATTATGTGGATGAGCTCTATTCACTGCGCAGTGCGTTAGAAGGTTTTGCGCTCGAGCAAATCTTTTTGGACAAAACCCGCACCAAGCAAGTGGCCCAGCAGCTCGAGCAGGTCGTCAGTGACATGCGCCAAGCGGCTATGGCCAAAGACAACCGCTGGCTAGTGGAACTTGATTTGAACTTCCACCGCATCATTATCGACATGTCAGACCACGAACTGCTCGCACGCACCTGGACTCCTTTGGAAATGGGCGTCAAGCGTTGTTTGTACACCCGGCATAAGATTTACCGCAGCCTAGAAGAGGTCGTGGGCAACCACCCGGATTTGATTGCAGCCATCAGCGAGGCACGAGCAGAAGACGCCAAACAGCTTTTGCACGACCACATCATGGAAGCGGGCAACCTGATTCAACAAGGCTGGATTGACGGCGAACCTGCCCAGGTTTCTAGTGAAGGGGTGCTCGAGTCGTTGCAAGTGCATCTGTCTGAACAACTTGCCGGGGCTAGCTCGAGCGCGAAAGCAGGTAAACGCGCTAATGACTAATCTAGGGACTCACACGGGTAACAATCTAGACATCGACCCGATTGATTTAGAAATCTATTGGCAGCGGCTGGTGTCGATTATGGACGAGGTCGACAACGCCACCGTGCGCACGTCGTTTTCGACTATTGTGGGCGAAAGCCGCGACTTTGCTTGCATTTTGGTGAACGAAGACGGCGTGTCACTGTGCCAGTCAAGTTTGAGTCCACCCAATTTTTGTGTGGTGTTGCCGCGAACGAGCAAAGTGCTGTTAGAAGCTTTTCCCAAAGACACCTTGCAAGAAGGCGATGTGCTCTGTACTAATGATCCTTGGATTGGTACTGGGCACTTGCCCGATTATGTGGTGATTACGCCCGTGTTTTTTGCAGGCAAACTGGTGGCGTTTATGGGGACAGTGGCGCACTTGGCCGATGTGGGTGGGCACAGTGGCGACATCGAAGCGCCTGATGTCTTCACCGAAGGCGTGCGCATCCCCCCGAGCAAACTCTACCAAGCAGGCAAAGAAAACAGCCTGTTATTTGACATTATTGGTAAGAATTGCCGCGTGCCTGAACTGGTGTTGGGCGACCTTAGGGCAATTGTTGGTACCCATCAACTAGGGGCGGTGAGACTACAAGAATTTCTTAAAGATTACACCCTCGCCAATTTGCAAACCCTATCTGAGACGATTATGACCCGTTCTGAAAGCTTGATGCGGGAGCGCATTCGGGCGCTGCCTGACGGCAAACACAGTTTTGGGTTAGACATCGACGGCTATATTGACATCGTGCATTTGCAAGCCACCGTGGAAGTGCGCGGCGAAGATATATTGGTGGACTACACAGGCACGTCACCCCAGACCAACAAAGCCGCCATCAACTGTGTTTTTAACACCACCTACGCGTCGACGTTGTATCCGTTTAAGTGTGCACTAGTGCCGGGGATTCCCAACAACGAGGGACTGTTCCGGCCTATTTCGGTGAGTGCGCCGCAAGGGTGCATCTTGAACGCCACCTTTCCGCATCCAGTACAAGCCAGAGCCAAAACCACCAACAACATCAACCAAGTGTTATTCGGGGCGGTGTGGCCGCTTTTGGGTGAACACGCCCAAGCGGGCAGTGGTTCGATTTGGCCGTTTAGTTTTAGTGGTGAAACACCTGAGCAGGGGCGTTTTTCAGTGCATATGTTGCCTCACGGGGGGCGGGGGGCTATGCGCGAACTTGATGGTCTGGTGCCGATTGCTTTTCCGCACAACAGTTCGGTGACGCCCATTGAAATTATGGAACAACAAGCGCCCATTCTCATTACCCAAAAAGCTTTGCGCATCGATTCTGCTGGTGCAGGTAGGCGGCGGGGCGGACTGGGCCAGACCATGAAAATTACCAATATCAGTGATACAACGTTTAATGCGCGGGTGCGGCCAGATAAAATTACTTGTGCGCCACCAGGACTAGCAGGGGGTAAAGCGGGAGAAACGGGCACGGTGCGCTTTAACGGTGAAGTGTTAACCAGGTTTCCAATTTTGGCGTTTAAACCGGGGGATGTGCTCGAGCTAGACATGCCCGGTGGTGCTGGTTTTGGTGATGTTAGTGAGCGTGACGCCAACTTGATTAGACGCGATGTAGCGTTGGGATATGTAAGTAGCGCGGCGGCAACGCGTGAATATGGGGTAGAACTGTCCCCACAATCCTAGTCTCACAATCCTGGTCTCACAATCCTAGTCTGTACCAAGTTTAGCGCTCACACGTGACATACTGAAGCATCCCGCAAAAACAGCGACACCACGCGGCATTATCTAATGATTCATTTGCTAAGGAGACAACAGACATCATGGACAAGTTAACAGTTGGCAATGTGAGCGTCGACCGCAGCCAGCATCCACAAGGCACCATTCAACGGGGCACTATTCCCGTTGGCACCAGCATGGGCGGCACAAAGCAAGACATTCCCATTATCGTCTATCACGGGGCAGAAGATGGCCCAGTGTTGTGGCTCAATGGGGCTACGCATGGCGATGAACCCGAAGGGCCGTTTTCCATTTTTTTGGCGACCCAAGCCATCGACGTAAGTAAGCTCAAGGGAACAGTGGTGGCCGTTCCGGTAATGAACGTAGGGGCGTTTACCGCAGGCACACGGGGCGATCCGCTGGACACGTTTTCGTATGACATGAACCGGGTATATCCGGGGCGCGAAGGTGGTTATCCTACCGAACGGGCAGCACACGCGCACTTTATGGCCATGAAAGACACCTGTGACTTGCAGATTGCCATTCACTCAGGTGGTGAGCATTCGTATTTGGCGCATATGATTTTTGCGTCTGATAATGCAGCTAGCATGGAACTAGCAGCGGCCATGGGTGAACACTGGCACTTAGTGTTTGCTAGCCCAACGGGTGGCGGCAACCCAAGTGCGCAGATGGGCAAACTGGGTAAAGGCGGTATCACCGTGGAACTCGGTGGCAACTGCCGGACGCTCACCAAAGATTTTCACACTATTGCGCAGGATTTAGCGGACAGTTACGTGAACGTGATGCGGCACTATCAGATGATTCCTGGCGACGCGCACTATTGCAGTGAGTGGAAGCAGGGGCATCAGATTGCGCTACTGGCACCAGCAACGGGCATGTTTGTGGGCAACGCGGACTTGCCGTTTGAGACGGTGATTGCTAAAGATACCCTGCTAGGAAGTATCTACAACTTGTACGGTGATGTGATTGCAGAAGTGCGTACGCCGCAAGAAGGGGTGGTGTTTGGGCTTCGCTCGAGACCCTCGGTTCTGGCAGGTCAGTGGTGTTGCTTTTTTGGGGTCATTGACGCGGTAGTCGATGATTTGCTTACCCGTAAAGATTCATGAAGCAGACACACGCCACACTCGAAGAGCGGGATGCACGCTTTGCAAGGACTCGAGCTGCCCTGCAAGCCGCCGAACTTGATGCTTTGTTAGTCGCCGGCAAAGGCCACTGGTGGACGGGACGGGGCTATTTTCGCTATTTTACGGACTTTCACCTGTGGGGTCACGATGGACTGCTACTACTACCCGTTGAGCAAGACCCCGTGCTCACGCTTACTAGTCCGGCGGTGGCGTCGCGTATTGGGGCGCGGGGTTGGGTGACGGACACGCGGGGGGATGTTTATATCGTGCCAGAGATGGTAGCAGCCATCCGCGAACGAGGTTTAGACAAAGCTCGCATCGGCATTGCTGGACTGCGGTTTATCTTGTCAGCAGGTAGTTATGCTGCACTGCAAGCGGGTTTGCCAGATGTCACTTGGGTGGATGCTGATGATTTGATGGACAGGATTCGCGCTATTAAAAGCCCACTGGAACAACAGCAAAACCGTGAACTGTGGGAGGTAGCCAAAACCGCTATGACGCACTTTGCGGCCTTAGTACCTGATGCCGAAGGGATGCCCCAACGTGAACTGGCGGCTGAAATCACCAAACAAGTGTGGGCAGCAGGCGCAAGGGATATTTTGATTTTCATGGGTGAAACGGCAAACGCGTCTGACCCACCAGACGACACACCCATGCGCTGCGACGACAAGGTACGTTTTCACTTAGAAATCTGCGGAGTGAGTGGGCATTGGTGCGAAATTACCGTAAATTGTGCGTTTACGCCGCCGCGTGAGCAAGAAATCAAGCTGATGGACGATGAACTGGCGGCGTTTGCAGCAGTGCGGGAGATGGCTAAGCCTGGAGTTAGGTTACGTGATATGGCGAGGACATTCAACAACGTCTTACTAGAAAAAGGCTATGACCTTGGCGAGCCAACCACGCACTTTCACTTTCATGGACAGGGTATGGACACTATTGAACGGCCTATGTTTGTACAAGCAGAGGGGTTTGCCCAAGCCGAACCCTGGGGACAGTCGCAGGATTGGGTGCTCGAGCCAGGTATGGTGTTTTCCTATCATGGTGGGCTGATGGGCTTGTACAGGCGCGAACCGTCGCCATTGATGAAATCGCCATTGATGAAATCGTTCAATAAGCATGAGCAGTGTCTACACCATGCCAATCCTGTGCAAACGCGTGAGGTATTTTTGTGAGCGACCCTTTTGTTGGCATTCAAATTAGTCCCATCAGTTTTATTGATGAAGGCGTTGAACAGGTACTCGATACCTTGCAAGCGCGTGCGAGCGTCAATGTGTTGATGATTGGCACGGTGTCGTGGTTGGGGCTTAAGGTGGGGCGTAGCATCTCGCACGAGTTGGACGGGTTTCCTGATCATGGCGTACCCGAACCGCTTACGCTTCAGGGTGGGGCATATTTTCAGCCGCATCCGGAATATTACGCCAATACCTTCATCAAAGATTTTCGTGCCAAAGATCCCCAGATGGCAGGTAAAGACATCTTGGAGATGGTCATTCCGGCGGCTAAAGCTCGGGGTATGCAAGTTTACATCGAACTGATGGAGCCGTTTTTTAAGTATGCCGGACACGGTTCGGTCAATAACGTGGCGATACCTAACTTGGCGCAGTGTTTGGAAGTGGACTGTTTTGGTAGGCACGGCAGCGAACCGAGTACCAGTCACCCGGATTACCGTCATTGGATTCACGCCATTATTGAGGATCAGTGTCGCAATTATGACTTAGACGGGGTGATGTGGTGCAACGAACGACGCAGCCCCATCGACCAACTCATAAGTGGCAGTGCGCCGGGGGATTTTTCGGTGGCCAGTGTACGCGAAGCCCATGAGCGTGGTTTGGATGTTGAAGGTATTAAGCGGGCATGTCGGGAAATCTACAAGGTGTTCCAGCAGCTGAGAGCAGGTGAGGACACGGTTGATGGGGCGCTCGTTGAGGTGCTTAGGGTGGTGCTCGAGCACCCTGAAATCCTCTTGTGGGAAAAATTCTGGCTTACGCGCAACAAAGACCTCGACCGCGAACTCTACGGCATGGTCAAGTGGATTAACCCCAACTTGCAATTTGGTTTGAACGTCTGGAACCGCAATCACTTCAACCCGCTGCGTAAAGCCCAGTGGCCATGGGCAGAGCAGGTAGCTTACGCTGATTGGGTCAAGCCAATTACCTATCAGCATCAAGCAGGTGAAATTTACCAGCGGGAAATGAATGCGTTACACGGTAGCCTCTTGCGTGACGTTTCCCCTGAAGCGATGAACCCGCTGATGTATCAATTTTTGGGGCTCAATGAAGCCCCTTGGGATGAACTGGTACAAAAGGGCATGGCTGCGGAAACGTACGTGTATGGGCAATGTGCAGATGCCGTGCGTGGCGTTGAGGGCAAGATTCCGGTGTACATGGGGCTTGGGGTAGACGCACCAAGGGTGCAAGCAGATCAAGCGGTGTGCACCCCAGAAATCGTCTATGAAAGCGTGCTGGAGACGTACCGCGCAGGGGGGCAAGGGGTGATTTTTTCGCCTAACTACGCCAGTATGAAACTCAGCAATTTAGACGGGGCGACGCGGGCGCTCAAAGAACTGGGTATCGTGGCGTGATAGTTTAGTATGACCGTCTGAGGAGGACAAAAACGTACATCGTGCCAGACAATGTGCTAGACAATTTTATTGAACGTATGCCAGTACTAAACCGACTAGACAGCCACTTCCGAGAGGTTGTTCGCAGAGCCTCTGGCGTCTTTTTATTACAAGTCGTGGGAGCAGGTCTTGGTTTTTTACTTAATATCCTCTTAGCGCGGCTTTTTGGCGCACAAGGCGCAGGATATTACTATCTTGCCCTTACGGTGATGATGATTGCGACAGTGTTTGGTCGAATGGGTCTAGATAATACTGTGATGCGCTTCATTGCCATCAACGTTCAGCAACGTGCTTGGGATAGAGTCGCTGGTATCTACCGCTATGCAATGGGGTTAGCTGCCGGCGTCTCTTTACTCGTTTCGGCCATTGTTTTTGCTACTGCTAGCTGGATCGCTGAAGGCCTTTTTTCTGAACCTGAGCTCACATCCATCATCCGCATGATGAGTTTAGGTATTACCCCCTCTGCTCTGCTTCTCCTCCATGCTCAGGCTTTTAAAGCCTTGCAGCAAGCTGCGCTTGCCATTCTAATCTCGGCGGTGGCTGTTTCAGGTCTTAACATTGCTTTGCTTATCGCCTTGAGCAGATTTTTTGGCACAGATAGTATCGCTATTGCTTACGTTACGACTCAGATCAGCTTGCTGCTTGGCAGCATCATTATTTGGCAATATCTTGTGCCCAAGCCACAGATTCAGAAGGCAAACTTTGATGTAAAATTATTAATTGTTACTAGTTTGCCTCTGTTTTGGGTTGCATCTATGCATCTGGTGATGAAGTGGATTGACACGTTTATGTTGGGTATTTGGACGGACGCCGCAGAGGTCGGTATTTATGGTGTCGCTGCACGTACCGCATTTCTCACAAGTTTTGTGCTGAGTGCGGTCAATAGTGTTGTAGCTCCTAAATTCGCAACATTATATGAAGAGGGTAATTTACTAGCTTTAGGTAAACTTGCTCGCAATGCGGCGTTACTGATGACGCTTCTGTCGTTGCCTGTACTTATTGCTTTTGTTTTCTTTTCAAGTCAGATACTGTCTATCTTCGGCGAAGGGTTTACAGGAGGTGGCATCGCTTTAGCCATTTTGGCTTGTGGTCAGTTTGTCAACGTGGCAACAGGATCGGTAGGGCATCTACTTGTGATGAGCGGGCGCGAAAAAATTTTTAGAAATAACATTGTGTTTGGTGCTATTTTAAATGCGCTGCTTAACTTTTTGCTCATTCCTCGTTTTGGGCTGGTGGGTGCTGCTGCAGCGACAGCAACGGCTACGATGATTATGAATTTACGGGCTGTCTGGTTGGCCAAAAAGCATTTGGGCATTAGCACAATGGGGTTTGCCTAGAATTTTTGTCTAGGATTATCGACGGATAATCGCAGATAATCGATAGACCATTTTTATATACCAAGGTGGCAAAAAAGCCGCTGGAAGTGAGAAGCAGTTGTATGACAGATGTAAGTGAAAACAACACGCCAATTATCATTCTTGGTATGCACCGCTCGGGTACCAGCATGATTACGCGCATGCTAGAAAGCCTTGGCCTTTTTGTTGGCAAAGAGCAGGAGGAAAACAGTGAAGCAATCTTTTTTCTCAAACTGAATAACTGGCTCTTGAAGCAAAGTGGTGGCGCTTGGGACAATCCAAAACCATTTCATTACTTACTAGACTTTCCTAGGTTGCGAGAACTGAGTCAAGATTATTTAACATTATCGCTCTCGACACCGCGTGTTATTTCGTATCTGGGTTGGCGTCACTATATGAGTAGCAGAAAGCTCGAGCACTTAAGCTTTCCGTGGGGCTGGAAAGATCCACGCAACACCTATACGTTACCTATCTGGTTGGACTTATTTCCTCAGGCTAAAATCGTCCACATATACCGTCATGGTGTTGATGTTTCCCAGAGTCTTGTCAAGCGTCAGGGACAACGCTTAGCGGAGGGGGAAAAACGTTATGCCAAGAGACGTTTTTTGTATCAGGTCGTTCATAAGCGTGGAGGGTTTACCCACTCAGCTCGCTGTTATTCACGAGAACATGCTTTTTCGCTCTGGGAAGACTACGTTTGTGAAGCGCAACGACATGTTGCATCTTTAGGCGACAGGGCATATGAAGTTAAGTTTGAAGACTTTTTAGCGGATGCGCCTACATATCTTGCTGAACTTGCGCGCTTTTGCCAGTTAGATGTTTCTGAAGAACACATCAATGCGGTGGCACAAAATGCCAAACCATCACGTTCACAGGCTTACGCTAGCGACCCTGAGCTGTTGGCGTTTTCGCAAAGTGTTAGTGAGCGATTAGGGCGGTATGGTTATAAATAATATAAATTATTAATTTACTTTTTATAGTAAGTTGTTAGTTGGGAAGTTTGACATGGGTGTTGGTATAGCAGCTGGCATGTAGGTAAACATCAACCTCAACGGCACGCTTCAGGCCTATAAAGAACGCGCAGCTGAGGTGGAGATTGAAAGATTAGCAATCAATGAGAAAGTGAGTGAGTGTTATCGAAACGGTGCGTGTGTATTTTGATTATTTGTGCCCTTATGCGTGGCGGGGAGCGGAGTTGGCGGCTCGAGTGGCCGAACCTCTCAACTTACAGTTCATCTGGCGGCATTTCAGTTTGTGGCAAAGTAACTATCAACCTACTGAAGGTGATGACCCAGACAAAAAGTTGTGGCAGCAACCGCTTGATGACGCAGTGTTCGCAGGTGAAGACCGCGGTGGTTGGGGACTTTTGCCGTTTTTGGTGTCGATTGCAGGCAAGAAGCAAGATGCCAGCAAAGAAGATGCCCTGAGGTTGGCGATTTTTCGCAGTTATCACCAAGAGGACAAGCCGTTTAGTAAAGAGGTGTTGCTCGAGTGCGCTGCTTCGGTCGGTTTGGATGCTGATATGTTGGCTGCTGACCTTGATAACCCTGCCCACCGTGAGACGTTGGCGCACGAACACGAAGAAGCCAAAAGCCATCATGTATTTGGCACGCCGACGTTTCATTTTGAAGGTGACCATTTGGCATATTTTCGGGTGCGGGCGTTGCCCGAAGACGATGCGGCAGCAGTCAAACTTTTTGCAGATTATCGGGCAATGCTGGATAATTACCCCTTTTTAGAAACCGTTAAAAGACCCCGTCCCCCTAGGACATGAAGGAGACACAGTGACACACACAGGTTTGCGTATTGGGATTGATGTTGGTGGGACGTTTACGGATTTCGTTGCTTACGACCCAGCGCGAAAGCAGCTTTTTGAAAATAAAGTCCTCACGACGCCGCACGCGCCTACCGATGCCATTTTGCGGGGTTTGCGTGAGCTTTTGGACACAGCAGGTTTAGGAACGAATGCCCTGCAGGATGCGGTGATTATTCACGGTACGACGCTGGTGACCAACGCGCTCATTGAGCGGCGGGGTTCGGATATTGCCCTGATTACGACCCAAGGTGCAGGCGATATTTTGGAGACGGGTAAGGGCAATCGGTATGACCCGTATGATCGGTTGCTCGAGAAACCTGACCCCCTGGTGCGGCGGGGTTTGCGCAAGATGCTTAGCGAGCGAGTGCTAGCTGATGGCAGCGTTTACCGCGACCTTGATGATGCTGAAGTGCGCAAGACGCTTAGTGAACTGGCTGATGCGGGTGTGAAAGCGGTGGCGGTGTGTTTATTGCACAGCTATGCCAACGCAGCGCATGAGCGGCGGGTGCGGGAGATTGCCCAAGAACTGGGCTTGAACCTTTACATCACGCTGTCTTCGGATGTAGCGCCGGAATTGGGCGAATTTGAGCGGATGACGACGAGCACGGCTAATGCCTACATTCAACCCATTGCCGAAGGTTACTTGCAGACGTTGCAAAATGCCTTAAAAGATGCAGGGCATGGTGGGGCGTTTTATTTGATGTGGTCAGATGGTGGTTTGGCGGGAGTAGAAGCGACCTTACAAGCGCCCATTCGGCTATTAGAGTCAGGCCCAGCAGCAGGTGCATTGGCTGTGCGGCATCTGGCCAAACAACAACAGGCTGAACGGGTGCTGGCGTTTGATATGGGGGGGACGACTGCCAAGTTGTGCTTGGTGCGTCACGGTGAACCTAGCCGCAGTGCTTCGTTTGAAATTGGCCGCGTGCACCGCAACAAACCCGGTAGTGGTACGACGGTCAAAGTGCCGAGTATTCACATGCTAGAAATTGGCGCAGGCGGGGGCAGCTTGGGGCGACTTGATGATTTGAATCTGCTCAAAGTAGGGCCGCACAGTGCGGGTGCTGATACGGGGCCAGCGTGTTACGGACAGGGCGGACTTGAGCCTACCGTGACGGACGCCAATTTACTGTTAGGGTATCTGTCAGAAGAGGCAACGCTGGCAGGTGGTTTGGCGCTGAAACGCGATTTGGCGGAACATGCTGTTAACAAAGTGGCGGATGAAGCGGGTCTTACTAGCGAAGATGTTGCCGTTGGTATGCGCCGGATTGTTACCGAAAACATGGCACAAGCAGCGCAGTTGCACGTGACCGAATTGGGCGAAGACCCTCGGGAATTTGTGCTGATGGCGTTTGGTGGGGCAGCGCCACTGCATGCGTTTGATATTGCCAAGCGGCTCGGTATTGGCAAGGTTGTTTTGCCCAAGCGAGCAGGGGTGCTATCGGCGTTTGGGTTTTTGACGGCGCACGTGGGTTTGGAGCGGGTGCAGAGTTTTGTTGCAGAGCTTAAGCAGCTCGAGCTACCCCAATTGCAAAACACCTTCAGTGAATTACGTGAACATGCTTTAGATACCCTCAATTCAGCAGGCGTTGATGAGCAAGATATTACTTGGCAATACGCACTTGATATGCGCTACCGCGGTCAAGGGTATGACGTGCAAGTGCCCGTCGATATCAATGATTTGGATAGGGAAAAGCTCGAGCAAGCTTTCCGTAATGCCTATGCCCAGCGTTACGGCTTGGGGCAAGATAGCGCCGTAGAAGTGCGGGCGTGCCGGTTGGTTGCCCAAGCGCCAGAACCCGTTTTGGAAAATGAAGTCAAACCGCAACAAGGTACACGGCAAACAGCCAAAACGCGGCAGGTGTGGTTTGCAGGTGACGGTTGGTTAGACGCGCAGGTATATCAACTGGCTGAACTTTCTGCTGGCGAGACGCTTACAGGGCCACTGCTGGTAGAAGCGCCTCACACCACGTTTGCGGTGGGGCAGGGAGGGACGTTGACGTTAGGTGACGATGAGTCACTGGTGATGACAGTACCGCTCGAGCAACGCCAAGACGAGCAACGCCAAGACGAGCAACGCCAAGAACTGCAACCCACTAAGCCTGCAGCCCTTAACCCGGTGGACTTAGAAATCATCATGGCACGCCTGCGCAGTATTGCCGATGAAGCCGATCAGGCACTGCTCAGGACGGCTTTCTCGAGTGCTGTGCGTGACGGCAAAGACTACTCACTGGTGATAGCTGACCCTGATGGACGCTGCATTGCCATGCCGACGACTTGTATGCCCTTGTTTGTCACCTGCATGCCGCGCACGATTGGCTTAGTCACCGCGATGTTTGATAAGGATAGTTTTCACGAAGGTGACATCTTAATGACCAATGACCCTTGGTTGGGCGCAGGGCACAAGTCAGATGTGGCGTTGATTGCGCCGGTGTTTTTTAAGGGCGAACTTGTAGCGTTCATCGGCACGATTTTGCACGTAGCAGATGTGGGCGGCACGCTAGGTGATTTTCGGGCGTGGGACATCTACGAAGAAGGCTTGATGCTCCCGCCTTGTAAGCTTTACGAACGCGGCGAAATTAACCAAGCGGTTGAAGCCATTATCAACGCCAACGTGCGGGTGCCGGACATGGTGATGGGCGATATCAACGCCATGCGCACCGCTATTGACGTGATTCATGGGCGGCTTTTGGAGATGCTGCAAGCGTCACCTAATCTCAACTTAACGCAGGTTGCCGATGACGTGAGCGAGCGAGCCAGTGGGGCATTTTTGGAGCGCCTCAAGATGATTGAGCAGGGGACGTATTACGCAGAACTCGATGCTGATGGGATTCTCGAGGGCGACGAAGCCATGCGCGAACCCATTCATTTTGCCCTAGCTGCCAACATGCACGAAGACGAGTTGGTCTTGGACTTTACAGGTACCGACCAGCAGCGCCCCCGCCAAGCCATCAACGTACCCATTTCTTACACGCTAGCCGATGCTATTTATGCCATGCAGTACATGCTCGCGCCAGCTGTACCCAATATTGGCCCGCAGTTTAGCCCCATTCGGGTACACGCCCCTGAGGGCAGTATTCTTAACGCCAAAGCTCCGGTTCCTGTGTTTGCCCGTACCCGCACTGGCATTCACATCAGTACGCTGGTGAACGCTGCTCTGGCTGAAGCTGTGCCCGAACTGGTGCAAGCAGGGTGCGGTCACAACATCATCTTCCGGGTTGTTGGCAACCGCGACGACGGCAGTTATTTCCAGATGACGTTTATGCCTAAAGGCGGTATGGGGGCAACAGGTGGCCGCGACGGCTGGCACTGCACGGTCTACCCTACTAACTGCACCATGATTGCCACTGAAGTCGCTGAGACGATTTGCCCGGTACTGGTCGAGCGCGAAATGGCGCAAGATACTGCCGGCGCAGGGCGTGAACGCGGTGGTGTTGGGCAAGTGGTCAAAGTAACGTCACTATCAAAAACACCGCTGACGTTGGGATTTCGCCCCAACTTTGTTGAGCATCCGCCGATTGGCCTACTAGACGGCCAACCTGCAGCGCCTGCCAACGTTGAAGTGATGGGTAAACCGCACGAAGAAGATCCGGTGGTGCTGAATTATGGCGAATGGGTACGGGTAGTTACCGCAGGTGGTGGCGGCATCGGTGATCCGAAAACGCGTCCTTTAGATAAGGTCAAAGCTGACGTGGAAAGTGGCATCGTCAGTGAAAACCAAGCAGAACAGTTGTATGGGGTGGTGTTTCGTAATGGGCAACTCGACGAAGCAGCTACCTCTGCCCTGCGCAGTGATACGGTGAAGGGCTAAAACGTGACCATGCCAGCAAGTGAGCCAGAAAAACCGCCACTGCCACTATGTGGCAATAAACTTGTTGGCATGTGTCTGTTACAAGAGGCAGCTCATGTGACGTTTGTCCACGTTATTGATCATGAAGTTAGCGGTTGTGGACGCGTCTGGTGTCTGCTAAAGAAAAATTTCACAATTATCGAAACACGTGAGAAAAGTATCTCAAGAAAGGCTTTCAATGAATCACCTTAAACACGATACCTATTACGACTACGACGCTATGACGGCATACCTCAAAAGCTTGCTGGAAGCATATCCCAAGTTGATGACGCTCTCGAGCATCGCCAAAACCTTCGCTGGCCGCGACGTCTGGTGCGTTGAAATCACCAATCACAGCACGGGGGCAGGCAAAGACAAAGTTGGCTACTACATCGACGCGCAGATCCACGCCGAAGAACACGCCACCTCCTCGGTTGCCCTTTATGCCATCGGCTACTTGCTAGAAAATTTTGGTAAAGACCCGGAAGTCACCCGCTTGCTTGATGAGCAGGTGTTTTACATCTTTCCCCGCATTAATCCTGATGGTGCGGAGTATTCATTGCAGCATCCTTACTACTTGTGGTGCGGCAATGGTCGTTTTGAGCCTGGCTATGAGCGTGTTGCTGGCTTAAAAATCCAAGATATTACCGGAGATGGGTTCATCACCACTATGCGGGTGCGAGATAGCAAAGGGGAGTGGAAAAAGAGCGAACGCGACCCGCGTCTCATGGTGCAACGGCAACCACATGAACAAGGCGGCGAGTATTATCGCCTCTATCCTGAAGGCATCATCGAAGACTACAACGGCATTCACGTAGAGGTTGAACGCCCCGAAGACGGCAACATGAACCGCAACTTTCCCGCCAACTGGTCACCTGATGAATACGGTGCAGGCGAGTATCCCCTATCTGAACCGGAAACAGCAGGTTTGGCACGGTTTATTTTGAATCACCCCAACATCGCAGGTATGTGCGCGTATCACACCCACGGGGGCTTGATTTTGCGCCCGTCGATGACCAAACCAGACAGCGCCATGTCGGCACGTGATTTGAACTTGTATCAGGACTTGGGACAAGCGGGCACTGAAGTGACGGACTACCCAACGATTTCAATCTATGAAGACTTTACGCCCGATAAAAGCAAACCGCGTCACGGTGGTCTGATGGACTGGACCTATGAACAGATGGGGATTATCAGTTTTGGGGTAGAGCTTTGGGACCTAGAAAAAGAAGCAGGCGTGGAAAAAACGCACTTTTACAATTTGCACCCCCGCAGTGAAGAAACCCAGCAAAAAGTGTTTGACTGGGTGCTAGAAAATATCGGCGAGCAAGGTTACCGCGACTG
This sequence comes from uncultured bacterium, assembly GCA_964550765.1. Lineage (GTDB taxonomy): Bacteria > Deinococcota > Deinococci > Deinococcales > Trueperaceae > JBCCBI01. Next base: position 40,595 of record CAZKAZ010000018.1, on the reverse strand, counting down.
GCAAACCGTGCAGCACCCGCAACTAGGCGAGGTAGAAGTCGGCGGCATGGTCTACATCTGGACGTACCGCAACCCGCCCGGTACATTGCTTGAAAAAATGTGCCACAACAACACCCTCTTCAACTTGCGGCACGCCGCAGCAGCCCCAAGGCTACTCATTGACGACGTGCAAGCTGAAGCCCTCGGCGCTGATTTGTATCGGGTATCGGCAGTGGTATCCAATCACGGTTATTTGCCCACCAACTTGTCGGATGTAGCCATCGAAAACGGGGTGGCGGATTCTGTCAAGGTAAGCTTGGAGACGGCGAATAGCACCTTGCTGATGAACCCAGCTACACAAGATTTGGGACATTTAGCCGGACGCAACGAGCGCAAGTATCCTTATTCACCGTGGGGACAGCAGTGGTCAGCAGTAAGCAAAAGGGCAGAATGGTTAGTGAAAAAGCACCCCGGAGACGCCAGTGTGACGATTGAGGCACAGTCAGCTCGAGCAGGCAAACAACAGCTCATCTTGCCACTCACGTAAGACATAGCAGTTAAGACATGACACGTGTGGTTGATATCCACGTTGACCACACGTTTACAACATGTAGCAAAGGAATTATTTCACGATTGTCTTAGGTGTGATTTTTATACCTCAGAAAAAACCAATCAAGCCTCACCCGCGAGTTCATGTACGTCGTCGTAGACACCTAGCGAGACACGACATCAACCTCCGTTAAAGCCTTAATCGCGTTGACCTCTGCTTCATCGTAAGGTGTGCCATCAGGGTAAAAGATGTCGTGATACCACAACTCAGGTTCGGCTGTACTTTGCAATGAATACCACGGGTACTGCGTCTGGGTTTTGCCTGCTACCAGTCCCCAGTTATAGCAGCCAACCTGGGCGTCCTTAAACACCGGCAAGTGCGTCGTGAACAGGCTACCTCGAGTGCGTGCCATGTACTCGGTACAAATAAGCGGGCGTTCATGGGTTTGCAAAGTGGTAATTTGTCGATGCAAAGACGCGAGATTCTCATAATTGTGGAAGGTAATAATATCAGCATGCTCGAGCTGAAACTGATTCAAGCGGGTAAACGCCGCACCTTCATCCCACACGCCTACCGTTAACGGCTGACTGGGTTTGACCGTGCGTGCCCAAGCAAACACAGCTTGTAACAGCGGCAGAGAATTCTCCAGATACCCCTCGTTGCCCGGTTCGTTGTACAAGTCCCACATCAGCACCCGTTCGTCAGCGCGGAAGTAATTCATCACCCCAGTGAGGTAGGCCTCGAGGCGTCCCCAAGCGCTTTCATCGACCAGCACTTTACCCGTAGGACTTTGCAACCAACCCGAATTGTGCACCCCTGGGGTAGGTTTTGGCTGCTTCCCAAGATAGCCGTAGTTATTCCAGCAGGCATCAAAAAACACCACCATGGTGCGAATGCCGTGCTTAGCAGCAATGGTGAGATACTGGTCGATGCGAGTCAGTAAACCCTCGGCATCAGCAAGCCACAAAAGGTCGTGCAAGTAGACCCGCACGGTGTTAAAGCCAAGTGATGCAGCCCAGCCTAACTCGCGGTCAATAGTGTCGGGGTCGAAAGTGTCAGCTTGCCACATCTCGAGCTGATTGATGGCCGTACTAGGAATAAAATTGCACCCTACCAACCAAGGTTGCTCTGCATACCAACGTTGGGCGCGTGTTTGTGACCAGCGTTTACTCATAACCAACTCCTCAAATAACAAGCAAAATAAGACGTGCTGGGCGGGTGTTCATACCCAGCACGGGTCTTTACGTTCTTGACGTTTACAGTAACGTCTGCAGTGACATTTACAGTGACGTTTACTAAAAGGTGACGTTTACTAAAAATTGCAACGATACACGCTCACGTTCCCGAAGCAATCCGTAGCTTTTTTGTAGCGCAGACTGATTCTCTGGGGAATCAATCTGGATAGATATGCTAGCTTAACGAAGTAAGTCTTCGATTTCTAAGTCAGCATCTGCCAAAGCGTCTTCGACGGGTTTGCCTGTGAGCCAGATGGCTTGCAGTTCGCGGTTTAAGACGTCTTGAATGCCTGCGTAGTTTTCTGACGGGGGCACGTCGCGGATGATGTTGACGGTGTTGGCGTATTCGTCGCGGTGAGGCAAGTTGGTGTATTCGTCGCTGGCTAAGACCGATTCGCGCACCGCCAAGTGACCCGTTCGCGCCCAGTCGACGTTGTGTTCGTTGATGAACGCCAGTAGCTCGAGTGCCGCTTCGTAACGTTCACCGTCTTGCATGACAGAAGCAGGAATCACCCACATGTGCGAATCTGCCCAGGTGGCTTCTTCGCCAAACAGACTGGGAAAGTCCGCCGCGTAGTAGTGCTCGAGCGCCACCTCGGGGTCAGCTGCTTGGGCATCGTAGAAGTCTACTACCCAGGTACCATTGACCAACACAGCCACTTCACCATCTAAAAACTGCTGTTGCGAATCGGCGTAGTTGAGCGTGGGATCAGCATAGTCACCTTCAAACAGCGACAAAATGGTTTCCACGGCTTGTTGACCTTCGGGGGTGTTCACTGTGGCCGCATCACCAGCAAAGACGTTGCTACCTTGCTGCCACACGAACGCCAACACCAAACGCACGCCAATAGGGAACTGTGAAAAGTCCGCTGCTAAGTAGTCGTGACCAGTGGCACTTTTGACTTGTTCAGCGTGGGCGAGCATTTCTTCGGGGCTACCCGGCAAGATAGGCGTGCCGTCGTCGTTCACTAAGCCCGCTGCTTGCATAATGTCCATGTTGACGTGCCACAAGTTGGCGTGCACGTCCATGGGTACACCGTAGACTGCGCCGTTCATGGTGACACTTTCCCGCACGCCATCACTCCAGTCGCTACTGTCTACCCCAATACTGGCAAGGTCTTCACCGATGGGAGCCAGTGCGCCGATGTTGGCAAATTCTGGCAAACGGCTTTTGTGCATCACGTGCACGTCAGGTGGGTTGCCGCCTGCGTAGGATGCTTTGATTTGTTCGTAGTAGTCACCCCAATTGGTGGGCAGGGTGTTCACCACCACGCCGTTATCTTCGGCACTGAACGCGTTGATGATGGTTTGGATGATGCAGGCTTCGCCAGTAACAGCAGCTATGTCTGTACCTGCTTCTTCGCAGTCGCCAAAAAAGCGACCAAGGCTGATTTCGGTTTGGGCGACGCCGACGCTAGCCACAATGGCCAAACTGAGGGCGATGAATATAGGTAACATTTTTTTCATAATCTTTGCTCCTTTTGCAAGATAGGTTCTCGAAATAGGCGTATGTCGTCAGCCGATAGGAACGTCAAGGGAGGTCAAGGGAGGTAGCTCGAGCCACCAAAACTCACTCTGTAACTTGTTTTGCAACTCACATCATTTTCCACCTCCCAGCGCAATACCGCGAATGATGAACCGTTGAAACGCCAAAAAGAGCACCACCACAGGCAGACTAGCCATCACACCCGAAGCCATCACCCGCCCTAGACCTTCTGACTGCGCAAAATTGCTTTGAATGCTCGCCAGACCGATGGTGATGGTAAACATCTCCCGCTGCGTTGCGGACACCAGTGGCCACAAGTAGTCATTCCACGCGTAAAGAAACGTCAAAATACCCAACGTGGTCATGGCAGGCACAGCAAGCGGCAACAAGATGCGGCTAAAAATCGTCCACCGGTTGGCACCATCTAAACTAGCGGCTTCATCTAAGTAGTTGGGAATGCCCTTAAAAAACTGCGTCATCAAAAACACCCCAAAAGGCACCGCCAAACGCGGCAAAATCAGCGCCGCGTAACCGTTGTGCATCTGCCAGTCAGCGAACATGGTGTAAAGGGGAATAAACACAGCTTGTTCGGGAATCATCAAACCGGCTAGCACCAAGGGATAGACGACGCGTTTACCCTTAAAAGGAATGCGGGCGAACGCATAACCTGCTAAAGCCGACAGCAACAACACCGACGCCGTCATGCCGAGGGCGACCACCATGCTGTTGAGAAACCAGCGCGGGGTGAGGCCAAAGCGAAACAAGTCGACAAAGTTTTCAAAGGTAAACGGTATCGGGACAAGCCCCAAGGCTGTGTTGGAGGTCGTCCGTGCCAGTAGGTCGTTGGGTTGCAGTGACATCGAGAGCATCCACAAAATGGGCACCAACCAGATGAACCCCAAGAGCAGCAACAACCCCAAAACGAGGCGGGCGCGTCCTTTGCCTCCAACCATGTCAATCATCTCCTTGTAAACGCAGTTGCAAGACCGAAAAAATCATCATGATAGCGAACAAAAACACCGCCAATGTTGACGCATAACCCAAGTCAGAATCGCGAAAACCGGTTTGGTAGATGTAGCGCACCAGTACTTGCGTGGCATCATCAGGGCCGCCCCTAGTAATCAAGTGCGACTGCCCAAACACCTGGAAGTGCATAATCGTTTGCACGATGATAACTAAGGTAGTGGTGCGGGTAAGCCCCGGCCAGGTGATATAGCGAAACTTTGCCCACGGGCCTGCGCCGTCGAGGGTAGCGGCTTCGTAGCGTTCGGCGGGAATTTCTTGCAGTCCTGCCAAAAACAACACCATGGCAAACCCCGACGACCACCACACCGTGGTCATGACAATAGCGGGCATGGCGAGGGTTCGACTGGTAATCCATTGGATGGGTTCAGCCCCGACAAGACCCAAAACGTTGGCGATGATGCCCTGTTGCGGGCTGAGGATAAGTTGCCAGATGAGGGTGACGACGGTGACTGACAACACATACGACAAGAAAAAGATGGTGCGTAAACCCGTCATGATTGGGCTGCTGCGGTTAAGGGCCACTGCAAGGGCGAGCCCTAACGCTGTCACACTAGGAACAGTCAACACCACGAACACGAACGTATTAACGACAATGCTCCCAAAGCGGCGATCCCACCAGCGGCCTTCTTCGCCTGGGTGAATACCGAGCAGCACAGCGAAGAGCAGCACGGCAGCGGCAGCCAACCACAGCGCCGCCATACGTTTGAGCTGGCCACGCCGCACAAAGTAAGTCAGCAAGGCAGCAGCAGCAAGTAGCGCCAACGCACGCCACACAAACAAGTGACCGACGCTCCACGTCATACCGCGACCCCAGAGCATGGTTTGGTAGTTTTTTAGACCTACGAATTCTTTGGCGGCTGGGTTAACAGCAACAGCTAGTAAATCCCATTCGTGCAGGCTGATCCAGATACCTTTGAAAAAGGGATAGACCAAAAAGACCAGATAGACAAGTAAAAAGGGCGCTAAAAACGCGTAACCCTCGAGCGTATCGCGGTGCTTCTCCCAAAAGGCAGGCTTAGCAGACGCACGCGGCTGACTTCGGCTGACTGATTGCATCGTCACCTCTCTCGAGCCTTGAATCGAAACTTACATAAACTTATGTTGGTTATCAGGTTTTAGCATGGCTATAGGGTATATGTCAAGGCGTATGCAAGCAAGTATGCACAAAGATGCCCTTTATTGATGCGGATTCCAACTGAAGACATCGAAAACTCCACAGGCTTTCTCTGTCTCTATCTACATCTATAGCCTTTTTTTACACAGATTTATTTCTTAAGGCGTCAGTCAGCATTGGTATTACTTGATATTTTTAGGCGGCTTTGGGTAGGATAACAACATATATTTGTGTGACTAAGGATACCTATGGACAGCCGCAGCAAAACTCGAGACACCACCTTGCACCTCGCCAAACGTTCCGATGAGACTATCAAAGTACTTAAGGCGCTCGCCTCCGAACCGCGTTGGCGCATCCTCAACTTGCTCAGCGATCATTTGCTCAACATCAGCGAAATTGCCGACGCTTTGCAGATGCCACTCTCCACGGCAACGTTACACATCAACGTATTAGAAGACGCCCAGTTACTGCGCACCGAGATGAAACCAGGCGACAGGGGCGTGCAAAAAGTCTGTCAGCGGGTGTTTGATACGGTGGTCGTGGATTTGCCCGTGCCAGTAGAACCCGCCCAACCCAACATCGTCGAAGTGTCCATGCCCATCGGTGCTTATGTCGACTGCCAGGTTACCCCTACTTGTGGCTTGGTGAGCGACCAAGGCATTATCGGTTTCAACGACGACCCCCGTTCGTTTTTTGAACCGCAACACAGCGCCGCCCAACTGCTGTGGTTCAAGCAAGGTTACGAACTTGGCACCTGGACCAGTCCAGCGGATTTTGGAGGGCAGCGGGGCGTGCTTACGCCTGATTGGTGGGACACCCGCAACACCCAGTATGGGCTTCTCAAAGAATGGCGTATCAGTCATGAAGGCTGTTTTGTCGATGGCATCAAACTATCTGAGACGACCCTCGAGCACCTCGCCATCTCATCCAAAGACTTTATTTCGGTGCGAATCGGGGTCAAAGACAACGCCAAACATCGCGGCGGTGTCAATCTTTTTGGTCACGCGTTCGGCAACTATCCCCAAGACATGCTAATGCGGGTGCGTTACAACTGATTCGATAAAAGGCTAGTGAGTCGATAAAGGGTTAGGCATTACGAAAATCAGTCACATCTAAGCGGCTATGTTTGCCATTACTCAGTTGTTTATGAATCTGGTTGGAACACTGCTAAAGAAAAATTTCACGAGTATTTTGCTTGTGCATTTTCTACCTCAAAATCTCAAACAGATACCGCGTCTTTGTTAGACCTGTCGCCTCGTCCGTCGTTTCATAGATGGTAGCAAGTCGCCAACCTCGAGCCACCAACCAGTTCAACGTCGCCAACTCTGCATCTTGCACGTGTTGTTCTAAGACAATCTCAGCACCTTCAGGCGTTTCTCGCATGACTTCTCGAGATGTTGCCGCCAACACTTGACCGCTCAACAGTCGATACAACCCCCGCCACGAGGTCGCTTGCACCAGTCTGTCGGGAGTTTCCCAAGTGAGCACATAACCAGACGGTTCAAAGTCGCGGCTTTCTAAAATGCCGAACGATTGCGCATAAGCAAAGGGTGTTACGAGTGACCACAACATAAGTAACTGCAACATGAGGGCTTTCACGGCTCGAGTCTAACGACTTTCGTCATCAAGATGTACTTGTACGGTGTACTTGTACCTACCTAACGCGTTACCTCAACCGATGTTTACACACCGTCACTTGACACTTGACTAACATCGCTTGCACACTTCGCTTGCACAAAAGCATGTCAACTGTTAACTTTGACTATGCCTCCCTTTGAAACGTATAACCCCGAAGGAATCTACCGCCCAGCGAGTTACGACCATGCTTTGCGAGCAGGCAACACCCTTTACGTGGCCGGACAGGTGGCTCGAGATGTTGATGGCAACCTTGTTGGCAAAACCGCAGGTGAACAAGCCGAACAGGTGTATACCAACTTGCAGGCGGTATTAAGCGCAGCCGGGGCGTCCTTTGCCGATGTGGTGAAGGTGACGACTTACTTGGTAGCTGCCGCTGACAGTCGGGCGGTGAGTGAGGTGCGCTTCAGACACTTTGGTGAGCACCGCCCGCCTCACACGGGGTTGATTGTCGCGGCCTTGGGTGCACCTGAAGTGAAAGTTGAAGTCGAAGTGATTGCGGTGCTGGCTTCATGACGGCAGTGACGGCGCGGGTGCCGATGTACGACCATGCGCTGTTGTATGAACAGCAAAAAGAGGTACTAGGGGAAGCCATGCGGCGGGTGCTCGAGCGGGGTGCCCTTGACTGGGGGCCGGAAGTGCCTGCTTTTGAACAAGCGTTTGCGGGTTATCTGGGCGCAAAGCACGTGGTAGGGTGCAATTCAGGTACAGCAGCAATCAGAGTGGCACTCAGGGCGTTAGACATTGGCGCAGGCGACGAGGTTATTACCGTTCCCAACAGCGACCAGTCCACCACTGCCGCCATCACCAGCGTGGGCGCAACCCCCGTGTGGGTCGATGTGGACGCAGACACCAGCAATATCAACGTCAACCAAGCAGCCGCTGCCATCACGGATAAAACCAAAGCCCTCTTGCCTGTGGACATGTACGGTCACCCGGCAGATATGCCCGCACTAACGCAACTGGCTGAGACGCACGGCTTGCCGATGATCGTAGACGCGTGCTTGTCGCTCGGAGCAAGCGTGAATGAAATTCCCGTAGGACAGTGGGGTGCTGTGACGTGTTTTAGTCATGCGCCCAGCAAACACCTTGGGGCATATGGTTCAGCGGGAACAGCGGTTACCAATGATGACGCGTTAGCTCAGCGGATGCAGCGCATTGTGGCGTATGGGCAAGACCGCGCCCATCACTATCAACCAGGGCGGTTAGCATCACCACCGTTACATCATTTGGATGAAGGATTGCACGAAAAACTCGATGAACTGCAAGCGGCACTGTTACAAGCGAAATTACCTGATGTGGATGAACGCATTGCCATGCGCATTGCTCGAGCCAACCGCTACCATCACAACCTCATTAACAGCACCATGCGCTTGCCAACCATCCGCCCAAACTATCGCCACACCTTTCGCAACTACGTGGTGCACCTCGAGCCAAACACCAACCGCGCAAACGTACAACAGCACCTAGCTAATAAGGGTATTGCTAGCGGTCTCCCCTACGCCCCGCCACTGCACCTTCATCCGGCGTATGCTTACTTGGGTTATCAGGTGGGGGATTTTCCGGTGTCAGAAGATTTAGGTGACCGCTTGCTCAGTGTGCCCATTGGCGACCATGTGACGCTTGAGATGGTGGATTATGTCTGTGAGGCGTTGCTCGAGGTGACCGCTTGAGCATCAACACACAACCACAAAACATCTATCCTAATCGTGCATTATCGATACAGTGCATCATCGATAGTGAGTGACTCGAGCCATCAACTCAAACCAAAACTCACTCTAAACAACGTATTTAAAACGAGGTATTTATGGCATACGACATCAGCAACAACGAACCCGTCACGTTATATCCCGAAGCCACTTTGCGTGATTTCTCGAGCACCGTCTTGCAAGCCCTTGGCGCGAGCGAAGAAGAAGCGAATATCGTTACTGACGGTATTGTCACCGCAAGTCTGTGGTATCACCCGGGACAAGGGCAGGGCTTAGAAAAACTCTTTCGCTATCAGCGCCGCCTGCAAGGTGGGGGCATCATCCCGCAAGCTGACATGACCTGGGAGCGGCAAGGACCTTCGTTTGCCCTACTTGATGCTGCTAAAGGCTTTGGCTATGTGGCCTCGCAACGGGCTATGAACAAAGCCGTCGAACTGGCCAAGCAAACAGGCATCGCCATCGTCAACGTGCGTAACAGCAACCACTTTGGCATCGCAGGCTATCACGCGGTCACGGCGGCCAAAGCTGGGCTGATCGGTTGGTCAATGACCAATGCCCGCTCAGAAATGGCACCATGGGGATCAGCAGAACCCGTGCTAGCCACCAATCCTTGGGGGATGGCGGTACCGACCCCGCTAGCGCACCCGATTATGCTCGATATGGCGCTCACCATGTCCGGTAAGGGGATGATGCGCTGGTATGAACACCTCGGCAAGCCCATTCCCGAATCGTGGGCGCTCACGCCAGACGGACGCACCACCACCAATCCCAGTGAAGCCATGGACGGGCCTTTACTACCCATTGGCGAATACAAAGGTTACGGCATGAGCCTCATTACCGATATTCTCACCGGGGTGATGAGTGGGGCAAAGTTTGGACTCACCGTCTTCCGCGATGAAACCCATTACGACGTGGGGCATACGATGGTGGCTATTTCGCCAGAAGTGTTTATGGCTAGAGATGTTTTTGATACAAGGCTCGAGCAACTCATTAACGAAGTCAAATCCGCCAAAGCCATCGACCCAGACAAACCCGTTTTGCTTCCGGGCGAATTAGAATATCAGCGCAGCGTCACCCGCCGCCATGAGGGGATTCCCATCGCCAACGAGACAGTCGCCAAGTTGCGTGTACTCGCAGATGACATAGGCGTGGAAAGTCCGTTATAATCACTTGTGTTGCGCCGCGCCTGCACTGTTGTGAGACTTTTTGCAGGAGATTGACAGGCTGACGCGGACGTGATACTTTGCGAGATGCTTTGCAGGGTGTTTTAGGGTGCTTGGCACGGTAGCCAAGTGGTAAGGCAGAGGACTGCAAATCCTCTATGCGTCGGTTCGAATCCGACCCGTGCCTCCAAGTTTTTCTTGCACAAGCACCTCACGTATCGATTCCCACACGAAGGCGCGTAGCTCAGTGGGAGAGCGCTACATTGACACTGTAGAGGTCGGCAGTTCAATCCTGCCCGCGCCTACCATATTGCCCAGCTTCGGCTGGGTATTTTTTTGGATTTGGCGTTCAGTGCTGAAAGTCTGCTAAGGCAGTTTGTAGGGTGTTGATGTCAGCCTCATCAAGGCCAAAACAAGCGGCTACATTGCGGTCAATGCGGGCGTTCAGGTCGTCTAATTGTTGCGTGAGCGCCGCGAAGTGCTGCTGTTTGTCCCGAAACCAGTCGTAGAGGCTTTCTTTCTGTTTTAGTGACAGTTTGACGCGTTGTTTGCTCAGTTCGTCTACGAATTCGTTCCAACCCAAATTAAAAAAGTGCTGCAAGCGTTTGCTTATGTGCTTGGGGGCATATTCAGCCTGCAAGACGGCTAACGTGCGGGCTACATCGGCGTGATACTGGGCTTGTAAGGTTTGCATTGCTCGAGCTAACTGCCCCAGTTCGTCTTGCTCAGCGGCTTGTTTGGGCAAGGGAAACTGTTTGAGTTCTTTGACCTTGAATTGAGGAAACGTCTTGCGTTGTAATTTGTCAAAGGTATAAATAAACCAAAAGGTCACCAGGCTCGAGTTGAGCACCGCCAACACCACATACGGATCAACTGCGAAATCCAACACAATCATGCTGTTGATGTCGTTGAGATAGGCTTCTTCGGTATATACCGCGTTGATGGCATACGGGGGCTGGGAAGGAATCTGCCGCACCATAATACGCGGCTGACGAAATAATGCTTCCCGACGTGGGGCGGCCAAATTTTCACCGTACTGCAACCACTGACCTGACCACTGCAAATGATAGCGGACGACATCTCTACCCTCGAGATAGCGCCAATAGCTTTCATCAACAGGCGTGTTGTCGTGATACACACGCTGTTGTTTCATAACGTTGCTTTGCGGCGGCTGACCCTTACCAACTTCGTAAGCTTTGAGGCCTGATTTTACCTCGGCAACATCACGCAATGGCATGGCGGCGGCGTTGATGCGCTCGAGTACATCAAAACGCGCTTGATGCACGAAGCGGGTGATGTTAATGATGTGACTACCTGTCGCCAAGTCGCTAGGCATCACTTCAGCGACCATTTCCGGTAAACCCTCGCGCCAGTGACCGAGTGTGACGGTGGTCGGTGTGCCTTTTTGGCAAGTAACGCCGTATCAACGCTGGCATCGTCAAAAATGGCGTCGTCGCAGTTGATGATGGTGAGGTTGGCAGTGCCCTCTAATAACAACTTGCGCAAGCTGGCTAGCGAGTCGATGGTGAGCCAAGTGTTAGGCAAAATAAACCCTAAAAACCCGCCCGGTTTGAGCAGTTGCAAAGCACGTTCTACGAATAACGCGTAGGTGTTGATTTGGTAAGTCGCCACTTGATAGTGTTCGTAAAAGTAGGCTTTTTCAGCATCCTGAAAACCTTGGTCTCGAGCAAAGATATAAGGCGGATTGCCCAAAATGATATCAAAACCCCCTGCCGCCATAACAGTGGGAAAAGCCGCCTGCCAGTCAAAGGCGTCGGCAGTTATCGCAGGGTCGTCAATGAGCGAATTGCCCCAGGTGATATTGGCATCTAGGTTTTGTAAAGGGCGGTCTGGTCGGGCGGTTTTGAGCCACAGCGCCAATTTGGTGATGTCCACACTTTCCCGATTGACATCGACGCCGTAGAGGTTACGCAAGACAATGCTGCAATCATCTTCAATGGGGTCATTTTCGATGGGGTTGTAGTCAAACATGCCCCCAAGCTCGGCGTCTTTGCGCTTAACACGGCCTTCTTCATAAGCGTTGTGCCACTGTTGCTGCAACGCACTGTGCGCTTGGTTGAGAAACGCCCCACTACCACAAGCAGGATCCAGCACGGTGAGGTGCTCGAGGGCATCAGGGTGTTCTTGCAAATACACCCCGATGGTTTGCTCGACCAAGTAACGGGTAATGGTGTCTGGGGTGTAGTAGACGCCTTCTTTTTTGCGCTTGCTCGGCGCATTTGTCGTTACGCTATCTTGCTGGACGCCTCCTTGCTGAAGGTTATGTTGGCCGTCTTCTTTGAACGTTTTAATGTCAGCGAGTGACTGTTCAAAAAGATATCCTAAGAGCTGAATTCCAACATGGCGCTTGCTTGCCCATTTTCTGATACAGGCGTCCGCTAGTGTAAAGCCTGTTGACATCAAAGCATCGAGCTGTGCTTCAGAGGTGAGTAGCCTGTCTGCATAGGCATTGTCGGTGAGTTTCGTCGGCGCAAGCGCCGCTCGCACCTGCCGCAACGCCTGCTGCCCAACTTGCTGTGACCCTTCATGATCCTTAGGCAAGAGCCGCAGGGCAAACACGTTTTCACAGATGCGGATGAGTAAAAGGCGCTCGAGCACGCGATACGTTTGCTCGAGCAACACCTGCTGCGACATCTTTGGATGCGCATGGTGCAACAAAACAACAAGTTGTGTGTAACAGCGCCTGATGAGGCGATAACTGTTAGCAGGCGTCACTCGAGCCGACTGAGCCAACTAGTGAACGCAGGCACGTCAATACCCAAGTCTTCAAAGAGCACAGGCGGTAAGTTAAGGTCACCCAAATACAAATCACCAACCGCGCCACCGGGTTTGACTTCTTGGTGAGGGTGCACAAAACTCAACGTGGCACTCGCACGCACGACCTCACCGGGGATGCTGCCATCGCTTGCTACTAGCCCAGTGGGCACATCAATAGCCACGGTTTTGCACTGTTCCATGCCGTTGAGCATGGTGATGACATCTAAGGTGCGTCCGCGTGGTGGACCTTCGAGTTTGACACCGACGGCTGCGTCGATGGCACCTGAAAATTTCATCTTGGGCAGGCTAGTTTTCACGCGCACTTTGCTGTAGTTGGCAAGTCCCTCGAGCTGCTCTTTGGGAATGCCCGAATAGTTGCCGGCTTCGTGGGTAGGTACAACCCATACCGAACGGCCTTGCCCTGCTAATAACCGCGCTGCTGCTAAGCCCGTCGCACCATTGTGGCCTCTACCTGCTACAACCAATAACGGCCCTTCTGGCACGAGTTCCGTCACAAGATCGGCGGTGTTGCGTGCCGCATGTTCAATCAATAAGCGCATGTCAATGGCATACTTGCCCGTAGCCTGTAGGGTGATTTGCGCCAGTTGAGCGGTGCTGACCTTGGGTAGGTCGTCCCAGCGCAGATGAGAAATGTTCACGCCGCCTCCTTGCAACCTCGAGCCACCATGTTAGCCCGCCACCGTGGCGTTCTCGAGGTCTGCATTGCTGTACACGTTTTGCACGTCGTCAAGGTCTTCTAAAGCGTCAATCATGCGCAGCACTTTGGCGGCGTCATCTGGGTCTATAGCGGTTTCGTTTTGGGGTACGCGGGTGAGTTGGCTCACCGCCACGGTACAACCGGCTTGTTCAAAACCATCTACCAGTTCGTAAAGTTCGGTTGGATCGGTATAAATAGTGATAGCGTCTTCTTCGATGTCCCAATCTTCAGCTCCAAGTTCTAGCGCCAACTCTTGAATGCGTTCACTGCTGTCTTCGATGACAATGATGCCCTTGCTGTCAAACTGCCAAGCCGTACCACCAGACATGTTACCACCGTGTTTGCTAAAAACGTGACGCACTTCGGCGATGGTGCGGTTGCGGTTATCAGTCAACGCTTCAATCAAGAGCGCTACCCCCGCAGGCGCGTAGCCTTCGTATTGCACTTCTTCTAACTGCCCGTCTTCACTGTTACCGAGCGCCCGTTCCACGGCACGGTCGATGTTGTCTTGGGGCACGCTGTCACTTTTAGCGGCTGACAGGGCATTTTTTAACCCCAAATTCGCCGAAGGATCACCGCTACCACCAGCGCGCGCTGCTGCTTGAATCGCCCGCAAGTGTTTGCTGATGATTTTGCCACGCTGTTTGTCGTTGGCAGCTTTTTTACGTTTAATCTGTGCCCATTTACTGTGACCTGCCATGCAACCTCCAAAACGTCAATAAAACTTTCTATTTAATTTTTTGGATAAAACCATACTTCTTTTGTACCTCATGCTTTACTTACTGACACTTTGACTATAACTTCGGGTTCATAACTGGGTTCATACTGCGCTTGCAGTCTGCGAGCCATAGCCAGCATTTACCCAAACATATGACATCCTGTTACAATCTAGTTACTGTTACAAACCAGTTACAACGAATGCGTCGCCAAGGAAAAACAACCCACTTCTAAGCCACACGTACCCCACCGTTATAGACACCCGTCACAACAAAGGACGCGGGTCAACAAGCAGCGCGGCATGACGATAGCTACATTGTAACTCGAGCCTCGTTCAAAGCGCGTTCAGACATCACTCAGGGACGGGCAAAGGCAGTAAGACGCGGACGACCCGCCGCAAAGTCAAGCGACAGCGACAGCACCAATTGCTGATTTACGGTGACGTCAATCACGGGTTCTTGGGTTTGGCTGCTGACAGTTACTGCAAAGGTACGCCCTTGCCAGTTGCCTGCTAACGCTTGCGGTGACTGGCCTGCACTCGAGAGCCACACGCGGGTATTCGCTGGCGGCGCATCGGCAAATTGCAAACGCAGGGCGTATGTTGTAACCGTATTAGGGTGACTGACGACATCGGTGATGCGCAAGCTATCTCGAGGGGGCGTCTGCCCGGCGCGAAACTCACTAGCAGGTACATCCAACCAGCCTTCATCCTGCAAGATAAACCCTTCCCCGTTAGGCGAACGCACCCCCACGCCCAGCGCGAGGGTGTCATCTTGGATATCAGCTTGACTGATGGTAAAACGCAGCACTTGCCTGCCCGCAGCAAGGTCTCGAGGACCCACATTGGCACGGCCATAATTGAGTAAGACCGTTTGCGGGGTGGTTAGCTCGAGCGTCACCGTCACTTCAAACCCCGCTTGTTGTTGACTGCTAACGTCAGCTTCTGTGAGCGTCAGCGGTTGATAAGCAAACACCTGAGCCACATAGGCTTCCCCACTAGCAACAGATGCCCCAAAACCCACGTGGGTGTAATCTGCGCGCAACAAGTTGTCGCGGTGCCTAGGGCTATCTAACCAACCCGCCACAATTTCATCTGCTAGTGCCGCATTTAGTGTACTCACGTTGGAAATGGACACCAAATTTTCGCCCACAATCTGCACAGGCGAACCTGCTGCTGCGACTCGTTGCGGTAGCAATGCCGTTTGGGGGTTAGGCGACTCGTGCGACAAGTAACCGAGGCGTGCCATTTCGGCGGCGTGTTGACGGGCTGCTAAGGCAAGTTGCGGTTGTGGCTCGAGCACCCCTACGCCGTGAGCAGCTCGAGCACGGTTGGTGGCTTGCAGTAATGCTGCTTCAAAGTTAGAATCGCCCGCTAGAGGCGAATAACGAGCAGGCAGCTGGGCAAACGCCATGCTGAGTAGTAACCAGCTTACCAAAACAACCGTGATTGATGAGACTATGCTACGAAAACCTGCCACTCGAGCAGTTTAGCATGACGGGTTGGCAACCTTAAAAGAAATATTTCACGATTTTCTTGCTTGTGATTTCTCTATCTCGTTGGGCTTGAGCTGACGAGCGTTCCTCGACGAATATGGCTGCATTTTCCGGTCGATGCCAATTACGATGCCCACTATGATGCCAACTATTTTGACAAGCCTCACCTGACGCAGGGTTAAGATGCCCCTATGGCTGAGAAACCCACCAAGTTTGCCCACCTGCATCAACACACCGCGTATAGCCTGCTAGACGGGGCTGCCCGCATCAAAGACCTCATCAACTGGGTCAAAGAAGTCTCCCCCGATGACCCCGCAGTGGCCATGACCGACCACGGCAACATGCACGGCGCAGTGGAGTTCTACAAGACCGCTACAGCAGCTGGCGTTAAGCCGATTTTGGGGTTTGAAGCCTATGTGACGGCGGGGTCACGCTTTGAAAAGCGGCGGGCAAACAACAAAATTGATGGTGGCTATTTTCATTTGACCTTACTAGCAAAAAATTTTAAGGGTTATCAGAATTTATGCAAACTTAACTCACGGGCGTGGCTCGAGGGTTTTTATGGCAAACCTCGAGTGGATCACGAGTTATTGCGGGAATATTCCGAAGGTGTCATCGCTATGTCGGGTTGTTTGGGGGCGCAGATTCCCCGCACACTCCTCGATATTGGCGCAGATGCTGGCGACGAGATGCTACAAAAATACTTAGATATTTACAAAGAAAACTTTTTTATTGAATTGCAAAACCACGTGCCCCACGTTCACGCTGGCGATAACAGCAGCGTGGCCGAACTCGCCGAACAGCAAACTCGCTTAAACCCCATGTTGCGCGAGCTGGCCAATAAGCACGGGTTAGCGATGGTGGCAACCAACGACGGGCACTATGTCAAAAAAGACGACGCCAAAGCCCACGAAGCCCTACTCGCCATTCAGACTAAAACGACGTTGTCTGACCCTAAGCGGTTTCGTTTTCCTTGCGACGAGTTTTACATCAAAACACCTGCAGAGATGGCTGAAGCTATTCCGGAAAGTGACTATCCGAGTGCGCTTGCTAACAGCGTGCACGTAGCGTCACTGTGTGATGTTGACTTGCCCATTGGCAATAAGCGCGTGTATCAGATGCCAGAACTGCCCATTCCAGCCGGGCGCACGCTCGCTGAACAACTGCGGGTGCAGACCTACGCGGGCTTGGTGCAGCGTTATGAACACGTCACTGAGGCGATGTTTCGGGCGTATCTCGAGCACGCTACCGGCGACACCCCAGACGACATTGAAGAGGTTTACTTAGCCCTTGCCAAACAAGGCGAAACGGGCAGAACAGAAAAAACCGCAGAGCAAAACTTTGATACTTACGTTTATCCGCACCTCGAGGCATTCAAAACCGCTTGGGACGATGAAGCTGCCCTCGAGCGCTTGGATCGGGCAGAATTTGAACTCGGCGTGATTATCGCTATGGGCTTTCCGGATTACTTTTTGATTGTCGCCGACTTTATCAACTGGGCCAAAGACCACGGTATTGCCGTTGGCCCGGGGCGCGGGTCGGGGGCGGGGTCGATTGTGGCATATGCGCTCAGGATTACCAATATTGACCCGCTCGAGTTTGACCTCTTGTTTGAGCGTTTTTTGAACCCTGAACGGGTCAGCATGCCGGACTTTGATATTGACTTTGCCGATAACCGCCGCGATGAGGTGATTGACTACGTGCGCCACAAGTACGGCGAAGATAAAGTTGCCCACATTGCCACCTTTGGGACGATGGCAAGTAAAGCCGCCATTAAGGATGCCGCTCGAGTGCTCGAAGCCCCTTACAGTGACGCCGACGCGTTCGCTAAGTTGATTCCGGTGGTGTTTGGGCGCTCAACCCCCATTCAAAAAGCCATGGACGAAGTCAAAGACTTACGCGACATGTACGACAGCGGTGCCAATACCTTTGTGGATGTGGCCAAGAGTTTAGAAGGCCTCACCAGGCACGCGTCGGTGCACGCAGCCGGGGTGATTATCGCTCGAGACCCCATTACCGAACTGGCGCCTGTTTTTAAGCGCGGCGATGACCCTATTGTCTGTCAGTACGACATGACCAGCGTTGAAGACTTAGGGTTTATCAAGATGGACTTTTTGGGGCTGCGCACGCTGACGTTTATTGAAACAGCCGTGCGCATTATCAAAGCCGCCCAAGGGGTCACACTCGAGCCAGATAATTTTCCCGCAGATGACGAAAAAACCATGGCGCTACTCTCACGTGGTGAAGCCGCTGGCGTGTTTCAGTTTGAGGGCGCGGGCATGGTCGATACCCTCAAAAAACTCAAACCGCGCCGCATTCAAGATTTAATTGCGGTGTCGGCACTTTATCGTCCGGGGCCAATGGAGAATATTCCTACCTACATTCGCCGCCATCACGGCCAAGAAGAGGTCACTTACGATGATTTTCCCCAAGCGGAACAGTACTTAGCCCCTATCTTGGCAGAAACGTACGGCATTCCGGTGTACCAAGAACAAATTATGCAGATTGCCCAAGCGGTCGCGGGCTATAGCTTAGGCGAAGCAGATTTGCTGCGGCGGGCAATGGGCAAGAAAAAAGTCGCCGAAATGGAAAAACAGCGGGCGATTTTTATTGCTGGTGCTAAAAACAAGAACATCCCCAAAGCCGAAGCAGAAGGCATTTTTGATTTGCTCGAGAAATTCGCCAACTACGGTTTCAACAAAAGCCACAGTGCAGCCTACGGGGCGTTGTCATACCAAACGGCCTACATCAAAGCCCACTATCCGGTGTCGTTTACGGCGGCACTACTCTCGGTTGAACGCGCCAATTCAGATAAGGTAGCCGAGTATGTTAGTGACGCTCGGCACTTGGGTATCGAGGTGTTACCGCCGGATATCAACGAATCACGGGGAGATTTTACGCCCGTTGGTGACGTGGTGCGTTTTGGGTTGTATGGCATCAAAAATGTAGGCGATGCTGCCGTCGAGCATATTCTAGCCGAGCGAGAACAAGGCAGTTTTAAGGACTTTGCCGACTTTTGCAAGCGCATTGACGCTAGTCTCGTCAACAAGCGTGCCACCGAGCACCTCATTAAAGCGGGGGCGTTTGATGCCGTAGGCGAACGGGCGCAACTGCTAGCTAACTTGGATGCCTACATTAAGTGGGGCGCAGCCCAGCGCGAACAAGCGGCGTCGGGGCAACTGGGGCTGTTTGGTGCAGACGAAGTGCCGCCACCAACATTAAACAACGCTGAACCGCTGAAAGCGCTCGAGCAACTCCGCTTTGAAAAAGACGCGTTGGGTCTTTACATTAGCGACCACCCCATGAACAGCTACCCTGGCCTCGCCGAGGCAGCACACTGCCAGGTCGATAAAGTCGAACGCTGGTTTAATCAGCAGGTGCAAGAACACGGCGTCAACAAGGGCAAAGTGGTGCTCGCAGGATTACTGCAAAACGTGGTTAAAAAGTCTACCCGCAGTGGCAACATGATGGCGCGCTTTGATATTGCTGATGCCTCCGGCAGCCGCGAAGTAGTGGCGTTTAGCCGCACCTACGAAGCCATTGCTGACCTGCTACTCGATGACGCCCCGGCGGTGGTGGTCTGTGAAGTGAGCAGTGAAGACGGCGGCGCCGTGCGGTTAGTGGCCGATAAGCTCATTCGCTGGGATAGCAAAAACGACTTGCCCCAAGTGGCGGTGGTGCACTTTGACTTAGCTCAGGTAAGTGAAAAGCAGCTCGAGGACTTTCGTTCCTACGTGGACGAATTCTATGGCCGTTTGCCGCTTCATTTGCAAGTGCGCACTGCCCAAGGCACGTTTACTTATGCCGCAGAAAGTTTAGGGATTGACGAACACCGCGTGAATGATATTCAAGACGCCTGTCCTTGGTTGCAAGTGCACCTCACCTTGCACCGCGAGCGGTTATTGGCTGCCCGCACACCCAACTATCAGCAACCCCAAGATAGCGGCAGTCTTGATGTGCCCTTTTGACCTGACGTTGTGAAGGGTCACCTGACGTTGCAAAGGAAGCATTTTACTGGTTCTGACAATTTTGCTGTATCTTTGCTGCATCACACGGTATAGATAGCCATGCTCGAGGGCACATCGGGATTATCACAAGTTTTTCAGGTAGTTTCTGATAGAGTTAATAATGTGGGCGTGCAGACATGACCATGCAGACATGACCATGCAGACACGACCCTATACACGCGGCTCTATACACGTGAAAGTGGAAACAGTGAGAAGCTGACAATGGCAACGTGACAACGAAGCGCTTAACAACAAAGCGCTTAACAACAAAGAGCTTAACAACGAATAGCCTGACAGTGGGAACGTGTATATGGGCGTGAGGGCGCAAGAGCGTCAACAGAAGTATTTATCTAGAGAGCAGTATTTATCTGGAGAGTGGACAACGCTACTTAAATGAGAATTTTGCTACAGGGACAACTCGAGGAAGGCATCCTAGGCAACCTCTTGCAATACCTCACCCTCAACCAAGTCAGCGGCGTGTTGCAACTGCGCAACGCCCGCAACCGCGTGGGGGAAATTTTCTTCAATAACGGACAAATTGTTCATATTGAAGTGGGTAAATTGCAAGGTGTGCCAGCACTCGCAGCGCTCGAGTCATGGTCGAGTGGTGGCTTTAATTTTCGTACCCAAGTGGCCGCCCCCCAGCACAGTGTGCAATTGTCGCTCAACAACCTGCTTTTAGAGGTCAACAAGTTTCGCGATAGTCAACCACCCGATGACTTTAGTGACGTAGTAGAAGACACCCAAATCACTGCCGATACGGTGCTAACACCCGTAATTAACAACCAAAACCAAGGCACAGTCGAGTTGCGGCTACAGGCGCTTCACTTGTTTATGCAAATTGACGGCGCACGCAGCCTCGGTGACATCGCTGGCCGTTTGGGTATTCCCATCGATAGCGTCATTGATGTGGCTGAAGAACTTATTGACCAAGATTATGTCGAGTTTGCCAGCAGCCCAGCGGTCAGTGGTGACTTTGTCTCCGGCTTATCCCAACTGGTAACGGACTTCATGGAAGCCATCGACGAAGAAACCACCCAACCGCCCCCCGAACCTGAAACGCCCGCCCCCGCCCCGCAAAAGCAAGCCGCAACCTCATTGGGGGCAGATAGCATATTGACGTTACTGCCCGTGGTGCAAAACCAAGGCACAGTGGAATTGCGCCCCGAGACGCTGGATTTTCTCACCCAAATCGACATCAGCGGCCCGCGTCCGTTAGCGGATGTAGCACGAGATATGAACAAAAATATCGCCGATGTGGTGTCACTCGCTGAAAACCTCATGTCGCAAGGGTTGGTTGAACTAGCCGACAGCCCCACGGTCAGCCAAGATTTTATTACCGAACTGACACGTTTGTTTGGCAATTTTATGGGGCCACTAGCGCGGATTTTTTTAGAAGATGCTTTTGAGAGCCTCGACGTTGAAGCCGACAGCATGCCACAAGCCAGCGTGCCTGATGTGTTGCGCACACTGCGCGGGCAGCTCGAGCGCGACATCCAAAAAACCGCCTTTGACAGACAAGTCAAACGCTTGTGCGAAAAATACGGCCTCGGTGAACAAGTTGAAGCTTACTTGCAACAGACTTACGCCAAAAACACCACCCAGTTTTAGCTGGGCAATAACCTAGCTTGAATGACCTAGCTTGAACGTGATTCTCCAGACGTAAAATACGAAACCTCGAGCCACCCACCACATCAGGCAGCTCGAGCAACTTTGCTCTCAACCCACCCAAAGGCATTTTGCTCAGACATCATGTGTTTGATTGCACGCCCAAACCTTTGGCAACTAATTAGCCATGAGGCACGTGAACCTCGAGCCACATCACTTCACCTGTTCGCTGCAAAATACGCCGACTGTGTTCACCGTCTAGGCGATTACCCGCGATATGTTGCGTTTGTCCACCCGCCAGATGAGCCACAATCGCAGGCGTCTCGGCACGTACACACACCACAGGCACTTGGCAATAGGTATAGGCAAACGCGCCCGCAGGCAGTTCAAGTTGCTGTGAATGCTGCTGCACGTCAAGGGTGTGGAAGGTGGTGGGGTGCTCGAGCCATTCCTGCTGCTGCAACAAACTAAAATCAAAGACAAGTTGACCATTTTCCACAAATAAGCCCAGTTCTTTCGCCCGCGTGAGGATTTCTTCTTTCACTTGCCCGGTCATCCCCGGTTGTTTAGCACCTTGCCCAGCGGGTGTGTGTGAATACGGGTCAGTAGGAAACGCCCCATACACTTCTGGTGATTTGTTAAAGCCAATGCCTGAGCGAATGTCGTAGTAGTGGGCTTTGAGTTGCTGCAGGATTTCGGTAGGTTCACCTGCGCGGCAAGCCTGCAAGTAGCATTCTTGAACTGCCAAGAGCAGTTTCGAGACCATGTGCCAGTAGATGCTGCCGAGGCCTTCGTAGGCAAAAAAGGTGCTCGAGCGACCCGTAAACGAGGCATGGTCAAAAACATCCTCAAAAAGTTGACAGATAGCCTCACCCTCGAGCGCGACCAAAGGCGCTAACTCAGCATCTTCTTGTAGGCGTTCTAAGGTTTGCTTGACACTGCGCACGTTTTTGAAGTCGCCATTAAAGTGATAATCGCCGTTCTCATCTTTCACCATCAGTGACGGATCGCCGCGTTCAAGCAGTGTTGAAATTAAGCTAAAATCAGCAACCTGCTCCGGGTCAACGCGATTTTTCTCCAGAAAACGCGGCAAGGTTTTATTTGGGTAGAGGATGTAACTGTGCTGATCGGCGCGGTATAA